>JBBRTT010000013.1:0-88899 GCA_038244165.1 Lysobacterales bacterium | reverse complement strand
TCGCGTTTGTTAAGCCCGACGTCGGTAAACAACCGCTCGGACATCTCTGCCTTGGTCAACGCCATGCTACCCCCGTAATCTGGCTTGGCACTCGCTTTCCAGGGCGGCTATCGCCCGTGCCACGCATTTATCCGCGTCTTCGTCCGTAAGAGTGCGTGAATCGTCCTGCAAAATCAAGCCCATAGCGAGACTTTTTGCGTCGTCGCCGAGATTGGCGTCCAGGTATTGATCGAAAACAACGACTTCCGCCAATTGCCCTCCCAGCGCACCGCGTATGCAGGCTTGGATTGCTGCGTAGCTGACCTGGTTGGACACTACGATGGCAATGTCACGCCGAAGCGACGGAAAGCGGGACAGGACGCCCGCGCGGGGCACGCGCCCGGCGCTGAGGGAAGCGAGATCCACTTCAAAAACATACACATCGCAATCCAGGTCCAGCGCCTTGAGCAGGCGTGGATGCAGGCCGCCGACTGTGCCGACCGGCATGCCATCCAGCACGATTTCAGCACTGCGCCCAGGGTGCAGATGCGGTACAGCAAGCTGGCGAAAGCTCAGGTTCGCCCGATGGCCGGCCAGTGCCAGCGCGCTTTCGACATCGGCTTTGACGTCGAAAAAATCCAGTTCGCGCTTTTCGGTCGCCCAGGACTCGGGAGACGCGCGACCGCAAGCGGCGCCAGCGACGTGTGGGATTTGGCTGAGTTCGCCGTCGGTCTTAGCGAATACCAGGCCGGTTTCGAACAATCGCGTGCGATCCTGCTGGCGGT
Source organism: Lysobacterales bacterium (assembly GCA_038244165.1). Lineage (GTDB taxonomy): Bacteria > Pseudomonadota > Gammaproteobacteria > Xanthomonadales > Rhodanobacteraceae > Rudaea. The sequence continues at coordinate 88,135 of JBBRTT010000013.1, read as the reverse complement.
TGAGATTGTGCTTGAGCGCTTCGACCAGTCCCGGCAGCAGCGCGGTGCGCATGACGGCAAGGTCGGCGCTGAGCGGGTTGGCCAGGGCCACCGCCGCATCGGCCAGATTCCAGCGCTCGAGCAAATCGCGCGCGACAAAGCTGTAGCAGATCGCCTCGCGATAGCCGCGTGCAGCCAATTGCGCACGCAATCGGGCTGGGGCGACTTCGGCTTCAGGACGCAGGCCCAGGCGCAATTCGCCGCTCGGTAAGCGCGTGGGCACGCGGTCGTAACCGTAGACGCGCGCAATTTCTTCGATCAGATCCTCTTCGATGTCGATATCGAAGCGCCGCGACGGTGCCAACACCTGCCAGCCATCCGCGTTCGATTCCACGCGCATGCCAAGCGCGCGCAGGATGCGCTCGACTTCCGTGTCCGCCACGCGCATGCCGAGCACGCGTACGAGACGATCGCGGCGAAGGCGTACGGGGTTGTTTTGCGGCAGATCGGCGGTGCGCACCGCTTCGGTCAATGGACCGGCCTTGCCGCCGGCGGCATCCAGGATCAGGCGCGTGGCGCGCTCGATCGCGATGCGCGGCAATTCCGGATCGACACCACGCTCGAAACGATGCGCCGCGTCGGTGTGCAAGCCCAGCTTGCGCGAGCGCCCCATGATCGCTGCCGGCCGCCAATGCGCGGCTTCGAGGAACACATCGCGTGTGTCCGTCGTGATACGCGTGTCGTAACCGCCCATCACGCCGCCGAGCGAAACCGGCTTGTCCGCGTCGGTGACGACCAGGAACTCGGGATTGAGCTCGACTTCGCGCTCGTCGAGCAGCTTGAGCTTTTCGCCCGCACGTGCGTGGCGCACAGAAATAAAACCTGTACCAGTCAGCTTGCTTGCGTCGAACGCATGCATCGGCTGGCCGAGCTCGAGCATCACATAGTTGGTCACATCCACCAGCAGGCTGATCGGGCGAAGGCCCGAGCGGCGCAATCGTTCGGCCATCCAGAACGGCGTGGATGCGCGCGCATTGATGCCCTCGATCATGCGCCCACAGAAGCGCGGACAGTCCGCGCCTGCGTCGAGACGCACTTCACGTTGCGTCGCAATTGTCGCTACCACTGGATCGGCTTTCAGTTCGTGCATGCTTGTGCCAAACAACGCCGACACATCATAGGCAAGCCCGCGCAGGCCAAGGCAATCGGGCCGGTTCGGCGTCAGTTTCAATTCGATCGTGGCGTCGGGCAGCCCAAGATATTCGGCGAGGGGTTTGCCGACCGGCGCATCGGCGGGCAACTCCATCAATCCGGAAGCATCGGCATCGACGCCTAGTTCTTTCGCCGAGCACAACATGCCGCTGGATTCAACGCCGCGCAATGCGGCTTTCTTGATTTCAGTGCCATTCGGCAATTTCGCGCCGACCGTGGCAAGCGGCGCCTTCAGGCCCACGCGCACATTCGGGGCGCCGCAGACGATCTGCAGTGTTTCCGACCGCCCGATCGACACGCTGCACACGCGCAACTTGTCGGCATTCGGGTGCGTTTCGCAGCCCACTATTTCAGCAACAACAACGCCGTCGAGTCCGGCGCCAAGCGGCTCCACCGCCTCGACTTCAAGTCCTGCCATGGTCAGGCGCTGACAGAGTTCCGCGCGGTCTACCGGCGGATTGACGAATGCGCGCAGCCAGTTTTCAGAGAATTTCATCGATCATCTTCGCTCAGGCAAACTGACGCAGGAAACGCACATCGTTCTCGAAGAACTGGCGCAGATCATCGACGCCGTAGCGCAGCATGGCGAAGCGCTCGACGCCGAGGCCAAATGCGAAGCCGGTATACTTTTCCGCATCGATGCCGCAATTGCGCAAGACACTCGGATGCACCATGCCGCAACCGAGCACCTCGAGCCAGCGCTCGACACCATCGTCGCCGTTCTTATCAGGGATATTCCAGCGAATGTCGACTTCGGCCGACGGTTCAGTGAACGGGAAATAGCTGGGACGGAAACGCATCTGGAAATCACGCTCGAAGAACGCGCGCACGAATTCCGCGAGCGTGCCCTTGAGGTCGGCAAAGCTTGATGTTTCGTCGACCAGCAGACCTTCGACCTGGTGAAACATCGGCGTATGGGTCTGGTCCGAATCGCTGCGGTAGACCTTGCCCGCGGCAATGATACGGATCGGTGGCTTGCGATCCTTCATCGCCCGAATCTGTACCGGCGAGGTATGCGTACGCAAGAGGCGGCCGTCGGGAAAATAGAACGTGTCGTGCATCGCACGCGCCGGGTGGTGCGGCGGGAAATTCAGCGCTTCGAAATTGTGATAGTCATCCTCGATCTCTGGGCCCTGCGCCTGTTGATAACCCAGCGCCGAGAAGACTTCCAGGATTCGATCTAGCGTGCGGCTGACCGGATGGATGCTGCCTAGGTCCGCGTTGCGCCCGGGCAAGGTGATATCTAGGCGTTCCTGCATCAGGCGTTGTTCAAATTCTGCTTCTTCAAGGTCCGTACGCCATTCGCTGAGCGCCTGTTGCAGCTGCTCTTTGTCGCGATTGACGAGATCGCCTCGCGATTTGCGTTCACTGGGCTGCAACTTGCCGAGCGCTTTCAACTGCTCGGTGATCAAGCCGCTCTTGCCGAGAAGCTCGACGCGAACCTCCTCGAAATGCCTTATCGCCGTGCGGATCTCGCTCTTGATTTCGCGAACGGCACCGATGCCGTCGAGTTTGTCCTTGAGCTTTTGCAACTTGTCGCGAAACGCGTCGTCGCCCGGCGCGTATTTTTTCAACGCATCGACGATGCGGGCAACTTTTTCGAGCGAGTCATGCATCGGTTATCCATCCCACAAAAAAGGGGAGCGAGGCCAAAGCCTGCTCCCCACGTAATCTGCGCCACGCGAACGCGGCGCGCTTGTTCCCAATTTGCTGATTACGCCGCGAGGCTGGCTTTCGCTTTGTCTGCGAGGGCGCCAAACGCCTTGATGTCGTGCACGGCGATATCCGCCAGCACCTTGCGGTCGACCGTGATTTCGGCCTTCTTCAAGCCATTCATTAGGCGGCTGTACGATAACCCGTACATGCGCGCGGCAGCGTTGATGCGCACGATCCACAACGCGCGGAATTGACGCTTCTTCTGCTTGCGGCCGATATAGGCGTACTGCAACGCCTTGGTGACCGCCTGCTTGGCGACGCGATAAACCTTGCGGCGGGCATTGTAATAGCCTTTCGCGCGGGACAGGATTTTCTTGTGACGGGCGCGTGCGGTGACGCCACGTTTGACTCGTGCCATGGTGTCGTCTCCTTATGCGTACGGCAGCATGCGGGCGACGCGACCGGCGTCTTCTTTCCGCACATGGTTGGTGCCGCGAAGGTTGCGCTTACGCTTCGTCGACTTCTTGGTCAGGATGTGGCTCTTGAACGCGTGTCCGCATTTGAACTTGCCGGACGCCGTTTTCCGGAACCGCTTGGCAGCGGCCCGGTTGGTTTTGATCTTAGGCATGACATTTGCTCCGTTGTTTAAGTTTTTATACTGACGCGAGCGACGGGTTGCCCCGTTCTTTCCATCCTGCTCGAATCCGCTTCTAAGCCCACGCGAACATGGGCGGGTTCCAATTGCTTTTGCGCTCATCCGTGGAGCGAAGTTCACATAGCGGCCATCCTCGCCGCACTTCAAAAAATACTGCCTACTTCTTCTTTGGCGCGATCATCATCACCATCTGGCGACCTTCGAAGCGCGGGAAACTTTCGATCACCGCTTCTTCGACCACATCAGCCTGGATGCGTTTGACCATCACTTCGCCCAACTCCGTGTGCGCCATCTCGCGGCCCTTGAAGCGCACCACGATTTTCACCTTGTCGCCTTCCTCGAGAAAACGGCGCAGATTGCGCATCTTCACGTGGTAATCGCCATCTTCAGTCGAGGGCCGGAACTTCAGTTCCTTGATCTCGACCTGCTTGGTCTTGCGCTTGGCTGCGTGCGCTTTTTTCTGCTGCTCGAACTTGAACTTGCCGAAATCCATGATGCGGCAGACGGGCGGATCGGCATTCGGTTGAATCTCGACCAGGTCCATGCCCGCATCCTGGGCCATGCTCAAGGCTTCATCCCGCGTCAAAACCCCGGCCTGCTCTCCATCCGCGCCAATCACGCGTACCTGCGGAACGCGAATTTCCGCGTTCTTGCGGTTAGTCTTTTCGGTTGCGATATCTCAATCCTCTGTATTGGTGCGATCCTGATCGCGAAGACAAGAACCGTTCAAGTTCTTGATTTTAAACGCTCGGCGAAGGCATCCAGGGACATGCTGCCCAAGTCTTCCCCGGATCGAGCACGCACGGCAACAAGTCCATTTTCCTTCTCGCGATCGCCGACCACCAGAAGGTACGGGACTTTTTGCAGCGTGTGTTCACGGATTTTATAGCCAATCTTCTCGTTACGCAAATCCTGTTCGACCCGGAATCCTTGTTTTACAAGGGTTTGCGCCGCGGAAGCGGCAAAATCTGCCTGCGCATCAGTGATATTCATGACCACGGCCTGGATTGGCGCCAGCCAGACCGGGAACATCCCGGCATGGTGTTCGATGAGGATGCCGATAAACCGCTCCAGCGAACCGACGATCGCCCGGTGCAGCATGACCGGCGTGTGGCGGGCCGAATCCTCACCGACATATTCGGCGCCCAGGCGCCCGGGCATTGAGAAATCAACCTGCATCGTGCCGACCTGCCAGGCACGGCCGATCGAGTCCTTCATGTGGTACTCGATCTTGGCACCATAGAACGCGCCCTCGCCCGGCAGTTCCTGCCATTCGACGTTGCATGCGCGCAAGGCCGAGCGCAATGCGCCCTCGGATTTGTCCCAGATTTCATCCGAACCGATGCGCTTGTCCGGGCGCAGCGCGATCTTCAGCGCGATGTCGCTGAAGCCGAAGTCCGTGTAGACGGCCATCGCCTGCTTGTGGAATGCGGTGACTTCGCTCTCGATCTGGTCCTCGGTACAGAAAATGTGACCGTCGTCCTGGACGAAACCGCGTACACGCATGAGGCCATGCAACGCGCCTGAAGGTTCGTTGCGATGGCACGAGCCGAACTCGCCGTAGCGGATCGGCAGTTCGCGGTAGCTATGCAGGCCATGGTTGTAGATCTGCACATGGCCGGGGCAGTTCATCGGCTTGATCGCGTAGTCGCGACTTTCCGACGAGGTCAGGAACATGTTCTCGCGGTAATTTTCCCAGTGCCCGGTTTTTTCCCACAGCGACTTGTCCAGGATTTGTGGGCAACGCACTTCGGCATAGCCGCTGTCCTTGTAGACCTGACGCATGTGCTGCTCGACGACCTGCCAGACCGACCAGCCCTTCGGATGCCAAAACACCAGGCCCGGCGCTTCCTCCTGCAGGTGGAACAAACCCAGCTGCTTGCCGAGCTTGCGGTGGTCGCGCTTTTCGGCTTCCTCGAGATTGGTCAGGTACTGCTTGAGGTCCTTTTCATTGAGCCAGGCGGTGCCGTAGATGCGTTGCAGCATCTCGTTGTTGGAATCGCCGCGCCAATACGCGCCGGCGACCTTCATCAGCTTGAATGCCTTGAGCTTGTTAGTGTTCGGCACGTGCGGCCCGCGGCACAAATCCACAAAGTCGCCTTGTGCATAAAGCGACAGTTCCTCGTTCACAGGAATGCTCTCGATGATCTGCGCCTTGTATTCCTCATGCTTGTCGCGGAAGAACTTCACCGCGGCGTCGCGCTGCATCACCGAGCGCGAAACCGCCAGGCCTTCGGCCGCGATCTTGCGCATTTCCGCCTCGATCTTATCGAGGTCCTCCGGCGTAAACGGCGTCTTGCGCGCAAAGTCGTAGAAGAAACCATTTTCGATCACCGGGCCGATCGTGACCTGGGTATCCGGAAACAGTCGCTGCGCGGCCTGCGCGAGAAGATGCGCCGTCGAATGACGGATGACCTCGAGCGCCTCAGGGCTTTTTTCTGTGACGATGGCGACATCGGCGTCGCGGTCGATGCGAAAACTGGTATCGACGAGTTTGCCGTCGACCTTGCCGGCGAGCGCGGCCTTGGCCAGTCCGGCACCGATCGACGCAGCCACTTCCTGCACCGTAACCGGTTGCTCGAAGGGTCGTTTGCTGCCGTCGGGGAGTGTGATGTTGATCATAGAATGAAACCTCGCAGCTTCAAAAAGAAGCGTGCTGTTGGTGAGAAGTGCGGCTCATGGATGGCCGCTTTGTGATCTTCGCCATCAAGGATGATGGCAAAAAAAAGGCGCCAAGCGCCTTAGGATCCAGCGGGCTCAGCGGTTGCTGCTAGGTTTGGAAAGTTCGCGTTGACATGTCGCACACTGGCCGGCGGATTACCGCGGCTCCTGGATTATTCGTCTGGTGCGATATTGCCACGCGGCCGCGGCGCTTTCAATCGAAAACGCGACGTTCGCGCGGGGAATCGCTACCATCTGGCGGCCATCCGCTTCCGGTTGCCAGCCATGACCCAGGGCACGCACGAATTCGTCGACGACCCGCGCAATCGCGATATCAAGATTTACGTCAACGCGGAATTGAAACCGCGGGCCGAGGCGGTTGTCTCGGTATTCGACTCCGGCTTCGTCCTTGGCGACGGCGTCTGGGAGGGATTGCGCGTGCACGCCGGACGCATCGCATTTCTCGATCAGCACCTGGACCGCCTCTACGAAGGCGCCAAGGCGATCGACATGGATATCGGCCTGACTCCGGATGAGTTGACCGGCGCGCTGTATCGCACGCTCGACGCCAACGGCATGAGCGAGCATGTGCATATCCGCTTGATGGTTACGCGCGGCGTCAAGCGCACGCCCTATCAGGATCCGCGCATGACGATCGGGCCGGCGACGATCGTCATCATCCCCGAATACAAGAATCCCAAGCCCGAAATGCTGACGCGTGGCCTCCGCCTGTTCACGGTGCATGTACGCCGCAGTGCGCCGGATGTGCAGGACCCGAAACTCAACAGTCACAGCAAACTCAATTGCATCACCGCCTGCATCCAGGCGGCCAAGGCCGGCGCCGATGAGGCGCTGATGCTCGATCCGCACGGTTTCGTCGCGACCTGCAATTCGACGCATTTCTTCATCGTGCGCAAGGGCCAGGTGTGGACGTCGAGCGGCATGTATTGCCTCGGCGGCATCACCCGCGCCAACGTGCTGCGCATCTGCCATGAGAACGGCATTCCGGCATTCGAGAAGAGTTTCAGCCTGACCGACGTCTACGGCGCCGATGAGGCCTTTGTCACCGGCACGTTTGCCGGCGTCGCGCCGGTCACCGAAATCGATGGCCGCAAGATCAGCGCTGCTCGCGGGCCGGTGGTTGAGCGCTTGCAAAATCTGTATCGCGAGCTGATAGCGCGCGACGTCGCCACGCGCCAAGTGCCGAAGTAGTCCGACCCATGGCCAAGCCCTTGCGCATCGCGATGTGGTCGGGTCCGCGCAACATCTCTACCGCGATGATGCGAGCGTTCGAGAACCGCGGCGATTGCGCAGTAGTCGATGAGCCGTTCTATGCGCATTACCTGGCGCAGACCGGGCTCGACCATCCGGGGCGAGACGAAGTCATCGCAGCGGGCGAAGCCGATTGGCACGCCGTTGTCTCGGCGCTCGTCGGACCTGTCCCTGACGACAAGGCAGTGTTTTACCAGAAGCACATGACCCATCACATGCTGCCTCACATCGGCCATGACTGGTTCGATGCGGTGACTCATGTGTTCCTGATCCGCGATCCGCGTGAAGTACTGCTGTCGTATCTGAAAAGCCGGCCGCACGCGACCGCCGAGGATATCGGTGTGCCGCAGGAGGCGGCGTTGTACGCAGAGATCGCCGCGCACACCGGAACGGCGCCGCCGATCATCGACGCGGACGAGTTCTTGAAAAACCCCGAAGGCCATTTGCGCGCATTGTGTACTTTGCTGCAAATTCCTTTCAGCGAGCGCATGCTGCACTGGCCGGCGGGCCCACGCGCCAGCGATGGCGTGTGGGCGCCGCACTGGTACGACGCGGTGCTCAAGTCCACGGGATTCGAACCCTGGCGTGCACGCGACCTGCACGTTCCGGAGGAACATCGCAGCGTGATCGACAGCTGCATGCCGGCCTACGAACATCTGCATTCACGTCGAATGCTTGTCTGAGCGTTGGGTCAGATTGCTTCCACCCACACCGGCAATCCGTTGAGCGCGGCATTGCCGGACGCGCCATCCAATGCCGTCGGATCGGTGAGATCGTTGTAACTTTCGCCGACGACGTTCGTCGCGCGGCCCAGCCGTGTGCCCTCGCGTTGATGACCAAAACCGTGCGGCAAGCTGACGACGCCGGGCATCATCGCTTCGGTTGCGCGCGCCTCGATGCGGATCAGGCCGGTGCGTGAGCGCATCTGCACGGTCGCGCCATCGGCGAGTCCGCGCGCCGCCAGATCTGACGGATGCATGAGCAAATGATGCCGCGGCTTGCCTTTGACCAGGCGCGGCGCATTGTGCATCCAGGAATTATTGCTGCGGATTTCGCGTCGTCCGATCAACTGCAGGGCCGCTGGTGCAGCTGGGTCGATCGATGTCGATGCGCGCAATTGCGCGACAAGGCGAGCGACTTCTTCGAGCAGCAGTGCCGGCGCGCATTCGATCGCACCGCTGGTCGTCTGCAATCGGCCGAGCAGATTCGGTCGCAAGGGCCCCAGGTCAAGACCATGCGGCGCTGCGAGCAATTCGTCGAAGGTCAGGCCCGATCCGCCGCGCTGCAAACCCGCGGCAATTGCGATAGCCGGTTCGGGCAATGCAGAGAAGGGCTTGCCGGCCGCCTGCGCGTAGGCCGCGCCGAGCGCATTTAAAATTTCCCAATCGGCACGCTCGTCGCTCTCCTTCGGCCACAGCGGCGCATTCACGCGCGCAACGCGGCGCACGGCGAAGGCGTTGAAGATAAGGTCATAGTGATACTGGGTGAACGGCGACGCTGGCGGCAGGATGAGATCCGCATGCCGTGTCGTCTCATTGATATAGATATCGACGCTGACCATGAAATCGAGCTTGCCAAGTGCCGCGTCGAGCGCCTGCCCGTTCGGCGTCGAAAGCACCGGGTTGCCGGCGCTGGTGAGCAAGGCACGAATCTGACCGTCTCCCGGCGTTTGCATTTCTTCGACCATCGCCGCGACCGGCAATTCGCCAGCAAATTCGGCTAGCCCGCGGACACGACTTTTCCAGCGTGCCCGCGCGCCCGGCGACGTCCCCGGTCCGGTGACCGGCATGACCGGATCGTTCGGCAACACGCCGCCGGCACGATCCAGATTGCCGGTATAAATGTTGATCAACTGAATCAGCCACTGGCTCAGCGTGCCGAACTCCTGCGTCGATACGCCCATGCGGCCGTACACCGCCGCGCGCGGCGCGCCATCCAGATCGCGCGCGATCCGTTCGATCGTTGCGCGAGCGATACCGGTGCGTGATGCAATCGATTCCAGGTCGAACGCGCTGAGCGCCGCCAATGCGAGGTCCAGATCCTTCAGCTTGCCGGCAAAGTGTTCGATCCGCGGCGCACGCAACTCGGTCAACAATTTGAGCACGCCGATCAGAAACAGCGCGTCAGTGCCCGGCCGGACAAATACATGTTCGCTGGCAACTTCGGCGGTCTCGGTGCGGCGCGGGTCGACGACGACGAGCCGGCCGCGCGCCGTCAATGTCTTCAGGCGTTTGCCCACACCCGGCGCCGTCATCAGGCTGCCCATCGACGCGATCGGGTTCGCGCCGAGCATCAACAGGTAGTCAGTACGATCGATATCGGGAATCGGCACCAGGAACTGATGTCCGTACATCAGTGCGCTGACCAATTGGTGCGGCCATTGATCGACCGATGAAGCGGAGAACACGTTCTGCGTTTTCAGCGTGCGCAACAGCGGCGGCAGATACGCCAAGTGACCGAAGTGATGCACGTTGGGATTGCCGAGATAGACGCCTACAGAGTTCGCACCGTGGTGGCGCTGCACTTCGGCGAGACGTTCGCCAGCGAGCGCGAATGCGTCATCCCAGCCTATCGCTTCGAAGTCCTTGCCGTGGCGCTGCAGCGGTTGCTTCAGCCGGTCGGGATCGGATTCCAGATCCAGGATCGCATTGCCCTTCGGACAGATATGGCCCTGGCTGAAAGGATCGGCGTCATCGCCGCGGATCGCCACCAGCTGCCTCTCTCGGCCATCCCTGGCCTCCGAGGCACTTGGGCTCCTGCCCGGCGCCTCGAACTGGAATTGCAGGCCGCAGATTGCCTCGCACAATGGGCAGGCGCGAAAACGCGACTCACGAGTCATAACGATCTCCCGAAAGCCCAGGTGTCCGCACAATAGTAACGGCTTTGCCTACGCCCAAGCGCAGCATGACTTCGCCCATGACTTTCCTCCAGTGACAGCCGGGGTAGCTGTCACTATGCTCGCCGCTTTGCGCCGACTGCCTTCCCAAGGAATCACCATGCGCCATGCCGTTCGCGGAGTTTTCGCTTTCGCCAGCCTGCTCGTCTTCAGCATGCCGGCGTTCGCTGACGGCAAATATGCGCGCGATCCGCAACAGGCGGTCGATGCAACCTACGGCAAGAAAATCGCCGAATACACGACCGATCCGCAATTCAATTCGCCGTTGACGGACTATCTGCCCGCGTCCGCGAGCGTGCCGACGCCGGCCAGGGTGCTCGGCGATATTGCCGGTGCGCCGAACATGCTGCCTTATTCGAAGGACGTCTATCGCTACTTCGAGCAACTGGCCGCGGCGAGTCCACGAGTGAAAGTATACAAAATCGGCAAGTCCGAAGAAGGCCGCGACATGATCGCCGTCGCCATCGCCGATGAAAGCGTGCTTGCGGGCCTGAAAGACAATGACGCGCGCCTGGCGCAACTCGCCGACCCGCGCACGATTGGCATGGACGACGCGAAAGCCGAAGCACTCGTTGCGCAAACCACGCCCGTCTATTACATCACCGGCACCATCCACTCGACCGAAACCGGGGCGCCCACGGCGCTGATGGAGCTGGCCTATCGCCTCGCCGTCGACGACGCGGTGTACATCAAGAACATCCGCTCGCACGTCATTACCCTGATCACACCCGTCGTCGAAGTCGATGGCCGCGACCGCATGGTTGACTTGTACAACTGGCATCGCGCGCATCCGGACCAGAACTATCCGCCGCTGATGTACTGGGGCCACTACGTCGCCCATGACAACAATCGCGACGCGATGGGTCTGACCCTGAATCTCACGCGCAACGTGCTGGACACATATCTGGGCTGGCATGCGCAGGTGCTGCATGACCTGCACGAATCGGTACCGTTCCTCTACGACAACACCATCGGCGATGGTCCCTACAATGCCTGGGTCGATCCGATCCTGGTCAACGAATGGCAGCAGCTGGGCTGGGACAACGTGCAAGCGATGTCGAAGTTCGGCATGCCTGGCGTGTACACCCATGGGGATTTCGATACCTGGAGTCCCGGCTACCTCATGTTTATCGCCGCGATGCATAACGGCATCAGCCGCCTGTATGAAACGTTCGGCAATGGCGGCGCCGATACCGAGGAACGCATCCTGACCCCCGGCGAATACTCGCGCACCTGGTACAAGGCCAATCCACCGCTGCCGAAGGTCACGTGGTCGCAGCGCGACAACAACAACTATGAACAGACCGGCTTGCTGACGGCGCTCGACTATTTCGCCGCCAACAGCAAATCGTTCCTGCACAATTTCTATCTGAAATCGAGGCGCTCTATCGAAAAGCCGACGTTGAGCGGCCCTGCCGCCTATGTATTTCCGGCCGACGACGCGCATAAAAATGCACAAAGTCAACTTTTGCGCATTTTACAATTGCAGCACGTCGAAGTCAGCCGTGCCGCGAATGCCTTCACTGTGCTGGTGCCGGCGGTGCACGACAAAGCGAACGACAAATCAAAATCCGATGACGACAACAAGGACGAACCCAAGCCCAAAGCCGTGCCGCGCAGCTTTGCGGCCGGAAGCTTCGTCGTGCGCATGGATCAGCCGTACTCACGCATCGCCGATACCCTGCTTGATCGCCAGTACTGGGCGCCGGAAGATCCACAGAAGCACCCGTACGACGACACTGGCTGGACTTTTGGTGCGCTGTTCGGCAGCGAAGCAGTGCGAGTCACCGATGCGTCAATCCTGAAGGTACCCACGAAAGCACTTCGCGAACCGATCCAGCCGGGCGGCGGCATTCGCGACAGCGGCAGTATTTATCTCATCGACAACCACGCCGACGCCGCATTGGCGACGTTGCGCTATGCGCTCAAGGGCGCTGATTTCGCGGTCGCCGACAAAGCATTCGACGCCGCGGGGAGGCATTTCGCGGCCGGCACCTGGATAGTGCGCAAAGTGGACAATGCAGCAGTGTCGAGCAAGCTGTCGACGCTGGGCCTCGACGCTTTCGCCGTGACCGAAGGGCCCGGCGTGCCGTCGCATCACATCGGCGCACCGCGCATTGCCTTGATGCACACCTGGATCGATACCCAGACCGAAGGCTGGTGGCGCATGGCGCTGGATAAGCTTGGCCTGCCCTACAGCTATATCAGCACGCAGACGGCGGCGCGCGAGGATAACTTGCGCGGCAAGTATGACGTGATCCTGTTCGCGCCGGTCGGCGTCAACGATTCGCAATTGATCCTGGATGGCTTGCCGATGTGGGGCAACCCGATGCCGTGGAAGACGACGGCGCTGACGCCGAATATCGGCAAGATCGACGGCACAGACGATATTCGACCCGGCCTCGGTGCAACCGGATTGGCGCATCTGAAACGTTTTGTCGAGCAGGGCGGCCTGCTCGTCACTGCCGGCGACAGCGCGAAATTCGCGATCGACATGGGCCTGGCGCCGGGAGCCTCGGTCACGCCGACGAAGGATCTGAAAGTCGTTGGCAGTGTCCTCAATCTCGACGTCGTGGATGAAGCCAGCCCGGTCGTTGCGGGCTATGCGAAGAGTTTTTCCGCCTACAGCCCGGATGGCCTCTCGTTCAAGGTCAGCGCGCTTGTCGGCGGCGACGACGGCCTGCCGAATGCGAAGGACTACAAGCGCGCGACCGGCCGCGGCGGACCGAACGATGTTGACGTGATTGAGGGACGGACGGCGATCACAGCGCCCGAGTTGCCAAGCGCAAAGCCGTGGCAAGCGCTGCCGCTGAACGCGGAACAGATGCGCAATAATCCACTGTTGATTCCACAAGGTCGGCGCCCGCGCGCGCTAGTGCGTTTCGCCGACGCCGACGAGCTGCTCGTTTCCGGCTTGCTACAAGGCGCTGGCGCACTTGCCGAGCATGCTGCTGTTGTCGACGCGCCGTATGGCCGCGGTCACACCTTGTTGTTCGCGATCAATCCGATCTGGCGCGGCCAGACCGTCGGCAGCTACGCGCTGGTGTTCAATGCGATCATGAGCTTCGATCACCTCGCGCCGTAGGGCTATTTTTGTCGCTCGCATCTGACCCATCGCCGATAAGCACGCCGACCGAATGCAGCGCTTCGATGTGCTGGCAAAGGATGCGAAAGCACGCGAGCAGCGGGCCGGCGAGCAGGATGCCTACGACTCCCCACAGCCAGCCCCAAAGCAGCAGCCAGACGAACACGGCCGTCGGATCCAGAGACAAGCGCCGGCCGATAATCATCGGCGTGATCAGTTGTCCTTCGATCGCAGCCAGCAGGAAAAATGCTCCCGGCAGTGCCAGCGCGTGACTGAGCGTGTCGAATGTCATGAACCCCATCAGCGTCAGCGCCAGCCCGGTACACAGTGAACCGACATACGGCGCAAAGTTGAACAGGCACGCGACTGCGCCCCAGAGCAGCGGACTGGGAACGCCGAGCAGCGCCATGGCAATGGCAGTTGCCACTCCCAATCCAAAATTGATGAGGCTGACCATCAACAGGTAGCGCGACATCTCCTCCTGCACTTCGCGCGCGATCGATACCACCATCCTCTTCTCGCGCAGGCGCGGAGCAACCTCGACCATTCGGCGCAGGAATGCGTTGCCGGAAGACAGGAAAAAATAGACCAGCAGCAGCACCACGGCAATTTCGCCAAGCACATGCGGTGTACTCATTGCCATGCTCGACAGCAGGCTCGGCTGCGCGGCGACAACCGTCTGCGGCGCTGAAGGCTGAGTCAGTTCCTCGATTTTTTTCGATGCTTCCTGCGCCTGGCGGATCGGCTCACGCAGGGTGCGCAGGCGTTGTTCGATCGTCTGCATAGTCTGCGGCGCCGTCGCGATCCATTTTTGTGCCGGCTCCTTCAAACTCATGACGCCAAACACCAGGGCGAACACAACGCCTGCGATAGTGAGCAAGCTGCCGACGAATCGCGGCAGATGAAGAAAGCGTTCGAGGAACGTCACTACCGGGGATAGCAGCAGCGAAAGCAGGAGTGCCAACACCAGCGGAACGAGAATCTCCTGCGCCTCAAAACACGCAGCCAGAACCAGCAATATAAGGATTCCCGTCACGCCACGCTTGAGCGCTTGAAGATCATCGCGGTGATACGGGACCTGGGTCGCTGCCTTTTCCCCGGAATCCGCGGCTATGGAATCGGTCGCATGAATCGCTGCTTCGTCATTCATGTCGGACCTCATTGTCAATTTCGCTCGCGCATATGCACGTCATACGCGTTTCTTGCGGCAAGAAAAAGACCGGTGCCTGTCGTGGATAGGCACCGGCACTGATTCAGGCAACGCCTAGCATTGCCGAACTATCCATCCGTGGAATGCTCCTTGTTCCAATCCGGAACGCGTTTTTACAGGCCGCTTTGAAACTCCTTGACCTGCTTGTCCGCCACATCCTTGGCGATTCCATAACGCTCCTGAATCTTCCCAGCGAGGTATTCGCTATTGCCGTCGAGTTGCTCCATATCATCGTTGGTGAGTTTGCCCCACTTTTCCTTGATTTTTCCGGCCAGCTGTTTCCATTGGCCTGCAATACGGTCCTGATTCATTTGCTTCTCCTTGTTGTTACTTGTTGTCCCTCAATCAATTCCGTGAAGTCAACGCCGATGCGTCGATCTGCTGTACACCCTTGATTGACTTGGCGACAGCTACGGTTTTTTGTACCTGCGCCTTGGTATCAAGAACACCGGACAGGGTCACGACGCCATTGGTAGTGGTCACGCTGATGTCGGTTGACGCAATACCCTTGGTCGTCATCAGTTCGGATTTCACCTTGGTGGTGATCCACGTGTCGGTGCCCGGTTGTTCGGAGCTCGCCTGCGACATTCGCGCAGGGTTGCTCGCGGCATTCGCCGCCAGCGCAGTGCCAACCGTGCCGAAAAGCAACGCGGCGCCGAGAGTGGTAGCCAGAAGAGTACGTTTCATTGATGACCTCCATAACAGTTTGACGCGCGACTTCCAATCCAGTCTCGCCACGCGGGCAGCTAAAAATCGCTGCTGCTGAATAGCTATCAAGTTGCGTGCCATAGAAAATACCCTGTTGAGTCAATGCGTTACGGGATCTTAACTCCTCGCCTACAGGGCAGCTTGCAAGGCTCGGGTCGAGCATTCTTGCGAGTTGCACGGCACCATGCATGCGCTGTCCAGTTGCTGCCGGGCGGGTGCCGGAAGTTAACAAGTTCACAAAGATGCTTTTTGCACAAAGCGGCGCACTGCCAGCGTCGCCTGACCGGGGGGGTCGGCGCTACGCTATCTAGTCGGACAACAGGATGGTAAATGTCGTGCCGCGCCGCGGCAGCGACGACACGCGAATTTCGCCGCCGTGCTGCTGCACGATCTCCTTGCAGATCGCCAGTCCCAATCCCGCGCCGCCTTTCTTGCTGCCGATCTGTACGAACGGCTGAAAAATCAGCGCCTGTTGTGCATAAGGGATGCCCGGTCCGGTGTCGGCGACGGCGATCGCGACGCGCTGCGAAGCACGATGCGCGCTTAGCATGATGCTGCCACCTTGCGGAGTGTGACGCAGGGCGTTGCCGATCAGATTGTCGAGCACGCGATCGAACGCGCTTCGGCACAACGACAATCGCGGCAAGCCGGCTTCCAGTTCCAGTTCCAGCACGATGCCGGCTTCTGTTGCCGCAAGCGAGAAGCGCTGGCGCGTCTGCGTCATTACCTCTTCGATATCGGTCGGCGCGCGCTCCAGTTTTTGTTCGCCGGCACGCAGACGTGACAAGTCCAGAAGATCGGCAAGCAGCGAGACCATGCGCGCCAGTTCCTGCTGCACAGTCTGATACAGCTCCTCGTCGCGCGAGCCCGGCGGGAATTGAATCTTCTCGGCGAGCATGCCCAGGCCCATGCGGATGCTGGTGATCGGCGTACGCAGCTCATGCGAGGCGCGCAGCACGAAATCACTGCGCATCTTGTCGAACTCGCGCTGCGTGGTGACATCGCGCATCACCATTACCACGCCCGGGCGCCCGCTCTCGCTCTCGACAAAACGGTTCAGCCAGTATCCAAGAATGCGCGTTTCGCCACTGCGTTCGATCAGGAATTCAGGCTCGCCCGCAACGGCGGACTCGCCGGTCGCCAGCACCTCGCGTACACGCAACCCGGTTTTCACATCGCCAATGTCTTCAAAGCGCTTTCCAATCGCCTGGCCCCGCTCAATGCCAAGCTGGCGCTCGGCGACCGGGTTGATGCGTTCGATACTGCCGTCCTCGGAAAAAATCACCAGGCCGTCGCCGATGCTGTCCAGGACCGCCTCGTTGCGTCGTTGCTCCACGACGATGCGTTCCAGATTGGTCGCGCGAAACAGGCGCAAGGCCTTTCCGACCCCTTCGAAATGACGGCCCAGCGAATTGAATTCGTCAATGGACCCGTATTTGTACGCAATCTCAAAATCGCCCTCGCCCATGCGCTGCACCAGGGCCGCGAGCTGTTCCGCCGGGCCGGTGATGCTGCGTACCAGCCGCACGGTCGCGAGCAGCCCGACCAGCAGAGCGAGCAAGGCCAGAAAGGCGATGAGGACAAGCTGATCATTGGCAAAATCGCTAGCCGTGGCCACCGCGTCGCGGAAGCCGGAATACTTGATCGCGCGCAACCCGACAATAGATTCGCGCAGTTGTGCAAAGGCCGCGGGAACTTCCGCAGCGCCTGCCGGCGTCATTTGCCCTGCACGCCAGATATCCAACGCATTCTGGAAATGCATGTAACGCTGCTCGACGTCTGTTAGCGCGTCGCGCTCGAGCGGTCGGGTAAAGTAGGGGCGCGCCGCATCGATGGTTGCGTGCATCGCCGCTCTGGCATCGTTGCCTGAGCCCTCGTCGCGCGCTTCCGCCGGCTTGAGCATTGCCGCCATCGCCCGCGTGATCTCGGTGTCCAGCTGTTTCACGATGCGATCGCTTGATTCGATCGCGCGCATGTCTGCCGATACGAGCGCGTCTACGCCCTGCGCGAAATGGTGAATCGAGTACAACGCCAATGGAACTCCCAGGCACATTAGCCCGATCATGATGGCGTGACTGAACGCCAGGTGCGGCTGCAGCCTCATTGAGGTGGATGTCCTGCGATCAAAGCCCGTACTGCTTGCGCTTGCGATACAGGGTCGAGACATCGATACCCAGCGTCTTCGCCGCTGCATCCAGCGAGGTGGCGGTCGCCATGACGCCACGGATATGCGTGCGCTCAAGTTCTTCCAGACTCAGTGAATCGCCGATGCGCGGCCGCGACTGACGTTCGCCGGTTTCCGGAATCGACAGCAGGCTGACATCGACTTGCGCGCCTGCACACAAGATCACTGCGCGCTCGATCACGTTCTGCAATTCGCGGATGTTGCCGGGCCAGGCATAGGCATGAATCGCATCCAGTGCGGCATCAGACAGCCCGCGCGCAGGTCGCCGGTAGTTGCCGGCGTAGCGCAACACGAAACTTTCCGCCAGGCGCGACAGGTCTTCCTTGCGTTCGCGTAGCGGCGGCATGTGCACGCTGATCACATTGAGCCGATACAGCAGGTCTTCGCGGAAGAGCCCCTGCTTAACCATTTGCGCAAGATCGCGGTTGGTCGCAGCGATGATGCGCACGTCGGCACGGCGGGTGACCGGATCGCCGACGCGTTCGTATTCGCGATCCTGGATGAAGCGCAAAAGTTTGGGCTGCAAGGTCAATGGCACGTCGCCGACCTCGTCGAGAAACACGCTGCCGCCTTCGGCCTGGTCCACTCGCCCGAGTTTGTTTTCAGTTGCGCCGGTGAACGCGCCCTTCTTGTGGCCGAACAATTCGCTTTCCAGCAACTCCGCCGACAGCGACGGACAGTTGACGGTGACGAAGCGCGCCTTCGCGCGCGGGCTACAATGATGAATCGTGCGCGCAGCCACCCCTTTTCCGGTGCCGCTCTCACCGAGGATCAGCACGGTGGCGTCGGTGTCGGCGACCTGGCGCAGGGTTTCCAGCACCTTTTTCATCGGCGGACTTTCGCTGTCCATTTCTGCGCTGCTCGTGGCGCAGTCTTCCTTTTCCAGCGCTTCCACGCGTTGTTCAAGGCGTCGTGCCTGGATCTGCTTGGTCGCCGCCATGCGCAACTGTTCGGGCGAGCACGGTTTGACCAGGTAGTCCGCCGCGCCGGCACGCATCGCATCCAGTGCGCTGTCGATCGAAGAGTGCGCAGTGACGATCACAACCTTCATCCACGGCGCGAACTGGTGCAACTTCGGCAGCAGGTCCAGGCCGGACGAATCGCCCAGGCGCAGATCGAGAAAACACAGGTCGTACACGTCGCGCTGCACTAGTTGCTCAGCCTGCACGGCGTCGGTGGCCGTGGCGACCCGGTGCCCGGCGTCTTCCAGGCAATAGCGGAATGTGCGCAATATATTTTGCTCGTCGTCGATCAGCAAAATTCGGGTTATTTCATCCGGGCTGTCGGCCATCATCATTCCTTGGTTAAGAGATCACACGCACTGCGACTGTGGTAGCCAAAAGAGGAAACATCCTGAGTAACCATTGTTCGGTGAAACGAATCCCGCACCGTCGGACCTTTCTTGGGTCCACGACGGCCAAGTTCAACGACACCCCACGCGTTCAATAGCGTCCACCGCGTTAATGGCTCGTGACTTTGCCGCTTGCATGATCGCCCCCGCCTGGTCCGGGCAAGCTGCAACGCTGACGGGCAGCGGCGCGGATGCAACGGCTTGATTTGACTGATTCTGCGGATTTGGCATGCCTGTTGATATGCACAGAGTACGCCCAGCGGACAGGGTTGACGACATTTTGCCTTACGGAGGAACCAACATGCATCGCCAGGAAGACATTTTGCATCAGGTCGCCTGCATTGCGCGGAGCGGCCGTGATTTTTTTGTCCAGGTCCATCCGGGCATCGTAGACCCGGAAGTACGCACGACGTTTGCCTACATTGCGGAAGTGAAAGATCGCCTGCTGACCGATCTGTTGCCATGGCTTACGCCGGCCCTGGAACCGTCCAGCACGCCTGCGCAAGATTCCGACGACCGCATCTCGCCCGCCGTGATCGTCGCGAAAGCCTATGGGGACGCGCGCAAGATGTTTCGCGGGGATGCTCCTGCCGCCAGCGCCGCAGCGTTGATTTTTGGCGAGGAACAATTGTTGCGTCTGTTTGAACGCGCTTTCGAGCAGGCCGAAAACGAGGCGCTCAAACAGCTGCTCAAGTCGTATCACCCGCAACTGGTAATCAGTCGCGAAGCCATGACGCGTCTGCGTGCGCGGCTGGTTGCCTGAACCGGCGTCGTTCTCATATCCAGAGACAATGGAGGAATCTGTTTCATGAGCAAATATCACGGTGAACAATATTGGTCTGAAATCCGTCATCAAACCATGCAGGGGTGGCGCGATATCAGTGATGACGCCTTCGAAACGCTGCGCGCAATCCGGCATGACCGCGAAGTGCGTACGCGCGAACAGCGCTCCTGCGAGCGCCGCGATCGCCAGATGCAACGACGTGACTTCGAGATTTAGAGCTTTACCCCCGCAACTTTTTTGGAGAGAGTCGATGAAAACCGAAAATGTCATCAAGGAAAAAGCGTCGGATGTAGCCGACAAACTGCACAACGGTGTTGATGCGACCGAGGACCAATTGGATCAGTCGGTCGACGCGTTCAGCGCACGACTGGCATCACTGGAAACACAACTGCGCGACAGCGGCGAGCGCCTGCTCGCAAGCGCCAAACAGATGAGCGGTCTGGCCAGCACGCAAATGCGCACGCACCCGCTTGCAGCTTTCGGCGTGGCCTTCGTGGCCGGTATCGCCGTGGCACGCCTGTTGCGCCGTTGAGTCGCCTCAATTCAAAGGTATGGTCATGAATCCCGCCGAGCACGCTGCGCATTCCTCTGCGCAGGAACCTGCACCCACCGCGTCGCTTGGCGCGGTGGCACATGACACCTCGCAATACGTGCAGGCCTGGAGTGCCCTGCTCGCGAGCGAAACGCGCCTGGCGCGTAACAGCCTCGTGCGTCTTGGGCTCGCGGCGTTGCTCATACCTGCCTTGGCATTGGGTATATGCATAACTCTGGACGCGTTCCTGGTCGCCCTGCTGCACCGATTGCTGCAGGACTGGAGCAGTTGCCTGGCAATCGTATTGTTCACGAATTTGCTCGTCGCCTTTGGCCTGCTGAGCGCAATGCGCCATTGGTGGCGCAACCTGAGCCTGCCGCGCAGTCGTGCCGCTCTGGTGCATTTGCTCGGGCTCATGGGATGAAAATCGCCAGCGCCGCGGCGCGAGTACGCATGGCTGAGGAAAATCTCGCATCGGCAGAAGGCGCCTTAGTTGCCAGTGCGCGACCGTGGCGGTTGCGCTTGCGACGCCATCGCAATGCATTGATCCTTTGCGGAGGATTCGCCAGTGGCCTGGCGCTGACTTTTTTCCCTCCACGCTGGTGGGCCCGGATTGGCGCGCTTGCCGGTTCAACCGCCGCAACTGCAGCGCGTTCGGCGTTTACGCCGGCCATCATGGGGGCAATGCTTGCGCACTTTCGGCGCGGCGATAGCGCAAGCGAAATGGCTGCGCCGGTGTCTGCGCACGAATCGCGAACGGAATAAGCCAGTAGCGCGAGCGCTGGCACGATGTCTGCTCTAGCTGTTGCATGTCTTCTGATTTTGCCGGCGCGCCAGCCCCACAGACCGACGGCCGCGGCCGCCCTGCCGCAAAGGGCCGCCGCGCTATTGAAGTGTGCGCGTTGAGGAGACTGGCATCGCGACGAGGATCATCCAAGCAAGATATGACCCAAGGAAAGATTGTAGCCAGCGCAAATTGCAATGATGAGTTCGCTCGCCATGCAAATTGCTCGACAAGAAACCAACCACGGAAGACCAAGGAGCTGTTATGAACAACCATCGCACAAGTTTCATTCTCGCAATCGCGGCCAGCGCACTGCTGCAAGCTTGCAGTCAGGCCCCGGACCCGGCCAAGGTGCAAGGCGACGTGACCAAGGCCCAGGCCGACGGTCAGAAAATGATTGTGGACGCACAGGCAAAACTCGACCAAGTCAATGCGCAGGCCAACAAGGAGGTCGTCAACGCCCAGGTCGATGCGAACGCTGCGGTAGCAAAAGACCCCGCCGCTACGACAGCGGCGGACAATGACATCTCCAAGGCACGCAAGGATGCCAATCTGGATGTGGCCGACGCGCAGTTGAATCTGGAAAAAGCCAAGGCCGAAGCAGCCTACAACGTCGCCAAGGCGCAATGCGAAGCGCAGTCCGGCGATGCCGGCAAGACATGCAACGACAACGCGAAATCGCGTTACGACGCTGCGATCAATGAAGCCAAGGCGAAGAACGACGCAATTCACACCCGCGCCAAAGGCTGATCAATAAGCGCACATGCCGGCCGACGCAGGCCGGCATGTGTGTTGTGTCGAGGCATGGAATGATCATGCCGACGCCTGCGGAATAGTGTCATGCTGATTGCCAATGTGGCGCGCGAAACCGCTACGAAGACCGAACCAAGCTTCGAGAAAAAGACAGTTGCAAAAACCGCTTCGCTCCCACGCGGCGCAGTGAGATTGACTCATCCCGAGCGGGTTGTGTTTCCCGCCGACGGCTGCACCAAGCGCGATGTCGTCGACTACTACGCCGCGGCCATGCCGCAATTTCTCCCCAGCGTGTGGCGATCGTGCGATGTCCGGACGGCATCGACAATGCCTGCTTTTTTCAGAAACACCTGCTGCCGAACCTGAAACACGTGCGCAGCCTGCGCCTGAAGGAAGAAAGCGGCAAAAGCGCCGAGTATCCATTCGTCGACAGCGCCGACGGTGTGCTCGAGTTGGTGCAATTCAACACGCTTGAATTCCATCCGTGGGCAGCGACGGCACAGAATCCGGAACGCACGGACTACATCGTTTCGATCTCGACCCGGCACCCGATTTGACCTGACGGAGCGTCGCCGCAGCGGCGACGCTCCTGCCCGATCTCCTCGCCGATATCGGCCTGACTTCATTTTTGCGCACGACCGGCGGCAAGGGCCTGCACGTTGTCGTGCCGTTTCGGCCCGCCATTGCCTGGGCGCCAGCGAAGCAGTTTGCGCAGGCGTTCGCCGCCAGCCATGCGCGCGCAAGACCCGCCAATTTCATCGCCGTCGCCAGCAAGAGCCGACGCAGCGGAAAAATCTTTCTGGACTATTTGCGCAACGGCCGCGGTGCGACCAGCATTGCTTCATATTCGCTGCGCTCACGCGCCAGCGCCGGCGTTGCGATGCCGCTGTATTGGCAGGAACTGGGCAAGGTAAGACGCGGGCGATGCGTTTACGCTGAAAATTGTCGACATCGAGCGGCTCACGTCTGGCGAGAGTCGGGCGTGATGCTTGAAATATTGCCCCTCCGCGCTCATCTGCCGCAGCACGCGAGCGGAATGTTCCAGCGCAGACTGACGAAGGACTGTTGCAAGTAAGAAGGCGCGCACATCGCGCAAAATGGAATTTGCGCCGAATTGAAAATTTTACGAATCGCGCAAGGGACTCCTTGCGGGCTTGTTCACCGCCGTTTGTTTTTTTCACACGATCGTGATGAATGCTTCGCGACACTGAGGATGAGCGCGCTTATAATCCGAACTCATCGTGGCAGATCGAACAGATGATCGATCGCTGCGATCAGAGTCGATACTTCTGGAGCCAGCGATGGAATGTCTACCCGCGGCGACGGCCGCGTCCGCCGAAGCTGCTGCTCTGGATCTGGGTGCCTTCGTACGCGGCGCCGCGCACGATATCGCCAATCCACTAAACGCGATTGCGATGAACGCCGAGTTGGTCAAGCTGCTGCTGGAACGCGACCAACCGGCGCGTGCGCGTGAAGCGCTCGATCGGCTGCTTGAGGATTGCTCGCGCTGCGGACGTTTGATCCAGGGCATGCAGCGTTTCGGTTCGGGCCTGCACGCAGGTCCGCGTCACAGTGTTACCGTGGATGCGCTGATCGGTGCAGCGATCGCCCTGGTCAGACAGGAACGTAGCGCTGCGCTGCCGGCATTTCACTGCGATGGCATCGAGGCAATGGTTCTGGTGGACGCACCGGCACTGGAACGCTGCATCGCCGGCGTGCTTCACAACGCCGCCGAAGCGCAAGCCGATGCGATTCAGATCTGCACCCGCGGAGAAGGCGCCGCCGTCGTCATCCAGATCCGCGACAACGGCACCGGGATCGCAACCGATGCGCATGGCAAGGTAGCCGAACCGTTTTATTCCACTCGTCGCGCCTACGGCCACAGCGGTTTGGGACTCACCCTGGCTAGCGAGTTGTTGCGCACGCATGGCGGCGAGCTGAGCATCGCGGCCAATTCTCCGCGCGGAACCTGCGTCGAGCTGCGCTTGCCGCTGACAACGGCCTGAGCCAATTGCAGTATTTCAAAGTCCTTTTCCATCCATTGGCACGAGCCCTGCTTGCATAACGCAACCACGAGGCCACGCCATGCTCACCAAGGAGCGCATTGAAAAAGTTCGCCATCAGACCCGGGTTTCGACGATGGACGCGATGCACGCCTTGTCAGTCGCCGAGGGAGATGTCGAGCGCGCTATCGACGGCCTCAACAACCATGCGCATTCCGGTAACCGCGCTATAGTCGTCACGACACGCGATCACGCGCAGCGCGTTGCTGCGGGCCTCGTGGATGTGGGCATCTGGTTCGAATGCGAAGCGACCGGCGCCGGCCACTGGCGTTTCGCGGTTGCGCTGGGTGCGTATGCGCGTCTGTGCGAGTTGAACGAGGCACTACTTGCGCAGGTATCCAGTGCCGCCTGAGCAGAAGGCTGTCGCCGCGAAATCAAGCCGCGCCGCGAATCAAGCCGCGCTGCGGCGCAGGAGGGAACTCAGCGTGTCGCGCAGTTCACCCACAGCGAAAGGCTTGTACAGGATGGCATCCGGGCGCACTGACTCGTCGAGTTTAATTTGTTCGGCAAAGGCCGCGGTCGAGCAGATCAGCGGCATCGCCGGGGAACGCGTGCGCATTTGCGCGATCAGATCCGACGACGCAACATTGTCGAGGAAATAGTCAACGATCGCCGCGTCGTATATACCGTCAGCGATCGCCACAAACGCCTGGTCGCGATCTCCGGCAATCACCAGATCATAGCCAAGATCTTCCAGCAGATAGCGCAGGGCCACCTGCAGGCTGCGATCGTCCTCGATCAGCAAAATCCGCTTCTTGCTCACAACATTCCCCCGGCTGGAATGCAGGCAGTATGCGCCTCTGGATGCTGCGTTCGTTAATCAGCCACTCCCTATCCCTGCAAAACCGCGGGTTCGCCCGGCGGTTCCGCACGCCCGAATCGGGCCAAACGGTTATAGACCGTCTTCAGGCTGACCCCAAGCACCTGCGCCGTCTTGGGCTTGTGGTTGTGGAAATGGGCCAGGGTCTTGAACAGCATCTGACGCTCGACTTCTTCCAGCGTCATGCCGACATGAAAGTTGATTTCCGCCGGTTGCTGTTGCGCCGTGGCAGCGCCGAACAGTGCGCTCAAAGCGTCGTGCGTGAGAGGTTTGACCAGGTAGTCAACGACAGGCAGCCGCACCGAGCGTGCGGCGGATTCCACCGAGGGATTGCCGGTAACGATGGCGATCGGTACACGCTTGGCAGGACCCAGTTCGTCGAACAGGGTCAAGCCGTTGCCGTCCGGAAGCTCCAGGTCCAATAGCACCAGGTCGAACGACTCCGAACGCAACTTCGAACGTGCCTGCTCGAGGCTGGCGGCGGTATCTGCACGCAGACCCTGCAGTGTGGCGATTTCCGCTACTGCAGCGGCAAAGCTCGCATCGTCATCGACAATCAGAATGCGCGCACCCGACTCTTTGGACATGGAATTGATCATGGCGTTTTCCCTTTTACAAAGCCCAGGGGGCATGAGCAGCAAACATGCCAGCCCTTGCGGCTTGGAAATTCTTGCAATGGCTGGTTTTTGCGCCAGGAACGTGGTGCGGATTGCACTGTGCACTCGCGTAAATATTGCAATTTGCAGGGCGCGCCACGGTAGGCGGGGCCGCGGCCGGATGGCACGCTCGTTGCGCATGGCTTGCACATGAACGCTGCAGCACCCTCCGCAACAGACAGCCGCGATCGCCCGGCGCGTGCCATGCGCCGGGTCGGTCTTGTCTACACCACCGACGTCGACCCCGGTTTTCGGCGCAGGCGCGTTGGCAACCACTTTGTCTACCTGCAGCCTTCCGGAAAGCAGGTACGCGACGCGCGCATCATCACGCGCATCCAGCGCCTGGCAATTCCGCCGGCGTACACCGATGTCTGGATCTGCCGTCGCAGCAATGGCCATCTTCAGGCGACCGGCCGCGACGCGCGCGGACGCAAACAATATCGCTATCACGCGCGGTGGCGCAGCATCCGCGACGCATCCAAATATCATCGTTTGGTTGCATTTGCCGAGCATCTGCCAGCGCTGCGCTCGCAAGTCGCTATCGACCTGCGCCTGGCCGGTCTACCGCGGCGAAAATTATTGGCGACGCTGGTGCGGCTGCTGGAGATATCGCTGATCCGCGTAGGCAATGAGGAGTATTCACGCAGCAATGGCTCGTTCGGATTGACGACCCTGAAAAACAACCACGTTCGCGTGCGCGGCGAACGCATGCAGTTCGCTTCAACGGAAAAAGTGGGAAGTTCCACAATATCCAGCTCGACGACGCGCGGCTTGCGCGCATAGTGCGCCGTTGCCAGGAACTCCCGGGACAAGCCCTGTTTCAGTTTTTCGATGAAAATGGCGCACCCGAGAATATCGATTCAGGCGACGTGAATGCGTATATCCGCGCTCTGACCGCTGCCGATTTCAGCGCCAAGGACTTCCGCACCTGGTCAGGGACCCTGCTGACCGCGCAGGCGCTGCATGAATCCCGGCTACACGGAAAACATCGCCGAAGGCAAATCCAGAATGGTCACCGCCATTGCCCAAGTGGCACAGCGCCTGGGCAACACGCCTGCAGTGTGCCGCGCATGCTATGTGCATCCGGCGGTAATCGACGCTTTTGTGGCCGGCAATTTGAAAGTGCCGCCTGCGTCCACGCGGGCACCGCGGCGCTCGGGTAAGGCAGGTTTGTCGTTGCAGGAACGGGCGCTGCAGCGCTTACTGATCCGCTACGAACGGAGCGCCGCGCAGAATGCTGGCTCTGCAAGAACTAGGCGCTGATGCCGCCGCGCCGCGTCCCTGTAGCACGTTGTGTATCCCTCGCCAAGCGGCGCCAGGACGATGGCTGCGGCGGCTGCAGAGGCAGCGGCGGCTTCAGCGTCAGCGCCGGTGTGTTGCGCGCGTGCCGAGCGGCGCGGTGGCGACTCCAGCTGTTGCGCTCAGTCACGCGCAGGATGCCGATGAAAATAATGAAGGAGACAACAACGGCGCAGATCACCTGGATGATCAGGCGCGAAGCACCCATGTTTGCGGATGCGGCAGCCCAGGCACCGACCGGTACCGTCGAGGAGAGCAATAGAGTTATTGTTTTCGACATTGCTGCTTCCTATCTTTAACTTGCCGCACGCAGTTGATTCTAAAGTATTGAAGAAGGCCGCAGCATGGACGCCTTGATCGACTATCGCGTTGATCAACAATGGCGGCGTCCATGCTTCGCCAGCATTTAGATCTTGCCGAGTACCAGCAGGACGATCACGATCAACAGGATCAGACCGATGCCACCGCTTGGGAAATAGCCCCATCCGGTGTTGTAACCCCATGCGGGGAAGGCGCCGACCAGCGCCAAGACGAGGATGATCAACAGAATCGTACCGAGGCTCATAGCTGTACTCCTGAAAGTTTTGTTGTCCATGCAGCCATGCTCGCTGCCTGCGAACGGAATTCGCAAGACCGATTCGCAAAGCGCGTGCCAACCGTTCAGGCAAGCGCAAACCGCAATCTCATGAGAACTTTTGCCAATCAGGATTTCGGATTGCCCGATTGTGGTGAGCCAGTCGGGCGAAATGCATAACTCCGAGCGTATCGCGCGGGTAAAGCAAGTTTGATGCGAGTATACAAATCGATTGTGGCACGAGTATTGATCGCTACCGGGGCCGACTGTTCGGCAGAAAAGGAATTCGCGAATGAGCAAGCGGGCGAAAACCAGGAGCGTTACATCGCAAAAATCATTCTGGAGGAAGCTCGGGCCGGGCTTGGTCAGCGGCGCCGCCGACGACGATCCCAGCGGCATCGGCACCTATTCGCAGGCCGGCGCGAGCCTGGGCTACGGATTGTTGTGGACGATGTGGCTGACCTTTCCGCTGATGGTCGCGATCCAGATGATCAGTGCGCGTATCGGCCGGGTGACCGGCAATGGGCTTGCGACAAACATCGGCAAGCACACTTCACGACCCGTGCTGTATGCAATCGTCGCGCTGTTGTTTGTAGCCAATTCGATCAACATCGGCGCGGACATCGCGGCGATGGGCGCAGCGACCAATCTGCTCGTGGGCGGCCCCGCCCTCGCCTATGCGCTCGGGCTGGGCACGCTATCCCT
Organism: Lysobacterales bacterium; assembly: GCA_038244165.1. Classification (GTDB taxonomy): domain Bacteria; phylum Pseudomonadota; class Gammaproteobacteria; order Xanthomonadales; family Rhodanobacteraceae; genus Rudaea. Next base: position 60,295 of record JBBRTT010000013.1, on the reverse strand, counting down.
GTTGCTGCAAGTGTGCATCCCGTTCAACTCGTATGCGCCGCTGCTCAAATTCCTCGCGCTGGCGCTGTTCACGTATGTCGCCACGGTATTGTTCGTCAAGGTGCCGTGGAGCGAGGTTGCGTATCGCTCGTTCGTGCCCGGCATTGCCTTGAGTTCTTCGACCTTGATGATGATCGTCGCGGTTCTTGGCACCACAATCAGTCCGTACCTGTTTTTCTGGCAGGCCTCTCACGAAGTGGAAGAGGTCAACGCCAACCCCGACGAGAAACCGCTCAAGAAGGACAGCACCGACGCCGAGCCGCAGCTTGAACGCATCACGCTTGACACCGTTACCGGCATGGCGCTGTCCAATATCGTCGCGTTCTTCATCATGGTCACAACCGCGGCCGTGTTACACGCCAAAGGGGTGACCGACATTCAAACATCGGCGCAGGCAGCGCAGGCATTGCAGCCGGTCGCGGGCAAATTCGCCTTCGCCTTGTTCGCCGCCGGGATCGTCGGCACAGGTATGCTCGCCGTGCCGGTACTCGCCGCCTCGAGCGCGTACGCTGCTGCGGAAACCTTCGGCTGGCCTCTGGGCCTGCAACGCTCCTTTCGACAAGCGCGCGGATTTTATGCCGTCATCGCTGCGGGCATGCTGTGCGGCATGGCGCTGGGATTCGCTCCGATCGATCCGGTCAAGGCGCTTGTGTGGAGCGCCGTGATCAACGGCATCATTGCCGTGCCGGTCATGGCCACGGTGATGCACATCGCTACGACGCGACGCGCCATGGGCAAGTTTGTCATCTCGTTGCCATTGCGCATTTTCGGCTGGCTGGCGACCGCCATCATGGCCGCGGCGGTACTGGCGATGTGCTGGAGTTCGCTGCGCTGAGCAATTGACGATTGGCAAAAATCGATCGCGGTTGCAACGCGGAGAGTCTTCCGGCATGTCTGGCATTGCCAATGGATCAAGGCAAATCTGTTGGCTACCGCACGGTAATCGCTCGCCGATGCACATAGTCTTGTTTTGGCGATATTGCATTTGTGAGGTTTGCAAAATTGCATTGCTCAGCTGCGTGAACTTGAGCGGACGGATCGCGGCGAAATCGGCGCATGGCCTTACATCTGATGAAGGAGTATCAGGATGGGAAGTTTCATGGCTTGGCTTCTGGGTATTCCCACGGTCGTCCTGGTCATTGCGTATGTGGCCATTTGCGCGTGCCTGGCGAGCGCCAAACGAAGAATGGCCGGTCAACACCCGTGCGCGCGTCAACCTGTCCGCATCCCTGCGTTTCAGTCGCAAGCTCGCAACACCATTGGTCATGCTCAAGTGATGGCGCGCCGCGGTGGTAACTGAGGCTTCGCGGCGCGCTTTTCATATCTCGCAACATCCCGGAACTGGAGAAACATCATGCCGCGACCCGTCTGGAACGGCGTAATATCGTTCGGTCTGCTGCACGTGCCGGTGCAGCTGCATACCGCCTCGCGCACGGTGGATCTGCATTTTCGCATGCTCGATTCGCGCAACAAGAAACCGATCCGCTACGAACGTGTCAACGCGGAAACCGGCGAGGAAGTTCCGTGGAAGGATATCGTCAAGGCGTTCGAGTACAGCAAGGGTAACTACGTCGTCGTCGAGGAAGAAGAGCTGCGCAAGGCAGCGCCGGAAGCGACAGAAACTGTCGACATCGAAACCTTTGTCGATCAGGAAAGTGTCGATCCGATGTATTTCGAAAAGCCTTATTACCTGGTGCCGGGCAAGAAGGCGGAAAAAGGCTACGTGTTGCTGCGCGAGGTATTGCGCCGCACCGGCAAAGTTGGCATCGCGCGTGTGGTGATCCGCACGCGCCAGTATCTGGCCATGCTGATGCCGCGCGAAGATGCGCTGGTTCTCAATCAGCTGCGCTTCCCGCAGGAAATTGTGGCTGCGGATTCACTCTCGTTCCCCTCGGGCGCCCTGACCAAGTACCGCATCAGCGCGACCGAGTTGCGCATGGGCGAGGACCTGCTCAAATCCATGAGCGGAAAATGGAACGCAGCCGACTACAAGGACGAATTCCGCGAAAAGCTGCGCAAAATCATCCAGAAACATGTCGATAAGGAACAGGGAACCGTGGCCTTTGCAGAACCCGACAAGGTGTCGGAGCATGCCGCCACGAATGTGGTGGATTTTATGGCACTGCTGAAAAAGAGCCTGGCCCAGAAAGGCAAAGCGCCTGCGCGTGTGCGCGCCAAGGCGCCCGCAAAGAAAAAGCGCGCCCGCAAGCGCGCTTGATGAGTCACAAACAGGATCAGGCGCGCAGGCGTGTGTGCAGGAAGCGAGCGCTCAAGAAGCGCCGCACAGCCGAGGGGCTGGGGCCGACGTGCGCGACGGCGCGATACAACTGCATTTGTGTCGCTCCCAGCGTCTTGCACCAAAACTCCAGATGCGCACGCTCGCGCAGATCAATCGGCCGCTCATTTGCCAGCGTGGCACAGGCGAGCATGGTCTCGGCGCGGATCGCATTGTGCGCCTGCGCCTCTTCTGCGCGGATCGCGTCAGCCATTTCCCAGATGGTACTCATGATGCCTTCCTTGCTGGTTGAACTGCACCTATGCTTTCGCAATGACCGTGCCACGCCGAATCCGAGGTGCGCGCCAGATTTCATGCGGGTCCGTCCGGGAAGGATCGTGCAAATTGCGCTCAGCGTGCGAGGCAACGCTGCAAAATCACTGATCGATTTGCTTGCCGAACTGGCGGAAGCAGCGTAGTGGCTGTTGAGGAAACGGTGCTTGGATCTGGCACGTGGCGTGCTAGATGTCTGGGTACGCTCGCAAGCATGGAGGATACGCGATGCCACGTGGCGACAAAAGCTCGTACACATCCAAACAAAAACGCCAGGCCGGTGACATCGAGGAAAGCTACGAGCGCAAAGGTGTATCCAGCGCCGAATCCGAACGGCGCGCGTGGGCTACCGTGAACAAGATGAGCGGCGGCGGCCTGAAAAAGAAGGCTGCATCGAAGAAGACAGCGCCCAGGAAAGCTGCTCCCAGCAAAACTGCGGCGAAAAAATCCACAGCGAAAAAACGGGCGCCAGCGAAAAAGTCTGCGCGCAAGCCGACGCGCCGCAGATCACGCTGAAAGACAGGACTGACTCACACCCAGGAGAATGACGTGCGCAAACAGGTTTTCTTGAAGAAGGTACTTTTTGCCAGTGGATTCTTGCTGGTGTCGCCGATATATGCGCACGGATCGAGCGCACCGAAGACTGCCGGTCGTGCAGGACCACTTGCGCATGGCGAATGAATTGAAAATCGACTAACTGGCTACAACCGACACTCAGGCAAAGCAAAAAGGAGCACACGTGACTACTCCAGCAAAACGTCCACGCACCAAGACCGCCGCAGGCAAAGGCGCACGCAAATCCATCGCATCCAAGCCGGCGGCAAAAAAGTCAGCGGCCACCAAGACCGCGGGAAAACGCGTATCGGCGGCCATCAAGACAACGACAAAGACCACGCGCGTGCTCGCCAAACCCAGCAAAGCCGCGGCGCGCGGCGCACCGAAAAAATCGCAGCAGGCCACGACGCGTGCAACGAAAAAAGCGCCCACCAAAGTTGCTCCGCGCAAGCTTTCTCCCGAGGCGAAAAAGAATCTCGCAGCCAGGCACCTATGGGAGCTGGTGGAAGAAAAGAAACGCCGCGCCGCGCAGCCGCCCGCATGGCAGAACATCGGCCATCATGATCATGATGTACCCGCATCCAGGACTGTGGAAACCACGCCGCAGAATTCGGAGCCGGAAAAATTCCACATCGGCGGCGGCTGAACATGTCGGCACGGATTGCCACGAATGCTTCCGCGCCTCGCGGCATCGCCCTGGATGCGCCTGTTCGGCGTCTGGCCGAACAGGCCTTGAGCCGAGCGGCCGGAGCGCCGCTGATTGGTGGCAACAGCGTAAAACTGCTGATCGACGCACGTGAAAATTATGCGGCGTGGCTAGCCGCGCTGCGCGCGGCGCACTCGCGCATCCTGCTGGAGAACTACATCTTTCGCGACGACGATGTCGGTCGGCAATTCCGCGCCGTGCTGGTCGAACGCGCCGAAGCCGGCGTACGCGTGCATGTCATCTGCGACTGGCTTGGCTGCCTGGGGCAATCGCATGCGCAATTCTGGCAACCGCTGATCGATGCCGGCGGCCAGGTGCGCAGCTTCAATCCGTTCAACTTCGGCGAGCCGTTCGGCTGGATCAATCGCGATCATCGCAAGTTACTCACGGTCGATCGCGAGGTCGCATTTCTCGGTGGCCTCTGCATCAGCGCAAAATGGCTGGGCGATGCAACACGCGGCATCGCGCCGTGGCGTGACACTGCCGTCGCGGTGCGCGGTCCGGCACTGCTTGAATGCGAACAGGCATTCGCCGATGTCTGGGCGCGGCTCGGCACTCCGCTGGATGAGGTGCGCCAGGCCCCGCCAACCGAAGCCGGCGACGTCGACCTGCGTGTTATCGCTACCCAACCCGATACCGCAGGCATGTTCCGGATGGACCAGATGATCGCGGCGATGGCGCAACGCTCGTTGTGGCTGGCCGATGCCTATTTCGTCGGGTTGTCGCCGTATGTTCAGGCGCTGGCCGCCGCCGCACGCGACGGCGTCGACGTGCGTCTGCTCGTGCCCGGCGCAAGCGATCTGCCCGTCGTGCGCGCGATGTCGCGTTCCGGCTACCGACCCTTGCTTGAAACCGGCGTTCGCGTATTCGAATGGAACGGCGCGATGATGCATGCCAAGACCGCTGTCGCCGACAGTCGTTGGGCGCGTGTCGGATCAAGCAATTTGAACATCGCCAGCTGGGTGGGAAACTGCGAACTGGACGTCGCCGTGGAAAATGTCGCATTTGCAAAAAGCATGGAAGATCAGTATTTGCGCGACCTGGATAATTCCACCGAAATTCTGCTCGCGGCACGCCACGACATTCGACGCAGCCACGTACGCACGCCGGTTCGTCGTGGCGGCGGCAGCTCCAGCCGCGCCGCAGCCAGCGCGTTGCGCCTGGCGCATTCGTTCGGCGCCGCGCTCGGAACCCGTCGCGTACTGGATCAGGGGGATACCGCGATGTTGCCGTGGATGGCGCTGTTGCTGTTTGGCTTCGCACTCGCGGTGGCCATCTGGCCGCGGCTGCTGGCATGGCCAGTCGCTGCATTCGCGCTATGGATCGGATTGGCCTTGGCGAGCCGCTATCTGCGACACCGCGCCCGCAGGGCGTCGGCGAGAACAGTTGCAGCCGCAGACACCAAGCCCGGGCCAGAGACGGTTCCCTGACGCAAGCCGGCACAGAGATGCTTCAAAAACGATCGACGAATTCCACCGCCACGTCCAGATCGCGCGCCGACAGCTCCATCAGATCGTGTACGCGCTCGTTGATCGAGGAACGCAGCGTCTCCACTTCAATCCGATGCACTTCAACTCCGACTTCATCGGTTGATTCTGCGGAACTTGAGTCGTCACGCATGTCTGAAATCTCGTCATCGACTTCTTCCACGCGCTCGACGTTGTCGACGCCATGCAGACGTGAAATGATCTGGTTGACCGCATCGTGGCCGCCACTGACGCGAAATCTCAAAATAGACATGAGTTGTTCCTCCTTGAATGCTGTCATCCTATTCAAGCATCGCGCAGATGCATCAATGATGAACCGCTGCTATCCCATTCGCTAAGACAAACGATGAGCGATCTGCAGAAAATGACCAAACACCTCATCGTCGGTGAGTACGCCCGATTCTGTGTCGAGCACAAGATGAAATTCAGCGTTGAAGCAGCGCAACTGTTCGCCGTGAAGGTCACCGAAAGCGGCGGCAAGAAATATCACGACATGTCCAGCGACGATCTGGTAAAAATGCTGGGCAACGGCGCACTTTGACCCACGACCCGGCACAGTAGGCGTCATCCAGCGGAGGTAGCACGCAATGGAACTTGGCATGGTGGGTCTGGGGCGCATGGGCGCCAATATGGCGGAACGTCTGCTTCGCGGCGGCCACAAGGTGTGTGGCTTCGATCCGAATGCGGATGCGCGCAAGACGCTGGAAGCCAAGGGCGCCGTTTGCGTTGAATCCCTGCAGGCGCTGGTCGAGGCACTGCCCGCACCACGCGTCGTGTGGTTGATGGTGCCCTCGGGCAAGATCACCGACGACACGGTCAATACGCTGCTGGCGATGCTGGCACCGGGTGACACCGTCATCGACGGCGGCAACTCCAACTACAAGGACACGCTACGGCGCGCAGGCCTGTATGCCGCCAAGAATCTAGGCTACGTCGATACCGGCACCAGCGGCGGGGTGTGGGGTCTGCAGGAAGGCTACAGCATGATGATCGGCGGCGATGAGAAGACCGTGGAAGCGCTGCGCCCGATTTTCGCGACGCTTGCACCGGACAAGGACCGTGGCTGGGGCCGCGTCGGTCCGGTCGGATCGGGACATTTTACCAAGATGATCCACAACGGCATCGAGTACGGCTTGATGCAGGCCTATGCCGAAGGTTTTTCGATCCTAGAGCACAAGAAGGAATTCAACCTCGACTTGCATCAGATTGGCGAGATCTGGGCTCGCGGCAGCGTGATACGTTCGTGGCTGCTGGAGCTGACCACGGACGCCCTGGGCAAGAATCCAACCCTGCAAGGCATCGCGGCGTACGTTGCCGATTCCGGCGAAGGCCGCTGGACGGTGGATGCAGCGATCGAATTGGACGTGCCGGCACCGGTGATCACGATGTCGCTGATCGAACGTCTGCGCTCGCGCGATGCCGATTCGTTTTCGGACAAATTATTGTCGGCGATGCGCAACGAATTCGGCGGACATGCGATCAAAAAAGAATAGTGCCGCCTATTTATTGCGCTGGCTGTGCGTGATCAGGCGCGCGCTGCGGTTGCCGGTCGCATAAATCCACAGCCAGTTCAGCGCGACGGTCAGGCGATTGCGCAGTCCGATCAGGAAATAGATGTGCGCCAATCCCCAGATCCACCATGCGATGCGACCGCGCAACTTGATCCAGCCAAAGTCGATGACCGCGGCACGCTTGCCGATCGTGGCGAGACTGCCAGCGTGGCGATAGCGAAACGGCCGCGGCGCGTTGTCGCCGCGAAGGCGCTGCGAGATCGCTTCGGCAACATGGCGGCCTTGCTGTTTGGCCGCCGGAGCAATTCCCGGCAGCGGTTTGCCATCCCATGCATTGATGGTCACGGTGTCGCCGATGGCGAAGATTTCCGGATGGCCTGGAACACTCAAATCGGGCTGCACCTGGATGCGATTGGCGCGATCGGCCGGCACGCCTAGCCAGTCGGCGGCGGAAGAGGCACGCACGCCGGCCGCCCAGAGAATGAGCTTGGCCGGCAACTTGTGCTCGCCAAAGACGAGTCCGTCGTCCGTGCATTCGCGCACCGCGTTGCCAACTTCTATTTGTACGCCAAGGCGCTCGAGCGCAGTGTGAGCGTAGCGCGAAAGGTCTTCGCTGAAAGTCGGCAGAATGCGCGGGCCGGCTTCGATCAGGACCACCTTCGCCTCGCGGGTATCGATCTGGCGGAAATCGGCACGCAGACTTTTTTGTGCCAGTTCGGCGATCGTGCCGGCCAATTCGACGCCCGTCGGTCCACCGCCGACAATCGCAAACGTCAACAGCGCTGCACGACGCCCCACATCGGTCTCGCGCTCTGCCAGTTCAAAAGCCAGAAGAATGCGGCTGCGGATCGCGGTTGCGTCTTCCAGCGTCTTCAGGCCCGGGGCGTATGGCTCCCATTCGGGATGGCCGAAATACGCATGCCGCGCACCCGTGGCGAGCACCAGCGTATCGTAGCCAACCCTGTCGCCATCTTCAAAAAGGACGCTGCGTTTTGCAGTGTCGATACCGGTGACGACGCCGAGCAACGTGGTGACCTGACGGCGCCTGCGCAGCAGGTGCCGAATAGGCCAAGCGATCTCCGACGGTGCCAGCGACGCCGTCGCTACCTGGTACAGCAGGGGCTGGAACAAATGATGATTGCGCTGATCGATGAGGGTGATGCGCACTGGTGCACGCGCCAGACCTCGCGCAACCTCAAGGCCGCCGAAGCCGGCGCCGACGATGACGACGTGATGCATATGCGATTCGTCACTCACCTGTGATGACCTATTCTGCTGCCGCTGTGGTGTAAGTCAATTCGCCCTGAACGACGCGTGCAGGCGCGGTCATGGGATGCAGCACGCTGTGCGTCGCATCCACAATATGCACTACCTCGATGTCACGCGCGCTCAAAACGTCGGAGATCAGGGCACGATGGCAGCGCCACCACAGCGCTTCCGCGCACATCAGCGTGGTGCGTCTGCGCAAGGCGACACTCAACATTTCTTGCAGTCCCTCGGCGAACTCGGCACTGGAAAGATGATCGGCATAGCCGCGAAACGCCGCGTTGCGCCACGCCGAATTCGGCGAATCCGCGCTCGCCTTGCGTCGGCCACCCAATTGCGGCAGCCAGCGATATTCGATGTCGTGCGCCCGCAGCGACTCAGCCAATGCATCGCGCGCAAAATGCGGATAGCGCCGCGAGCCGGGAAAGCGGCGCACATCGGCCACGGCATCGATGCCATACGTCCGCAGCAGACCGAGAAACTCATCCAGCGGACGCGTGGAATGGCCAATCGTCCAGACAGTTGCAGGCATTGCTTCGGGCGCTGGTTGCGGCATAGATCAGGTGAGCTTGAGCAACGCCTTGGCGCGCTTGCAGACGTTATCGACCGTAAAACCATACTCGAGCAGCAGGACGTCCGCCGGCGCCGACGCGCCGAAACGCTCGACGCCCAGAAAGTCGCCGCGATCGCCGACATAGCGTTGCCAGCCCTGCGCCACGCCCAGTTCCACCGCCAGGCGCGCCGTCATCTGCGGCGGTAGCACTTCATCCCGATAGGATTTCGGTTGCGCTTCGAACAGATCCCAACTCGGCATCGACACACAGCGCACGCCGATGCCTTCATTCTGCAATTGTTCGGCGGCGGCGAGAACAAGACCGACCTCCGAGCCGCTCGCAATCAGGATCAAGTCGGGTTGGCGACCCTTGGTATCGTTCAACACGTACGCACCGCGGCGCAAACCCTCAGCGCTGGCAAATCGTTCGCGATCGAGCGTGGCGACATCCTGGCGAGTCAGCACCAGCAACACCGGACGATCGCGCGTTTCCACCGCCACTTTCCATGCGGCGGCGGTTTCATTCGCATCGCATGGACGGATGACAGTGACATTGGGAATCGCACGCAGACTGGCCAAATGCTCGACCGGCTGATGCGTCGGGCCATCCTCGCCCAGCGCAATGCTGTCATGCGTGAATACATGCACGACATGCAGACCGGTCAGCGCCGCAAGCCGGATTGTGGGCCGCATGTAGTCCGAGAAGATCAGGAACGTCGAACCGTAGGGAATATAGCCGCCATGCGCAGCCAGTCCGTTGACGATCGCGCCCATCGCATGTTCGCGCACGCCGAAATGCAGGTTGCGGCCGGCATAATTCCAGCCGCCGCCGGCGGAACCTTGTTCGTCTGCGGCCGGCGCCGGGTTGAAATCGCCCAGACCCTTCAGCGCCGTATGCGTGGAAGGATCCAGGTCTGCCGATCCGCCGAACAACGCCGGCAGTTTCGCCGCGATCGCATTCATGACCTTGCCGCCGGCGACGCGCGTGGCCATGCCCTTTCTGTCAGCGGCAAATATCGGAATATCGGCATCCCAACCGCGCGGCAACTCGCCGCGCAGGCGCGACTGCAGTTCTTTGCCCAGGTCGGGGAACGCTTTGGAATAAGCATCCAGACGTCCATTCCATTCTGCTTCCTGCTGCGCGCCACGCTCCAGTGCTTTGCGAAAGTGTGCAAGTGCAGCCTCGGGCAAGATAAAATCCGGGTCCGTCGGCCAGCCGAGTTTCTGCTTGGTTTTCTTCACATCATCGGGCCCGAGCGGCGAGCCATGCGCTTTGAAGCTGTCCTGCTCCGGCGAACCAAATCCCAGATGCGTGCGCACCAGGATCAGCGACGGTCGCGACGTATCGGCGCGCGCTGCGTCAAGCGCCGCGCCAATCGCTGCGATGTCATTACCATCGTCGACATGAATCGTCTGCCATCCGTATGCGGCGAAGCGCTTGCCGCGATCTTCGGAAAATGTGATGTCGGCGCCGGCCGCCAGGGTCACCTGGTTATCGTCATACAGGCAGACGAGTTTGCCGAGCTGCAGATGGCCGGCCAGCGATGCGGCTTCCGACGCGACGCCTTCCATCAGGTCGCCGTCGCTGACCAGCGCCCAGGTGTGATGATCGATGATCGTGTGGCCATCCCGGTTGTAACGCGCTGCGAGATGCGCTTCGCCGATCGCCATGCCGACGGCGTTCGCCATACCTTGGCCCAACGGGCCCGTGGTTACTTCGACGCCCGGGGTGTGACCACGCTCCGGATGGCCCGGGGCCTTGCTACCCCACTGGCGAAACTGCTTGATGTCTTCGAGCGACAGATCATAGCCAGTGACGTGCAGCAGGCTGTACAGCAACGCCGAACCGTGTCCGGCCGACAATACGAAGCGATCGCGATCGGCCCACGACGGATTGGCCGGATGATGCTTGAGCTGGCGCGTCCACAGTACATACGCCATCGGCGCAGCACCAAGCGGCAGGCCGGGATGCCCACTGTTTGCTTTCTGCACCATATCCACCGAAAGAAAGCGCAGCGTGTCGATGCATTGCTGATGCAGTGAATCGGTCATGGCGATGTCCTTGTGTTCGGTCGCTGTTGCGGATCAAGCAATCGCCGCGTCGACGATACGTTGTGCTTCCTTGAGGATGGTTTGCAGATGTTCCTCGCTCTTGAAACTTTCTCCGTAGATCTTGTAGATCGCTTCCGTTCCGGACGGCCGCGCCGCAAACCAGCCGTTGGCCGCGATTGCCTTGATGCCACCGATCGCCGCGTTGTTCGCAGGCGCGCGATCAAGCACCTGCTCAATTTTTTCACCGGCCAGTTGGTCAGTGTGCAATTGCTCGGGCGAAAGTTTCGCGAGCTTGGCTTTCTGCGCCGGCGTCGCTGCCGCTTCGACGCGATCGGCAAAAGGCTCTCCGAGTTCGCGTGTCAGTTGCTTGTACGACTCGCCAGGATCCCTGCCCTGGCGCGCGGTCATTTCCGCCGACAGCAGTGCGGGAACCAGGCCGTCCTTGTCCGTCGTCCACACCGAACCGTCGCGCCGCAACAGCGAAGCGCCAGCACTTTCCTCGCAACCGAAGCCCAGGGAACCATCGAACAGGCCGGCGGAAAACCATTTGAATCCGACCGGCGCTTCGTACAATTTTCTGCCCAGGCGTTTGACCACGCGGTCGATCAGCGCCGTGCTCACCAGGGTCTTGCCGACGGCCGCCTGCGGATTCCACTGCGGCCGATGCCGATACAGATAATCGATCAGCACCGACAGATAGTGATTCGGCTGCATCAAGCCGCCGCTGCGCGTGACGATGCCGTGGCGATCGTGATCTGTGTCGCAAGCGAAGGCGACGTCGTATTGCTCCTTGAGGCCGATCAAGCGTTGCATTGCGTAGGACGACGACGGATCCATGCGAATCTTTCCATCCCAGTCCGCCGTCATGAACGCGAACTGCGGATCCACTTCGGCACTGACCACGGTCAGATCGATGCGGTAGCGATCCGCAATCGGCGCCCAGTAGTGCACGCCCGCCCCACCGAGTGGGTCAACGCCCATGTGCACGCCGGCGCTGCGGATCGCATCGAAGTCGATGACATTGTCCAGGTCGGCGACATAGTTGTTGAGGTAGTCGTGCTCGCGCGTGGTCGCCGCGTTTCGTGCCTGCGCCAACGGCATGCGCCTGATGTCCTTGATTGCGCCTTCGAGCAGCGCGTTCGCGCGATTCTGCACCCAGCCGGTGACGTCAGTGTCGGCCGGACCGCCGTTCGGCGGGTTGTACTTGAAGCCACCATTGTCCGGCGGATTGTGCGACGGCGTGATGACGATGCCATCGGCAAGTCCGCTTTTTCGGCCACGGTTGTACACCAGTATCGCGTGCGAGATCGCCGGCGTCGGGGTGAATTGGCCACCCGTGGAAATCATTGTCTGCACACCATTGGCGGCCAATACTTCCAGCGCGCTTTCCAGTGCTGGCTGCGACAGCGCATGCGTATCGGCGCCGATGAACAGGGGCCCGTCGATGCCCTTGCTCTGGCGGTAGTCGCAGATCGCCTGGCTCATCGCCAGGATGTGCCACTCGTTGAAACTGCGAGCGAACGAGCTGCCACGATGTCCCGACGTGCCGAACGCCACGCGTTGCTCCGCCACGCCGGGATCCGGTTTCAGGTCGGCATATGCCGCCAGCAGTTTCGCCACATCGACGAGTTCGGCTTTCGGTACGGGCTCGCCGGCGAGCGGGCTGATCTTCTGACTCATGTGCTTGCTTGCTCTCGGTTATCTTGCGCTTGCTGTTTTCGGTTGTGACTGCGCAGCATTTGCTTTGTCCGCGATTCGCTGCATGAGCTGCTGCCAGGATTTGACGAACGCCTGCGCGCCCTCTTCCTGCAGCTTCGTCGCCAGCGCGTCGACATCGACACCGGCGCTGGCGATTTTCGCGATGGTCGCGTCGGCGTCACCGCCATCGACCGCCATCACGCCATCCAACTTTCCATGATCGGCAAACGCGTGCAGCGTTTTCTCCGGGATGGTGTCGATCGTGTCGGGCGCGGCGAATGCGTTGACATAAAGCGTATCGGATGCTGCCGGGTCTTTGGTTCCGGTGCTGGCCCACAGCAAGCGTTGAACCTGGGCGCCGGCCGCGGCAAGTTTCTGCCAACGCGGCGAGGTGAGCAGTTCGCGATACGCACGATACGTCTGCTGGCCAACGGCAATGCCGAGCTGGTTGTGCAGCTCCGCCGGCAACTGCTTGTTGCTCGCGACGTCCCAGCGGCTGATGAACAGCGAAGCGACGGAAGCCACGCGCGGATCGCGGCCTGCCTCGATACGCCGCTCGATGCCGCGCAGATAGGCTTCGGCAGCCGCCAGATATTGCTCGCGCGAGAACAACAACGTCACATTGATTGGGATGCCCAGAAAGATCGATTCCTCGATCGCGAGGATACCTTGTGGCGTCCCCGGGATTTTCACGAACAGGTTTTCGCATTGCGCCTGGCGAAAAATCGCCTGTGCCGCGGCAATGGATCCGTGGGTGTCGGCAGCAAGCAGCGGCGACACTTCCATCGAGACCCAGCCGTCGAGCCCCTTCGTTGCGTCGAACGTGGGACGGAACAGGTCGGCGGCGCGGCGCAGATCCTCCAGCGCCAGTTCGATAAATAACTTCTCACCGTCGAGTCCCGCCGCCTTTTTGGATTGGATGGCGGCGTCATACGCGTCGCCGTCGCCAATCGCGGCATCGAAAATGCTCGGATTGGAAGTTAGCCCTGTGATCGAATCCTCGGCGATGTAGCGCGCGAGCGTGCCGTCATCGAGCAGCGTTCGGGTGATGTTGTCCAGCCACAGGCTTTGACCCAGGTCATGCAATTGCTTTGTTGGTTTCATGGTGCCTCACCGCGAATGATGGAAAAATCGTGTTCGAGCAGATCGCCGATGCGTTCCACGGTGAAATCGGCCGGACGGAATTCAGCGATGTTCTTCGGGTCCACCGCGTAGTGTCCCTGGCGTGGAAACACCGTCGTCAAGCGCTCGCCCATCACATCCTGCATCGCCTGCAAGATGCGCAACTTGTCGTCGACCATGACGTAGTGCTGCGCCGGGTAATGTTGGACCACGGCATCCAGCATCTGTTCCTTGTGAATATAAATGAGCACGCGGCCTTCTACTGCATCCCACAGCCCCGATCGCTGCACCTTGCGCGGCTGGAACACAACGTCGCCATCGGAAAGAATAACCGTCTGTCCCAAGGTGCCAAGATGCCTGACCACCTCGAGCGCTTTCGGGTACAGCCGCTGCGCAAAAGGATAATCCACGAGAAACGACGACATCAGCAGCAGGCGCGGGTCGTTCAGATCGCCGAGGCGATAGCGCTGCAACGCGCCCAGATAATCCGCATAGCCCAGTTCGGAGCGTAGTTCCTCGAATATTTTCCAATAACGTTGCCGGCACTGGCTGCCGAATTCGCGATCCAGATGACTTTTCAGATCCGCTTCGATGTAGTCGTTGTCGAGCAAGGTATTGTCGACATCGAGCAGGAAGACCACTTTGTTCGGCGCCATCATCATTGTGCCGCTTTCAATATCGGAGTGTGCCAGCCACCATCTGCGGCGATCAGTGCGTCCGCCTGTTCTGGTCCCCAGCTGCCCTGCGTGTAGGAATGAGCCGGGGGATGGGTCTCAAGCACCGGCTCGACTACCACCCAGGCGGCCTCGACCGCATCTTCGCGCGTGAACAGCGCGCCGTCGCCTGCCAGTGCGTCGCCCAGCAGGCGTTCGTAAGGCGATTTTTCTCCCGGTTCTTCTTCCACCAGATACAGTTCGCGCTGGTCGCCGAGGAACTCCTTTCCCGCGCGCTTGACCCGGGCGGCGAGGGCCACTGCAGAATTGGGCGATAGCCTGAAGCGCAGATAGTTCGCGCGTCCGCCCGCGGGCGCCGCGTCGTCGAAGAGTCTTTGCGGCGGCGGTTTCAACTCCACCAGGATTTCGACTGCGGTTTCAGGCAGGCATTTGCCGGAGCGCAGATACCACGGCACTCCGCCCCAACGCCACGAATCGATGAACAGCCGCAGCGCGCAGTAGGTCTCGACATCGGAGTCCTTCGCCACGCCCGGTTCATCACGGTAGCCGTCGTACTGGCCACGCACGACATCGTCCGGCCGCAGTGGGCGCATCGCCTGGAATACCTTTGCCTTCTCGCTATGCACCGCGCCAAAGCCCTGATAGGCCGGTGGCTCCATCGCCAGCAGGGCGACAATCTGCAGCAAGTGGTTTTGAATGACGTCGCGCAGGCAGCCAGCGGTTTCATAGAACGAGCCGCGACCAGCGACACCAAAATCTTCGGCCAGCGTGATCTGCACGCTGGCCACGCAGTTGCGATTCCAGATCGGCTCCAGGAACGAATTGGCGAAGCGGAAGTACAGGATGTTCATGATCGCTTCCTTGCCGAGGAAGTGATCGATACGGAAGATCGAATCTTCCGCAAACGCCGATAGCAGAATGCGATTGAGTTCTTGCGCCGAAGCCAAATTGCGACCAAACGGTTTCTCGACCACGACCCGCGCACCATCGGCGCATCCGGCCTGCTGCAGGCCCTTTACCACAGTGGCAAACAGATTCGGCGGAATAGCCAGGTAGTGCAGCGGGCGCTGGGACTTGCCGAGCGCTTGTTTCAATAGTTGGAAAGTCGCGGGATCGTTGTAGTCGCCATCCACGTATACAAGCCGCGCCGCGAGTTTTGCGAACGCGCTTTCGTCAACCACGCACTTGTCGCCATCCGCACCCTTGTCTTTCGCCGCCTGGGCAATGCTGTCATGAGCGCGTTGGCGAAGTTTGTCGGTGTCCCACCCGGAATGCGAGATGCCGATGATGGGCAAATCAAAATCGTCATGCTGGATCATCGCCAGCAAGGCGGGGAAAATCTTCTTGTAGGCCAAGTCGCCGGTTGCGCCGAAAAAAACCAGCGCGTCGGAACGGGTTATCTCGGTAGCGATCGCAGTCTCCCTAAAGCCGTGCGCACGCCGCTTCCCAGCGGCGCTCCTGCCGTCAAATGGCTATCCTAACCGGCTCCGGCGGCTGCGCGGGAGCTGTCTCCTGAAATCTCAGCGGCGTGACGCCGCCAGCCGGCAGGCAATCATCCATGCGCGGTTGGCATTGGCCCAGGCATTTTCGGAAGAGGGGCGCAGCGGCGCTGGGACGGACGTAACGCCTTTGGACGCCGGCCTGCCGGGCGGGATCGGATAGCTCTTCGGTGAGTGCTTCTGTGCGAAATTGGAGCGATCCATGAATTGGTTCCTTCTGTGCCGCTGCCATACCCGGAGCGGATCTCATTGGTATCGCAATACACATGCCAGCGGGGCATGACGACAAACCCTGCGTACGTGGCGCTGATGATGCGAATTCGATTGCGGAATAAGCGAACCGGCAATTGCTCCAACGCAAAATGCAATGCCATCGTCAATGCAACTTTGCGGCGCCATCCGCCCCACCGATCGCAACCACGATGGGCAAATCGACGCTGACCTGATGTGCAACGCCGTCGTCAACCAGGTCGATGCACCCGTCGGGCTGCGCGACACCGTCGAGCGTCACCCCAATGCCGTGGTCGTTGCGTGCTGTTGCCCGGGTAAATGTGATGCTGTACTCGGTGCTACCGCACAGGTAGACGACATCGAGCGACTCCCACGACCCGGGCAGGCACGGCTTGAAACACAGCTTTCCGGCGTTCAGGCACAAGCCGAGGATCGACTCCACGATTAGTCGATACAACCAGCCGGCCGAACCGGTGTACCAGGTCCAGCCGCCGCGGCCGGTATGGGGGTCGACGCCGTAGATATCGGCCGCCACGACGTAGGGTTCGGTTTTGTATACTTTAATTTTCTCCGCCGAATCGGCATGATTGAGGGGATTGATCATGCCGAGCAGATCGTGTGCGCGTTGCGCATCGCCGAGTGCGGCGAACGCCATCGCTGTCCATATCGCTGCATGCGTGTACTGACCGCCGTTTTCGCGCACGCCGGGAACGTAACCTTTGATGTAGCCCGGATCCATCTGCGATTTGTCGAACGGTGGATCGAGCAACTGGATCAGCGCGGCGTCGGGACGCACCAGCCGCGCATTCACCGCCTGCATGGCCATGGCCGTGCGTTCGCTACTGCCGGCGCCGGACAGCACCGCCCAGCTTTGCGAGATCGAATCGATCTGGCATTCATCGTTGCCAGCCGAACCCAGCGGCGTGCCGTCGTCGTAATAGGCGCGCCGGTACCAGCCGCCGTCCCAGGCGTTCTTCTCGATGTTCGCGCGCAGGCGCGCCGCCTCGCTGCGGCAACGCTCGGCGAACGTCGCATCGCCGGATCGGATCGCGATGTCGCCGAATTTCGCCAGCACGTCATAAAGAAAGAATCCGAGCCACACGCTTTCGCCCTTGCCGTGGATGCCGACATTGTTCATGCCGTCGTTCCAGTCTCCGGAACCCATCAGGGGCAGACCGCGCTCGCCCAGGCGCAGGCCGTGAACGATGGCGCGCTGGCAGTGCTCGTAAAGCGTTGCCGACTCGGACGATTGATTGGGCAAGTCGTAATAGGATTCTTCGTCGGCGCCGAGCTCGCGGCCGTCGAGAAAACCGATGCGTTCCTGCAGTACGCCGGTGTCGCCGGTCGCATCGACATAGCGGCAAGTCGCGAATGGCAGCCACAGGTAGTCGTCGGAACAGCGCGTGCGCACGCCGCGACCGGACGGCGGATGCCACCAGTGCTGCACGTCGCCCTGCTTGAACTGGCGCGACGCACACAGCAGCAGTTGCGAACGCAGCATCTTCGGCGCGCAATGCACCAGGGCCATGACGTCCTGCAACTGATCGCGGAAACCCCAGGCACCGCCGGACTGGTAGTAGCCGCTGCGGCCCCAGACGCGCGAAGCGATCGCCTGATAAACCAGCCAGCCATTGGCGAGGATGTTCAACGATGCGTCCGGCGTGTTCACGCGAATCGTTCCGAGCGTGCGCTTCCAGTACGCGCGAACCTGTTCGAGCGCGTCGCGCGCCGTGCCAGCCTTGCGCGAATGCAGCGCCAGATCGCTTGCCTGTTCCAGATCGCGGCCGGCACCGAGACGGAAAATCACTTCGCGCGTCTTGCCCTCGGCAAGTTCAAACGGCACCTGGATCGCTGCGCACGGATCCATGCCCGCGCCGACCTTGCCGGAAAGCCGCGCGCGCTGCATCGCGGCCGGATTGGCAAGATTGCCGTTGCGGCCGATGAATTCGTTGCGGTCGCTGGTGATCGTGCGGGTCGGATCATCGACATCGAACAAGGCAACGCGATCGGAGAATTCCGGATTGAATGCGTTGCGCGCCAGCATCGCGCCGCTGTTCGAATCAATTTCGCTGACCACATGCAGCGCGGTTTTCGCGCGCACGTCGCCGAGCGCCCATTCGACATAGCCGGTGACCGAAAGTCGCCGCGGCCCGGAAGACAGGTTGCGCACCTTGAGAACGCTGAACTTCAGCGCAACGTCGAGCGCGACATAAACCCACAGCTCGGTCTGGATACCACACTCGGTATGCTCGAAAACGCTGTAGCCGAATCCATGGCGCACGGTGTAGGACGTCGTACCGCACGCCGGTGATGGCGCCGGCGACCAGAACTGGCCGGTCTCCTCGTCGCGCAGATAAAAGGCCTCGCCGGTCGGGTCGCTGACCGGATCGTCGTGCCACGGAGTGAGGCGGAACTCGTGTGCGTTTTCCGCCCAGGTGTAGGCCGAGCCGCTTTCGGAAACCACGGTTCCGAACTGCGGATTGGCCAGGATATTCACCCACGGCATCGGCGTGCGGCTCGCCGCAGAGGTGGTCACGACATACTCGGTCCCGTCCGCGGAGAATCCACCGAGGCCGTTGAAAAGCTGGGTTGGCGCCGGCGGCGGATCGAGCATTCTCTCGAAGGCGAGACGTTCTGCCCGCGTCGGCGCGAAGCGTGGAATCATTACGTCGATCTTCTCGCGCCGCTTGACCTGCTCGATCAGCGCGCCGCGCTCGTCAGAAATAAGCACGCGCGCGGCGGCCTGCAGCAGCACGCGGTCCTCGGGCGATATCTGGTCGACCGGCCGCACGAAGATGCCGCCCGGGCGATCGATCAGGTGCGCTTCGATGCCGGCGGCCAGCAATCCCATGATCTGGTCGTGCAGCAATTGACGATAGCCGCCGCGATCGTCGTTCCAGATCACCAGATCGACCGCCAGGCCCTTCATGCGCCAATACGCGTGCGCCTGCACGAGCTGGCGCGCGAGGGTCAGGTTCGCCGCGTCGCGGATCTTCAGCAGCACAATGGGCAGATCACCAGAGATTGCGTAGCCCCACAATCCCGGTTGACTGCGCCGGTTGCTGGCGATGATGCTCGCGTCCGCGCGCAACGATGCGTTCGTGTAGATGATGCGGCTGGCGATGCGGCCGTAAAGTTGTGCGTCGGCCTCAGTCACGTTGATTTGGCGCAGCGCGACCTGGCTGTGCGTCCAGGCCAGATCGAATACGCGATCGGCTAGTGCTTTGTCCTGATATTTGTCGACCAGGGCCATGCACGCCACGCGGGTTTCGGCGACACCGCACACCAGATCGATCGTCATCGTCTCCTCGGGCTCAAGCACGATGCGGTGGCGGATCGCCACGATCGGATCGAGCACCGACCCCTGCGAACCGGACAACTGCACCGATTCACCCAGCGCGATCGGGTCGGCCAGGGTGCGGCCGCGGCCGATGAAGCGCATCCGGTCGGTTTCGTAGGACGTATGCACGCTTTCGCCGCCACGCACTTTCATCACGTGCAGCATCCACGGCGGTTGCTCGCCGGCCGAGCGTGGACGCCGCGTGCACACGATCGCGTTGCGCGGTCCAAGAATCTCTGTTTGTACGAAAAGGTTGTTGAAGCCACGCTGCATCGCGTCGGCGGCGGGCGAAACCAGCACGACCTCGGCGTAGCTGGTGATTTCAATTGTCTTGCGCGAGCGCGAACGATTGATCAGGCGCACGCGGCGCAGCTCGATGTCGTCTTCAGGCGACACCGCAATGTCGGTGTGCGTATCGATCTGGTCGTCGCGCCGGCGGAATTCGACCTTGGGTTCGGTGAACGTGGCTTCGTATGAATCGGCCGCCGCCAGCATCGGCTGGAACGCGGCTGACCACACCTTGTGTGCACCGATATCGTGGATGAAGCAGAACAGGCCCCAGTTGTCGCAGGTGGCGTCTTCGCGCCAGCGGGTGACGGCCAGGTCCTTCCAGCGGCTGTAGCCGCCGCCGGCATTCGTCAGCATCACGTGATAGCGGCCGTTCGACAGCAGTTGCACGCCGGGAATCGTTGTCGTTGCGCTGTCGAAAACCCGGATTGGCATTTCCACCGTGTCTGCAATCGCGCGTACGTCGACCATCTCGGTGTGTGCGTTCGATGAAATCCCGGTCTTGGGCACGCGTTCCTGCAACAGATGCAGCGCGGCCTGAAACAGCGGTATCGATTCGAAACGTTTTTGCATCGGCTGATCGAGCAAGGCGTAGCCCATCGCCAGAAAACTCATGCCCTGGTGATGGGCCATGAACGACTGCACCTTGCCTGAGGATTCGCCGCGCGGCAGGCGCGCCGGCGTGTAGTCGACTGCTTCGTAGAAACCGAGCCGCCCGAGCATGCCTTCGGCCGCCAACTTGATCAGATTGCGGCAAGCCTCGCGCGGCGCGACCATCAAGGCCAATGCGGCGGCATAGGGCGCAATCACCAGGTCTTCGGACAAGCCGCGCTTCAAGCCGAGGCCGGGTACGCCGAACGCGCGATACTGGTAATTCAGTGCCGCATCGACGGCGTTGTATCCGGATTCGGAAATTCCCCAGGGCACGCCGCAATCCCAGGCGTAGCTGATCTGGCGATCGACTGCGGCGATGTAACTCTGATCGAGCAGGCTGTTGCGATAGGTTGGCATTACCAGCAGCGGCATCAGGTATTCGAACATCGAGCCGGTCCACGACATCAGCGTTGCACCCGATGGCGTGTTCGTCAGCAGGCGTCCGAGCGCGTACCAGTTGTCCTGCGGCACCTGTCCTTCGGCGATGGCGAAGAAGCTGGCCAGACGCGCTTCGGAGGCGAGCAAATCGTAATAGCTGGCATCCAGGCGCCGATCGCTTGCGTTGTAGCCGATCGAAAACAAATGCCGGGCCGAGTCGTAAAGAAATGCGAAATCCATTTGCGCCAGTTCGCACGCTTGCACGCCCAGCCGATGCAAGGAGCTGATGCGATCGCTCGCGAGTGCAGCGGATGCGTCGACCGCAAGTGCGAAGGACGTGATCCATTCGCGCTCTTCAGCCGTGGCATCAGTCGCGCTGCGCGCGCGCAATTTCTCCAGCACGCTCGCGCCGACTTCGGCAACATCCTGCGGCGACGGAATCGGCGTCGCACCGACAATCGCAGCAAACCGTTCGCTCGGCCGTTGCAGCGACAACCATGGCAACAGCGTGCGTAGCTCTTCGGCGGCATCGCGGCACTGCCGCTGCAGCGCTTGCGCCCAGCGTTGGCCCTCGCCCGCACTGGCGATGTTGGTGCAGCCGACAATCTCTTGGGTTTCTGCAAGCAGCTGTTGCAATGCCTCATCGACGGCGGAGGCCGTCAGCGGCGACTGCGCGCTGATCTGATCTATGCCGATCAGATCGATCCTGCGCTCGAAGCGATCGATCAGCGTCGCGGGCACCACCGCCTTGGTCGCACGCAGTATCCTGGTGGCGTCGCGCAAGCCGGAAAAAACCTGCGCACCGAGTAGCGGTTGCCGGCCCAACTCCAGCAAGCCTGCCTGCAACGTCAGCAGATGCGCAGCAAGATTGCCGCTGTCGACAGTGGAAATATAGGCCGGATGCAGGGTCTGCAGCGTACGCGTGTCATACCAGTTGTAGAAATGCCCGCGTTCACGCGGCAACTGCCGCATGGTCGCGAGCGTGTTGCCGGTGCGCTCGATCAAGTTGCCCGTGCCGATGTAGCCGAAGTCGTGCGCCGACAGATTCGCCAGCAGCGCCATGCCGATGTTGGTCGGCGACGTCCGATGCGCGATCGTGGCGGTAGGAACCTCCTGGATATTGTCCGGCGGCAGCCAGTGATCCTCGGCGCCGACGAGTTCCTCGAAAAACGTCCAGGTACGCCGCGCGGCTTCACGCAGGAAATTCGTATCGGCCGCGCTCAGCGCCTCGGCGTGACGATCTTCAAACGGCCGGCTCAGCCACCAGGTGAGCAGCGGCGAACCAAGCCAGAGCAGCAATAGGGGCAAGGCGACCGGCAGCACCTGCGGCCGCAGAAATGCAAGGTACACGGCGGCGCCCAGCGCCAGCACCGGTCCGATCCACATCGACCGAATCGACGATCGCAGCGAATCATCGGCGCGGCGTTCGACTTCACTGAACGGCGTCCACTGCAACGGGTGACGGTGGGTAAACCACATGCGCACCAGGGTGCGCACAATCGCATCGAGGTTGGTCCAGGCTTCGTGAGGCAGACAGGTCAGCTGAAAGAGCGCGGCGAAGACGCGCCGGCCCGACGAGTGCGCCAAGGTGCGAAAATGCTGGACAGCACCGCCTTCTGCGGGTTTGCGCAACACATCCAGCACCATGGCTGACGCGGTCGGCAGCAAGGCGACGGCGGCGGCCGCAAGCGTCCACAACCCCGCGTCCGGCAGAATGGTCCAGGCAAGCAACAACAGCAGCACGAGCGCGACCGGCACGACGCTGCGCCGCAGGTTGTCGAGAATTTTCCATTGCGACAGCAACGACAGCGGGTTGCGTCGGCGCTGGCCATCGGCAGTGACGACGCTGGAAAACAGCCAGCCGGAAATCTGCCAGTCGCCGCGAATCCAGCGATGGCGTCGCGTCATGTCGGCGCCGTAGTGCGCCGGATAATCCTCGTACAACTCGACGTCGCTCAACAGACCCGAGCGCGCGTAGCAACCCTCCAGCAGATCGTGGCTAAGGATACGGTTTTCCGGGAAACATCCATCCAGCACATGCTCGAACGCCTCCACGTCATAGATGCCCTTGCCGATAAACGAGCCTTCACCAAACGCGTCCTGATAAACGTCCGACACGATGCGTGTGTACGGATCGATACCGACTTCGCCGGCATGGGCCTTCGCATAGCGCGAACGATTCGCACTGGTCAGGGTGGCGGCAACGCGCGGTTGCAGGATGCCGTAGCCAGCGCCGACGCGATCGCCTCTTGCGGTGTAGACCGGACGATTGAGCGGGTGCGCCATCGCCGCAACCAGGTGGCGGGCCGCGTCGCGCGGCAAATGCGTATCGGTATCCAGGGTGATCACATATTTGACCGCCGCCAAGTATGTCGTATCACCGACCACGAGCAGGAAATTCCCGCGCGTGCCGTTGCGCAACAGCAAATTCAGGTCGGCAAGCTTGCCGCGCTTGCGTTCGTAACCCATCCACACGCGTTCGCGTTCGTTCCAGCGCCGCGGCCGATGGAACAGGTAGAACGTGTCGCCCTGTCCATTTGTATACTTTGCATTGAGCTGCGCGATCGACGCGGCTGCGGCCTGCAGCAAGGCGTCGTCTCCCGGCAACGTGTGGCTGTCTGCGTCGACGAAATCGGTGAGCAGACCAAATTGCAGATGCGGATCGCGATTGGCAAGGAAGCGCACTTCCAGCGCCTCGACCAGGGAATCCACCGACTCGATATCGCGCAGCATGGTCGGCACCACGACCAGGGTGCTGAACTGCGCGGGGATGCCGGTTCTGAAATCCATGCTCGGCAGCGCGCGCGGCGACACCAGCATGGTCACGGCACGGTTGACCAGCAGCAGGGCGAGCTGGCTGGCGCCGATGAGGCACAGAATTGCGACCGCGGCCAGCCACCCGCCATGCACGCCAGCGGAATGTGCGTGCCATGCAAGGCTTGATGCGGCAAGCAATGAAATCAGGGTGATCGCGCCGAGATACAGCAGCAAATGCGACGTGGCAGCCATGTGCAGGCGGCGCAGCGACCAGCGCGTGCCGATCCTGTTTTCGAGCTCATGCAAGCCATCGTCCACCAGGTAGAAACCGACATGCGACGCACGCGCGGCCGCTCCTGTCACTGCCGCATTTGCCTGCGCCAGATCAATGGCCATGTGCGCGACGTCATTCTCCTTGCGGCCACTGCGCTTGGCCAGTTGTTCCACCACGTGGCGATAGCGATCGCGCGTGGCAAAATCCATGGCGGCATAGGTCCCGGTCGGGTCCAGGCGCAGCGTCTCCTCGGTGACGCTCATGCGCTCGACGAACTCGCTCCAGTCCATCGACGCGAGGAAACGCAGGCTGCCGATGCTGTTGCTGATCGAGATCTGATCCGTCGCCTGTTGCTGATTCTCCGACTGGATCAGCTGCTCGATGGTCAAGCCGAATTCTGCAAGCTGCTGTTCGATCCAGGTCAATGGCAGCGCCAGTGCGTGGCTCTGGCCTTGCAGGCGACGTGTGAGTTCGGCAACGAACGAGCCGACCATCGGCGGCTGCGACCGCGCCATGTCCGCGATCACCAGAATGAGATTCTTTGGATCCTGCTCGGCGATTTCGATCATCTGGTCGGCCCAGAGGTCGGCCAGATTGCGATCGCTGCGGTCAATAGCGATGCGCGAGGCAACGCGACGCAGATTCTCGATCAGCGCCAGGCGCAGCATGATCGGAATCGCCCACAATTCGCCAAGTTTGAGCGGCGTTACTTTCTGATATGCCGCGATGAACAGGCCCAGGCTTTCTTCGTTGACACGGCCATCGCCGTGGGAGATGGCTTCCAGGGCAATGTCATAGACGCGCGGCAGCCCGGACGAGGCGCCGCCCACGAGGCGTGGCAGTTCCCAGCTGTAGCGTTTCGGCAAATGCCGACGTGACGTGCGAATCTGTTCGTCGATCAGATAAAAATTGTCGAGCAGCCATTCGCCGGCCGGGGTGATGCGTCGATCGGCCTTCAGTGCGTCGGCAAGCAGCTGCGCCGCACGCACCAGGATTTCCTGGTTCAGCGCCAGGCGTGGCAGCAACTGATCGCGGCTGCGGATGCGCGCCGCGGTGTGCGATCGCGCCAGGGTTTCGCCGTGCTGCGCCATCTGCCCGGCACTGAACAATTCCGAACGCAGTGGTTCCTCATCGCCGAATGGCGCTGGCGCGCCGACGACATGCAGCAGTTCAAGCAAACGCGGAAGATAGGAGGCGATTCTACGCATCGTCGCGCGCATCCCTTGGCAGCCGACGAATCTCACCCTGCTGTAGTGCGGCCTGCTGTAGTGTGGCTTGGGGTGGTGTGGCTTGGTGTAATACGGGTTTCATCCTTGTCCTTTGCGGCGTCCGTTTGCAGCCTGTTTTGCGTGGATCGGGGGCCAATCCCTTGTCGCCCAACGTCTTGTGCGTGCAGGCTGACAGCCGATCATAGGCCATGCGCGCGGTTTGTCACCTGCGAGCCGAAATGGGCACACCAGATATGCCCTGTGTAACTTTTTCCAATATCGCCTCACTTGTGCGGCATGGCCCTTGCACTTTCTACCCCAGGCGCGGTTGCGAGCCCGTGAATTTGGACTTCCCCAAGTCGAAGCCCATGCAAATCGCAACAGAACGGCACGCTTGCCGCGTGTTGTGCACGAAAATCATCAACCCATAAACAAGGAGAAAGACATGGGCAAGTATTTCATAGCATGGTTGCTGGGAGTTCCCGGGATTATTCTGGTGCTTGTGTATCTGTTTATACACTGAGGCTGTATTGCGCCTTAAGCAAAAGTATCGAACTAAAAATCAAGGAAGCAATGATCATGTCTTCATCACAGATTGTCCTCAAGCCACTGCGCTCCGCCGCCTCCGAACTCCGTGACGCCGCAGCCGCGGCGCAAAGCAAATTCATCCGCGGAACCAGGAATGCGAACGAGCATCTCCAGGCAGGGCTGTCGCACGCTCTGGACGACGTCGCCAAAAGCAATGCAAGGCTTCAGGCCGTTGCCGAAGACGTCGCAGAGTCATCGCGCATATCGCTGCAATCCGTTCTCAAACGCGGCCAGGATCTGGGGCGCACTGCAAACCGGCGTTTTTTCGGACTGCGCAAGCGGGCCATGGAGCAAGCTACCGATGCGCTGGACAATACAGTGCACTATTCTCGCGATGCCGGCCGTAAGATGCAAAAGGCGGCAAGCGAGGCATCATCGTGGGCCGCGCGCAATCCGCGTCTGCTAGTTGCGGTAGCGTTCACAGCTTGCTGCGTTGCCGTAGTTCGCTATCGGCGCCGGCGCAAGGCTCTGGCTGCTGCAAGCGAGAAACCTAAAACGCGGCAAGCAAAGGTGACCGCGAAGCGCGCGCGCGCAACGACGGCGCGGCCGCGGGCCAATGGTGCGTCGGCGACAAAATAGGCCATCGCCAAAAAAGCATGGCACTGAGGCGTCAGACTTCTGCACCACGGGCTCAGGCTTGAGCCCGCGTGCCCTCGCGCATTGCGGGCCCCGATTCGCCAACGCGGACCGCGAGCGCGGGACGCGCCTTCGTGTATGTCCTGCCCTGTCAGCAGGAGGACATACTCAAGCTAGGGTTTTCGCGCGATCCCTTACTGCGCATGCAGACCTTGCATCAGCGCTACTTCGATTTCTTCGATATCAAGCGCGCATTCCTGATCGAAACTGATCTGGTTCGTGAGGCGCGGCACATCGAACGCGAGTTGGCGGATGGCATCGTTGCGCACCGCGCACCCGCGCCGCTGGTCGTGTCAGGCGCAGCGGGAGGCCATACCGAATGGTATCGCGGCGCTTATGCGCATTTGCTTGATGCTGCCACACGCCTGGGCGCAGTCCAGGGCTACGCACTGCAGCTGTCGCTACGCCCGTGGCTGAGTGAACGTCTCGCCAAACACGCCGAACTGTTATACGAATGGGTATCGCGGATGTATGACGAGATAGAGAGGGCGCGGGCAAACGGCATCGCAATGGAGCGGCAGGAAACGACCCTGCGCAATGCGCTCGATGCCTTCGCCTGCATGCAGATTCCGCTGGGCGGTCGCATTCCTGAAAACGTCTTGCAATGGTATCGGCAGAGAGGCCACACGGGCATTCCTGCATGGACCTGAAAAGCGGCTACCCATTCTGGCCCGTATGCAACGGCCTGCCGGCAAATTTTCCGCCGCTTCAGCAAGACCTGACGTGCGATGTCGTCGTGGTCGGTGCCGGCATCACCGGCGCATTGATCGCACATGCCCTCGCCGATGCCGGGCTCAAGATCGTCGTCGTCGACAAACGCGATGCGGGTTGGGGCAGCACCGCGGCCAGCACGGCGCTGCTGCAATATGAAATCGATACCGAACTCGTCGATCTTGCGCATCGATTTGGCGAAAAGCATGCAGTAACGGCCTACCGCGGATGCGAGCAAGCGATTCATTCGCTCGAGGAGATCGCCGCGGACGCGGGCGCCGTCGGGTTCCGCCGAATGAGCAGCCTGTACTTTGCCAGCCGCTGGCATCACGCCCGCCGCCTTCGCGCAGAAGGCCTGCTGCGAAAACGGCACCGCTTCAAGCTGCAGGTACTGGAACGCGACGAATTGCGTGAGCGCTCCGGCATCCGCGCGCAGGTCGGTTTATTGACCGCCACAGCGGCGCAAGTCGATCCGTATCGGCTGACCTATGCCCTGCTCGGCAAGCTGCGTCGCAAGGGCGTGCAGGTCTTCGATCGCAGCGCAATGCTTGGCTGGACCAGTGGCAAGGGCGCTCTCGAATTGCAAATGGAGCGTGACGTCATCTTGCGCTGCAGACATCTGGTGCTCGCGGCAGGCTATGAAGCACAGCAGTATTTGCCCGCGCGAGTCGCACGGAATCACAGCAGCTATGCGCTTGTTACAGAACCGCTGGGCGAACATCTGGGACCGCTGAAAGACATGCTGGTATGGGAATCGGCGCGGCCATACCTGTATTTGCGCACTACCGAAGATGGCCGCGTGTTGGTGGGCGGCGAAGACGACCGCGTCGATATTGCGGCGAAACGCGACGCGTCGGTGCCGCGCAAGTCGGCGCGATTGATGCGCAAGCTGCGCAAACTGCTGCCACATATTCCATTTGAAGAAGGCTTCGCCTGGGCCGGCACGTTTGCCGAGACCAGCGACGGCCTGCCGTTTTTCGGAGCGCATGCGAAACTGGATCCGCGCGTACAATTCGCCATGGCCTATGGCGGCAATGGTATTGCCTATAGCGCGGTCGGAGCACAAATCCTGCGTGCGCGTATCACCGGCAGCAAGCACCCGCTCATGCGGTTTTTTTCCTTCGAACGGTTGGCCTAGTTCGAATCAGGCCTGGATAGGATAAGCGCGCGCATTCGATCGGCGGTGTGGAAATCAAGCGGCAACCGGATGCTGCAGCCGCAGATGGCGCCTCACCAGATCAGGATTTGCGCCGACGGTCGAAACTGCAGCGGTCAATTGGTTTCGCGTCACGCCGAAAGCGCGACACCAACGATCGACCTGATCGATCTCGCGGATATTGATTGTTTGAACGAAATGACGATCCGGGTTCTGCAGTGTTGAAGTTTGCATGCGTCCTTTTCCTGTGTGGTTGAAAGTCCTAAAGCCACTTATCGCAACTACCGTGCCACTCGCGCCCAGGTAAAACCCCGAGCATATCCGCATCGCGCCTGCGCACCTCACGTGCAAAATGCCACAGATCCGCGCCGCTGCCTTGCGAAATACCACACGATCGCCGTGATGTTGATGGAGTGTAACGATTGGAGATGCGTTCGATCTCCCGTATTTTTTGCCGTGCCGAGTGCAATGCACGGCGAACACCCCGAGGCTGCACGTGCAAAAATTGCATTGGCACGCCCCTTGCGATCTCTCCTGAAGCTGCACGGCAGTTAATAGCGACGAAGGAACAGGGAGAACTAGATGAAAACCGACACCGCGACCCTCAGAGAACTCGTTGAAGTACTCAACGACGGCGAAAAATTCTACAAAGAAGCTTCCGCCAAGGTGAGACAACCGGATTTGAGACAATTGTTCTCGCGTATGGCGCGCACCAAGGCGGCGATCGCCGGTGATCTGAAAACAAAATTGGTCTCGATCGGCACGAGCGCACCGCAGGGCGGATCGTTCAGTGGCTCACTGCGCAAGGCCTATGGCGAAGTTGCTGTAAGTCTGAGCAAGACGCCGAATGCGAAGTATGTGGATCAGCTCGAGGGATTCGAGGACCGCATCGTCGAAGCGTTCCGCGCCGCGGTTGAAAAATCCGATGATGCCGAAGTGCGCGCATTGGCCGAAAAGTACATGCCCGAAGTGCTGCGCGACCACGAAAAGATGAGCACGCTCAAGCACACGATGAACGCGCAACATTGACGCCGGCAGCGCAGATGTCTGAGAATCAATCCAGCAAGGCGGATTTCAGGCCGTGGAAAAAAGAGCCGGCCAAAAGGCCGGCTCGTGTCGTGCCCCGGAAGCTCTGGGGATCCCGAGCGCGTTCGGCAGTCCATAGCATTGAAATATCCATATATGCGGCGCTATCGCGCGGCGGCGTTTGTAGCTGTGTTTACGAATCACGATGCGCTCTTGCGGATCAGGGAGGGGAGCCCCCTGCGCAGCAAATCATCGCCAGCGCAAGTTATCCCCTACTTCACTATCCGGTCGGTTCGCTGGCGCACATTGCAGCCTGAAACCCGGCTTCTGGCAACGGCAGGTCTATGTTCGTTGACGTACCGACGGGACCACGCCTTCGGGCCATGCTTTCAAGCCGGATGGCGGGCGCTCGTGCCAAAATTTTCCCAACGAAAACCTGGAGAAAGGATCATGTTTGTGAATAAATCCAAGCGTATCGCTGCTGCCTGTCTGGCTTTTGCGGTGCCAGCCATGAATGCCCTCGGAGCCGAGCAATGGCACTTCAAGGTGACCAACAAGACTGGATCGAACATCACCACGTTGCAGGTTTCCGAAGACAAGAGTGCGTGGGGCAATTTCGACATCGGCAGCGGCATCGGTCCAGGTGCGACGGACACGTTAGTGTGGGACAGCAGCACCAACAATCAGGCATGCGACCAGTGGATCCGTGCTAAGTTCGCCGACGGCAGCTTCAGCGAAGCGAGCAAGGAAAACTTCTGCAAGGATCTGGATACGCCGATCGAGTTTTCCGAGTAAACGAATGTTCGTAGTGGCAACCCAAAGACACGAAAGGGAGGTTGAATGAACGCAATGAAGTTGGTGGCAATCCTGTTGCTCGTGGCAGGCATACTGAGCCTTGGCTATGGCGGCTTTACCTACACCAAGGAAACGCACAATGCCGATATCGGCCCCTTGCATCTGCAGGTGAACGAGAAGGAACACGTGAACATCCCACTCTGGGCGGGCATCGGTGCGCTCGTCGGTGGCGCGCTGCTGCTGGTGGGCGCCTCGCGCAAATCCTGAAGAAGCGCCCTCAAGATCTCGTCCACAAGCGATACCGCGTTGGCGGTGTCGCTGGGACGGGAACTGTTTTCCGCCTGCGCGAATGGAGATCCTCATGACTACAGATACCGCCACGCTCAAGGACCTTGTTGAAGTACTCAACGACGGCAAGACGTTTTATGAAGCGGCCGCCAATGGCGTCGAACTTCCACAGTTCAAGCAGATATTTGCCCAGATGGCGCGCACAAAAGCGGCCATGGCGAACGACTTCAAGACCATGATCGTTGTTTCCGGCGAGCCCGCGCCTGAGGGCGGTTCCCTCGGCGGTACGCTGCGCAAAGCCTGGGCTGAAGTCGCGGCCAAGTTGAGCAGCACGCCGAATGCCGAATACGTCGGTCAACTGGAGGACTTCGAAGACCGCATGGTGCGTGAGTTTCGCTCGGCCGTAAACACGACTGACGACGCCCAGGTGCGTGCCTTGGCAGAAAAGTACATGCCGGACGTCTTGCGCGATCACGAGCAGATGCGTGCATTGAAGCTCGCGATGAATCCATAATACGTACACTGGCCGGCCCGCCTAAGTGGCGGGCTGGCTTTGCCATGCCGATCCATGCACGGCTGACGTCCTCATGCGCGCTGGTGTCCTGTTGCCGATGCAATTTGAATTTCGACAAGTCCTCAAGGGGCTGGTGCAGCGACTGGGACTGATGGGTGTCGCATTCCGCGTTCAAGAATGGCTCAAGTCATTTGAACTCAGTTTCCGGCGCTCCGAACGCCTGAGCGCCGACGATGGCCTGCCTGTGCCTCCAGCCCGATTGATCGTGCGCGTCGGCGGAGACACTAACGCGCGCGCATTTCTGCTCGGCGGTCAGCAAATAGCCCAGACCATCCGCGAAATGCTGGCAGCGGACGGCGCCGATGCCGCGCAGATGAAATCCATTCTCGACTTCGGTTGCGGCAGCGGGCGGGTAATGCGCCAGTGGCATGCGCTGAGCGATCGCGTGGCGCTGCATGGCACCGACTATAGTCGGGCTGCAATCCAATGGTGCCGCCGCAACCTGCCGTTCGCGGCCTTCGGCATCAATCGGCTGGAGCCCCCGCTGGACTACGCCACGAACTCATTAGACCTGGTGTACGCGTTCTCGGTGTTCACCCACCTGTCTGCGAAACTGCAACTGGCTTGGATCGGCGAACTCACACGCGTCACCGCGCCGGGTGGCTACCTGTTTATCACGGTGCACGGTGAAAATTTTCGCGCAACCCTGACTGCAGACGAACAATCGACGTTCGACAGCGGTCAATTGGTCGTGCGCCATGCGGGCATGGCCGGCAGCAATCTGTGTGCGGCGTTCCATCCGCCGCGCTATGTGCGTGAGATTCTTGCAGAGCACCTGCGTATCGTCGACTACGCGCCGGCGCGGCTGGGTCAAGACGCCATCCTCCTGCAAAAGCCCATGCCGAACGCATGAATTGGCGGACATAAAAAACGGGCCGGATCGCTCCGGCCCGTGTGCGTCGCCAGGCCTCTTCAGGGAAGCCTCGCGATTTCCGTTTGGCCATCCTGGCCGCATCTTCCAAATCACGTGCTGAAGCGTCCTGCCGTCCTGCTCCAATGACTGAGATGGGAAGCATCTCGCCTTAGTTATCGCAAAGCGCGTGCCAATGATCGCAAGTTGAAAACGAAGGGCCTTATGCGGCGCGCGCCCTGCCTGCCAGCGCATATTGCGAAATCCGGCGCTGCGGCAAATGCAAATTGCAAGGACGCAAAGCGAGCTGAGAGCTAGAGACTCGTGAGGTTTATCGCGGCACTCGGAAAGGTATCCGCCAGCAGCTGGCGCAGTCGGGATTCGACCGCCCACAGATTCGTCGTACTCGGCGCAGCCCAAAGCGAATAGCTGCGTCCGGAATCGCCATAGCTCAAACCCGAAGTCACCCGGCAGACGTTGACGTCGTTGCTGCCGCACGCGGACGCCCATAATTTTTTCAATGCGGCGGGGCCGATGCTCTGGGCCGCGCTTAGACGAAAGCGGAATAGCGCGATGTGGTGGGTCATGGCGTGCTCGATCATCTGGGGGATGGCCCAGTGTGCGCCTTATTGCGGTCGAGCGTCGGATTGAACGCTGCAGCTGCCCTGCGTGCGACAGCGCACAGACCGGTTATCACCAACAGCGCACGGTGCAGGTCGCAGTGTTGCACTGGCAATCCTGCTGCCACGCCAAGATCGGGTTTTGGGGATGCTCTTCGAACAAGGATAATGGATATGTTCAATCTTGCCCAAGGCGCAAAAGTACTCAACGGGATCTGGCCCACCGGCCCATCCGGCATGGCACCCACGTGGAATACGCCAGTGCAATTCGATGCATCGCTGGTGGCGCAGCTGATCGCTCAACACGACGAATTGAATGCGCGCTTCCAGACGCTTGCCAGACACCTGGACCGGGACCCGGAAGCAGCGGAACTCGCCGTTCGCGAGTGCGCAAATCAGTTGCACGACTTGCGTCGTACCGAAGCCCTTCGTCTGTACCCGGTGATTGCCTGCTTGTTTGGGCCTGACCCAGCCGCGCAGCGGCTGGCCTCGCAGTCGCGCCTGATCATGGTGGGACTGGCGCGCCGCGTCCTGCGTTCGTTCGATGAATTGGTACATGCAATCCGCGGTGGATCGAAAATTCCCGAAGCATCTGACCGAGCGACACGAGCGTGGGCGGAATACCGGCGGCGCAATGAAGGCGAGATGTACCCGATGTATAACCTCATGCAACGCCTGTCCGTGCCGGCCAAGACGCCGCTCACATGAGTCCAGAGCCTGATAGAGCCTGATCCGGGATTTTCTATACAAGTATACAAGAAATCAGCGAACTGGTTGATTTCTTGTTGGGCGCGTCAGAGATCCTACCTGTGATCCCTGCCACGTCCGGTGAATTCCGGGACCGCTCAAGCGGTGGCCGAGGCTGATCCCGGGTCTAGCTCTGCGATGCTGCAAGCTCAGTGCAGAGAACGCCTGGCCCCGGGACTACTGGGCAAGCACTATTTTCACACTGGCATCGACGGCGTCCCGCTCGATGTAGCTGATGGCGTTGGGATTCTCACTCAAGCGCTTCTTCACCTCGACGCTATTGGCCAGCTCTTTGGGCGGTTCGCCTCTTCCCGTGAAAATCACCTTCGACCAATACGCCTTGAGCTGCGAAGGCACCTTGCCAGCGTAGGTGAGGTAAAACTCGTCGCGCACTGCTGATCCCTCAACTTGATCGATTGGCACGGCCTTGCTGCCATCGGGGAAGCGGCTCGCCTTGCCGAGAAAAATATCCACGACTTGATTCTTGCTCAGCGTAGTCGCCTTGTTCTTGGCCGAGACCACAACCACCACGTCTGCGGCTGCAGCATTGACCCAAAAGCTCAGAGCCAGCCCAAGAAGTTTTGATTTGACGCGATTCACAACGAACATGACCTGTCTCGTCAAAATACAAAATCAAGCGCGACGCTGAGCACGTTTACGTTGCCGCCCCTCTGGAAACCCGGCTGGATATTTATCAGATCGCCGGCCGATCCAGCGCCAAGGCGCGTGTGATCGAATTGCAACTTGAAGTCCATGCTTTTCGCGAAATCCCAGCGTCCACCGATAGAGATCGTCCTCTGCGCCGCGATTCCACCCAATAGTGAATTGAGGCCTGCATTGAGCGCTGTAGCAGGTCCTACCAATTCAGGAGGCAATGTTGACAAGGTCAAGCCCGGGTCGCTCGTATTGCTGTCTGCATTCACCTCGCCGTACGTCGCATAGGGCGTGATTCTCCCAAACCGGTAGCCGCCGCTGGCATACCAACCCGTGCTCCGGCCCAGCGCAGAGTGGGTGTTGATCTTGCCCCATTCACCCATCACAAACCAATTGCCCGGATCGTAGCTTGCACCAATGCCGAGAAAGGTCACGATGCGATTGTCCACGTTGTACTTCTCATCTATCGCAATGCCCTCAGGGCCGAATTGACGGAACGCGTCAAATAACGGCTCAATCTCCGGAATCGTAAAATGTGATCGGCCGTAGCTTAGGCGCACGGTCGTGAACCCCTGCTCGAACGTATCCTCAAACGACACCAGCTTGCGTACCTGAGCAGTCGCATCGCCTCCGCCGTTGGTATTGGGAAACCGCGAATCCGATCGTCCCGCCGAGATCTGGAAGGTGTTTGTCGCAGGACCGATTGATAGGCGATAGCTCGCGTCGATGCCATCGTTGCTGGTGACCGGAACCATGTTGTAAACCTCAATCGGTGGCCGCACCCAGGGATTGGCGTAAGCCACGTTGCGCGAGTCGGTCTCCATAAATACTGGAAGTGCGGTACGACCCACACGGACGCTGAAATCCGGCGTGATCTGATACTTGATATTTGCCCACTCAACGTGAGGCCGATAGCTGTTGTCGAAGTTCTGCTGCGCGATGACTTGCACGACTGCCGAAAGCTGCGGCGTGAAATTGGCGGTGACTTGCGCGCCTATCAGGCTGTCGACGTCGGCGCTCCAGTTGTGGCTGAAACCGGCCCCGTTGGGCTGGAATCCCGAAGCAGTGAAATCCGCACGGTCCTGGCTGGAATGAACCACGCCCAAAGTACCGAAGCTGCTGAATGAGAAATCCGGTGTGTCGGCATCGCCGGCACTGACGCCGGACGCGTACACCGCCGCCGCCAGCAGGGCGATAGCCTTCACTTGGCAAATCCGTTGGTCCGGCATGAGTGGTCTCCGAACTGAGCCGTCATCGTTCATTCCCGATGGAGTGTTGTTTCCAAGCCATCACGACTCGTGATTCAGCCAATCCACCATGCTGATGGAGCATCCGCCTTCCTGCTGCTCAGATATGTGCGGAAACGTACACAAGTTGTCGTCCAAAGTGACGAAGTCACTCCGCAGGCAGCGTTCTTCTGCCTTGCGGCCGTGACTGCGCAGCTGAGTACGCTGACGTACATACGTCGCACGTTGTTTGGCATAGGCTTCTTTCACATCGCGCAAATGCGGAGCGGGATCGTCCGCAGATCGGAATCTCGCATGGATTTGAAAGGTGCCTGGAGTCGATGGGTAAGTCCGTCAAGGAGACCTAGCCTGCTGTTTCTGCTTGTCGCCACGATCGCACTGATCGCGATATGGGGCACGACCCTGAAACTGATCAATAGCGAAGGGATCGCCGCCGAGCACGCGGCGGCGATGATGAGCGCACAAATGGCGGAGACTTATGAAGCCCAGGCCGTGCGTGTCGTTCGTGAAATAGATCAGACTCTGAAACTCGTCAAGTATGCGTACGAGCCAAGCGGCCAGCTCGTTGTCCTTCAGGAGTTGAAAGCAAGAAATCTGCTGCCGCCGGATTTGCTGTTCACCGTCAGCATCGCCGACAGCAAGGGACATGTCATGGTCAGCACCCGCCCGTCCACAACAACGAGTATCGCCGACCAGGATTACTTCGAGAGCCAGCGCGAGACAGATGCGCTCACGGTGGGTCTACCGAAAAAGGGCGCGAGTGCGAGTGAATGGAAACTTCAATTCAGTCGCAGGCTCAATGCAGCCGACGGAAGATTTTCCGGCGTCGCGGTGGTCTCGATCGACGCGGCCTACTTCGTCAGCGGGTATGAAGCCTCGACTTTGGGCCGGCATGGCGTGCTTGGCATCCTCGGGACCGATGGCGTCTTCCGCGCCATGCGCAGCGGAGAAACCGTGTCTGCCGGGGAATCGACTGATTACGCAGCGATAGTGCATTCGTCCAATGAGGAAGAGCGCTTGGGCACGCTCGAAACCAATGCTTGGGATGGTGTACGGCGTTATACCAGCGCGCACGAGCTCTATGATTTTCCACTCGCTGTGATCGTGGGTTTGTCTGCGAACGAACAATTGGCGCCCACGCGTCACGATGCGCACGCATACCTGTGGCGAGCGTGCGGCGGCAGCCTCCTGCTGGTCCTGATTGTCGCATTGTTGAGCCGCATGAGCGGGCAGCTTGCCGACAGTCAGAGTCAACTGCAGCAATCGGAAAAGATGGCCTCGGTCGGGCAGCTTGCCGCCGGCGTCGCCCACGAGATCAACAATCCGATCGGATATGTGCATTCAAATCTTTCGAGCCTGACACGCTACATTCAGAACATCTTTCTGGTCCTGGATGCCTACGGGCAGCTCGAACGCTCACCAGGCGTCGCACAATCGGAGCTCGCAGCTCTGCGCGCACTCAAGGAACGCGTCGAATTGGACTACATGCGCCAGGACCTCGTCTCGCTCCTGGCCGAATCGGAGGAAGGAATTACCCGAGTCGAGAAGATCGTGCGCGACCTCAAGGACTTCTCGTACCTGGATCAAGCGGAGTGGCAATGCGTCGACTTGCACGTGGGTCTGGAAAACACAATCAGTATTGTTGGACACGAACTCAAGTACAAGGCAGATCTGGTCAAGGAATACGGCGACTTGCCGCCGGTCGAATGCCTGGCATCGCAACTCAACCAGGTGTTCATGAACCTCCTCGTCAATGCTGCACACTCCATCGAGCAGCACGGGACGATTACGATCCGAACCGGGCGTGACGGTGAGCAGGTCTGGATTACCATTGCAGACACCGGCAAAGGTATCGAGCCGCGTCATCTCAAGCGAATCTTCGATCCGTTCTATACAACCAAACCGGTTGGAGTCGGGACCGGCCTGGGGCTATCCGTATCCTATGGCATTATCCAGAAACACGGCGGCACGATCGACGTCCAAAGTGAACTTAGCAAGGGCACCGTCTTCACGATCCGTCTTCCAGTAGCGCAAACATGGAATGCGAAACTGTGATCCCACGATCCGTTCGGCAAAAGGCTGCGCGCGTTCATTGCCATGGATATCCAAGCTATGCGATTGCGACGCTGCCCGTTCCTTGCTGCGCATAGAAAAAGCGGATCATTTCGGCTGAAGCGTCAGGTCCGCCGGCGTCGGTGAAAGATCCACTCGGACTTCCACCCGACCACGCATGTCCGACGCCGTGCAGTACCCAGTGCTCTACAACTGGGCGATTTGTGGCGTCCGCGTAAACCGTGCGGCTGCAATCAGCATCTCTATAATCGGTGGCGTGCAGGTTGGGTTCTCCCGCACGCCGGAGAGTAGCGTGTTCGGTGATGGCATTGCTGTTGGCGGGATGCACCGTTCGATCACGAT
Source organism: Lysobacterales bacterium (assembly GCA_038244165.1). Lineage (GTDB taxonomy): Bacteria > Pseudomonadota > Gammaproteobacteria > Xanthomonadales > Rhodanobacteraceae > Rudaea. Next base: position 23,148 of record JBBRTT010000013.1, on the reverse strand, counting down.
CCCCATGAAAGACTATCGTTGGCACGCCATGGCTGCCGCGTGACGGGCGCACTGTGGTCGCGGCGAAAGCTTGCAGGCCCGCGCCGGATGCACCTGCTTTCATTGCGCCGAAAGCGGTTGGCACATCATAAGCCGCACCATAGGGCAATCCCGAGTGCGCTCCCACCGCTGCGTACAGGTCCGGGTAGGTTGTTCCAAGAATCACTGCCATGGCAGCGCCCGCGGACAAGCCGGCTACGAAGATGCGACGCTCATCGACGCGAAAATCCGACGCTACGTCCCGAGTAATTCCAGCAATGAGCCAGGGCTCGCCCTGGTCACGATGCTGATCTTCGGCGCGGAACCAGTTCCAGCACTTTGATCCATTCGCTCCCGCGGTTTGCGCAGGGTAAACGACCAGGAAACCATGTTGCTCGGCGAGCGCATTCATGCCGGTGCCGGTGGCGAAGTCGTCGGGCGATTGCGTACATCCATGCAGCATCACCAGCATGGGAACGGCTTCGGCGTGTGTGTCCGAATAGCTGGTCGGGATGTAGATTTTGTACGCGCGCGTGCCCGCACTGTTGGTGTATGAGCGATTGATGAAAGTGCCTGGACATGCCTGCTCTGGTCTACAGCGTGGGTCATCGACGCCATGCAGCGGCCTGCCCATGTTCCGACGGTTCGCCTGCGCACCAAGTCCCGCGGCGCCAAGGGCTTGTTCGATCGTATGGGCGATTGCGCCAACTTCGACTCGGCGATCTGCTGGAGATGTTCGAGCCAAAGCAGGTTTGAGTATCCGGGTGCGCAAGAAGTTAGAAATTTTCAAGATGCCTCATGCTCAAGAAGTAGGTATCAGCGAATCCGATCTGCAAGTGCGCTACGCACTGCGGGACTGGCCTGAAATGCGCCGAGCACGCTGACCGATTGGATGGTGGCGCGCGCCAGTCCAGGCGGGACGTCGGCGGCGATGCGGGCCAGGCCAACGACCTGGATATGGAGCAATTGGCCTGCAGCTCGCGCCTTCTCCAGATCGGCGCGGCTGAAGTGGGTTAGACCGAGCGACAGGGCACGTCGGGCAACCGTCTGCTTCACAGTGTCAGCGTGAACCGACAACTGATTGCGAATCGCGGTACGTATGAGGTCGGTGCGGTTGGAATAGAACCCTTCCTGGACAAGCAGGTCGACCTGCCCCAGGTCAACCACGCCCAGATTGATAGTCAGTTTCTCCGTCTCACCAATTGGCGGTCTAAGTGCCAAGGCCGTGGTAGTCATACAACCATCCGTACACCATCCATATAGATGGTATTTAATCATGTGCGACGACAAAGTGCAACATCCGGAATTCAGCTCTGCGCGCGATGCTGCCGAGTGAACATACCGATTCGCAGGCGGGCCGGCTCGCCTCGAAAGCCGGCTGGGAACCCCTGCTCGCGGCGGGTGTGGAAATATGCAAATACGAGCCGACGATGCTTCACAACAAATTGCTTATCGTGGACCGCGAACTGGTTTCTGTCGGTTCAACCAATTTTGATCAGCGCTCATTCCAACCCAATGACGCGGCCAGTCTGAATGTCTACGACAAATCGTTCGCCGATCGAATGACCCTCGTCTTCGAGGAAGATCTTGCGAAGGCCATGTCGTCGCCTGAGATGAATGTTCGTGCAGGTTGCGGTTTGGCCGTGTGCCATCGGCCTGCAAATTGCCCTGCGTCAGGGATACACGCGCAGTAAAACGGCTTGTCAGCAGGCAATTCATCGGTTTTTTTCATTTTCAGCTGATGGCACGGCGCTTGCGAAACAGGCTGCGCGACCCATCCACAGGGAGAATGAAATGCCAGCACGGATTGCGCATGTTCCAAAGCCAATGAATCGCATCGCGGCCGCCGACGCTCCGGATGACACGCACCTGTTTCGGCACCACCCATGAATCATCTTGCTCTTCTTCAATGGCCGGCGATGATTGTTACCGTCGTGGCTGCCTGGCTCGTGGCGGCAAATACGGATAGAAAACGCGATATCGGCTTCTGGTGTTTTCTGCTGAGCAATGCGCTGTGGATCGTGTGGGGATGGCAAGACAAGGCGTACGCACTTATCACGTTGCAGGTGTGCCTGGCCGCGATAAATATTCGAGGAGCCTACCAAGCGCATCGTGCGCGGAAACGGCCGCACAAACGTTCCTGACAAAAGACGCACTCCTGAATACCAAGAGAATCCGCGATGCCCAAGGCGCCTCAATCATCATCTGCGACACTCGACTGTCTGATCGTCGGCGGCGGACCCGCGGGCCTGACTGCAGCAGTTTATCTGGCTCGCTTTCATCGCAGCGTGGTCGTTGCCGACTGTCGAACCAGTCGTGCTCGTTACATCCCAACGAGTCACAACTGTCCTGGATTCGCATCCGGTATCCGCGGAAAGGATCTGCTGACGAATTTGCGACGTCAGGCGCGCCAGTTCGGCGCTCGCATTGTTGAGCGGCGCGTTACCAGCGTCGTCAAGCAATCGGAAGGCTTCGAAGTGCGACTGGGCCATGTTCGGCGCCAGGCGCGCACGCTTGTCGTGGCCACGGGAATCCAGGACGTGCTTCCACGCGTCGGCGGTATTGAAGCTGCGATTTTTCGCGGCCTCGTGCGGCTTTGTCCTATTTGTGACGGCTATGAAGCATCGGCAAAACGGATTGCTGTCTATGGGCCGCCAAAGAATGTCATCAGCCACGCGCGTTTCCTGCGCTCGTATTCTCATGAAGTGTCTGCCGTTCTTTCTGAGCAAGGTTCGTTGAGTGCGTCCGATCGACGAATCGCTGAATCCCTGGAGATTGAGATCATTCCGTCGCCGAACCTTCTTGCCATTGAGCGTCGAGTCTGCCGCGTGCAGTCGCGCGGAATCGATCGTGTTTTTGATTGTCTATATCCTTGCCTGGGATTTAAGCCGAAGTCGCAACTAAGTGTAGCGCTCGGCGCCCGCGTGGATCGCAGTGGCGAACTCATCGTAAACGCGCATATGGAAACGACAGTCGCGGGGCTCTATGGTGCTGGTGATGCCGTCGCTGGTCTTCATCAGATCAGCGTTGCTGCGGGACACGCTGCAATCGCGGCAACCGCTATACACAATCGGCTTGAAGGCAATCCGGAATAGCGTCCGCCGCCAAAAACGCAGAACAAAACGCGCGCCAGGTATTGGAGTACTGCAACAATGGGACTTAAGGAATACAAGCGCAAACGCAAGTTCACGGATACGCCTGAGCCATCTGATGGCGGAAAGAAAGGCGGCGGCATATTCGTCGTGCAGCTGCATCAAGCGTCGCGCAGACACTTTGATTTCCGACTGGAACTCGACGGCGTCTTGAAGAGCTGGGCAATTCCGAAAGGCCCCAGCTTGGATCCGGCGGTCAAACGCCTCGCCGTGGAAGTTGAAGATCACCCAATTTCCTATGCCACGTTCGAGGGGGACATTTCGAAAGGCCACTACGGCGGCGGACACGTCGACGTGTTCGATCACGGAACGTGGGCGCCGATCGGCAGCGCACGCGAGGGCTTGAAGAGAGGCGATCTCAAATTCACATTGCACGGCGACGTATTGCGAGGCTCGTGGGTGCTCGTACGCACGCGTATGCAAGGCAGCAAACAACAATGGCTGCTGATAAAGCACAAGGACGCGTACGCTGGTCCGCGTGCGGCCGACGATTTCGTAGACCCGCAAACAGATAGACCGATCTCATTGGCGAAGCGCAAGAAAACATGGAAGGAAGAGCCCAAAGCAACCACTAGGCTTTCGACTGCAAGGCGTCCTTCGCCACGGGCGGCATTGAAATCGGCGAAGCCTGAAACGCTGCAAGACAAACCTTTCGCCCCGGAACTGTGTCGTTCGCAAGCAAGCCCTCCCGTGGGAGAGGATTGGCTACACGAAGTCAAATGGGATGGTTACCGTATTGTCGCGACGGTCGTCGACGCAAAGGTGCGTTTGTGGTCGCGGAATGCAATTGAGTGGACGCATAAGATACCGGAACTGGCAGCAGCAGTGAAAAGCCTCAAGCTGAAGAGCGCACAGTTGGACGGTGAGATGATTGTGCTGCGAAATGGCAAGGACGACTTCAATGCCTTGCAAGGGCGACTGTCGGCCGAAAACAAGGAACCGGCCGTATTCATGCTCTTCGACATGCCGCACATGAACGGTCGATCCCTGCGCGATGTGCCGCTTATCGAGCGTAAAGCGCTGCTTGGCAATTTGCTGCAGAAACATCCGCACCCGCTTTTGCGCTTTTCCGAACACACCATCGGAAATGGAACCGGGGCGTATTCCCAGGCTATCGCTGCGGGCCTTGAAGGCGTTGTCAGCAAACGCATCGACAGCAAATATCATGGCAGCCGCAATGGCGATTGGGTGAAATCAAAAGGACGGCCATCCGACGAGTTTATTGTGGTCGGGTATACCGAACCCAAAGGCAGCCGATCCGGTATTGGCGCCCTGCTCCTGGCGCAGTATCGAAACGGCGAACTCACCTACGTCGGGCGCGTCGGCACCGGCTTGGACGACAAGCATTTGATGCAACTGCGTAAACAATTGGCTCCCACTGTTGTAGATAAGCCGACGGCAGATTTCGCATTGATGGAACGCAAAGATCGCGCGCTCGCAATCTGGGTGCGACCCAAAATGGTCGTCGAAGCTTTCTATCAAGGTATTGGCAGCCAGGGATTGCTGCGCCAGCCTGCGTTCAAAGCCATACGAACTGACAAGACTCCAGCAGATTTGCTTGGTGTAGAGAAGTCCAAGCCAGCGAAAACCGCAACCAAAGAGGGTCGTCGATCAACAACCGCGGTCAAAGCCAAGAAGCCCGCAAGCGACTCATCCGTTGTGCTGACGCATCCAGAGCGTATCGTCTTTCCAGAGATTGGAATCACAAAAGGCGACGTCGCGGCGTACTACGTCGAAGTGGTGGGACTGTTGCTCGAGCACATCGGAAATCGGCCATTGTCCGTCATACGCTGTCCCGATGGAGCAGCCAAAGCCTGCTTCTTTCAAAAGCACGCTGGCGCAGGCTGGGGCGACCACGTGCATGGCGTGGCTATCAAGGAAAAAACGGCAAGGCAGAAATATTTGTTCGTAAACGACGCTGCAGGAATTCTCCAACTCGTGCAAATGAACGTCCTGGAATTTCATCCCTGGGGCGCCTCCTCTGCAGATCCTGAGCACGCTGATCGCATCGTTTTCGATCTCGATCCGCACCCCACCGTCCAATGGCCTCGCGTCATCGCCGCTGCCAGGGATTTGCGCTCACAGCTGGAGTCGATCGGACTCAAATCATTTCTGCGAACTTCCGGCGGCAAGGGCTTTCATGTTGTTGTCCCGTTGAATCCGCCCGCTCCATGGGATCATGTCAAAGCGTTTGCGCAGGCGGTCGCGCAAGCGATGGCTGGATTGAGGTCCAAGGAATACGTCAGCATTGCGGGCGAAAAGAATCGCGAAGGAAAGATATTCATCGATTGGCTGCGCAATGGCCGCGGCGCGACGAGCGTTGCGTCATATTCGCTTCGCGCACGACCCGCTGCCGGGGTGGCCATGCCCATCGAATGGGACGAGCTCGCGCGCGTAAAGAGCGGCGATGCGTTCACCATAAAAAACGCCGTCAAGAAACTGACGGCGCGAGATGCGGACCCTTGGGCCTCCATTGCAAAGATCAAGCAACGGTTGCCCGGGTCGTGACGAAGGCGAACTAACGCCGCAGGAGACGAATTGCCGCCATGCCGGCGACGAAGGCGACACCGACTGCCAGCAGCGGATGCGCGCTCAACTGCTTGCTCGTGGCTCCGCCTGCTGCGCGCACGTTTTCACGCAGCCAGTCTGTACCGTCACGGAATTTCGCTTCGAATGCCTCGAAGCGAGTGCGCATCTCCTGCGCACCGTCGTCCAGGTATTCGATTGCGGAATCGGCCATGGATGCCATCTTGTCTTCTGCTCTGGCCGCCTTGGCTTTGACAACCTTTTCAACCTTCGTCAAGCGCTCAAGGCCGTTTGTCACCGTCTCGCTATTGTCTCCGCCATTTCCATTGTTCACGTAGTTCTCCTCAAGTGAAAGCTGCTGTGGGACCAATTCCTTCGCAATCTGCGTGCCAGCGCCGCTGGCGAATATTTTCAGGGATATCACGGCGCGCACGTTGCGATTTGAACGATGGACTAGTGCAGGGCCGTTCAAACTGCCACGCATCCCCGAACCCAGCGGCATCGTTTGGGCGCTGCAGCGCACGTTGACAGGCACTCCCGCTCGCACGCCCTTGCGTCCGCCGTGGCACGCTCGTTGCTCCCAGCAGGATGTACGCAGATCCATCAAGTGCAACTCGCATCCGGGAGCATTCCCTGTTTCATTCATATCAACTGGGATCAGTAATGAGCGCAGCGAAGAAGAAGTCAGGCAAGTCGCGTGGTACGAAGGACTCAGTGCAGCAAGGTGATCTGGGCAATGCAGGGGAATTGCATCAGCGGGCCGGGGGCAAGCATCCCGCACTCACTACGAACCAGGGCGTGGCTGTCTCGGACAATCAGAACTCGTTGCGTCCTGCAGAAAAAGGTCCAACCCTTCTCGAAGACTTCATCTTGCGTGAAAAGATCACGCATTTTGACCACGAACGAATCCCGGAGCGCATCGTCCACGCGCGTGGTTCGGGTGCGCACGGATATTTCGAATTGGCGAAGTCGCTGGGCAAATACACGACCGCCAACATTCTCACTGAAACGGGCAAGCGAACGCCCGTATTTGCGCGTTTCTCCACGGTCGCTGGCGGTGCGGGTTCGGTGGATACACCGCGCGATGTCAGAGGGTTCGCCGTGAAGTTCTACACGTCGCAAGGCAACTGGGACTTGGTCGGCAACAATATCCCGGTGTTTTTCATTCAGGACGCGATCAAGTTTCCTGATCTGGTGCACGCAGTGAAGATGGAGCCGGATCGCGGATTTCCCCAGGCCGCCACAGCGCACGACAATTTCTGGGATTTCATTTCCCTCACTCCCGAAGCAATCCACATGATCATGTGGGCGATGTCCGATCGGACGTTGCCGCGATCGTTGCGCATGATCGAAGGCTTCGGAATCCACACATTTCGCCTGCTGAATGCCCGCGGAGAAAGTACCTTCGTCAAATTCCACTGGCGGCCGAAGTTGGGGCTGCAATCGACCATATGGGACGAAGCGGTGAAGATCGCCGGCGCGGATCCGGATTTTCATCGCCGCGACCTTTTTGAATCCATCCAGAATGGCGACTTTCCCGAGTGGCAACTCGCCGTGCAGCTATTCACTGAGGAAGAAGCGAAGAAGTTTCCATTCGACCACCTGGACTCCACGAAATTGATTCCTGAGGAACTGGTTCCCCTCACCTTCGTCGGACGCATGGTGCTGGACCGCTGGCCGGACAACTTCTTTGCGGAAACCGAGCAGGTCGCATTCTGTCCGTCGCACATCGTGCCGGGAATCGATTTCAGCAACGACCCACTGCTGCAGGGAAGATTGTTCTCCTACCTGGATACACAGCTGTCGCGTTTGGGGTCAGCCAACTTCCACCAGTTGCCGATCAACGCGCCCAAGTGCCCGTTCGCCAATCACCAACGCGATGGGCACATGCAGATGAGTGTGCCGAAGGGCCGCGTCAACTATGAGCCCAACTCGCTCGATGTTAAATCTCCACGGGAATCCTTGAGCGGATTTCGTTCCGCTGCCGCACCGAGCGACGACGGCGACAAAGGCCGGATACGTGCTTCGAGCTTTGTCGACCACTACAGCCAGGCGCGGATGTTCTACCGCAGCCAGACGGAATACGAGCAAGGTCATATCGCTTCGGCGCTCGTCTTCGAGCTTTCCAAGGTGGAAACACCGCACGTACGTCTTGCCATGCTTGGTCATCTGGCAAATGTCGACAGCAAACTGGCAGGGCGTGTTGCAACGGGTCTGGGAGTGGATCGCGTTCCCGGCGCGACACCTGCCGCAGGGCCCATCCGCAACATGCCGACATCCTCTGCGTTGCAAATCATTGGAAAGATGCAGGACACATTGCAGGGTCGTGTCGTCGGCATCCTGATCGCCGACGGTTCCGAAGCGGATGTCATCGCTAAGTCGCGCAAGGCTGTAGAACGCGAAGGTGGCCGGGTGAAAATTGTTGCGCCGACCCTGACCGGGACGAAACTCGACAATGGAAAAATTCTTGAAGCCGATGGACAGTTGGCCGGTACGCCCTCCGTCGTCTTCGACGCGGTCGTGCTGGCGCTGTCACCGGAAGGTGGCAAAGCCATGGCTTCCGAAGCTTGCGCAGTGGACTTCGTGCGCGACGCATTCGGACACCTGAAAGCAATCAGCGCTACCGTCGGAGCACAAGTGCTGTTGAAAGCCGCAGGAGTAAAGAAAGACGGCGGCGTCGTCGATGCGGCTGACTCCAAGGGTTTCGTACGCGCAGCAAAAACCCGCCAGTGGGCGCGCGAGCGCGGAGTTCGTACCGTATGGTGACCGGTTTCAGGCCCTGCATAGTGCAAACCTTATTTCGACTCCCGTGCAAAATGCGCAAGGTCGATACCTAGAATCAATAGGTTAGTCGTGTTGTGTAACGGCACGGCGTTTGCAAAATCTTCTGCCGTCAGCCGAGTTAGCGCTTTGACATGGCTGATAGTTGATAACAGGCGTGGTCTCAAGTAATCGAGTCACGTTGCCCCGGCGGATCCTCGGATCGGCCTCTATGGAAGGAGAAAGCCATGCTTCATTACGCCCTTGTATTTTTAGTCATCGCCCTGGTTGCAGGACTGCTCGGATTCGGCGGCATCGCGGGTGCCTCGGCCGGCATCGCAAAGATTCTGTTTCTCGTTTTCATCGTGCTGTTTATCGTGTCACTGCTCGCGGGCGGGATGCGCGGGCGTCGCTAAATTGAATAGTTGGACGCTGCAACGGACATTCTCCGCGATGCAAGGACGCGTCGCGGACAATGTGCGTGTTAATACCGCCTAGTCGGAAGTTTTTCGCGTGCGTCGAGACGTGCGTGTTGCGCGAGACGACGACGCTGCTGCAAGCTTGGTCGCTCCATGTGCAGATCGCCGATTCTTGGGCGGCTTTTGCCCAGACGCTTTCTTGCTTTTCGATTTTGCCGAACCTTCCGACAGCGTTATCCAAGCAGGCGCGTGATCGCTCGCGCCTTCCTGTCCGCGAACCCACACGTCCACATCTGCCGTCTCAAGACGCGGTGCGAGAGTTTTGTTGAGCAGCAAGTGATCTATACGCAGGCCAGAGTTGGTCTGCCAGTGCTGGCGGAAATAGTCCCAGAAGGTGTAAATCCGTTCGTTGGGATGCAGGCTCCGAATCGCATCTACCCAACCCTGTGCAACAAGGCGTTCGTAGCAACGCCGACTCTCCGGTTGCAGCAAGGCGTCCTTGAGCCAGGAACGCGTGTTGTATATGTCCAGGTCGGTTGGAACGACATTGAAGTCCCCTGCAAGGACGACGAGGTGTCCGCTCGAATACAGTTCGGCCGCGTGCGATATGAGACGCTCAAACCATGCGAGCTTGTAGTCGAATTTCGGACCGGGCTGCGGATTGCCATTCGGTAGATACAAACAGGCAACGATCATCCCGTTCACCGCGGCTTCCAGGTAGCGGCTTTGCGTGTCACTCGGGTTTCCCGGGAGTTGCCGGCGGCATTCAATGGGCTGGCTATCCTTCGCCAGTATCGCGACGCCGTTCCATGATGTTTGGCCCACCCAGAGGGCCCCATACCCGGCGTCTTGGATTGCCTGCAATGGGAATGCGTTGTCAGCCGCCTTCAGTTCTTGAAGGCAGACGACGTCCGGTGCCTCGCGTTCAAGCCATTGCAGAAGGCGCGGCAACCTGGAACGGATCCCATTGATATTGTAGGTAGCCAGTTTCACTGGGAATGCCCATTGCAAAAATTTCAACACTTCGACTCGAGAAGACCAGTCGGGGCTTGGTCCTAGCTCTTATGTGCAGTACCGAACAGAAAACCAAGGTCGATTTCTGAAGAATCGAAGGGCGCGAAAGGTAGGCATCCGTGCATACCGCCGCAGCTGAGCATTCTGGTGGAGTCTCACATGGACATGGTAAGTCAAACTGAGCGTGTTGGCGCTTCGTGGCGGAATCTCGAGGACCTCCGAGCGTGGGCGCTGCGCCAAGGATTTACCCAAGATCAGTTGGCCTACGCCATCGACAGGGTCGGGGCGAATCCGCACGATGTCGCCAATGAGTTGCGGCGTCACCTGGATATGGCCTCGCTTCGCGAAAATAACCAGCAATAACCGCGCGTGAACCGCGCACTATCCGAGCACTCGACAACGTGCTGACAATTTTGCATGGCATACACACGTCTAACGAGCACACTGCCTCCGCACGATCACTTCGCGCGCGACGCGATTTGCGTTGCTTACCTGCGCTATCTGGGAATACATCGTAGTGACGACTGCGCCGAATCCATGCAACGATTCGCGGAGGTCATGAGTGATGGCGGCACAGAAACGTTCATGGGCAAGTGCAGAACGGAGATTGTCGAAATTCTCTGGGATAGGGCCCTGGCACAGCAGCCTAAGACTTCGACTCAGATCCGAGGCCAGTGATGGCCAGTCAGGACTTCGTAGATCTCTTCGCCGCACCTTCCCCTAAACGGCTGGCTGAAACCACGTGTGATATTGGTGACGAACGCAACAGCTGTCTCGCTCGACGCTCGTAATTGTGTCTCTTGCAGGTAACGCGTAAACGCCGACTGGATTTCCAGCCGCTCAGACAGAGGTGGATCCGCGTTTTTGAAATCTTCTTCAGCCATTGCATTCGAAAGCCTTGACCCACTCGATGCAATTTTATGATCCGAAATTGTGCGAAGTCTGTCCGCTACCGGACACATAAAAGCTGGCTGAACGTACCCGACTTGGGGGGCTTGACCTCGGCGTCACAATGAATAAAATCAGCTCCGCATTTTCCTCTTCCCATGGAGACTCGCATGGATGGGCACGTAGGATCATGGATCAAAAATGTTAACCGCGAAGGCTGGAACACGCTGGAGGAGCTTCGCAAACTTGCCCTGACGCAAGGCTGCACGGAAGCGCAACTCAAGTACGCAGAGGAATGTGCTGGTAGTGATCCACTCAAAGTCGCGGCCTACCTGCAGCGACATGCCTTTATGAAAGGGGGAACGCCACGAGCAGGATGCTGAGAAGTGTTTAGCCCCGTTCAACGTTCGAAGGTAGCCATTCGCCTTGCGCGCTACCTGAAGCAACACGTTTCGGCAGGCAATTATTGACGTTCTGCGTGTGCGGTTCTGCGCACAATAGGTTCGATCTGCAGTTCGATGAAAGCGCCTGTTTGTGCGCCATCAGAAGACGCAGGCGTTTGGCCCACGCTGGACTTGGCGATCACGATGCGTTTGCCCGCCACGCCGACTGATGCCAAATAGCGCGCTACCGCCAGCTTGCGTTGCTCCGCGAGAAGGGGGCCGGGCATCGAGGCGCCGGTGTCCGCGACGCGTGCCCGCACCGAGACCGACGTCTTTCGGTATTCGACCAATACGCCGGTCAACGATGTCAGCAGCGCACGAATACTCTGGCTGATCTGCGCGCTCCCAGATTCGAAGATCGATTGAAAAGCCAAGGCCAGAACGATTCGATCTCCTTGCCGTCCGATGTCGATGCTCTTGCCTGCCACCTGTTTCAAGCGACCTTGCAGCACATCCATGTAGTAACCCACCTCCAGGGACCCCAGCGAATCTTGAGTGTTTTTCGCCAGATCGGATTTTGTGCGGTTCTTGTCTTGCTCATGATTGCGTTGTTCGAGCGAGGCAACGGCAGGTGCTGCGGAGATGTCACTCTTCATCGCGGGCTTGGCCGGAACCTGTGCAACCGCAGGCGGGTGGGTGCGTTGCGTCGCGCACGCAGTTAGCGCGAGAACGGCCAGCGTCAAGGACCACGCACGCAACGTCCGCACGCTACGGCCCTTGGGCAAGAGCGGCGCACAGCTGACTGGTCGAATGATGTTGGCATGATTACGCATGGTCGTGACAATGTTGGCCACAGAATTCAAGAAGGTCTCCAGCAGTTAGGGGCTTACTATAGAAAAATCCCTGGGCGAAACTGACGCCACGATCGATCAGCCATTGCATCTGTTCGCGCGTCTCGACGCCTTCGGCCACGGTTTCCAGTCCGAGAGACTTCGCCATCTCGATGACATGAACGATCACGTGGCTCGTCGCTGCCTGCGTCCCGATCGCATCTACGAATGACTTGTCTATTTTCAATACATCCAGTTCGAAGGATTGCAGATACGAAAGGCTCGAATAGCCTGTACCGAAATCGTCGAGCGCCACCTGATGCCCGCGACTGCGGAATTCGCGAATCACTGAACGTGATGTGTCTGTATTGAGCAACGCTCGCTCGGTAATCTCCAGCTTGATCGCTCCCGGAGAAAGACCCGCCGCCGCCAACCTGCTGCGCAGTTCATGTCCGATTCTGTCGTTCTTCAGATCGTCCGCCGCCAGGTTGAGGTTGAGGCTCATGCGCGGGAATTCCGCAACTATGCGCTGCATGTCGCGCACCGCCGTTCTTAACACTGCAAGCGTCACTTCCTGGACCAGCCCGTCCTCTTCGGCAACCGGAATGAAAACGTCCGGACTCACCCATTCGCCGTTCACACGTTGCCATCGTGCCAATGCTTCTGCGCCAACGCAGCGACCGGATTTGAGTTCTATCACCGGTTGGTATCGCACCGAGATGTGGCCGCGGGCCAATGCGTGCCGCAGCTCGGTGGCCATGCTGAGCTGGCGGCGGGAAAAGCGCAGCATGAAATAGATCCACACTGCCACCAGCAGCAGGCCCAGGCCAGCGCCGACGGCCAGCGTTTGCGCGTGGCGACCCCAGAAGTTGTCGATCGGTTCCATCGCAACCACGTCGATGGGCAGAATTCCATTGCGCGAGTAGCGTGAGATTACGCGTAGCTGGTCGCGGTCCACCGTCACGCCGACATTCAGCGAATCCGGCGCCGGCAGCGTGGCGTCCCAAGGTATCGCCGACATCCGCATTTTTTCAACCCACAGGACCGCCTGACGATCATGCATTGCTCCAAGATCCAGCATCTGGCGCGGGTCGATAGCCACATCGTGGTCGCCATAGCGCATCAGGAACAGTTGGACTCTGCCGACTTGCGTTTGCGGACTCGGCCACCACGCAATGACGCCGGTATCGTAGATGCGATCCGCGCGCGAAGGCTTGAGTTCTTCCTGCTCGAGAAAGCCGACCCCACACACCCGCTCGGTCACCCGCCAATAGCCAATCGCGCGAATATACGGCCGGGAAATCGCCGCGTCCTGCAGCGCTTTAAGATGCTCCTTAGAGCAGCGCGCCGCAGCCAACTGATCGAACGCGGCAAGCATGTCGCGGGTATCGAGAATGATGCGCTCCGTTGACTGCCCCAACGCCGCAGCCAAACCGCCCGAATACGCTTCTTCGGAAGCCACGGATTGCTTCCAGAGAAGCCATACGATCGACACGAACAGCACCGCGATTCCCAGAAGTGCGGCGAAGGTGGAACCAAACAAAATTATTCCTCGGCGGCGCATGCGCGGAAGCTCAGAGACACGCCGCTGCTGGTCGCGCTTCTCGGCGCGATTGAAAAACACGGGTTTTCAGAAGCAGGTTCCGCAGTATGCGTGGCGCTCCAGGTTGTACATTGAATCGACCCATGCCGCTGGCCTCTCCGAACGTGATTGTCGCAGGCACTCTGCTAACCGACCGACATTGCGCCGAGCACCGATATGTTTCGGTGCGGCAACGAACATAGGGGCTTCGTGGAGATAGCAGCTTTCCGTACTGGCCCCAGGTCCGCGAACCGGAAGGAATCCGTTCGCACCGGGCTGGAACGCGTTGCGCAAGCGTTCGGCAGCGCACAGAGCCTCTTGCAGGAGTCGTGCAGACTGGCGAGGTCGACGTTGGCCACAGCCGATCGCGGTCATCTAATTTGCCGTGGATCGTGGTCCACCGAAGCGAATAGCAGGCGGCGTGGAGCACGTCAGACGCGCGCGCATAGTGCGCATGCATCCGCACGCCCGACCGACGCCGCAGACTATCTTGTCGTTCGGCGGCTTGTGAAATCGGTCTCGGGTATCACACACGCGTCGTACCCTTCCACGCGACGACAATCCATTGCCGAAACGCTGGTTTTCTGAAAGTGTTCGAGCTGCTCGGGATGCACGATATACAGCGTATCGGCATCGCGCGCGCCGCCGTCGAGTTGCTGGCGCAATTCCTCGCAGTACGCGGCCCAGCGCATGCCATCGAACCGGGCCAGGTAGCCGGTGTTGATCGTCATGCCATGGTCAGCTGCAAACAGCGAGAACGGAAAATAGGGCGCTGCTTCCGCACCACATGCGGCGGGTGGCACCAGGGTGATATGCAGGCGATCGCGAACTGCCTCGTCCCAGTAGCGATCATGCAGCACGGGCTCCGCCTCGCGAGTGAAAACTCCCAGACGCATGCGCGCGTCGGCGATATGCAGTGGGGTCAAGTCGAGCAGCTGTGCGAAGAACGCAATGGCGAGTAGAGCAAGCGCGAAACGACCCGCACGTTTGGCTACGGCCACGAACGCGAACAGCGTGATGAGATAGACACTCGTCCAGATAAAACGACCAGAGGAACGAAACGCACCAAGTATGGGCAAGTGCTTCGGGGTAAGGTCCAGCAAGTCGACACCGCCTAGTGTCAGGTGTGCGCTGAAAGCAAATAGCGTCAGCGCAGCAACAGCAAGCAGCAGCGGCCGAAGCGGGACGGGTGACAACGCTGGCTGCCGTCGAAGTGCAATCAATAGGCCAATGGCAACAGCACAGAGAAAAAGTACGCCCACGCCGAGATATCCCATACCCTCGTACTGGCCTTCACCAACGTGTGCGAGTGCTGGCAACCAGCGTGATAGAGACTCTGAATCGAACCAGGTCAGCAAGTTCGCATTCTGTATGCCCGGTTGAAACCCGCTGCGTACCTTCATTATGAAGACGCCGGAAATCCACCAACACAACGCAGTTGCCGCAATGATTGCCATGACGTGTGTCGCCGCCGTGCGCAAGCCGAGCAGGCGTTGCGTGCAGACACGGCAATAGAATGCGAGCATCAACGTCAGCACCATGGCGCTGAGATACGGGTGGACCAATGCGGCGATCGAAGCGACAACGAGCCATGCTGTGAGAGCGGATCTGGCTTCGCCCTGACGAAAATAAATCCAGAGACCAGCAAGAATCAGCCATTGTGTGGTCAGCGTGTCATGCATGGCCCGGTGGATGAAAACGGGTGCGAGTAGCAGCAACCCCGTGCCTATCGCCAGCAATGGAAGTCTGCGCGCGAAACAACGCACCAGCAGCGCGGCGAAGACGCCATGCAATACGCAATTGGCCAACAACCACAAGCCAATATACTGAAATCGTGCGGGCAGCCACGGCGCAAACAACTTCAATGGTATCGCCAGCAGGGGCAGCGAGTCGGTATAGACCACTGATGTACCCAGCGGATACAGAAACGTAGCGAAAGCCCCGAGAGGCCAAGTCCACGCTGCATCGCGATAGAAATGCCAGCCAATGAAATGCTGTGCCCAGTCTCCTCGCATGAGCCAATCGACATTCGTCGGATCGGCCAAACCAAGCCCGATCGTCGAGATAAAGAAGATCACGCCAAGCAACGCGCCGATACCGACAGTCTGCAGACGCTGCAATCCCGGTGTGAGGCGCACAGTTCCAAAAATAATCAGCAGAAACGAAGCGCAGGCCAGACCCGCAAGATCGAGGACATATCCGTGATAAGCGGGATGTTCGGACTGCAGCCACAGCAATCGCCGAACTACATAGCCGCTGAGCAAGAGGATGAAAACAGTGAAGGAGAATTTGTCTGAAGTCTCACCCATTCGCCACCACTTCGGGGCGATGGCGCCGTCGGACTGGCTAGAATTATCCGATGAGGACATCAGCTGCTCCGTGAGTACGCGTGCATTTGCCTTGCACTTACGAAAAAGCCGGCACGTGGCCGGCTTTTCGCAAGTCTTTGATTTCTTGGTGGGCGCAACAGGGATCGAACCTGTGACCCCTACCATGTCAAGGTAGTGCTCTACCGCTGAGCTATGCGCCCGGAAGGGGGCGGAAGATTAACCGACTGGCGCGCGCGGCACAATAGCCGCGGGCATTTCCGCTGGCTATGTATAATCGCCGCACCGTGCCAATCGCGCCCTGTTGCGGCCGGCGCCTTCGCAGCGACATCGTCGGCCAGCATGCAGTTCGATACCTTCACGTTCATCGTCTTCTTCGCTCTGGTCCTGGCCGTCTACAACGCGCTGCAGACCTGGGGAGCACGCAAGAATTTCCTACTCGGCGCCAGCTACGCGTTCTATGCCGCGTGGAATCCGCCGTTCCTGTTGCTGTTGCTCGGCTCGACGACGCTGGATTGGTGGATTGCGCAGCGCATCCACGCTGCCGAAGACCCGCGCGTGCGCAAGCGCTGGATCAGCCTCACCCTGCTGGTCAATCTCGGCGTGCTCGGCGTTTTCAAATACAACCGTTTCCTGCTCGATAATTTCGCCGCCCTGCTCGGTCTGGCCGGCGTGCACTACACGCCAGCAAAACTCGATATCGTGTTGCCGATTGGTATCTCGTTCTATACCTTTCATTCGCTTTCATATTGCATCGACATCTACCGGCGCAAATTCGCGCCGACGCGCAGCTGGCGCGACTACGCGCTGTATGTCGCGTTTTTTCCGCAACTGGTCGCCGGCCCGATCACGCGCTTCACCCAGATGCGCGAACAGATCCAAACGCAGCGCGGCAGCACGCGCGCGGGACTCGGCCTGGGCTGCGCCCTGCTCGTCCTCGGCCTGTTCGAGAAAAGCGTGCTCGCCGATTCCATCTTCGCGCCGGTCGCCGACGCGTTCTTCAATGCGGCAAAGGACGCCGGCACCGGCGCCGCCTGGAGCGGCGTTGTCGCCTTCAGCGGCCAGATCTTCTGCGACTTCGCCGGCTATTCGACCTGCGCGATCGGTGCGGCCCTCACCCTGGGTTTCGTGCTGCCGACCAACTTCCGCTATCCGTATGCGGCGATCGGGTTTTCCGACTTCTGGCGGCGCTGGCATATTTCGCTGTCGAGCTGGCTGCGCGACTACTTGTATGTCTCCCTTGGCGGCAATCGGCGTGGCGAAGCGCGCACCTATGCGAACCTGATGCTGACGATGCTGATCGGCGGCCTGTGGCACGGCGCCGCGTGGACGTTCGTGATCTGGGGCGGCCTGCACGGTCTGTACCTGGCCGGTGAACGCCTGATCCGCGAACACCTGTGGTCGCCACGCTGGAACATCGCCCCATTGCGCTTCGCCTACGGCCTGCTGACCTTGATCCTGGTCATGCTGGCCTGGGTCTGGTTCCGCGCGGCGGATTTCAGCACGGGATGCGACATTTTCCACAAATTATTTTCGCCTGAAGGCGACTGGATCGTCGACGCGGCGCAAAAGCTCGCACTCGGTGCGTTCGCCGGCGTCGTCGGCGTGCACTGGTTCATGCGCGATCGCGATCTGAAGGAACTCGGCTCACGCATTCCCGCGCCGCTGCTCGGCGTCGCACTCGGCATCCTGCTCGCGCTGATCGTGCTGTCTCCCGGAGACAACCATGCCTTTATCTATTTCCAGTTCTAGCGCGAGCCACTCAACGAGTTGGCGCTGGGCGACCGCCTGGGTGCTGGCGCTTATTGTCGCCGCGCTGATCGTCGGCGCTGCAGAAGTGCATTGGCGTGCGCTCGGCTACGTGCCGAACATTCGCGATTCCTCAGAGCTGTGGTCCATCCAGCGCGATCGCGTTTACTCGACGAAAAAGACGCCGCTAGTCCTGCTCGGCGCATCGCGCATCGAATTCGCGATCGACACGAAACGGCTGACCGAGCTGCTACCGAAGTATCAGCCAGTGATGCTGGCGCAGAACGCGCACTATCCGCTGGCGACGCTGCGCGACCTGGCGAATGACGAGCGCTTTCATGGCGTCGTGTTGTGCGACATCGAAAGCGGCGGCCTGTACAAAATGTATACCGACATGCAGCAGCCGCTGGTGGATTACTACCATCGACAGTGGTCGCCGAGCTGGCATCTGCACCGGCTGCTGCTGACTGCCTGGCAGCGCCTTGCGGTCGTCGCCGACCCGGATCTGGGCAGCGTCGCGGTCGCGCTGCGCCTGCTCGACGACACGCCGCCACCGCGCCCGGAGTACATCCGTTTCCATGCCGACCGCAGCGGTGATATCGACTACACGCGCACCGATGTCGAAGCGGCGAAACGCCACTTCGCAGAGGCGCTCGCCGGCAACAAGGAACTGCACGCGCTGGTCGCACCCGAACCCTGGTTCGCCGATCTGGCACAAGTAGTCGAGTGGACACGCCGCATCCAGGCACGCGGCGGCAAGGTTATTTTCTATCAATCGCCGACCGGCGCGACGCTGAGCCAGATCGAAGCGATCCGGCATCCACCGGCACTGTATTGGGATCGTTTCGTCACGTACTCGCCCGCCCCCGTGCTCAATGCCGCGGACGATCCGCACTTGAGCGGCTTTCCCCTGCCCGACGATTCGCACCTGGATTTTCGCGACAAGCCCGCGTACACGAGTGCGCTGGTGGATGCGCTGGCGGGGCGGGGGTTGGTCGAGCGGTGATACCCCTCTCCCGCTGGCGGGAGAGGGTTGGGGTGAGGGTGGCGCTTGAAGTTGTAGCAACCTGAAATGCCACCCTCACCCGTCGCGCTGCGCGCGCCGGCCTCTCCCGCCAGCGGGAGAGGCGAAAGCTCCTAGCGAATAAACGCCAACCCCCGCACCCGATGCAGCTCGTCGCGCGCGCGTGCCGCTTCCTCGAACTCCAGGTTCTGCGCGTGCTTGTACATTTTCGCTTCGATCTTCTTCAGTTCCGTGGCGAACTGATTCGGCGTTAGCGTGGAATAGTCCATCGTCGGCTCGGCAATGCGACGGTTCGCTGATTTGCCGCCGCGCGTCTGCCTGCCCTGGCGTTCGGCTTCGGCGTCTTCGCGTGCGCCTTCCATGATGTCGGTGATTTTCTTGATCACGGATTTCGGTGTGATGCCGTGTTCGAGGTTGTATTCGACCTGCTTGACCCGGCGCCGATCGGTCTCGCTGATCGCGTTCTGCATCGAGTTCGTCATCTTGTCGGCATACAGGATCGCCTTACCGCGCAGGTTGCGCGCGGCGCGGCCGATGGTCTGGATCAGGGAACCTGTCGAACGCAGGAAACCTTCCTTGTCCGCATCCAGGATCGCGACGAGCGACACTTCCGGCATGTCCAGGCCTTCGCGCAGCAGGTTGATGCCGACGAGAACGTCGAACTTGCCCAGGCGCAGATCGCGGATGATCTCCACGCGTTCCACGGTCTCGATATCCGAGTGCAGATAGCGCACACGTACGCCGTGTTCCGACAGATAATCGGTGAGGTTTTCCGACATGCGCTTGGTCAGCGTCGTCACCAGCACGCGATCACCCATCGCCACGCGCAAGTGGATCTCCGAAAGTAGATCGTCGACCTGCGTGCGCACCGGGCGCACTTCAACTTCCGGATCGACCAGCCCCGTCGGCCGCACCACCAGCTCAACGATATTGCCCTGGGTCTGCGCCATTTCGTACTTGCCCGGCGTCGCCGAAACATAAATGGCGCGCGGCGCGCGCTGCTCCCACTCCTCGAACTTGAGCGGGCGATTGTCCAACGCCGACGGCAGGCGAAAACCGAATTCGACCAGGGTTTCCTTGCGCGAGCGGTCGCCCTTGTACATCGCGCCGAGCTGCGGGATGGTGACGTGCGATTCGTCGACGACCAGCAACGCATCTGCCGGCAGATAATCGAACAACGTCGGCGGCGGCTCGCCAGCCGCATGCCCGGTCAGATGCCGCGAATAATTCTCGATGCCCTGGCAATAGCCGATCTCGGCCATCATCTCGATATCGAATTGGGTACGCTGCTGCAGGCGCTGCGCTTCAACCAGCTTGTTTGCTTTGTATAATTGTTCCAGCCGTTCCATGAGCTCGACCTTGATCGTCTCCACCGCTTCGAGCACGGTGCGCCGCGTGGTCACGTAATGCGAACCGGGATAGATCGTGAAGCGCGGCACCCGCCGCAGCACCGCGCCGGTCAGCGGATCGAACACCGCCAGGTTTTCGATCTGTCCGTCGAACAGCTCGATGCGGATCGCTTCGATCTCGTTTTCGGCCGGAAACACGTCGACGACTTCACCACGCACGCGATAGCTGCCGCGATGCAGTTCGTAGTCGCCGCGTTCGTACTGCAACTCGGTCAGGCGCCGCAGCAACTCACGCTGGTCGAGTTTGTCGCCGCGCACCAGGTGCAGCACCATGCGGTGATATTCGCCAGGATCGCCCAAGCCGTAGATTGCCGACACCGTCGCCACGATCAGCGCATCCGGGCGTTCGATCAGCGCCTTGGTCGCCGACAGCCGCATCTGCTCGATGTGCTCGTTGATCGCCGAGTCCTTGTCGATAAAGGTGTCGCTCGACGGGATATACGCTTCCGGCTGGTAGTAGTCGTAATAGCTGACGAAGTATTCCACCGCGTTGTGCGGGAAGAATTCCTTGAACTCGCCGTACAACTGCGCCGCCAGGGTCTTGTTCGGCGCCATCACCAGGGTCGGCCGCTGCACCGCATTTACCACATTTGCAATTGTGAACGTCTTGCCCGAGCCAGTAACGCCGAGCAGGGTCTGCTTCGCAAGCCCCGCCTCAAATCCTTCGATCAGGCGCGTGATCGCCTGCGGCTGGTCGCCAGCGGGCTGAAACGGCGAAACAAGTTGAAAGCGATCGGCCATTCGATGGGTCCGCGAGGCAACGGAGGATTATAGCTTTTCGGACTGAACGAACGATGTCGTGGCGATCGGCGCAAATGCAAGGCGCGAAAAGATATCGACATTTTCCTACAGCAAGCCGCGGCGTCGGGCGGTCGTGCGCGGCAACGCCGCTGCCTAGCATGGCGTCGCCATTCCAGGAGACCAAGCCATGCGCCGCCAGCCATCCAGAAATTTCCGCGGATTCACTCTGATCGAATTCATCTTCACGACAGCGATAGTCGCCACCCTCTGCGCGATCAGCCTGCCCGCGCTCGGCAGCCTGGTACTAGGCAACCGCTCGCGCGCCGCCAACAACACCCTTGTCACCGCGCTCAATCTCGCCCGCAGCAGCGCCGTCAGCCGCAGCAGCGAAATGGTCCTGTGCCCGAGCGCCGATCAGCAGCACTGCGACGACGGCATCTGGTGGCAGCAAGGCTGGATCGTGTTCCAGGATCTGGATCGCAACGGCACGCGCAGTAGCGACGAGCCCATCCTCAGCGTTGTCGCGCCTCAATCGGGCATGGCCATCGCCAGCAGCATCGGCCGCGACCACGTCACTTATCGCATCGACGGCAGCGCGACCGGCACCAACCTCACGTTCACCCTGTGCGACCGCCGCGGCAGCGCCCACGCCAGCACCATCGTCGTCAGCAATTCTGGCCGGCCGCGCCAGGGCACCGCGACCAAGGCGCAGGCTGCTGCGGCATGCGCCGGGCTTTAGTGCTTCGTCGACGCCGCGTTGCCCTCAGGCATCACCGAGGAGTGGTGACTGGTGATCAACCACTGCTTTCCATCCCAGGCATAGGTAAAGGTGTAACGCGCGGCGACCTTGGCCCCGGTCTTGGCGAACACGAAGGTATACAAGCCCGCATCCAGGGCGGAATTGCAGCCGATGTCGATGAAACTGAAGTCGATCGTGCCCGAGGGTTTGTTTTCCAGGAAATGTTCGAAATAGTCCTGCTTCTCCGCCGCCGTTACGCGTGGCTTGTTGGAAAGGGTTGGCAGCAGAATCGACCGCTCGGCATAGTTCGCAAGCACAGCATGCGCGTCGCCCGTTTGCAGCGAACGGTTCCATCGATCGAAGAACCCGGCGACCTCTTTTGCGTCGATCGCCTGGCACACCACGGATCGCCCGTGCGAGTCTGTCCTGGTTATATCGACACTGCATCCGGCCAATACGAAGGTGATCGCTGCTGCCGCAAAGGCGTACTTCATCGGTTTTCTCCCGCATATGGGTTGACGGCGGCGCCGCACGATTCCACGCAACAACGACTGAAATGTACGCCGAAATGCAATTTCCCGGCACAAACATGGCGTAACCAGCCATCTGCATCGCGCAAGCCCCCGGCCCCGAGCAGGGCCAGCTTGACGCGGGAGGGGGATTTCACGAAAATGCACGGCTCAGTTTTCCATTCCCCGATAGCTCAGTCGGTAGAGCAAGTGACTGTTAATCACTGGGTCGGCGGTTCGAGTCCGTCTCGGGGAGCCAGTAAAACTAAGGCCTTGCAGTGATGCAGGGCCTTTTTTATTATTGGCGGGGTTAGGCCGGGGTTAGGGTTAGTAGCCACAATAATCCAACTTGATCTAATGAATCTCGACGTATGAACCCGATGACGACTACCAAACCGGTCATTGGAAACTGGAATGTCAGAGCCGGCTAAACGCCCATGCCTGCTTTCGGCCGTCTGCGTATGGCATCACGCCATAGAAGGTCCGCGGGTCGTCGTCGAAGACCATTGGTAGGAAATCCTGTGCTCCCTCCCACATGGGTAATTCCATTAAATTCTTATGCTCGATCCATTCAAGCGTGCCTTCATGGTTACCATGGTGCGGCTCGCCCTCATGCCCGTCGACAAGGAAAATGAAACCCAACCAGTCCTCGCCGTGCTTACCGAAGCCAGGCCAGCTGATGATGCCGCGCAATTGCATGGATGTGCATTCGATGCCGGCTTCTTCGCGGATCTCGCGGCGCATACAGGCGGTCACGTCCTCGTCTGGTTCCAGCTTACCCCCTAGGCCGTTGTATTTGCCTAAGTGATGATCGTCTTTGCGTGTATTGCGATGGATCATCAGCACGCGCTGTCGATCGGGCGAGATCACGTAGCCCAGAGTAGCGATGATAGGGGTGTAGGCCATGGCGGGAAGCAGTGCGAAAAAGGGGTCTAGAGTGTTGATTTGCGCTGAATGTTGAGCCGGGGTTTGCACTGAAAGTTGAGCCACCCTCGTTGATGAAGTATGCCTCAGGTAGTGGGTACTTTTCTTCCGCGTGCCTCTTTCTGCTTTTGCGTTGAGCTGGTCTTGAAGCGAT
>JBBRTT010000012.1:0-91876 GCA_038244165.1 Lysobacterales bacterium | reverse complement strand
GGCAATGGGCTTGCCACTGAAAGACGTCTATACGGCCATTCAGCTGATGCTGGCGCCGGTCTACGCGAACGATTTCATCGCCGGCGGCCGCGTGCAGCGTGTGACCATGCAGGCGGACGCGCCGTTCCGCAGCGGTCAGGACGCGCTGCAGCACTTTTATGTGCCGAGTGCAAAACCGGCGCCAGCGAACGGTGCTGCAGCGGCCGGCAGCAACTTGCCGATGATGATCCCCATCTCGAACGTCGTTCAGGCGCAGTGGAAGATCGGCCCGCCCACGCTGGTACGCTACAACGGCTACGAGGCGACCGAGATCGTCGGCTCGCCGGCACCTGGCCGCAGCAGCGGCGAGGCGATGGCAGCGATGACCGATATCATCAAGCACGACGTGCCGCAGGGTTTCGGTTTCGACTGGACCGGACAATCGCTGCAGGAAATCATCTCCGGCAACCAGGCGCCGATGCTGATCGGCCTTTCGATATTCGTCGTGTTCCTGTGCCTGGCCGCGCTGTATGAAAGCTGGTCGATTCCGGTCGCGGTGATGATGGTGATTCCGCTTGGCATCACCGGCATGGTGGCCGCGATTCTGCTGCGTCGCACGTTCGACGAGTTCATGGCCAACGACGTATACATGATGGTCGGCTTGCTAACCATCGTCGGCCTGGCCGCGAAAAACGCCATTCTGATTGTCGAGTTCGCGGTATCCGAACAACGCGCCGGCCGCCCGCTCGCGACCGCCGTGGTCGACGCCGCACGCTTGCGACTGCGTCCGATCCTGATGACGTCATTCGCGTTCATCCTCGGCGTCTTGCCACTGGCGATTTCCAGCGGCGCCGGTGCGAACGCGCGTCACGCGATCGGCACAGGCGTGATCGGCGGCATGATTTTCGCCACTTTCCTCGGCGTGCTGTTCATCCCGGTCTTCTATGTTGCCGTGCGCCGGTTGCTCGGCGACAAACTTGAATCGCGCGAGGAGACGCTGGCGGCAACTTCGGATCCGCACGCGCACGGCTGATGCGTGCGATGAGTTTTGCCGGCATCGTGCTGGCGTTCAACGTAGCGGCCGCGGCCGCCGCGCCGTATTCGGCACCGCTTGTGCTCTACACCGACATTGCCTCGGGGCCGAATACGGGCGGCGAGAACGGCCGCGGCGCGTACCTGTCGATCTTTGGCAAGAACTTCGGCAACAGCGGACTCGGCAGCGTCGTCAAAGTCACCATCGGTGGCGTCGCCGTCGACAACTACCGTTATCTCGGGCCATCCAGGGGCCGCGCCGATGTGCAGCAGATCACCGTGCAGGTCGGCGCGCTCGGCAATCCTGCGCCGGGCATGGCGTTGCCGATTCAGGTGACGGTCGGCGCGACAGGATCGAACACTGATCAGACATTCATCGTGAACCCCGGCCGCATGCTGTTCGTGGACAACGTCAATGGCGTCGACGCCACGGCGATAGCGGGCGACATCGCGCACCCCTGGCGACACGTGCAACTGGCCGACACCAGCAAGGCCGCGTACGGCGCGATGCAGCCGGGCGACATCATCGTCATGCGCGGCACCGGCACGCCATGGACGGACCTGGGCAATGACACCTATTTCGTGAAATTCATCGGCAAGAACGCGAGTGCGCCCACCGGTACTGCCGGCAGCGGACCGTTTACCCTGATGGCGTATCCGACCGAAGATGTATTCATCGACTTCGCCGGCAACGCGACGCACAAAGGTGGCATCTCGGGCATCGACACGACCGGCGGGTTTGCCGGCGGTCGCTGGATCACGCTCGCGGATCTGCGCATCGAATCCGGCGGCAATTCCGGCGTCGTTGCCGTGCAGGTCGCCGGCGACCACTGGCGCATCGCCAACAACGAACTGACCGCTGCGACCGCGACCAACAATGCGTTCGCTGGTGGAATCAACGGCAACGCAACCAACGCCTACTGGATCGGCAATCACATCCACAACATTGCCGGCGGTGCCTTGCAGCAGAATCACGGCATCTACATCGATGGCGATGGCAGCTATGACATCGCCTTCAACCATATCGACCATGTCACTGGTGGCAACGGCATGCAGATCTACGTCAATGGCGGCAATGGATCGGCCGTTGCAAACAATGTCCATTTCCATCACAACCTGGTGCACGACATCTCCAAGCACGGCATCAATGTGGCCGACAACGCGCAGAACAATATCCAGGTGTGGAACAACATCGTCTACAACACGGCGTTTGCCGGCCTGCGCCTGAACACGGCGATCCTGCATGGCGCGAAGATCTACAACAATACGTTTTACAACGCCGTCACCAACGGCAGCACGCCTCTTTACGGGGCGATCACGAATGATTCCGGAGTGCCGAGCGATGCGCTGGATTTGCGCAACAATCTGTTTCTGCCCGCTACCGGCGCGTACTACGCCGGCGGCAGCGTAAGTCTCTCCGGCGGCATCGGCACGATCAGCAACAACCTGTGGTTTGGCGGCATCGGCAGCATCAGCTTCGACACGCAGCCGCTGAGCGCCAATCCCCTGTTCGTCAATGCCGGCGCTGCAGATTTTCACCTCAATCCGGCAAGTCCTGCGATCGATCAGGGCATTGCCGCGGTTGCCGCGGTCGTCGGCAATGACTTCGACGCCGTGATCACGCGCCCGATCGCTGCCGGTTTCGATATCGGCGCACAGGAATACGCGGCGGGCTACGCGTACGACCGGATTTTCGCCGACGCATTCCAGTAGCCGAAGCAAACCTGTCGATACCGCTTCACCTGCACCGGGCAAACGCGCGACAATAGCGCCCAACAAGAAGGGCCGGCCTTCGCCGTCGGCCGTCAACCATTTCCGGAGGAACCCATGACCGAACCCACCCTCGCCCCGCCCGCGGGCGGCGCCAAGATCACGATCGCGAACGGCAAGCTTAGCGTGCCCGCCAATCCGATCATTCCCTTCATTGAAGGCGACGGCACCGGTCCGGACATCTGGCGCGCCGCGGTGCGCGTGTTCGACGCGGCCGTGGAAAAAGTATACAAAGGCCAGCGCAAGATCCACTGGATGGAAATCCTCGCCGGTGAGAAGGCGTTCAAGCAGACCGGCAACTGGCTGCCCGACGCGACCGTCGCCGCCTGCCGCGACTATCTGATTTCGATCAAGGGGCCGCTGACGACACCGATCGGCGGGGGCATCCGCTCGCTCAATGTCGCTCTGCGTCAGATGCTGGATCTGTACGTCTGCCTGCGCCCGGTGCGCTGGTTCAAGGGCGTGCCGTCGCCGGTCAAGCATCCGGAAAAGGTGGAAATGGTGATCTTCCGCGAGAACTGCGAGGACATCTACGCCGGCATCGAGTTCGAGCGCGGCTCCGAAGCGAACAAGAAATTCCTCGACTTTCTCAAGACCAACTTCCCGAAAGAGTTCGGCAAGATCCGTTTCCCGGAGTCCTCCGGCATCGGCATCAAACCGGTTTCCCAGGACGGCACCGAGCGTCTGATGCGCGCGGCGATCGACTACGCGTTGACCAACAAGCGCAGAAGCCTGACGATCGTGCACAAGGGCAACATCATGAAGTTCACCGAGGGTGCGTTCCGCAACTGGGGCTACGCGCTGGCCGAACGCGAATTCGGTGGCAAGGTGTATACATGGGAACAATGGGAAAAGACCAAGGCTGCGCAGGGCGAAGCCGCGGCGAATGCCGAGCAGAAGGCAGAGCTGGCCCAGGGCAAGCTGTTGATCAAGGATTCGATTGCCGATATCACCCTGCAACAGGTGCTGACGCGGCCGGACGAGTTCGATGTGATCGCCACGTTGAATCTCAACGGCGACTATCTTTCCGACGCACTCGCCGCGCAGGTCGGCGGCATTGGCATCGCGCCCGGCGGCAACATCAACTACATCACCGGCCATGCGGTGTTCGAAGCCACCCACGGCACCGCGCCGAAATACGCCAATCTCGACAAGGTCAATCCCGGCTCAGTCGTATTGTCCGGCGAGATGATGCTGCGGTACCTGGGCTGGACCGAAGCGGCCGATGCCATCATCACCGCGATGGACAAGGCGATCGCGAACAAGCGCGTGACTTACGATTTCGCTCGCTTGATGGAAGGCGCGACCGAGATCAAGTGCTCGGAATTTGCCGACGAGTTGATCAAGGGGTTGTAACTTCAGCGGCGAACAGGCCGTGCGCCAAGAAGTGGCGCACGTGCCTGGTGTATACCTGAAGACTCAATCAATCTGAAGAATCAGTTAACGTCGAACGATTGCAGTCTCACCGGCGTCGTCGGTATCGTGATGGGGCCGCCGGTATCGTCATAGACATAGTGCACGATCGTCATAGGAAAGCCGTCTGGCCCGGTGGTGGTGATCTCTGCGTAGCCATTATTGACGGCGGCAGTGGTTTCATTCATGAATCTTAAACCCAGAAAAGCGTCCTGGGTGACGCGAAAGCTGGAGGCGGCGGTTATTGTGCGAGAAAATGTTGAAGCCGCACTGATCGTGGCGCCCGGTGCAAGCACCAGGAACGGGGTAGTGGTCGCAGGAGCGACGACACCACCGGCAGCAGCGTCCCAAAAAATGCCCATCCCCGACCCTGTCTGGTACGGGTTGAGATCCCATCCAGGGGTTCCAGCGGATGAGCCACCGGTCGCGCCTGTCGTCAGATTGATGTACACGCCCGCAAAAGTATTCGGCACCAAAATGTTCACAGGACCGCTGTCGATGACAGCCGCCGTCGCTACGCTGGATGCCAGGCACAACATTGATCCTTCGGCCAGCAGGGCCGCGCGGCTCAACAAACGGGTACCAAACGACTTCTTCCTCATGCTCATTTTCGCACCTTTGCTTATTGGGGGTCGGGAAGCGCAAGTGCAGCAATATACGCCTAACCAAAGGTCATGGGAAGGCGGCGACATCGCGTCCCCGCGCCATCAGGTTGAGTCCGTAAACTGCTTTAGATCGGTCGGAAGGAGCCACCGCCTCGCATCGGGCAAAGTGACGTAGCCAGACGCTCATTGGCCGCGCGCGCCAAAGGATCAACGACATTGCGAAATAATCGATGCCTTTATGGCTATTGAACTGAGCCGCAAGCGGCCGCCATACTATTGCCTGCACCCACCAGTACTTGCCGATGAGCACTCGCCGCACCGATTCGGCGGCAACCCGCGCCAGCAACCGGATTCATGCACAACGCACGACCGGTCTGCCACCGCGCATCGCAGCCCTTCTGCGCGAAGCCGAGCAGCTGCTGAACCAAGGCGATCTCAGGCGTGCCGAGTTGGCGCTGACGACCGCCGCGATCACGGCACCGGAGCATCCGGAAACCCTGCGCTGGTCGGGCACGCTCGAGTTCAAGCGCGGGCGCTTTCAGCATGCCCGCGATGAGTTTCTGCGTGCACTTGCCCATCGCCCCGAGGATGCGGTGGTTCTCTGCCTGTTGGCGTCGGTGCAGGCTGAACTCGGCGAAGACACCAATGCGTTGAACCTGCTGCGCAAAGCGGCCGAATGCGCTGACGACGGCATGGCCTGGTTGAGTGTGGGAATGGAATTGGATCGCCAGGGCTATGCGGACGACGCGCTGGCCGCGGCCAACCGCGCGCTCGAGTTCAACGCCGACGACGCAGTCGCACGCCTGCTGCGCGCGCGCTGCATGTACGCGCTGGGAAACGCTGAAGGTGCAGCCGCAGACTATCGCGTCTTGATCGCGCGCAAAAGCAATACCGCCGCCGCCTGGTATGCCATGCTGGATCAGAAGACCATACGTATTGATGCGCAAGAGTTGATTGCGCTGGAGCGCGCCGAAGCCGCTGCACCAGCCACTGGCGACGATCGCGCCTTGCTGGCGTTTGCGCTGGGCAAGGCCTACGAAGATGCGGGCCAATACGACAAGGCATTCGCCGCCCTGACACGCGCCAATGCCTATGCACGCGCCGAGCGACCCTGGAATCCAGCAGCGTTCAGCACCCAAGTCGACGCGGTGCGCGACGCGTTCGACGGGCTGACGACGCGAGCCGATGTCGTCGACCAGGGCGGCGAAGTGATTTTTGTGGTCGGTCTGCCGCGCTCCGGCACCACCCTTGTCGAGCAAGTGTTGGCCGCCCATCCGCAAGTGGAAGGGGCGAGCGAACTGCCGTATCTGTACCGGGTGGTCGGTGAGGAGTCCCATCGCCGCGAGCAGCCGTTTCCCCAATGGGTGTCAGCGGCAACCAGCGGAGACTGGGGGCGCATGGGACGCCGCTATCTGCAACTCAGCGCACGCTGGCGCACGCAACGCCCGCGTGCCACCGACAAACTGCCCGCCAACTGGTTGCTTGCTGGCGCGGCCATGGCAATGCTGCCTGCGGCGAGGGTCATCGGCTGTCGACGCGACGCGATCGAAACCTGTTGGTCGTGCTACAAGCAATTGTTCGCCAAAGATCTGGTCGGGTTCGCTTACGACTTCGACAGCCTCGCCGCCTACTGGCACGATTGCGATCGCTTGTGCCGCTACTGGGCTGGCCGCGAACCGGAGCGATTCCGAATCCAGCAATACGAAGACTTCGTAGCCGATCCCGAAGGGCAGGTGCGCGCTTTGCTTGCATTCTGTGGGCTGGAATTTGACGCGGCCTGCCTGCGCTTTCACGAAGCGCAACGCAGCGTGCGCACCGCCAGCGCGGCGCAGGTGCGGCAACCGTTACGTCAGGACACCGCGCGCAGCGCGCGCTACGGCGAGTTGCTTGCGCCGCTGCGCTCGCTGCTATCGAAACCGGCAAGCCAGTAGCCGCGTATTTCCGCACTCGGCTCACGCAGAGACAGCGACTCCTGCATGAGAGGTCAGCGCACCGCCGCCAGACGCGGCCACGGCGCATTGTCGCGACATTTGTCATTGCACGGGCGCGCATCCTCGACCTGCCGTCTTGCGCCGATCTCGGTCGCAATGCGCGGTGCCAGATAGCCGTGGGTGAACATTTGATCCTGCGTCATGCGATGCAGGTTTTTCCAGAAAGTAGTCATGTGCTGACCCCTCGTCGTTTTGAGTGACGCACAAGATAGGCTTGTCGCAACGGCTAAAAAAGCGATACTTTTGCAAGTCAGAGTTGAATTTCACTCAACGTGGATTGTGCGATGAGCAAGCCGCCGCTGCACGCTTTGCAGGCTTTCGTCGCCGTCGCGCGGCTGAAGAATCTCACCCGCGCCGCGGCGGAACAGAACCTCACGGTCAGCGCGCTCAGTCATCAGATGCGCGCGCTCGAGCAACGCCTCAACGAACGCCTGCTGCTGCGCGGACCACGCGGCGTCACTCTCACGCCGCAAGGCGAACGCCTGCTGGAAAGCATCGCCGTGCATATGGAAGGCATCGAGCGCGTGTTCTCACGTGTGCGTGAACGCCGTGTCGACGCGCTGACCGTAAGCGCGCTGCCGTCGTTCTCGTCGAGCTGGCTGATGCCGCGTCTGCCGGACTTCATGGCACGTCATCCGGGTCTGGAATTGAATCTGCAGACCGGCGTCGACCTGGTCGATTTCGAGCGCGAAGCGGTCGACGCTGCGCTGCGTCTCGGCAGCGGGCAATGGCCGGGACTGACTGCGGAACACTTGTTGGATGAATGGATCGTGCCGGTGGCGAGCCCGAAACTGCTGGCCGGCCGGCGCAAGCCGAAAGCCGGCGAGATGTCCACTTGGCCCCTGCTCGGCGAATCCGACGACGACAACAAGCGCTGGCGGCGCTGGTTCGCGGAATTCGGCGGGACGCCGCCGCGGCGTTACGCGGCGATGTTCACCGATGCGGAGTTGCTGCACAAAGCCGCGGCCGAAGGCCTGGGCATCGCGCTGGGACGCCTGATCCTGGCCAGGCCGCTGATTGCGAACGGCAGTCTGGTCGCGCTGACGCGACAACGCATGCCGGCCGGCTACTCGCACTACCTTGTTTATCCGCCGCGTTCCGCGCAGCATGCGCCGCTGCTGGCGTTCCGCGCGTGGCTGCATGGCCAGATTCGCGCCTATCTCGGCACCGAGCGAAAGCGCGCGAAACCATCCAGGGTCTAATTTTCACACCCGCGATATACTCGCGTTTCGCAAAGAACACGGAGGTACAGGCAATGAACAAGTTTGCAACAACACTCGGATTCGCACTGACGCTGGCTGCATGCAGCCAGCCAGCACCACCGCCAGCACCGGTCGTTGCCGCACCGGCGCGCGTGCCGGATCAACCGGTGAACCCGCCGCCGCCGCAAAGTGCCGAACAGGTATTCGCCGCCCGGCTCGATCAGGTCCTGGCTGGCGCGTGGCGCGAGCCGAAGAATACGGCGCGCGATCAATACCGGCATCCGAAGCAGACCCTGGAATTCTTCGGCCTCAAGTCCGGCATGACCCTGGTCGAGGTCACTCCCGGCGGCGGCTGGTATTCGGAAATTCTCGCTCCGGCGCTCAAGGGCGGCGGACACTACATTGCCGCCATCACGATTCCGAAAAAGCCCGAAGGCGAAGCAGCGCAGGACAAGAGCGCGCTGGAAAAGAAATTCGGCGGCGATGCGGCTGAATATGGCGAAGCCGTTACCGTGCAGTTCGATCCGAAAGCGCCTAATCTCGGTGCGCCGGGTTCGGCCGACATGGTGGTGACATTTCGCAATGTACACAATTGGGTCATGGCCGACACGGCGCCGCAGATGTTCAAGGCATTCTTCGACGTGCTCAAACCCGGGGGCGTACTCGGCGTCACCGATCATCGCGCTGCGCCCGGCGCGGATCTGGCAAAGATCAAGCAGTCCGGCTATCTGCCGGAGGACTACGTGATCAAACTCGCCACCGATGCGGGCTTCAAGCTGGAAGCCAAGAGCGAGATCAACGCCAATCCGAAGGACACCAAGGACTACGAGAAAGGTGTATGGACCTTGCCACCGACGCTCGAACTCGGCGATAAGGACCGCGAAAAATATGTCGCGATCGGCGAGTCGGATCGGATGACGTTGAAATTCGTCAAACCCACCGGTGACAAGATATTCAACACGCCGGCGGAAGCGCCCAAGCCGCAGGCACAGTAGTGGTTGCCTTCCGTCCCTCGCCAGAGGGACGGAAGAACCCGGATGCTGATCGCGCTCAACAAACCCTACGGCGTGCTATGTCAGTTCACCGACCGCAGCCAGCCGCCACGGCCCACCTTGGCCGGATTCGTGAAATTTCCCAATGTATACCCGGCCGGACGCCTGGATTTTGATTCCGAAGGCCTGCTCCTGCTCACCGACGACGGCGCGCTCGCGCAGCGGCTGACCGACCCGGACTACCAGACGGCGAAAACCTATCTGGTCCAGGTCGAAGGCGTGCCAGACGCAGAGAAATTGCAGCAATTGGAGCAAGGTATACTTTTAAACGACGGCAAGACGCTGCCGGCCAAAGCGCAGCGCCTTGATTCGGCGCCCGGGTGGTTGTGGCCGCGCGATCCGCCCGTGCGTTTCCGCAAGACCGTGGCCGACGCCTGGCTGGAGCTAACAATCCGCGAAGGCCGCAACCGCCAGGTGCGGCGCATGACCGCGGCGGTGGGTCTGCCGACCTTGCGTCTGGTTCGGGTAAGCGTCGGCAAGATCGCGCTGGATGGACTGGTTCCGGGCCAATACCGCGTGGCGGATGCAGAATACTGAAGGCGCGGCCAGGAATCGTCACAGGCAGATATGACTTCCTTCAAAGACCATTTTTCCGGACACGCGGCGATCTATCGCGAGGCGCGGCCGACGTATCCGCCGCAGTTGTTCGCGTGGCTCGCGCAGCAGACGCCGGATCGCGATCTGGCATGGGATTGCGGTTGCGGCAACGGCCAGGCGACCGTGGCCCTGGCCGCGGAGTTCGGCCGCGTGATCGGCACCGACCCGAGCGCCAACCAGATTGCCGGCGCGCAACCTGCCGCCAATATCGAGTATCGCGTCGAGCCTGCGGAGCAATGCACGCTCGCCGACGCCAGCGCGAGTCTGGTAACGGTGGCGCAGGCCCTGCACTGGTTCGATTTCGACCGCTTCTATCTCGAAGTGCGGCGCGTGCTCAAGCCCGGCGGCCTGTTCGCTGCGTGGACTTACGCTGATTGCCGTACCGGCGACGCCGCAATCGATGCGATCAAGGATCGACTCTACGTCGAGTTGACCGGACCCTACTGGCCGCCGGAACGCGCCTGGGTCGATGCCGGCTATCGCACGCTGCCATTTCCCTTTGTGGAAATTGTCGCGCTGCAGTTTCAGATGATCGCGCACTGGGATGTGGAACATTTCCTGGCGTATCTGCGCACGTGGTCGGCGACGCAGCGCTTTCTCAAGGCCAGGGGCGAGGATCCGGTTGCGCTAGTCGAACCGGAAATGCGTGCAGCGTGGGGTGATCCTGTGCGCGTGCGCGACGTGCGCTGGGAATTTCACGTCCGCTGCGGGCGCGTCTAGTCAGCGATTCGTCAATTGAATCTCGATGCGCCGGTTCTTCGCATAGGCGGCTTCCGAGTCACTCGCATCGATCGGCTGGAACTGGCCAAAGCCATTCGCCGACAGATGCTGCGCGGGAATGCCCTGCACCACCAGCGTTTTCACGATTGCCACCGCCCGCGCCGTGGACAATTCCCAGTTAGACGGGAATTGTTCGCTGTGGATCGGGCGCTTGTCAGTGTGACCATCGATGCGCACAACCCAGTCGATCGTCGAGGGGATTTCCGACGAGACTTCGTTGAGTGTTTGCGCCAGCTTGTTCAGACTCGATTGCGCGGTGTCGTTCAGATCGGATGAACCGGTGTCGAACAGGATGTCGGTCGGCACCACGAAACGGTCGCCGACCACGCGGATGTCGGCGCGATTGCCGAGCGCCTCGCGCAGCTTGCCGAAGAATTCCGAGCGATATCGTTCGAGCTGGTTGACCTTGTTCGCAAGCGCCAGATTCAACTGCGCGCCGAGGTCGGCGATCTTTACGTCCTTGTCCTTGACGTTCGCGTTCGCCAGTTCCAGCGCGGCG
Source organism: Lysobacterales bacterium (assembly GCA_038244165.1). Taxonomy (GTDB): domain Bacteria; phylum Pseudomonadota; class Gammaproteobacteria; order Xanthomonadales; family Rhodanobacteraceae; genus Rudaea. The sequence goes on along the minus strand of JBBRTT010000012.1, from coordinate 80,956 downwards.
GACAATTTGCTCAGTTGTTCGCGCACGGCCGCTAGCTGGCGGTTCATGAGCTCTACCTGCGCCGCGGATTTCGCATTCAGATCGGTTGCCGCGACGAGATCTTTCTTCGACGCGTCGAGCTGCACCGAAAGCCCCGCGACCTGCTGTTCCAGTTGCTGCTTGAGCGCGCTCAACGCGGCGATGTCGGCATTGAGCTTTGCCGCTTCGGCTTGCGCCGCATCGACCTGCGTCTTCAATGCATCGCGTTCGCTGCCGGCCTGACCGAGCGAGGCGGACAATTCCTTGACCTTGGCATCCAGCTGCAGGTTCGTGCCTTGCGCGAGCGACAAGGTCTTGGACAATTGCGCAATCTGCGCATCGAGATCGGCCAGTGCCTGATTCTTGCCGGCGATCGTCTGCGACAGCACGAACTGGCCGATCGCGAACAGTAGCAACACGAACACCATGACCAGCAGGAGCGACGACAGCGCGTCGACGAATCCCGGCCAGATATTGACGTCACGCCGCCGCCGCGCCAGCGAATGCATCTCAGTTGACCTCGCGCTTGGAATCGACCGCGGCCGCGATCGTGCGCGACAACAGGCGCAGCTCGCCGCGCAATTCGTCCGACAGGCGCGCACCGGAATTCGGCGCACTCGCGAGCGTCTTCAGCACATTTTTCAATTCTTCCTGGGTCTCGGCCATGCCGCGGATCTCGCGCGATTCGCGGCCGAGCAGATCCGCGAGTCGCCCGAGTTGCGTATTGAGTTCGCTGAACTGCTGACTCGAATTATGGCGCTCGCGTTCGGATTCCGTCAGCGCACGCTGCATGCGTTCCAGGCCGTCGGCAGTTTGTTCGAGCAGGGCCTGCACATAGGCCGGCACGCTCGCTTCGCCGTCGCCATGCAGCGATCCGGAAGACAGCTTTGTCATCCCTGACAACCATTCCTCCAGTTCGTTGTAGAAACGGTTCTGGGCGTGGCCGGCCTGCAGATCCAGAAATCCAAGCACGAGCGAACTGGCAAGACCAAACAGTGACGTGGAAAAACTTGTCGACATGCCGGACAGCGGCTGCTTCAGATTCTCCTTGAGCTGGTTGAACATTGTCGCCGGATCTGCGCCGGTGCCGAGCGAGCCGATGATGTCGGCGACGGAGCGAATCGTGACGAGCAATCCCCAGAACGTGCCGAGCAGGCCGAGAAAGATCGCCAGGCCAATAAGGTAACGCGACAGATCGCGCGATTCCTCAAGACGCAGATAAACGCTGTCGAGGATCGAGCGCAGCGACGGCGTCGACAGAGAGAATTTGGCGCGTTCGCGGCCGCTGAACATGCGCGCCATCGGCGCCAGCAATTTCGGTTTCGGCAGCGGCCGATCCGGTGGCGAACGCTTGAACGTTTCGATCCACTGAGCTTCGCGCGCCAGCATAAGCACCTGACGAAAATTCACCAGGATGCCGAACACGAGCACGGCCAGGATGACGCCGTTGAAAAACGGGTTGGCCTGGAAGTTCTGCGTCAGTTGCGGCGCCAGCAGCGCGGCCAGCAACCCGACCGCGGCAAGAAAGCCGCCCATACAGATCAGCGCTTGGGTAGGTTTGGTCATAAAAATCCCAGGGGGTGTTGCGGTTGGATGCGTCCGAGGTTGGACTGGTTGCACGCCCGATGGTTCCGCGCCTGCATGGCGCCAGTGTGTCAGCGACGTGGCTTGGCGCGGGCAGTGGGCGGCGCGGTCCACGGATCATCGGGCCAGGGGTGGCGAGGGTAACGGCCTTTCATTTCCTTTCTCACCTCCGGATAGGTGCGCTCCCAGAAGCCGCGCAGGTCTTGGGTTACCTGAATGGGATGCTGCGCCGGCGAGAGCAGATGCAAGGTCACGGGCACACGGCCCTTGGCGATGTGTGGCGTGTCGGCCAGGCCAAACAATTCCTGCAATTTGACCGCAAGTACCGGCGGCTTGCCAGACTCGTACTGCAATCGCTTTTCACTGCCGCTCGGCACGCGCAGCATCTCCGGTGCATGCTCGTCCAGGGCGCGTCGCTGCGCATAGTCCAGGCGTGAAGCCAGCGCTTCTGACAAAGCCTGCGAACCCAGCGCATCCAGGCGCGTCTTGCCGGCGAGATGCGGCGCCAGCCAGACATCCAGCGTTGACAACAGCGCTTCGTCGCCGAGATCAGGCAAGTCGAACTCGGGGCACCATTCGCGCAAACAAGCCGCGCGCGCGCGCAGTGCCAGCGCGTGTTCGCTCCACGGCAAGGCATCGAGGCCGAGTTCGCGCACTGCGGCGAGCAAGGCCGGCAGCGCATCATCCTTGTTCGCCGGCACATTGCGTCGCTCCAGCACGAGCTGGGCGAAGCGGCGTTCCTCGAACGCCTCGACTGCGCGAGTGTCGCGATTCCAGCGCACTACCCGTTCACGCACGAAGCGCTCGGGGAAATCGCGCTCAAGCACATCGGCATCGAACGGCGCGGCGACCAGGATCAGGCTGTCGCGCTCGTCGAAGCGCAGATCGGTCACGACCAGCCAGGGCTCGCCGTATAATTGTGTATTTTGATGCAAATGTGCTCCACGGCCGTTGCTCAGTCGATAGCGCCGCGGATCGTTTTCATCCTGGCGCGCGACGCGATCCGGAAAAGCATGCACCAGCAGATCACCGATCATAAGTGGCGATACTTCAGTCGCCGATTCACCGCGCAACATAAAACGCCGGCGCCAGCCCGATGCGATCTGCTCGATCGCCGCCAGCGCACCGGCATCCGCGCCGGCACTGCGCGCGCTCTTGCGCCGGAACGCAACGAGTGCCGCATGGCGCTGGCGAAAGTCATCGCTGCGACCGGCGTCGCCGCGCAGCGGATTGCGTCCTTCCAGCAAGGCGATCAGGTCGCAGGCCAGCGCAGCCTGTGCCGGTGGTGCGCGCAACGCGGCGGCGGCAAATCGCGGCGATGCGCCACTGGCAAGCATGCGCCGACCCAACTCGGTGACGCCGGCTCTAGTCAGGCGTGAACCAGTCAGGCGCGAATCGGCGTCGATCGCTCCGAGCTGCAGCAACAGTTCTTGCGCGCTGGCCATCGCACCCGCTGGCGGCGGATCGAGCCAGCGCAGTGCAGGCGATCCCCATGCAGCAAGCTCCAGCGCGAGTGCGGACAATTCCACTTGGCTGATTTCCGCGCGCCGCGACGGTTCCAGGCGTTGGCTCTGCGGCCACAGTCGATAGGCGACGCCCGCGGCGACGCGGCCCGCACGTCCGGCGCGCTGGTCGGCGGAGGCTTGCGAAATCGCCACGGTTTCCAGACGCGTGAAACCGGTTTGCGGATCAAGCCGCGGCTCGCGCGCTAGGCCAAGATCGATCACGGCGCGGACACCGGGCAGGGTGACGCTGGACTCGGCGACATTCGTGGCGAGCACGATACGGCGCGTGCCTGGCGCTGCAGGGGTGAGCGCGGCGTGCTGATCGGCGAGCGAGAGTTCGCCATGAAGAGGTCGAAGTTGCAGCGCTGACGCGATGCCTTGAAGGGCAGCGCGTGCTGCAACTGAGGGCGAGACAGGATGTCGACCGGAAGCCGCGCCAAGGATGGCTGCTTGCGTCGCTGCATGCTCCGTTAGCGGAGAGAGGGCTTGAATCGCTCGCTCGATCTCGCGCCGCCCCGGCAGGAACACCAGGATATCGCCATCGGTATCATTGTGCGCTTTTTCCACAATGCGGCGCAGTTGGAACGGCCACTCCTCCTGCGCGCGGGCCGGCGGAAATTCGATGCGAACCGGAAAACTGCGCCCGGCACTGGTCAGCCGCGGCGCATCGAACCAGCGTGCGACGCGTTCGCCGTCGAGAGTCGCGGACATGATGACGAGGCGCAGATCCGGTCGCAGCGAGGCCTGCACGTCGAGCGCCAGCGCGGCGCCGAGGTCGCCGTGCAGATGGCGCTCGTGGAATTCGTCGAACACGATGGCGCCGATGCCGGGCAATTCCGGATCGGCCTGGATCAGGCGAGTGAGGATGCCCTCGGTGACGACCTCGATGCGCGTGCGCGCGGACACCTTGGCCTCGAACCGGATGCGATAGCCCACGGCTTCGCCTACCGCTTCGCCGCGTTGCGCTGCCATGAACTCGGCGGCGGCACGCGCGGCGATGCGGCGCGGTTCCAGCATCAGAATCTTGCGCCCGGCCAGCCACGGCGCATCCAGCAGCGCCGGCGGCACCTGGGTGGTCTTGCCGGCGCCGGGTGGCGCTTCCAGCACCAGGCGCGTATCGCGTTCGAGCTGCGCCTTGAGCTGCGGCAGGATCTCCGCAATGGGGAATTGTATATTTTTATCCAAGTTTGGCGCAGCGCAGAAATACTGCGCGCAGTGTGCCGCAGATGCGCGCCGGTTGCGATCGCCGGCAGTTGCTCCTGCATTGCGACCCACAGCGATGTGGGAAGTGTTCGCCGGTGCCGGGAGCACCGGGGGATTGGTATACCGGCCATCTCGATTGCCCCATGCCAGCAATTGCTCCTGCATTGCTGGCATACCGGCCATCCATGGCCACCGCCGAAAATTGCTCCTGCATTTTCGGCATACCGGCCATCCATGGCCATAAAACAATCCCGCCACGTGGGCGGGATCGTTGTCTTGCTGAGTCAGCGATTTACTGGCAGACGAGTCCGTTCACGTCGGCGACGCGTACGTAGGTCGCGCTGCCGTTTCCGGTTGGCCCGCCCACGGCGGAGGCATCGCCGGTGTAGACGATCCTCATATGGCCGCAGTCTGGGAAAGTAAACGTCACGCTACCCCAGATGGTCAGCGGTACGCCCGGCGAAGCGGTCGGCGGCGCAAACGTGCCGCCCTTGAAATACGCGGTGGGCGCAGTCACGGACGTCGCGCCGATCGGCACCGATGCCTGGCCGAACAGCCAGAAGGGGAAGCCCTGATTGTCGTAGGTGAACCAGGCGAATGCGAGCGAGCGCGTGGTCTGATTGACGTCATAGATCTGCATCACGATGCCTTCGCCGCTCTGGGTGGAGCTGCTCCAGTTCGTGCTCATGTAGCCGCTGATCGGCAACGGCGGTGGATTGGCCAGCGGCACGTAGTTCGGCAGATTGAACGGAATCAGATTGTTGGAACCATCAAAATTGTTGATGTCCAGGGTGAATGCCTGGTTGTAGTCGACCGTTGGAAGTTGGCCGTAGGTATTCTCAAGCACATAGATATCGCTGTTGACCAACGGAGTAATCGAATAGTTGGTGGCGAAAAACGTATTGGGGTCATCGGCCAGTCTCGGAAAGTACCGACCGCCACCATTCAGTGGGATGGATACTCCCGGAAACACGGGGAATCGGCTCTGGTTGCCGTCCATGGCGGCGGGGCGATCGATTTCCAGCAAGGTCGCGGACTTGCCGCCGCTGCAGTCCACGCGCCAGACATAAAACGTGTCGGTTTCGCTATAGGCCACTTCATTGGGATCCGAACTCAACGGATCGCCGGGAAGCGTGATCTGTGCGGTCAGCCTGTTTGGATCCGAGGTAAAGCCGAATTTCGACGGGATCGGGCTGTTCAGACAACTGGGCGGATACGCGCGCTGCGGATTGGCGAACGCCTCAGCCGGCTGCGGGCCGCCGGACGTAACCGCATTCGCGTTGCCAAGTTGCTTGGCCAAAGCGGCGCGTCCCGCGGCGATTTGCGTCTGCATTTCCACGCGCGCTTGCTGTCCGCTGCTGAAATCACGGGCGCCTGTCATCATTTTTTCGGGCTGCGCAGTGGACATCAGCGAGAAGCTGGCACAGGCGAAAGTAATAGCGGCGACACTCGCGCGTCGCGCAATGTGTTGTGGGGTCATGGTCGATTCCTTCGAGGGGTAGCGCGATCGCAGCTTGTTGGGCGAGCAGTTAACCGTGCGTGAACACGCGCAATCCAGATGTCGCCATGGGCGATGTGACCATGTTCGCTTCAAGGACGCTGCCGTCCAGATCGGGACGGCAGCGAGGGTTGCGCACTACTGACAAACCAGGCCGTTGACGTCGGCAACGCGCGCGTAGATCGCCGTGGAATTGCCCTTCGGACCGTGCACGGCGGAAGCATCGCCGTTGTAGGCGAGGTTCATGTGGCCGCAGTCTGGGAAAGTGAACGTCACTGTGCCCCAGATCGTTGGCGGAATGGAGGTGGAGCCCGTTGCGGGGGCAAATGTGCCACCCCTGAAGTAGGCGGTTTGTGCCGTCACGGATGTCGCACCGATGGTGAACGAGCCTTGGCCGTACAACCAGAACGGCGCGCCGAGATCGTCATAGGTGAACCAGGCAAAGGCGAGCGCGCGCGTCGTCGCGTTGACGTCGTAGACCTGCATCACGATGCCTTCGCCGCCCTGGGTCTGACTGGTCCAGTTTGTGCTCATGTAGCCGCTGATTTCCATCAGCGCCGGCGTTGTCGGGGGCACATAAGCCGGAATCTGCAGCACGAGCGGCGCACCGCCAGCGGCCAGATTGTTGACGTTCAGCGTGAACGCCTGGTTGTAGTCGACCACCGGCGTTACGCGCGGGTTGGAAGCATCATAATTTTCGAAGACAAAAGCGGTGCTGTTATAGATGAAGGTGTAGCCGTCCAGCGTGAACTGCGCCGAGATGTCCTCGAAACGCGTGTTCGGCTCCTGCGCGAGGCGGGGGAAAATGTGGGTCGTGCCGGTGGCAGCGGTCGTGATGTAGATGCTGGGGAAAAGCGGATACTTGATGATGCTGCCATTGGTTGCGGCGGGCCGGTCCAGCTCAAGCACGGTCGCCGCCTTGCCGCCGCTACAGGGCACCCGCCAGACACTCAGCGATTCGAGCTCCGGAGAGTAGCCGCCGGTGGCGGCGTCGAACATCTGCAAGGTCAACGGAACGGTCTGCACGTTGGTATACAAATTCGACTTGCCGAATGGCACGCCATCGTTGAGACAGCTTGGCGGATAGGCACGATGGGCGTTGGCATAAATGTCGGCGGGGCTTGTAGCGGGGTTGCCTTGAACCGGTGCCGCAGCGAACGGCGCTGAGGAAAATACGGCGCCGGCGATCAGGATGGCGAGGATACCTGCGCGCGACATGGGCGCATTTTGCATGAGCATAGGGTGTTCCTTGACGAAGGATTTGCGTGAGGAGGTGGCGCCAGCAAGGCGATTGCAGCAACGATTAAACCACGCGCGACGGCAAATGAAAAATTAGTGCCCAAGACTCGGTCGAAAGGAGCAGATCGAACGGGCCGAATTGAACTTGGCATAATACGCATTCGGACCGGATCGAACGCGAACGCCAATCCATGCAGCAGTTAATCGATATCGGCGCAAACCTGAGCCATGCCTCGTTTGCACACGACCTTGATGTCGTGCTGGCACGGGCCGCGGCCCATGGGATCGTGCAAATGATGGTGACCGGGGCCGATGCGGCGGGCTCGCGCGCGGCGCAGGCATTGGCACTCGCCCATCCGGGGCGACTTTTCGCGACGGCCGGAGTGCATCCGCATCATGCCAGCGCGTTCGATGCCGACACCGAATCCCTGTTGCGCGAGCTGCATGCGCAAGCCGAGGTCAAGGCGGTCGGCGAGACCGGGCTTGACTATCACCGTGACTTTTCCCCGCGCCCGGCGCAGCTGTTTGCTTTCGAGCGCCAGCTGGAACTGGCGGCTGAATGCGGCAAGCCGCTGTTCCTGCACCAACGCGATGCGCATGCGGATTTTCTGCGTTGCATGGACAACGTTCGCGGCCGCATCGGTCCCGCCGTCGTGCATTGCTTCACCGGCGCGAAACAGGAACTGTTCGATTACCTTGACCGCGATTTCCATATCGGCGTCACCGGCTGGATTTGCGATGAGCGCCGCGGCACGCATCTGCGCGAACTGGTGAAAAGCATTCCGGCCGACCGGCTGATGCTGGAGACCGACGCACCGTACCTGTTGCCGCGCAACGTCAAGCCGATGCCGTCGCATCGACGCAACGAGCCGATGTACCTGGCGCATATTTGCGCCGAAGTCGCACGCGACCGCGACGAGGACATGGCGATCACTGCGGCGAATACGACGGCCACGGCGCGGGCGTTTTTCGGCTTGGGTTTGATGTAACCTTTCATTGCAATGGGGAATGACCGCGAACACATGAGCCGGGACTCAGCCAGCGTCGCCACGCCTGCCGGACACACGCGGCAGTTGCTGTCTTTGCTGATACTCGTGGCCCTGCTCGCTGCGGCCTATTGGCTGCTCACGCACCAGCCGACAGGCGCGCGACCCTCGGCGCCGACCTTGGTGGTGTTGCCGTTGCGGCCGGTGGGCGAGACGCCGGACGAAAAAATCCTCGCCGAGGGACTCAGCGAAGAACTCATCACGCGCCTGGCGCGGACCGACGGCCTGCGCGTGATCTCGTCGACCTCGGGCACGCGCGCACAGGCCGAGAATCTGGATCTGGAAAAACTCGGCGAGCGTTTGCACGTGACCCACGCGCTAGAAGGCAGCCTGCGTCAGGCCGGCCAGCAATTGCGCATCGACCTGCGCCTGATCGAAGTTCCGGGCGGACACATGCTGTGGGCGCAGGCTTACGATCGCAATCTGGCCGACGTATTCTCGATCGAACGCGAGATCGCCCAATCGGTAGCCCGAGCCCTGGCCCTGCGTCTGGGCGTCGGCAATGCCGATACTGCCGAGGTCGATCCACAATTGTTCCGCGATTATCTGCAGGCGCGGCGCCTGGCCAACGGCGCCGAGCGCGCGCAGGGCGCCGAGATGTTGCGCGCCATCGTCGCCAAGGCGCCGAACTATGCGCGCGCGCATGCTTCATTGGCGCGGATCCTGGCCACCAATCTTCATCCGGGCCCGATTGCGACAGGAGAAGTCGAGGAGGCAGCGAACGAAGCCGCTCGCGCGCTTGAACTCGACCCGAATCTCGCCGAAACGCAAACGGCGCTGGCCATCCTGGCGTGCCGCAGCGGGGAGTGGTCGCGCTGCATCGAATTTTTCCGCCATGCGCTGACGCTGGATCCCGCCGATTCGGACACGCGCACCAGCTACGCCTACTGGCTCGGCGGATTGGGTTTCGTCGAGGACGCCTTGCGCGAAGTCGAAATCGGCTGGAGTTGCGATCCGCTGAATTACAACGCGAACTTCGTGCGTGCGCGCGTGCTCGATACGCTTGGGCGCCACGATGAGGCGAAAGACTATCTGGAATCGGCAACGCCGGAATCCGGGGGCCTCGTGTATGCGCGCTGGCACAACGCGATCTGGCGCAACGATCTCGTGGCCGCGCGCAAGTTTGCCGCGGCCATGCCGCAGAGCGATGGCTTCCGCGAATCCTACGCCGGCATCACCGAAGCGCTCGCCGATCCTGCACGCTGGACCCAGGTGCAGCCGATGATCGGCACCTCCGAGCGCGCCACCGGGCGCGTCAACACCCTGCGCATCATGATGCCGAATCCGGATTTTTCGATTGAAATCGCTGGCCTGGAAACCATGCTGCGCAACGGCTGGCCGAGCTACTACCTGTTGCTGTGGATGCCGGAGTATTCAGTGATGCGCCAAGATCCCGCGTTCCAGGATTTCCTCAAGCGCACGCAGCTCATCGATTTCTGGCGCAGCACGCGCTGGCCGCCGCGTTGCCATGCGCAAGGCGACGGCGCTCGCTGTGATTGAACAGCGCTAGGTGCGCAGGCCGACGCCGCGGTGCAACAGGCTCAGGCAGATTGCGCCGAATACAACGACGAAACCCAGCATCACTGCGTAGGCGACGCCCAGATTGATGTCGGTGTCGAGCAAGCCGTAGCGGAATGCGTTGACCATGTACAGGATCGGGTTCGCGTAGGAGATTTCCTTCCACGGCGACGGCAGCTGGGCGACGTTGTAGAACACGCCGCCAAGATAGGTCAGCGGGGTCAGGATGAACGTGGGAATGATCGCGATGTCGTCGAACTTGCGCGCGTAGATCGCATTGATGAAGCCGAGGAGGGCAAAGATTACCGCGGCGAGCAGGAACGTGCTCAGCGTGACGAACGGATGGTACAAGTGGATTTTGGTAAAAAACAGCGAAATCCCCAGCACGATCACGCCGACCATCAAGCCGCGCATCACCGCTCCGGTCACGTAGCCGGTGAGAATCGTCCAGCTTGGCATCGGCGACACCAGCATCTCTTCGACATATCTTTGAAACTTCGCACCGAAGAACGAACTCGAGATATTGCCGTAGGCGTTCTGGATCACGCTCATCATCACCAGGCCGGGCGCGATGTACTCGATATAGGAAATCGGCGCGCCGTTTTTCCCTTCCGCGATCGCGCCGATGCGGCTGCCGATGAGGCTGCCGAAAATGACGAAGTACAGCGTCATCGTGATCGCTGGCGGCAGCAGGGTCTGGCTCCAGATGCGCAGGATGCGCACCACTTCGCGGCGCGCGATCGTGCCGAGTGCGATTGCGGTACCTTGCGCGTTCATGCCGCCTCCTTGTCGCCGGCCGGCTTGTCACCAGCCTCGATCAGGCGCACGAACAGTTCCTCGAGCCGGTTCGTCTTGTTGCGCATCGACACGACGGTGATGCCGCGCGCACTGAGTGCGGCGAACAGCGAATTCAGATCGTGCGCGCGCGACATTTCCGCCTCGATGGTGTGGTCGTCGATGCGCGTGAGGCGCACGCCTGCGACGCTCGGCAAATCGACGTTGGCGTTGTTCAAGTCGAGCAAGAACGTCTCGACGTCAAGCTTGCCGAGCAGGGTCTTCATTGCCGTGTTCACAATGATGCGGCCATCATCGATGATGGCGATGTTGCGGCACAGGTTTTCGGCCTCTTCAAGGTAATGCGTGGTCAGGATCACGGTGGTGCCTGCCGCGTTGATGCTTTGTATAAACTTCCACATCGAGCGGCGGATCTCGATATCCACGCCGGCAGTCGGTTCGTCCAGGATCAACAGGCGCGGCTCGTTCATCATCGCCCGCGCGATCAGCAGGCGCCGCTTCATGCCGCCAGACAGGGTGCGCGTGATCTGGAACGCCTTGTCCCACAGCGCCAGTTGCTTGAGGTACTTCTCAGCGCGTTCGCGCGCGATCTTGCGTTCGACGCCGTAAAAGCCGGCCTGGTTGACGCAGATGTCGAAGGGTTTTTCGAACAGGTTGAAATTCAGTTCCTGCGGTACCAGTCCGATCATCTGCATGGCGTCGCTGCGGCGCGTGTGAATCGGTATTCCGAATACGCGCGCATCGCCGGAGGTTGCATTCACCAGCGAGCTGACGATGCCGATCAGGGTCGATTTGCCGGCGCCATTCGGGCCGAGCAGGGCGTAGAAATCGCCCGGTTGCACCGCCAGCGAAATCCCCTTGAGCGCTTCGACGCCGTTCGGGTAGGTTTTCCTCAGATTGCTGATTTCAAGCGCGGGAACGGTGCTCATGGCTGCGTCGCTAGGGCAAGACAGGTAGTATAGCGGGCCTTTTCGCAGCGATTGACCCTCACCGTGGCCGAACACTTCCCCTTGCGTCTTGCCGCCAGCCGCATGCTTGCTCCGAGCGTGCGCCACATGGCGTTCGAACGCGCCGACGGCCAGGCGTTCGCATTCATCCCCGGCCAGTTCGTGCAGGTGCATTTCAACTATGCCGACGGCAAGCCGACCAAGCGCAGTTATTCGGTCGCCACGATCGGCAACGGCGGCCCCGTCGAGCGCCTGGAAATTGCCGTTTCGTACGTCGATGGCGGCGCCGCCACGGAGCTATTGGCCAACCTCAAGGAAGGCGACAATATCGATGGCAGTGGTCCGTACGGCCGCTTTTGCCTGATGGACGCGGATGCAAACCGGCGCTACCTGCTGGTCGCGACCGGCACCGGGGTGACGCCGTACCGCTCGATGCTGCCGCAGCTGGAAAAGCTTTTTGCCGCGCGCGACATCCACGTGGCGCTGGTCTACGGAGCGCGCAACGAAGCCGAGTTGCTGTACGCGGACGAGTTCGAGGCGTTTGCCGACAAAAATCCCAATTTCCACTTTTACGCGTGCTTGAGCCGTACCCCGCGCAACCTGCCGCGGCCGCATGACCGCAACGGTCATGTGCAGGTGGCCTTGGCCGAACTCGAGCCCGATGCGGCACACGATGTCGCTTATCTGTGTGGCAATCCGGACATGGTCGACCAGGCGTTCGCCCAGCTCAAGGAAGCCGGCTTGCCGATTCCGCATATCCGCCGCGAGAAATACGTTTCATCGCGCTGATCCGCTGCCACGCTTTTCCGCTTGTAAAGGACACTTGACAGGTTGAATGCGCGCGATTACAGTCGCACCTGTCAAGCATGCTTTACACGTGCGGAGTACGACAGATGTCGCGCTACACCGAAAAACAATATCGAAGGCACATGTTTTTGATCATGGCCGTCTACGTCGCCCTGATGCTACTGGAATGGCCGCAGGTGCGCAGTGTGTCGAGCCTGCCGTGGAAGATTGCGCTGGCGCTCGCGCCGCCGATTCCCATCATCATCGTGATCTGGCTGATGGCGCGGCGGGTTATGCACAGCGACGAGTTGGAACAACGCCTGCACCTGACGGCCTTGAGCGTGGCGACCGGCATGATCTGCAGCCTGAGCCTGGTCGGTGGTTTCTTGAGCGCTGCCGGCGTGTTGGCACTGGACGGCGACATCCTGATCTGGATTGCGCCGGTATTGTCCATCATCTACGGCGTGACCCATTTGTGGCTTGGACGCCGCTACGGCAACACGGGCTGTTCATGAAAAATAGCGTGCGCGAATTACGCGAGGCGCGCGCCTGGTCGCAGGGTGAGCTGGCCGAGCGCCTGGACGTTTCGCGCCAGACCGTCAATGCGATCGAGACGGGCAAGTACGATCCGAGCCTGCCACTCGCGTTCCGCATCGCGAAACTTTTTCGACTGTCGATCGAGTCGATATTCGAACCGGGCAAGGATTGAACCGTGAACAATCGAAATGTCATTCGTGTTGTCCTGGCCGTCGCTGTGATCGGCTACCTGGCCTACACCAATTTGAGCAAGCCGGTTGCGACCCACGCGGCCGCGTCCGCGCCGATTCCGCCACACGCGAAACAGTTCCAGATCGGAAGCCTGCAATTCGCCGCCTGTGAATTGGCCCAGAAGAAATCCGGCGCGACCACTGCTGCGTTCTGCGCGCCGTTCCAAGTGCCGGAGAATCGAGATGCAATTCCACCCGCACAGCGCGGTGGCCGCAAGATCGATCTGAAACTCGCGCTGATCAGGAGCGACGCCGAAGCCGCGGACACCGATATCGTCGTCTATCTCGCCGGTGGCCCCGGACAGGCCGCGACCGAAACCTGGCCGCAGATGGCCGCTGCGCTTGCACCGCTGCGCAAGCATCATCACATCCTGCTGCTCGACCAGCGCGGCACCGGTGGCTCGCATCCCCTGACCTGCCCGGCCGACACCCAGGACAGCGAAGAGCGCGTCGATCTGGAGGCGGTCCGCCGCCATGTGCGCGATTGTCTTGCCGCCGTGGAAAAGGAGGCCGATCCACGCGCGTACACGACGACGGTCGCAGTCGCCGATCTTGAAGCCGTGCGCCAGGCGCTCGGCGCGCCACAGTTCGACCTGGTCGGCGTGTCGTACGGCACGCGCATGGCACAGCAGTATCTGATGCGGCATCCACATGCCGTGCGCAGCGTCGTGCTCGACAGCGTCGCGCCCAACGAGCTGGTGCTTGGCGAAGACTTCGCGATCAATCTGGAAGCAACCCTGAAAGTGCATAGCGCCCTGTGCAAGCAGAACGCGGAATGCGCACGTGCATTCGGCGATCCGTACGCGAGCCTGCTGAAACTGCGCGATACCTTGCACGCGCAACCACAGGTCTACACCTATCGCGACCCCCTCTCATTCGCCTCTGTCCACAAGACGATCAACGACGCATCGCTCGCGGGGCTGGTGCGCCTGTTCGCGTACACGCCGGAAACGGCAGCGTTGCTGCCATTGTCGATCGCCGCAGGTTTGCGCGGCGACTACGCACCGCTTGCCGGCCAATCGGAATTGTTGCGCGGCGACCTCGCCGATCTGGGCGACAACGGCATGCAGATGTCGGTGCTGTGTGCGGAGGACGTCGACCTGCTGCTGCCGCGCCCACAGGATGAGGGCACCGTGCTTGGCACGTCGATCATCAATGTGCTCAAAACCGAATGCGAGGTCTGGCCGCGCGGCGCGCGGCCAGCGGACTTCCATACGGCGTTGAAGACGGACACGCCGGTGCTGATCCTGGAGGGCGAGCTTGATCCGGTCACGCCGCCGCGCTACGGCGAGCAGGTGCTCAAGGGTCTGGGCAATGGCCGCCTGCTCGTCGCCAAGGGCCAGGGCCACAACGTCATCGGCCGCGGCTGCGTGCCAAAGCTGGTAGATGAATTCGTCGGCAAATTGCAGCCGCAAAACCTCGATGCGAAATGCCTGGACGCGCTCGGACCCACGCCCGCGTTCATCGATTTCAACGGCTCATCACCATAGGAGCAGCGCCATGATCGAAGTCAGGGATTTGTACAAGCGCTTCGGCAAGGTCATCGCGGTCGACGGCGCGACGTTCCGCGCGCGCGATGGTGAGATCACCGGACTGCTCGGACCGAACGGTGCCGGCAAGACCACGACGCTGCGCTGCTTGTATACCTTGATGCGGCCCGACCGTGGCCAGGTGCTGGTCGATGGCATCGATGCTGCCGTCGATGCCGTTGCCGTGCGCCGCCGCCTCGGCGTGCTCCCGGACGCGCGCGGACTGTACAAGCGCCTGACCGCACGCGAGAACATCAATTATTTCGGCCGTCTGCACGGATTGGACGCGGCGACGATCCGCACGCGTACCGATGCGGCAATTGCGGCGCTGGACATGGGCGACATCGCCGAGCGCCGCACCGAAGGCTTCTCGCAGGGCCAGCGCGTCAAGACCGCCATTGCGCGTGCGCTGATCCACGCCCCGACCAACGTAATCCTGGACGAACCCACCAACGGGCTCGACGTGATGGCAACACGCGCGATGCGCGAGTTCCTCAAGCGCTTGAAGGGCGAGGGCCGTTGCGTACTGTTTTCCAGTCACATCATGCAGGAGGTGGCGGCCTTGTGCGACCGCATCGTCGTTATCGCTCACGGCCGCGTCGTCGCTGACGAATCGCCGGATGCGCTGCGCGCGCAGACCGGCGAGACGAATCTGGAAGACGCGTTCGTCAAGCTGATCGGTTCGGAAGAGGGGCTCGCGGCATGAACCCGGCAATGATCGTTTTCCTCAAGGAAGTTCGCGAGAACCTGCGCGACCGGCGCACCGTCATCAACACCCTGGTCACCGGTCCGCTGATGGCGCCGCTGATCTTCGTGCTGATGATGCAGACCCTGATCACGCGCGAATTGTCCAAGGCCGAAAAGCCGCTGCCGCTGCCGGTCGTTGGCGCTGCGTACGCTCCGAACCTGGTGGCCGCGCTCAAGCAGCAGAATGTCGACATCGAACCAGCGCCGAGCGACCCTGAGCGCGCCGTGCGCGAACAGGACACCGACCTGGTGTTGCGCATCCCCGAGGATTTTGCCGCCTCGTGGAAAAAGGGAGAGCCGGCACAAGTGGAAATCGTGTATGACGATTCGCAACGCGACACTGGCAGTTCGGTCGCGCGACTGCGCGGCATGCTCGAGCAATATAACCGGCAAACTGGCGCGCTGCGCCTGGTCGCCCGCGGGCTGTCGCCGGCGATCACGCACCCACTCGCGATCGCCGACCGCGATCAATCCACGCCGCAAAGCCGCTCCAGCAACCTGTTCTCGATGCTGCCGTATTTCTTCATTCTCGGCGGCTTCATCGGCGGCATGGCCCTGGCGATCGACACGACCGCGGGCGAGCGCGAGCGCCAGTCGCTGGAACCCCTGCTTGCCAATCCCGTACCGCGCTGGCAAATCCTCGCCGGCAAACTCGGTGCGACCACCGCCTTCGCCATCACCACGGTGCTGCTGAGCATCGTCGCATTCGCGTTTGTCGGCCAGTTCATGCCGACGGAAAAGATCGGCATGACCTTGCAAATCGGCCCGCGCTTCGTGGCCTGGACGGTGTTCGTGATGTTGCCGCTGGCGGCGCTGCTGTCGACCTTGCAAACCCTGGTCGCCGCGTTTGCCAAAAGCTACCGCGAGGCGCAGACCTACGTGTCGCTGCTGATGTTCGTGCCGGTCGTGCCGACCCTGCTGCTGTCGGTGATGCCGTTCAAGGTGCAGGCATGGATGTATGCGGTGCCACTGATGGGGCAGCAGATTGCGATCACGCGACTGTTGCGCGGCGACAGTGTTTTGCCCTCGTCGATGCTGCTGAGTTTCGCCTGCACGACGGTCGCGGTCATCGTGTTGTGCGTAATCGCGGCGCAGGTCTATCGCAGCGAGCGGCTGGCGATTTCAGCCTGAGCAGGAAACGGGAGCGAAAGCATGTTTGCGCGACTCATGGGTCTAAAAACATTATCACCGGATGCTCTGCATCAACTGATGCAGCAGCCGGCGCCAGTGGCCGTCATCGACGTCAATTCGCGTCAGAGCTGGATGAAGGCTCACGTTCCGGGCGCAAGAAACCTTGACCCTGTTGGTTACCAGGACAGTGAGTTGCCGCCCGACAAGAACGCCATGTTGGTGTTCTATTGTTCCAATCCAATGTGCATGAAGGCCCCGAATGCGGCGCGTCACGCCAAAAAGGCCGGCTACGGCAATGTGCATGTCATGTCAGCTGGTATCAGCGGCTGGCTCGCTGAAGAGCTGCCCGTCGAGTCTGCACAGTAGATCAGTGGCCGCCGGTGCCGAGCGCGCGCCGATACTGGATGGCCTCGGTCAGGTGCGGCGTGCCGATGCGTTCGCTCTCGGCCAGATCGGCGATGGTGCGGGCCACGCGCAGGATGCGGTGATAGGCGCGTGCGGACAGACCGAGCCGATCCAGTGCGCGTTCGAGCAGGCTGCGATCGTTTGAGCTGAGTTCGCAATCGCGTTGTGCCTCGCGATTGCTCAGCGTGGCGTTCGGCTTGCCGGCGCGCCGCCGCTGGCGTTCGCGTGCAGCGACGACGCGTGCACGTACCGTCGCGCTGGATTCGCCCGCCGCGCCCGCGGCACCGAGTTCACTTAACGGCACGCGCGGCACTTCGATCTGCAAGTCGATGCGGTCAAGCAGCGGCCCGGATACGCGTGCCCGATAACGCCGCACTGCCTCCGGCGGACAGCCGCAGCGGCCGGAGACATCGCCGGCGTAACCGCAGGGGCACGGGTTCATCGCCGCGACCAGTTGGAATGCGGCGGGAAATTCGGCTTGGCGCGCCGCGCGGGAAATGATGATGCGCCCGGATTCCAGCGGCTCGCGCAGCACTTCAAGCACGCGCCGGTCGAACTCGGGCAATTCGTCGAGGAACAAGACGCCGTGGTGCGCGAGCGAGATTTCTCCCGGGCGCGGAATCGAGCCGCCGCCCACCAGGGCAGCCGCCGACGCGGTGTGATGCGGGGCGCGAAAAGGCCGCATTTTCCACCTGTGAAAATCGATACCGTGGCCGGCGACGGAATTGACTGCGGCGGCCTGCAGCGCTTCGGCTTCATCCAGCGGCGGCAGGATTCCGGGAAGGCGGCTGGCCAGCATGGTCTTGCCCGTTCCCGGAGGTCCGACGAACAGCAAATGATGGCGTCCGGCAGCGGCGATCTCCAATGCGCGCCGTGCGTGCGGCTGGCCGCGCACGTCGGCGAGGTCAAGTTCCGACACGAGGATGGAGAGATCGGGCAGTGGCGCGATAGTCTCCGGCAGCGTCGCCACGCCACGCAGGAATGCGCACACTTCCAGCAGCGACGACGCGCTGCGCGTTGCGGCACCGCTGACCAAGGAGGCTTCCGCGCCGTTGTCGCGCGGGACAATCAGCGCGCGTCCGGCACTGGCGGCCTTGAGTGCCGCGGGCAGCACGCCGGTAATCGCGCGCAGTTCGCCGGATAGCGCAAGCTCGCCGATAAATTCATAGCCGGCCAGGCTCTCTTTCGGCAGATGCCCGGCGGCGGCCAGGATGCCGAGCGCAATCGGCAGGTCAAAACGGCCGCCATCCTTGGGCAGGTCGGCGGGCGCGAGGCTAACGGTGACGCGCCGCGCCGGATAATCCAATTGTGCATTTTGTATTGCGACGCGCACGCGATCGCGCGCTTCCTTCACCGCCGTTTCCGGCAGGCCGACGATCGAAGTGCCGGGCAGGCCTCCGGAGAGATGCACTTCGACCGTCACCGCCGGCGCCGACACGCCGTCCTGAGCGCGGCTGTGGACAATCGCAAGACTCATGCGCCGGCTTCACAAGGCAGTTTAGGGAAAACGTCCGCGGACGGCGCGTCCTCTCAGTCGATGCAACGGCACAGGGGCAAGCGCCGCCACCGCGCGCCGTCCGCGGAAAAAGTATAAAATGCAGCAACGCGAGGCGAAGTCAGTGCGGAGCTGTGTGTCCGCCGAGCAACTCGCCGAGTTCGGCGACCTGCGCTTCCAGGGCCTCGACTTTTTCGCGCGTGCGCAACAGCACGCAGCGCTGCACGTCGAATTCCTCGCGCGTCACCAGATCGAGCCGGCGCAGGCCGGCGCGCAATGCGTCGCGGAAGTTGGCAGTGATGTCATCGCGCGCCTCGCGCGCACCCGCCGGCACCAGGTCGGCAAGGCGCCGCGCCAGTTCGTCAATGGCTTGGATATTGATCATCACAACTCTCCGGGGCATGCAGGCAGCGCAGCGGCCACTGTACGCAGGACGCTGCCGCGGCGCTGTCAGCCGCATGCGGATTTGCGTGTAGGAAAACTCGCACAGGAAACAGACGCCGGAAGTGCGAGTAAAGCATGCGCGTATAAAGCACACAAGCCGGGAAAACGCCCCAAGCCGAGCCCGCGCTGAGCCCACACGACGAACGCGGCTACAATCTGTAGACTTGGTCGGAGAATGCCAGTGCGACGAGGTATGCAATGAAAATGATCATGGCGATCATCAAGCCGTTCAAGCTGGACGATGTGCGCGAGGCATTGGCCGACGTCGGCGTGCAGGGCATCACCGTCACCGAGGTCAAGGGTTTCGGTCGGCAAAAGGGCCACACCGAGTTGTATCGCGGCGCCGAGTACGTCGTGGATTTCCTGCCGAAGCTCAAGCTCGAAATCGCGGTTGCCGACAACCTGGTGGAACGTGTCGTGGAGGCAATCACGCAATCGGCCAACAGCGGCAAGATCGGGGACGGCAAGATTTTCGTGTATTCACTCGATCAGGTCGTGCGCATTCGCACGGGCGAAACCGACGCCGAAGCGCTGTGACGGTTGTACGCACGAGGCATGCTTGAGCGTTTAGGGTTTTGAAGTCCGATCATTTGGTGCCTTATGCCGATTCCCCGTCCATCACGCCGCATTCTGATCGATCATGGCCTGCGCGCCGCGAAGGCGCCGGTAAAAGTCGTCGGCGCCGCCGTGGAAGACACCGCGCAATTGCTCCAGCGCAGTGGCTCGATGCGCTTTGGTCAAGGCGTCATCGCGACCGTGCTCGCGCTGTCGCTGGGTTTTCTGAGCCTGCTCGGCGTGCTCGCATTTCATTTTCCGCAATACCTGACGACACCTGAATTGCGCCATGAATATTCGGTGGACATCCTGCGCCAGGCATTGTTCGTCGCCCTGCTCATCGCCGGCGGTTTGTCGCTGGCGAATCTCATCATTGGCAATCGCCGCAACCTGAACATCGTGGCGTTCGCGTTTGTGGTCATTGCGGTCGCCCTTGGCGGCTCGCGCGTTGCGGTCGGCGATTTTCCGGATCACACGCCGTACATCGGCCTGGACTGGTTCATCCTCGACCTGCTCGGCTCGACCACATTGTTTGTGGTGATCGAGAAACTCTTCCCGCTGTATCGCGGCCAGACCCTGTTCCGCCCGGAGTGGCAGACCGATCTAAAGCATTTCGCGGTGAATCATTTTCTCGTCGGCCTGGCCCTGCTCACCGTGAATTTCATGATCCATCACGTGTTTGGCTGGATGGTGCGCAGCGACTTCCAGCAGGCGGTGCAGCACATCTGGTTCGTGCCGCAGTTGTTGTTGTGCATTCTGGCCGCCGATCTGGCTCAGTACTGGACGCATCGCGCGTATCACGAAATACCGTACTTCTGGCGCTACCACTCCGTGCACCATAGCGCCAAGACCATGGACTGGCTGGCCGGTTCGCGCCAGCACATGCTGGAATTGATCGTCACCCGCGTGTGCGTGCTGGCGCCCTTGTTCGTGCTCGGTTTCAGCGAAGGCGTGGTCAATGCCTACATCATCATCGTCGGCTTCCAGGCCGTGTTCAATCACGCCAACGTGCATCTGCCGTGGGGACCGCTGAAATACCTCATCGTCACCCCGGATTTCCATCACTGGCATCATTCGCAGGATACCGAAGCGATCGACCGCAACTACGCGGCGCACTACGCGTTTATCGATTACGTTTTCGGCACGGCGGTGAAGGTGCCGAAGGAAAAACCCTTCCCCGCGCGCTACGGCGTGGTCGGCGACTACATGCCCGACGGCTTCGTCAATCAGCAGTTGTTTCCGTTCCGCGCGAAACCAAAATCACCGCCAGCCGAATAGACTGCGGCGCTCAGCGCGGCGTCGCATCCTTCCAGAAATCGCGATGGATGACGTTCCACAGCGCGATGGTGAATCGATCAGCTTCCGCCGCCTTCACGTGTGACCATTCCGGCAGTTCGAAACCCTGCAGCTCCGGATAATCCTCGAAGTGAATGCCGGGCGCGCCGGTGGCAGCCAGTAACGCATCCCAGGTCGCAGCGCGCGGATACTTGTGCTTCTCGAAGTCCAGGTACGGGCCGTCACTGGGCGGCCGCACAAACAAGACCTTGACGCCGCGCGCGCGCAATGTGGCCACGGCTTTTGCGGCGCGCGCGATCTGCTCCATCACCATCTGCTGCTGTTTTTCCGGCGGCAGATCGTTCGGCGATGGCTCGAAACGCTGCATCCAGATCTTGCGCGCGAGCGCGTGATAGTCCGCATCGGCATCGACCTTTTCCCACAGGTGCGTATTGCGGTCCGCTTCAGTGACCGCAAGCTTGCGCACTTCGATGAAATCGCGCTTGCCCGGACGTTCCGGCCACGGCTGGCGCTGCAGCACGGTGGTCAAAGCAAAGTCGGGATCGTCGAAAGCAAAGAAAGGCTCGATGAAATGCATCGACAACCATTGGCCCACGCGTTGCGATGGCGACTCCTTGCGGAAGTATTTCAGCGTGGCGGCGTGGCGCAGATGCGTGCTGAAGAACACGTCCGGAGCGATACCCACCAGGAGGCGCCCGTTGAAGTTCGGATCCGCCGCGAGATCTTCCATGAACGGGATTGCCGACGTGCCTTCATAGGCAAGCTGGATCGGTCGCTGGCCGTATAGCCGTTCCCACACAGGCAGTTGCACATCGAAGAAGATGCGCGAGTCGCCGACGATTACGGTCGCGTTGCCTTCGCCCGCGTCAATGCGCCGGCGCTGCAGCGACCACAGGCCGTCCGTACTCATGATCTCGGGCTTTACGCCGAACGCGCGCCAATGCCATTCCCAGGCGCCGAGCAACAGCGCGAACAGCACCAGCGTCGCGAGGAATATCCTGCCCCATGGCTGCACCGGCACAGGGCGCAGCGGCACCGGTTGCGCTACGCCGGGACGGTCTGCCGCGGTCTCGCGCAAGGGCGCCAGCTCGATCTCGGCAATGCTGTTGGAAGTCACATCTGTCATAAAGTGAATTGGCGGAAAAGCGCCGTCTAGTGCAGCGGGGCTTCTTTCCAGAAATCGCGTTCGATGAGGTGCACCAACGCTTCAGTGAACCGGTTCGCGTCCGCGTGTGTCAGGTGGGACCATTCTGGCAGTTCCATTCCCTGCAGTTGCGGATAGTCTTCGAAGTGAATCCCCGGCGCGCCAGTGCGCGCGAGCAGCACGTCCCAGGTCTTGGCGCGCGGCAGCACCTTGTTCTCGAATTCAAGATATGGCCCGGTGCTGGGCGGTCGGACGAACAGTACCTGCACACCGCGAGCGCGCAACTTGGCCACGGCGGCGACACTGCGATCGATTTGTTCGTTGAGCAGCTGCTGCATTTTTTCCGGTGGCGGATCGTCGTCCGACGGAACGAATTCCTGCAGCCAGATATTGCGCGCGATTTCGCGATACTCGGGATCGTTTTCCACTTTTTCCCAAATGTGCGTATTGCGATCGGCTTCGCTGACGCGCAACTTGCGTACGTCGGTGCCCCAGCGCTTGCCGGGACGCGCCGGCCAGTCCTGGCGCTTGAGCACGGTGGCGAGGGCAAAATCCGGATCGTCGAAGGCGAAATACGGTTCGATGAAGTGCATAGACAACCACTGGCCGACGCGTTGCGACGGAGATTCCTTGCGGTAGTACTTGAACACGTCGCCGCGGTAGGCGTAGCCGCTGAAGAAAAGATCCGGCGCGACGCCGACCAGCAGATGGCCGGTGAATTTCGGGTCTGCCGCCAGATCCTCCATGAACATCAACGGAGAAGTACCTTCGAGCGCAAGCTGGATCGGACGCTTGCCGGCAACCCGTTCCCACACGTCCAACTGCACGTCGAACAGAATCCGCGATGCGCCGAGCAAGACGGTTGCGTCGCCTTCACCATTGTCGATGCGGCGGCGCTGGATCGACCACAAGCCGCCGCTGTTGGCGATTGTCGGCTTGACCGCGAACGCACGCCAATGCCATTCCCAAGCGCCGAGCAACAGCGCGAACAGCACCAGCGTCGCGAGGAATATCCAGCCCCATGGCTGCACCGGCACCGGGCGCAGCGGCACCGGTTGCGCTACGCCGGGACGATCCGCGGCCGTCTCGCGCAACGGCGCCGGCGCGACATACTCGACCGCGTCGGCGGCAACTACGCTCGCGTCAGAACTGGAAATAGATGAAGGCATTGCCCGACCCCTGTGCAATGACGATCGCGAAAGCCATCAGTGCCCAGACGGCACAGATCGCAACCGGGTGTGCGCGTGCGACGACCGATTCCAGCGTGCGCGCGCGCATCAGCCAGTGCGTGAGCACGATGCCGCCGACGATCACGGCGACGAACACCAGCAACGATGTCGCCAGGATCGGCTTGGCCTGCGCGTTCTGGCCGAGCATGCCGCCAAGCACGCTCCAGGCTTTGTCGAAACTCTTGGCGCGGAAAAACACCCAGGTCAGATTGATCAGGGCGTATGTGACGAGTCCCAATGCGACGAACGCGAGCGGACCGGGCCGATAGGTCGAAAAGCGCGTGCGCAAGGCGCGTTCACCGGCCAGATACACGCCGTGCAGTCCGCCCCAAACAACGAACGTCCAGTTCGCGCCGTGCCACAGGCCACCGATCAGCATCGTGGTCATCAACGCGGCATAGGCGCGAGGCTCGCCGTGGCGATTGCCGCCCAGAGGTATGTACAGGTAATCGCGTAGCCACGATGACAGGGTGATGTGCCAGCGCCGCCAGAAATCGGAAAAGCCGACCGCCGCGTACGGAAAACGAAAGTTGTCCGGCATGGCAAAACCCAGACACATCGCTGCACCGATCGCGGTCGTCGAATAACCGGCGAAATCACAGAAGATCTGGCCGCTGAATGCGAGCGTCGCCGCCCAGGCATCGAGTGCGCCTGGAATCTTGTCGCTGTCGTACACTTTTTCCGCCGCGCCGGCGAGGAAGCTGTCAGCGAGCACGACCTTGTTGAACAGGCCCAGCGTCATCAGGGCGAGCCCGAAGCGCAGTTGGTCGCCGCTGGCCTGACGCGGCTGCGCGAACTGCGGCACGAGTTCGGTCGGACGCATGATCGGCCCCGCGACCAGGTGCGGGAAGAAGGTGACGAACAGGGCATAGTCGAGGAAGTTCTTTGCCGGCGCCGCGCGGCGCAGATACACGTCCAGCGTGTACGACATCGTGGCAAAGGTATAAAAAGAGATGCCGACCGGCAGCACGATGTCGCTGTGCGGCGGCTGATAGGGAATGCCGAGTGCGGCCATCAGCGCACTGAAATTGGCCAGTGCGAACTCACCATACTTGAAGTAGCCGAGCATCCCCAGGTTCGCAATCACCGACAGCAGCATCCAGGCGTGACGGTGCGACTGGCGCTGCGCCTTGACCAGGCCCTGTGCGGCGTACCAGTCGACGACGGTGGATACCCACAGCAGGATCACGAACGGCGGATTCCACGCCGCGTAGAAAAGATAGCTGGCAAGCAGCAGATTGACTTTCTTCGTGGTCCAGCCGAAGGGCATGGAGTGCAAAGCAAGCACGCACGCGAAGAACACGACGAACGTCAGGGAATTGAAAACCATATGCGATCCACCCCGCGGCTATTGACCCCAGCTACAAGAACAGGAAAAGGCACGAGCGACTGCCATTGACGTCCCCGGCGGCAGGTGGCGGCCATGCTGCCAGCGTTTCGCGCCGGGCGCCAGCGTGTCGACGCCGGGCGCGGGCACCCGGCAGAGCGCTGGTACAATTGGCGTCCAAGATCGCTGCATCCGGTGTCCGCCATGTCTGTTCCCGTCCCCAAGCTCGACCTCGACTACACACTCGAGCATAAATACACGCGCTCCGACGGCCGCATCTATCTGTCCGGCGTACAGGCTCTGGTGCGGCTGCCGCTGATGCAGCAGATGCGCGATCGCGCGGCGAACCTCAACACGGCGGGATTTATTTCCGGCTATCGCGGATCGCCACTTGGTGGCTTCGATCTGGAACTGTGGAAAGCGAAGAAGCACCTGAAGGCATCCAGCATCGAATTTCAGCCGGGCCTGAACGAAGACCTTGGCGCGACCATGGTGTGGGGCACGCAGCAGGCTAATCTTTTTCCCGGCGCCAAGTACGACGGCGTGTTCGCGATGTGGTACGGCAAGGGCCCTGGGGTCGATCGCTGCGGCGACGTGTTCAAGCACGGCAACGCGGCGGGTACGTCCAAGTACGGTGGCGTGCTCGCGCTCGCCGCCGACGATCACGCCTGCCGCTCATCGACATTGCCGCACGGCTCGGAATTGGAATTCGTCTCGGCGATGATGCCGGTACTCAATCCCGCCGGCGTGCAGGACATTCTCGACATGGGGATGTTGGGATGGGCAATGTCGCGTTTCACCGGGCGCTGGGTCGGATTCAAGACCATTGCCGAGACGGTGGAGTCTTCGGCCAGCGTCAACGTCAATCCGCACCAGCTGGATATTGTGTTGCCCGAAGACTTTGCACTTCCATCCGGCGGCCTCAACATCCGCTGGCCGGATCCGCCGCTGGATCAGGAAATGCGCCTGCATCAGTACGCGGTGAAGGCAGCAGTGGCCTTCGCACGCGCGAACCGCATCGATCGCCTGGTAATCAATTCGCCGAGAGCGCGACTCGGCATCGTCACCACCGGCAAGAGTTACTTGGACGTGTTGCAGGCGCTGGAATACCTGGGCATCGACGCGAAAGCAGCGGCAGACATCGGTATACGTGTGTACAAAGTCGGCATGACCTGGCCGCTCGAGCCGGTCGGCATACGTGAATTCGCGAAAGGTCTGGAAGACATCATCGTGGTCGAGGAGAAGCGCTCCTTCATCGAATCGCAGATGAAGGAATCCATGTACAACTGGGACCAAGCCACGCGTCCGAGCATCGTCGGCAAGTACGACGAAAGCGACGAATGGATTTTGCCGTCGACGAACGAACTGACCCCGGCGCGCATTGCGCGTGTGATTGCCAAGCGTCTGGCCCGCTTTTTCACCAGCGAAACGATCAGCGAACGGCTGAAATGGATTGCGGCGAAGGAAGCCGAGCTCGCGCTGCCGCGCGCGAATTTTCCGCGTGCCGCACACTATTGTTCCGGTTGCCCACACAACACCTCGACCGCTGTGCCGGAAGGATCGCGCGCTCTCGGCGGCATCGGATGCCACTACATGGTCACCTGGATGGACCGGCGCACCGACACGTTCACGCAGATGGGTGGCGAAGGCGCGACCTGGTGTGGCCAGGCACCGTTCACCGAAACCAAGCACGTATTCCAGAATCTCGGCGACGGCACGTATTTCCATTCCGGCTCGCTCGCTATCCGCCAGGCGATCGCGGCCAAGGTCAACATCACCTACAAGATTCTGTACAACGACGCCGTCGCGATGACCGGCGGCCAGCCGGTCGACGGCACACTTACCGTGCCGGATATCGCGCATCAGGTGCGCAGCGAAGGCGCGCAGACGATCGTGGTGATGTCCGACGACATCGAGAAATGGTCGAACCCGGCGATCTTCCCCGAAGGCGTGCAGTTCATCCATCGCGACGAACTCGACGCTGTGCAGAAAAACCTGCGCGAAGTGCAAGGCACGTCCGTACTGATCTACGACCAGACCTGCGCCACGGAAAAGCGCCGGCGGCGCAAGCGCGGCAAGCTCGTAGATCCGAAGAAACGCGTGTTCATCAACTCGCTGGTGTGCGAAGGTTGCGGCGATTGCGGCAAGGAGTCGTTCTGCGTCTCGGTGCTGCCGAAAGAAACAGAATACGGACGCAAGCGTGAGATCGACCAGAACAGTTGCAACAAGGACTATTCCTGCGTCAAGGGATTTTGTCCGAGCTTCGTCACCGTGCACGGCGGCGGCTTGAAAAAGCGCAAGGCGTCAGCGCCGGTGGATTTTTCCACATTGCCGCAACCCCAGTTTCCGACCGACCTGGCGCAGCCATGGAATATCCTGGTCACCGGCATCGGTGGCACCGGCGTGGTCACGATCGGCGCGCTGATCGGCATGGCCGCGCATCTGGAAGGCAAGGGCGCGACCGTGCTCGATCAGACCGGCCTGGCACAGAAGGGCGGCGCCGTGACCTGTCACCTGCGCATCGCCAAGTCACCCGAAGATATTCACGCCGTGCGCATTGCCGCTGGTGAAGCCGATCTCGTGCTCGGCTGCGACATGGTCGTGGTCAACGACTACTGGGCGCTGTCGAAGATCCGTGCCGGCCGCTCACGCGTCGTGTTGAACACGTATGAAGCGATGCCGGGCACGTTCACTACCCGGCCCGACATGCAGTTTCCGGCACAACAGATCGTCGCCGCGGTGAAAACCGCGCTCGATGGTGGTACGCCGGAATTGGTCGACGCGACCACGCTGGCGACCGCGCTCATGGGCGATTCGATTGCGAGCAACCTGTTCATGCTTGGCTACGCCTGGCAAAAGGGTTGGGTGCCGGTGTCGCTCGATGCGCTGATGCGCGCAGTCGAACTTAATGCCGCTGCGGTCGAGATGAACAAGGCCGCGTTCAACTGGGGCCGCCTGGGTGCGCACGATATTGCTCAAGTGCGCGAAGCCGCGGGCGGCAAGGTCGCGGCGCCGGTGTCCCCAATGCCATTGGACGACAGCGCGCTGAGCACCACGCTCGAAGATCGCATCACGCGCCGCATCGCCTTCCTCAGCGACTACCAGAATGCGGCATATGCAGCAAAGTATAAAGCGCTGGTCGACAAGGTGCGTGCTGCGGAGCAGTCGGAGGCTTCTGGCGCGAGCGCGCTGACCGAAGCCGTCGCCCGTTACGCGTTCAAGCTGATGGCCTACAAGGACGAGTACGAAGTCGCGCGCCTGTACACCAGCGGCGATTTCGAAAAGCGCGTGCGCGATACGTTTGATGGCGGCTACAAGCTGCATTTCCACCTGGCTCCGCCGCTGCTGGCGCGCCGCGACTCCGAAGGCCATCTGCGCAAGGGCGAATATGGCCCGTGGGTATTCAAGGCGTTCAAGCTGCTGGCGAAGCTGCGTGGCTTGCGCGGTGGCGCGTTCGATATCTTCGGCTACAGCGCCGAACGCAAGCAGGAGCGCGCGCTGATCGACGAGTACTTCGCCACCGTCGACGAGCTATTGGCAAAACTCGATCGCGACAATCTCGCGCTCGCGGTCGACATCGCTTCGATCCCTGAAATGATTCGCGGCTATGGCCACGTCAAGGAAGAGCACTCGGCGAAGGCGAAGATGCGGCGCGAAGAGTTGTTGAATGCCTGGCGCAATCCGCAGATGGCTAAAGCGGTGGCGTAATCAATGCCCGCCGCTCAGTGCTGCGTCTGTTTGGCTCGCAAGTCTCGGACATACTGGAGTTCGTTTGCTGCGCGTTTGTCGGATTTGTCCAATGCCAGGCATTTGAGGTAGAGCGTTTCGGCCTCGTCGAGGCGACCCAGTTCGACGTAGACAAAAGCCACGCCGCGCCAGGCGTGCGCCACCTCGTCGTCTTTCACACTCGGTGGTGAAAACGTGTTCGCCGCGCGCTCGGCGTGCTGAAACGTTTCCAGCGCTTTCGGCCAATTCTTTTCGCGCTCGTACTGGGCGCCAAGTTCTTCGAGATAGTTGGCATTTTCCGGCGACATCACCAATGCCTTGTTCAGCGCAACACGCGCTTCCGAATCGCGATGAAGCTCGAACAGCGCGTATGCTTTCAGCTTGTACGCTTCACACCAAATCGGCGCCAACGCGATCGCATCGTTTTTTCGTCTCAAGGCATCCGCCATGTAGTAGATCGATTCGGTAAGGGTGCGCGCGCAATAAATTTCCTTGCCGATGTGCGCATAGCGTTGTTCGAACGTAGCGATCACTTTGTCCAGCGCATTGTCGATGGCCTGCTCTGCCATGCCGGACTGGATCGCAAGCGTCGCGTCCTGCACCAGTTGCACCTGTTCGGCATCGGGCTCCGCCGACGCAGCACGCGGTGGATCCACGGCCACCACGCAAGAAGCCTGCGCCAAGAGGCCGAGCAGCAGCGCGCAACGGATGTGCTTTAGCTTTGGCATCGTCGTCAGTTCAGGTCTCTTGCGCTTCCAGTTTCTTCTGCAGCTCTGCAACGACGCGTTCCAGCACTTCCAGGCGGGCTTCCAGATCCGACGCGTTCGCGAAGCTGGTATCTGGACTGCTGCGCCGTACCGGCAGGTCTTCGATGGATACCGGTCCGGACAATAGATGCATGTAGCGGTCTTCGCGCTGACCGCTGCCGCGGCCGATACGCATCACCAGCGCCGGTTCGCGCGCGATGAGTCGATCCAGCGTATCGCCGAGTATTGCCGGATCGGAGAAATCCGCCAGCCGTTCGCTGCGCGTGTACAGTTCGGCCTGAGTTTGCGCTCCACGCAGCAGTAGCAACGCGATCACTGCGCGCGCACGCGGCATCAGATTCAGCGCCGCATCCAGCGTGTGCTCATAGCGCAAGGCGCGCGCCCCACGTTCCACGCGCACCAGGTTCCTTCCCTCCAGCGTATGCAGTGTGTGACCGACATCGCCGAGTTCCGCATTCATCACCGGATCGCGATTGGTTTTCTGATTGCACGCCAGATGCACCGCGTTCAAGGTCAGCGGATAGACATCCGGCGTGGTCGCCGCCTTCTCCACGAGGCAACCAAGCACGCGCGCTTCGAGCGCATTGAGCACAATGTTTGCGGCCGGAGCCGGTGCGGATTCAACGGGATCGTCGGTCATCGAAGTAGCTCCATGCGCTGCGACGCTACGGTTCGGCCCAGCGCCGCAGCAGATTGGTATGCGTCTTGTTTACCAGCGCGTAGGCGTTGCTCGTGTCGTCGCGCGCCCGCATCGCTTCGCGTGCGGCGGCCAGGTCGCGCAAGGCTTCACGCGCGCCTTCGTCGCGCACGTGGCTATGAATCCATGCGACCACCACCAGACGTTCGCCGCGCGTGACCGGCAGCACCTGATGCGTCTGGCCGGTCGGATAGCAGACCAGGCCGCGCGCCGCCAGTTTGACCAGGAATGCGCCGCTGCCGGATTCCATCGCGAGTTCGCCGCCGTCGTATTCGTTTGGCTCGTTGAGAAACAGTGTCAGTGACACATCGGTCCGCCACACCGTGGCTTCGCCCATCAAGGCGCGATCGACATGCGGCCCGTAGTGCATGCCTTCGCGATAGCGCGATACCAGCAGCGAATGCAGTTGCTTGGGATAGACCGCGCTCAGGAAGCGCTCATTGCGACGCAGCGCTTGCAGCAGCATTGCCGTGATGTGCTCAAGCTGCGCGCCGTCGCGCCGGATTTGCTCGTTGTGCTTGCGATCGGCGAGCAGGACGCCGGCGGTTTGCCGGCCATCGACGAATTCTCCCGCCGCGACGTGCGCAAGAATCGCGCGTTGTTCTTCCGCCGTGATGACTTCGGGGAACGTTAGTATCATGCGTCGTGCGCGTTCACGGCGTGCCAAAGCCGTCGGCGAAGATGCGGTCGCAAATGGGTGATACCAGTCCGACTCTATCCGCGCCGAAGGTATCCACGTTGTCGCGCGACGTGGTGCCCGCAGAGCTGGCCGAATCGGCGCTGAATGTATTCGCACAACCGGTCACCCTGGGCAGGGCTGTCGGCATGCCCTGATTATTGCCATTGGTGTTGGCGAGCACATGCATGGCGAACACTGCGCCGCCTTTGCCGAGGCCGGGAGCGCCCGAGCCGGCGGCGCCGAGCGCCGAGTTTGTGCCGAACGTCGAATTTTGCAGATCCAGATGACCGCCGCGGATAAAGATTGCGCCGCCGAAGCCGCCGCCGCCGCCACCGCCGCTTTCGTTTGAATCGCCACCGCCGAAGCCGGGCGTTCCTACAGTCCCGTAAGCGATGCCGAAGCCACCGCCGGCAGCGCCGCCGCCGAAACCCCCATTGCCGCCGTTACCGCCAACACTGCCAGACGCTGCGACCGTCGCGCTGCCGCCAGCGCCGCCGCCGGCGCCGAAGCCGCCATCGCCACCCGCGCCCGACACGTTGCTGTTGGTACCCCCGCCTGAACCTGAGCCGCCACCGCCGCCGCCGCCAAAGTTCCCAAACGCTCCCGATTCTGGCGCTGATGTGCTTCCTGCTACGAGCACTCCGCCGCCGCCGCCGCCGCCGCCGTAGCCGCCCGGCATTGCCAAAGTATTGAAATTTCCGCCGTTGCCGCCGAGCGCCCCACCACCGGCGCCACCGTTGCCGCCGCCCAACTCGGTTTCATAGGTATCGGCGCCGCCGCCGCCGCCGCCGCCAAAACCGCCCACCGTGCCGCCGTTTCCACCAGTATAAACGGTGGTTCCGGCAGCGCCGCTGCCGCCACTGCCGAACAAGCCGCCACCGCCACCTCCTCCTGTGTGCGCGGGCCGGTAACCATTGACTGTGCCACCGCTGGCACTGTTATTGGAAAAGGTGACAGCGTTGACGCTGACGTTGCCGTCATAGACAAACAGCGCGCCACCCAGGCCCGCACCGGCGCCGCCGCCGCCGATGCCGTTGCCGCCCTTCGCCTTGCCACCGTTGAGATTCAGATTGCTGAAACTCACCGCCGGCGCGGTCGTATTGCTGCCGACAAAGAACAATCGATGCGTGCCGTCGCCCGTCACGGTGGGATCCGAAGGACCGGCACCGGCAAACGCGATATTCGAGATCACCGCCGGCAACTCGCCGGTCAGGCTGATATTGGCGAGAATCTGGATGGAGTCGTCGCCGCTGCCAGCCACGCATGAACTTCCACCCACGCTGGAGTCGGTGTTGGCGGCGACAATCGCATCGTTGAGGGTGCAGATCGCCCCATCGACCAAAATGGTTGCGGCAATGCCCGCAGAGGGAGCCGCCAACGCAATGAGAATCGAGCCAGTCAGCAGAGTCAGTGGAGGCAGACGATGGATGTTCATGGCTATTCCCTGTGCAACCTCCAAAAGGATACACCTGATCACGCGTCGCGGGATTGGCTTGAGTTTTCCATCTCGACCAAATCGACGTATTGAAACCGGGCCTCACGCAACACGCGTTCGCCACGAGTGAGTTTCAACGCCTGCGGCCACAACGGCCCGGCATGGACGCAAGTATGGAATTCGCCGTTTTCCCCGCAGGGGTCGCACTTCGGCGGCAAATCGGCGAGCAACGCTGCGTCGAAATCGCGTCCGCAGAATTCTGCGGCGAGCTGTTGCGTATCCACGCAGGTCAGGATCGCGCGATAGCCACGTGTGATGAAACGGTGCGCCAGCCGAGACGTTTCTTCGCCCCACAACGGATACACGCCGCGCCAGCCCAGACGCGCGAGCAATGTTTCGCGATACGCACGCACATCCGCCAGATACAGGTCGCCGAACGCGATATCCGCAATGGCTGGATCGCGGTCGCGCGCCGTTTGCAAGGCTTGAGCGAATGCTGATTCGTATACTTCGTTGGATGCCCGCGGCGGGATTTCCGCCTCGATCAGTGGCAGACCCAGCGCCGCAACTTGTGCGCGCAGGATCGAGCGGCGCACGCCGTGGATCGCGATGCGTTCGTACCCGGATGTGACCGTGGTGACCAAGCCAGCGACGCGCCAGCGCGGATCGCCGAGCAGGCGCTCAAGCGCGAGCGTGGAATCCTTGCCGCCGCTCCAGGCGAGCAATATCGGCGTGCGCATGCCCACGCCTATTCGCGCCGCTGCCAGACCAGGGTGCGATTGTTCGCCGGCATGGCGACGTCATCGATCAGGTTGAACCCGGCGACGTGTGCGAGCGCGTCGACCGCCGCGAAGTCGCGGATGCCCATCTGCGGCGCACGTGCTTTCAGCGACGCATCGAACTCGGCGTTGCTGGCGCTTGTATACTTTCCGTCGTAGTTGAACGGCCCGTAGATCGCAAGTTTCGCAGCGGCTGTCGTCACGCCCGGCAGCGCCGCGAACAGCGCCTGGACTTGCGTCCAGCTCATGATATGCAACGTATTGGCGCTGAACACGGCGTCGTACGGTTCATCCGGCCAGGCAGCATCGGCGACATCCACTGCCAGCGGTGCCGGCGTATTCGCCAATGCGGCTTCGGCAAGCCACAGTTCAATCCCCGGCAGATTTTCCGCGCGGTCGGACGTCTGCCAGAAAATCTGCGGCATCGCCGCGGCGAAATACACCGCATGCTGGCCGTTGCCGCTGCCGATTTCCAGCACGCGCTGGCGATCGGCAAAATGCGTGCGTAGAACGGCCAGGATAGGATCGCGGTTGCGTTCGCAGGCGGCGGAAAAAGGTTTCTCGCTCATGCCGTGAGTTTGCCCGATGGCGCAGACCGAACGTAGTGGTTTTTGTGCCCGCTCTACAGGCGGGCGACGCCGAGCAATCGACCTGGCAACGAGCGAATCCGATTGAGCAGTGCCGCAGGCAGACGCAGTGGCGAGTGCAAGCTGTGCTCGGTTGATGCTGCAGCAGTGAAGCGGCGCGCGGCTAACGGATTCTGTTTGAGCTGCCAGTAGCGGCCGATGGCCGAATCCACACTCAGGCGGCACGTACCCATGCGCACTGGCTTGATCAGCATGCGATAGACCTGACCTTCGTTGATCAGTTCGATCGCGGTCTGCGCATTGGCGCGTTCGGTGATGACCACGGTGGCGATGTGCGGGTGGTGCTGCTTGAGCGCCTTGAGCAGCGCGGTCAGATCCGAGCGTCCGGCCTGGGTCTCGGAGATGATGACGCCGGTCTCATGCTGCTCCATCACCTGCAGCGCGCGCTCGGCGGAGTTGACGAAATTCACTTTGTAATAAGGCTGCAGGATTTCGCGCAAGCGCTGCTGCACCGTGGTGTCGTCCTCGATCACCAGCACGCCGACCTGATTGCGCGCGCGGTCGTGTTCGGCAGGCGGCAGCACATCACGCGCGATCACCGGGGCTTCGCGCGCGATCTGGCCGGCTTCGACAACGAGCGACTTTAACTCGGTATTGTTCCAGGGCTTGTTGACGAAGCGAAACACTTCGCTTTCGTTGACCGAACCCAGCACCGCCTTCAGATCCGAATAGCCCGTGAGAAGGATGCGCATCGCGCGCGGATGGGTTTCCTTCAAGTCGCGCAGTACGTCGATACCGGCTTTCTCCGGCATGCGCTGATCGCAGATGACGACATCGACGTCGTGCTGTTTGGCCAGCGAGGGGGCTTCCAGCGGATTGGTTGTCTGGAACGTCGTGCAATCGCGCAACAGTGCCTTGAGCGCGCGCAGGATGCGAGCTTCGTCGTCGATCAAAAGGATGCGCAGCGGGTCAGTCACAGTCTTCTCAAGAGCACATCATTCACGCCGTGGCAGCCGCTGCAACGGATTTAATTGCGCCGGCCCCATCCAGTGGGATGGTAAGCGTGAATACCGACCCTTTCTTTGGTGTTGTTCTCACTTTGATCGAACCGCCGTGGCCTTTGAGTATCTTGTGCACGATCGACAGCCCCAGGCCCGTGCCCTCGCCGACCTGCTTGGTGGTGAAGAAGGGGTCGAAAATCTTCGGCAGGATGTCGTCCGCTATGCCGCTGCCGGTATCGGCGAAGCTGATCTCGGCAGCGTTGTTGACGACCTTGCTGTCGATCGTCAGGGTGCCGTCGCCGTCAATAGCCTGCGCCGCATTGGTGATCAGGTTCAGGAACACCTGGTTCATCTGCGATGGCATGCATTTCACCTTGGGTAGTGGTTGCAGATGCTTGACCACCTTGACCCGATCGCGCAGCAGGTGCTGGGCGATCATGAGCGTGCTTTCAACGCCCTCGTTCAAATCCATCGAGTCCATGCCGTCGCGATCCACGCGCGAGAATCCTTTCAGATTCAGTACGAGACTGCCTAGTTGGCCGAGACCTTCGCTGGCATCACTGAGCAATTCCTTGGCGTCCTTGAGCAGCGTGGTCTTCTCCAAGCTGGTGCGCGCTTCGAACAGCTTGCGTCGCGCTTCCTCGACATGCTTGACCAGTTTGTCCAGGCTTGACTTGTCGGCGCCAAAAATGAGGTCTACCGGCTGCAGGCAATACTGCACTGCCGCGTCGTACTGCTTGACCAGGGTGCGATAGTCGTCGAGCAGGTCGCCGATGACCTCGACATTGCTCTTGACGAAGCCCAGCGGCGTGTTGATTTCATGCGCCACACCCGCAACCATTTGCCCGAGCGAGGCAAGCTTGGTCGTGTGGATAACCTGCGACTGGGTCGCCTGCAGGCGCTTGAGTTCTTCTTCGGTTTCGGCCTGGCCTGCCTGGAGTACGAGATTTTTGCGTCGGGCCTTCAACAGCTCGAAGCCCAGCCAGGCGCACACCCCAAGAAGCGGTAACAGCAAAATCACGCTCAGCATCAGCAACACCTCCTGCGCTGAGTATAAACATGTAAACGGCAGGTGACCTCAAAAAATCCTACCTTTTATCGCCGTTGCAGCCGCGTATAGGCCCAATTGCACTTGACGTATCGGGGTGGTTGCGTCGACGCTGCCGCGGCTTCCTCCCACGACCGCTGCCTGGAGCATCGATGAAAACCGTAATCGCGTTGGCCTTGTTGGGCTTGTTCATATGGTTTGCGGCGCCGCTCGCGCATGCCGATTCGCCGATCTCGCGCGATTTGCCGCCGGGCCTGCAGATACCCGACGCGGCGCGGCCAGGACCGGCTTTCGACGTCGATAAAGCCACCGATGCCTATCTGAACCTGCTCTCGCCGGAACAGCGGCAATTGTCCAATGACTATTTCGAAGGTGGTTACTGGGTGCAACTTTGGGCGTTGGTGTACGGCCTCGGCGTCGCGGTGCTGCTGCTATGGGGCGGAATCTCCCGCCGCCTGCGCGATATCGCGCGGCGCGTTAGCCCACGGCCGTGGCTGTATACCTGGATTTATGCTGCCTTGTTCATGATCGCTCTGTTCGTGCTCAACCTGCCCTGGGCGTATTACGCCGACTTCGTACGTGAGCACCAATACGGCCTGGCCACGCAGGATTTCGCCGGTTGGTTCGGCGATGCCTTGAAAGACCTGATGGTCGACGTCATCGTCCTGCCGCTATTGCTCGTCGCAATCTATGCCGCGGTGCGTCGCGCCGGCGCACGCTGGTGGATCTGGGCCAGCGGCATCGCTTTCGTATTCGTCATGTTCGCGATGATGTTGGCACCGGTGTTCGTGGAGCCTCTGTTCAACGACTACAAGCCGCTGCGCGAAGGCGCTGTCCACGAAGCGGTACTCTCGCTGGCGCGCGCGAACCGGATCCCGACCGATCACGTCGTCGAGTTCGACGCCTCCAAACAGACAACGCGAATCAGCGCCAACGTCGCCGGTTTCGCCGGCACCACGCGCGTTGCACTCAACGACAATCTGCTGAACAAGACCTCGCTGCCCGAGATCAAAGCCGTGCTCGGACACGAGATGGGCCACTACGTGCTCAACCATGGGCTGCGCGGGACGATTTACCTCAGCCTCGTATTCGCCTTCGGCTTCTGGTTCATCTCGCGGGTCGCCGACTGGGCTTTGGCGCGATGGGGAAACCGTTTGGGCCTTGAGGGACGTGGCGATCCGGCGGCGTTGCCGTTGGCCATTGCGATTCTGTCGATTTTCTTTTTCTTCGCCACGCCCTTGACCAACTCCATCGTGCGCCAGATGGAAGCCGAGGCCGACGCCTACGGCCTGAATGCCGCCCGCGAGCCGAACGGGTTTGCGATGTCGGCGATGCGCCTGTCAACGTATCGCAAGATTCATCCGGGGGCGCTGGAAGAAATCGTTTTCTACGATCATCCCAGCGGCTACGACCGTGTTCACGGTTCGATGTTGTGGCTGAAGGAAAATCAGGACAACCCGACTGCGCATGCGCAATTGCCCGCCGCGGCGAAGTAAAAGCCGGCAGCGCATTGTTGGCCCACGGACGGGCCAACGTTTCCGCTGCTAAAACACCTTGTATACCTGGCCGCTCTCCGCACCCTCGACACTGCGGCAGAAAGCCAGCGCGGCACGCGCGACCGGGATCGCCTCGAAGCCGCGAAAATAGGGTGCGTAGACAGGCATGGATTCGGCGAACACATTCGGACTCACCGCATTGATGCGCAGGTTGCGCGGCAACTCGATTGCTGCCGCGCGCACGAACGCTTCGATCGCGCCGTTGACCATGCTGGCCGAGCTGCCGGAGCGGATCGGCTGTTCGGCAAGAATGCCGGTAATCAGCGTAATCGAGCCGCCATCGTTCAGGTATTCGCGGCCGATCAGGGCAAGATTGACCTGGCCCATCAACTTGTCGCGCAAGCCTATGGCGTAGAGCTCCTCGCTCATTTCGGCAAGCGCACCAAAATGTACTTTACCGGCGGTGCAGACGATGGCGTCGACCCTGCCGATCTTCTTGAACAAACGCCGGATGCTGGCTCTGTCGGTGATGTCGACCTTCAACTTGCCGCTGCGGCTCGCGGCGAGCACCTGGTGACGCAGCGCGAGTTCGGCATGGACCGCGCGACCGAGCGTGCCGCTGGCGCCGACCAGCAGGACTTTCGGAGCGGCAGGCTTGTTCGCGGATTGTTTCGGCATCGACGGCTCCGACGTATGCAGGGACGCGTACTTTAGCGCAGTGCAAACGCCGCGTTTAACTTGCGCTCAGATGGCGAGTCAACGCGGGCGGCAAGCCTGCGTTGTGAGGGTCAGCAGCGGATCTCCGCACACCACTTTGCATCCACGGAGACGACCATGCAACGCACGTTTATCGCCCTCGCCCTGACTTCCATATTGTCGCTCAATGCTCACGCGCAGAGCGCCGCCAGCGAAACCCAGCGCGACGCCAACCAGTCCGAACGCATCGAACGGGGCCTGCAATCCGGCCAGCTTTCCACCCGCGAAGCCGGCAGCCTGGAGCGGGATCAGCAACGCATCGACCGAACCGAAGCGCGGGATATGCGCGATGGCTCGTTGTCGCCGCAGGAAAAAGCCCGGATCCAGCGCGAGCAGAATCAGGCCAGCCGCGACATCTATCGCGACAAGCACAATGGCGTGCACGGCAATCCGAATTCGGTTTCGTCGCAACGCATGCAGACTGACGTGCAACGCAATGCCGATCAGCAGCAGCGCATTGCGAACGGGGTCAAATCCGGACAACTGACCAACCAGGAAGCCAGTCACTTGGAAGCCGGGCAGAAACGCGAATCGCGCAATGAAGCCAATGCCGCGGCCAGTGGCCACGTCGGAACGCGCGAACAGGCGCATATCCAGGGCCGCGAAAATCATCAGAGCCAGCGCATCTACGACAAGAAGCACAATGACAAGGCCCGGCCAGGCGCCGGCGCCGGCTGACCTTTGCGCCAGCAACGACGACAGGTGCCCGCGGGCGCCTGTTTTTTATGGCCATGGATGGCCGGTACGCCGGAAATGCAGGAGCAATTTCCGGCGATGGCCATGGATGGCCGGTACGCCGGAAATGCAGGAGCAATTTCTGGCGATGGCCATGGATGGCCGGTACGCCGGAAATGCAGGAGCAATTTCTGGCGATGGCCATGGATGGCCGGTACGCCGGAAAAGCAGGAGCAATTTCTGGCGATGGCCATGGATGGCGCGGCATGTTGCGCTATTCTTCCCGGTCTGCGCCGGCGCGCGTGCGCCAGCGGTCGTGGATACGAGGAAGTCATGGGCCAGACCAGCGAAGTCAAAGTACCGGATATCGGCAACTACACCAACGTGCCGGTCATCGAGGTACTGGTAAAAGCGGGCGACACAGTGACCAAGGATCAGGGCCTGGTCACGCTCGAATCGGACAAGGCGACGATGGAAGTGCCGGCGCCTTTCGACGGTGTGGTCAGGGAAATCAAGGTCAAGGTCGGCGACGAGATCTCCGAAGGCGGGATTGTTGCGCTGATCGAGGCGGCAGGTGCCAAGAGCGAAGCTCCCGCGAAGTCTCAAGCTCCCGCAGTACCCGAAGCGAAGCCTGAAGCTGCAAAACCTGAGGAACCCCGCCCCGCAAAGCCCGCGACGAAGCCGGAGCCGGCGGCGGAACCGACGACGCAGCGCACGCCGCCCGTAGCATTCGGCGCCGACACCGTGTTGCCGGACAAGGTCCCCTACGCGAGCCCGTCGGTGCGCCTGTTCGCGCGCGAACTCGGCGTCGACCTGGGCCGACTCAGCGCCGGCAGCGGACGCAAGGGCCGTATCACCAAGGAGGATGTGCAGAGTTTCGTCAAGTCGGCACTCGCTGGAGGCGCACCAGCGCGCGGCACCGGCGGCGGCAGTGGACTGAATCTGCTGCCTTGGCCACAAGTGGATTTTTCCAAATTTGGCGAAGTGGAAACGCGGTCGCTGTCGAAGATCAAGAAAATCTCCGGCGCAAACCTCGCGCGCAATTGGGTAATGATCCCGCACGTCACCCAGCACGACGACGCTGACGTCACCGAGCTGGAAGTGTTGCGCGTTGCGCTGAACAAGGAGAATGAAAAGGCCGGCATCAAATTCACCATGCTCGGTTTCTTGATCAAGGCGGTCGTTGCGGCCCTGAAGAAATATCCGGACTTCAATGCCTCGCTCGATGCAAGCGGCGAAAACCTGGTGCTGAAGAAGTACTTCCACGTCGGCTTCGCTGCCGACACGCCGAACGGCCTGGTCGTGCCGGTGCTCAAGGACGCAGACAAGAAAGGCATCGTCCAGATCACGCAGGAGACCGGCGCGCTCGCGGCCAAGGCGCGCGAGGGCAAACTCGGACCGGCGGAAATGTCGGGCGGATGCTTCTCGATCTCTTCGCTCGGCGGTATCGGCGGCACCGCATTCACGCCGATCGTCAACGCGCCGGAAGTGGCAATCCTTGGCGTATCCAAATCCGCAATCAAGCCGGTATGGGATGGCAAGGCGTTCCAGCCGCGCCTGATCCTCCCGCTGTCGCTCAGTTACGACCACCGCGTCATCGATGGCGCCTCGGCCGCGCGTTTCACCGCGTATCTGGCGCAGTTGCTGGCCGATATGCGCCGCAGCTTATTGTGAGGGCGCATGACGGTGGACAGTGAAGACATTGCTATTGTCGATCTGGACCTGCCCCGGACCACGTGGTCGCGGGTGCATTCGTCGATGCGCACGCTGTATCTGAAACTGAGCCGAGAACCGGATACTACTTGGATTCGTTTTTTCCACGAGGAACGCGAATCCCGCGTCGTTATCAAACGGCATGGCTTGTGGATCGAGGAGGGCTACATCGTTTTCGACTGTCTCCTGGATGATGTGGAAACGCACCACCTGCCGGATTTTCGCTGCTCGGTGGAATTTGCGAACGACAAATATCGCGTGTTGATGCAGGCGCGCCGCGAAGAAGGCGAACAGAACCGCCAGGACGCATTCGACGAAAAGAACGACCTGATCGCACTGCGCGCGCGCATTCGCGGCGAAGGCGAAGCGGAGCCGTCGCTGCCGCAACAAAGTGCAAAAGACGAAGTCGCGCCGCCACCGCCGGACACGAACGACGAATTTGCCGATTTCAATGCCAGGCGCGACGAATGGCGCGCGCGTTTCCGCGCCGCGCTGGCGTTGGCGGTGGCAAACAAGGAGTCCGATCGTGGCAACGACTGAAGTCAAGGTTCCGGATATCGGAAATTATACAAATATACCCGTGATCGAAGTGCTGGTGAAGGCCGGCGATACGGTGGCCAAGGATCAGGGCCTGGTCACGCTGGAATCGGACAAGGCGACGATGGAAGTGCCGTCATCGGTTGCCGGCGTGGTCAAGGAAGTGAAGGTCAAGGTGGGCGATGAGATTTCGGAGGGTGCGGTGGTTGCCGTGATCGAGGCGCAGGGTGCGGGAAATTCACCTCTCCCGCCGGCGGGAGAGGCCGGCGCGCGCAGCGCGACAGGTGAGGGTGGCGCTGGAAAAAACAGCACCGTATCTGCCCAAGCACCACCCTCACCCCAACCCTCTCCCGCCAGCGTGAGAGGGGGTGAAAGCGCGGCGCCAAAAGCCGCTGCAACCTCGGGCCGCAAGGCCGACATCGAATGTCAGGTCTGCGTGCTCGGCTCAGGGCCGGGCGGCTATACGGCCGCATTCCGCGCCGCGGATCTGGGTCAGAACACCGTCCTCATCGAACGCTATCCGACGCTCGGCGGCGTCTGTCTCAACGTAGGCTGCATTCCATCGAAGGCGTTGCTGCACGCGGCGCGCGTGATCGACGAGGCAGCGCACTCGGACGAAATCGGCATCAGTTTCGGCGTGCCGAAAATCGATATCGCCAAACTGGGTGCATTCAAGGACAAGGTCGTGGCCCAGTTGACCGGCGGCCTCGCCGGCATGAGCAAGCAACGCAAGGTGACCCTGGTGCATGGCCTTGGCAAATTCATTTCGGCGAACGAAATCGAAGTCGAAACCAAGGACGGCAAAAAATTAGTATATTTCGAGAAATGTATAATTGCGGCTGGTTCGCAATCGGTTAAGTTGCCCGGCTTCCCGTGGGACGATCCACGCGTAATGGATTCGACCGGAGCATTGCTGCTCAAAGATGTGCCGAAGAAATTGCTGGTCGTCGGTGGCGGCATCATCGGCCTTGAGATGGCCTGCGTCTATGACGCGCTCGGCAGTGCGGTTACGGTCGTCGAGCTGCTCGATCAACTGATGCCGGGTGCCGATCCGGATCTGGTTCGGCCGCTCGCGCAGCGCCTGAGCAAACGCTACGCCGGCATTCATCTCAAGGTGAAAGTCGCAAAGGTCGAAGCGACGGCAGCAGGAATGAAAGCGACGTTCGAAGGCGAGAAGGCCCCAGAGCCACAACTTTACGATCGCGTACTCGTCGCCGTCGGCCGTTCGCCGAATGGGAAGACGATCGACGCCGACAAGGCGGGAGTCAACGTGACCGACCGCGGCTTCATTCCCGTCGACAAGCAGATGCGCACGAATGTGCCGCACATCTTTGCGATCGGCGATATCGTCGGCAATCCGATGCTCGCGCACAAGGCCACGCACGAAGGCAAGGTCGCCGCGGAAGTCTGTGCCGGCCAGAAGAGCGAGTTCGTCGCACGCGTGATCCCGAGCGTGGCCTACACCGACCCGGAAGTTGCCTGGGTCGGCGTGACCGAAGCCGAAGCGAAGAAGGATGGGCTCAAGATCGGCGTTGGAAAATTCCCCTACGCCGCGTCCGGCCGGGCGATCGGCATCGGCCGCACCGAAGGATTCACCAAGCTCATCTTCGACGAAGCAACGCATCGCATTATCGGCGCCGGCATCACCGGTCCGAACGCGGGCGACCTTATTTCGGAAGTCGCACTCGCGATCGAAATGGGCTGCGAAGCCGCC
Organism: Lysobacterales bacterium; assembly: GCA_038244165.1. Classification (GTDB taxonomy): domain Bacteria; phylum Pseudomonadota; class Gammaproteobacteria; order Xanthomonadales; family Rhodanobacteraceae; genus Rudaea. The sequence goes on along the minus strand of JBBRTT010000012.1, from coordinate 39,138 downwards.
GACATCGGCCTGACCGTACATCCGCACCCGACCTTGTCCGAATCCATCGGCATGGCCGCAGAAGTATACGAAGGCACAATTACCGATTTGTACATTCCGAAGAAAAAATAGGGTTCGATACATGCAAAGCGCTCATACGCTGCTTTTCCTGTTGCTCGCGGCTGCAGCGAATATGTCGTTTGCGGACAGTCCCATGCCGAAGTCGAAGCTGGATCCAGTAGCGCAGGCAGACGAGGCGTGCATGGACAAGGCGGACACCACGGCCGCAATGGTCGAATGTGCCGACGGTTCGTATAAGCGCTGGGACGGTGAACTCAACCGCGTTTACGGCGTATTGCGCAAGAAATTCGACAAGGGCGCTCGGCAGGCGCTGACGGAGTCGCAGCAGAAATGGTTGGTATATCGGGATGCCGAGCTGAAGACGCTACGAGCGCTATATGGCGGAATGCAGGGCACGATGTACATCCCGATGGGAGCCAGCGCCGCTGCTGATCTGATCAAGACACGCGCGAACGAGTTGCGTGGCTACCTGGACGTGTTGGATATGCAGGACGGCACGCAATAGCGTCTTTCGTGATGGACACGTGTCACGCTTGATTCGCTGCGGGGCATCCCTATCTGATCTGGTCCGGCCAATAGTTGTCGCATTGACGACCATCAAGCCATCACGAGGAGATTCCACATGAAGCTGTACTTCGCCCCCGGCGCCTGCTCCTTGTCGCCGCATATCGTCCTGCGCGAGTTGGGCCTGCCCTTCGATCTGATCAAGGTCGATCTTGGCGCCAAGAAAACGGTTGATGGCGAAGACTACAAGACGATCAATCCGAAGGGTTATGTGCCGGCGCTGCTGACCGACGATGGCAATGTGCTGACCGAAGGTCCAGCGCTTGTCCAATACCTGGCAGATCGCAAACCCGAAGCCGGGCTTGCGCCGGCCAATGGCAGCTTCGCACGCTATCAATTGCAGGAATGGCTGAACTTTATTTCCACGGAAGTCCACAAATCCTTCAGTCCGCTGTTCGACGCGGCGATGCCGGATGTGGCCAAGCAAATCTACATGGACAAGCTGAAACAGCGGTTTGCCGAACTCGATGTGGTGCTGGAGAAACAGGATTTCCTCATCGGCCAGCAGTTCAGCGTCGCCGACGCATATTTGTACACCGTCTTGCGCTGGACCCCGCACTTCAAGATCGATTTGAACCAGTGGCCGGCGCTGGCCCGGTTTTTCGCGCGCGTGGATGCGCGTCCGGCGGTGAAGGCGGCGGTGGACGCCGAGGCCGCTGCAAAGAAGGCGGGGTAAGGCTCAGGCCATCGGCGATTGCTTTGCGACCAACCCAAAGCAATTGCCCGTCACTTCTTCTTTTTCGCGACAGGCGGGGGTGTGGGAGTTGCCTCGTCGCCCAACGGCAGGTGTTCGGCGACGTCGTAGTGCCGCACCAACGGTTCCATTTGCAACAGGTACTGATCGTCCTCGGGATAGTAGACCGAGCGATCCGGGTTCTCGCCGGCGAAAGCGCGCACGGCATCCATCGAATCCCACAACGAAATCAGCATGATTTCGCAATGCTCGCCCTGATCGCGGCGCAGGGTGGTCACGCCGCGGTTACCGGCCGTCTTGGCATAGTCCTTCAAACCTGTCTCATTCAGGTAGGCCAGGTAGTCGTCCGCTTTTTCCTTCAGCGTGATGCCGCGCCAGATGCGAGCGATCATGCCAACTCTCCGTTGCGCCGATCAAGAAGTGGCAGCATAGCGCGATATTTGCGCACCGAAAGTATCGGCGCAACAATCCGCGCCTGGTAGTGCGCGATCGGCGAGTGAATGCATCCATAAACGCGGGCAAAAAAAAGCCCGGGCAGCTCGCGCTGGCCCGGGACTAGGGAGTACTAAATCGAATTCAGGCGGATAAACGTGTCAGCGCTTCATTGATGCGCGCGAGCTTCGTTTCCAGCGGGGTCAGTGTCTGATGGTCATTGGCGGAGTGATGCGAGCGGACGTCTTCGATGGCCATTTCCAGACGGCCAAGCTCTATCATCAAATCATGGCGAAGAAACAGCGGATTGATGGTCAGGGCGGCGGCGGTCGCTAGCATGGCACTCTCCAATTGCGATGTTGTTTTGAGAAGTAGTTCACGTAATGCAGAAGCTGTGCCAAAGGGTGAAAAACTGAAGGAACGCCTGTATTGGCAACAAATCCACGCAGACCGGTGACGCTTTGCGACGCAAATTGACACGACGGCAGACAATGGATCACACAAGACATGACTTTGTTCACAGTTATCTAACTACAAGCGGCGCTATGTTGTAGTACGATTACAGCGTCAGTAGTGCGTTTGCGTCAGCAGCGCCGATGAAAACGCACGAAGCGAGTCACTGGCGCCCGGCATACGGTCCTCTTGGATTCCCCCTGTTCCTAAGACCGCCGGGCGCCAGCCTTCTTCCTTAAAAACCCGCCAACTCCTCCAGGCTTCCTTTCGCCTATCGCGGATCGACCCCTGTTCTTCGACCGCCAGCGTGCTCAGCGCTGGGCGACGGCGAAAGTGCAAGGGGTTATCGCAGAAAGCGTGCCAGCCAGCGGCTTTGTATAATGTCCGGCCTAGGTCGTGCCGATGCACGATAGCCAGAGCCTGACGGCGCCGGCAAACAAGCGAGAAATCATGCAGCACAGCCAGACACAATATGACGTCATCGTCATCGGCGGCGGCCATGCCGGCACCGAGGCCGCACTTGCGGCAGCGCGTCTCGGCGCGCGCACCCTGCTGTTGACTCACAACATCGAAACTCTTGGCCAGATGAGTTGCAACCCCGCTATCGGTGGTATCGGCAAAGGGCATCTGGTCAAGGAAATCGACGCCCTCGGCGGCGTCATGGCGCAGGCGGCCGATCGCGCTGGCATCCAGTGGCGCACCTTGAACGCATCCAAAGGCCCGGCGGTGCGCGCTACGCGCTGCCAGGCCGACCGCTCGCTGTACAAGGCGGCAATCCGGCGCAAACTTGAAACGCAGCCGAACCTGTCGATCTTCCAGCAGGCCGTGGACGACCTGACATTGCACGGCAATCGAGTGACGGGCGTGGTCACCCAGATGGGTCTGCACTTTCACGCGGCGACGGTGGTGCTGACGGCCGGCACCTTCCTTGCCGGAAAAATCCATGTAGGCTTCGCGAACTACGCCGGTGGCCGCGCCGGCGATCCGCCGGCAACGCGCCTGGCTGAGCGCATGCGTGAGCTGCCGCTTCGCGTAGATCGGCTCAAAACCGGCACCCCGCCGCGGATCGACGGCCGCAGTATCGATTTTGCCGGTTTGCAGGAACAGCCCGGCGATAGCCCCCTGCCCGTATTTTCCTTTGCCGGGTCCGTTGCGGATCACCCGCGTCAGGTCAGCTGCTGGATTACGCATACCAGTGAGCGCACGCACGAGATCATCCGCGGCGCACTGGATCGTTCGCCCTTGTATACGGGCAAGATCGAAGGCGTCGGTCCACGCTACTGCCCGTCGATCGAAGACAAGGTCGTGCGCTTTGCCGAAAAGGCATCGCACCAGATATTTATCGAACCCGAAGGGCTGGAAACGACCGAGATTTACCCGAACGGCATTTCCACGTCGCTGCCGTTCGATGTGCAACTGGACCTGGTGCATTCGATCAAGGGTTTCGAACATGCGCATATCACCCGGCCGGGCTATGCGATCGAATACGATTATTTCGATCCGCGCGGATTGAAATCCAGCTTGGAAACCAAGGCCATTGATGGCCTGTATTTCGCCGGCCAGATCAACGGCACGACCGGCTATGAGGAAGCGGCCGCGCAGGGCCTGATCGCTGGATTGAATGCAGCGCGTGCCGCACAAGACAAAGCAGCATGGTCGCCGCGACGCGACGAAGCCTACATCGGCGTGCTGATCGATGACCTCATCACCAACGGCACGATCGAGCCCTATCGCATGTTCACTTCGCGCGCCGAATACCGCCTGCATTTGCGCGAAGACAACGCCGATCTGCGCCTCAGCGACAAGGGTCACGAACTCGGCAGCATCGATGATGCGCGCCACGCGGCGTGCACTCGCAAGCGCGAGGCGGTGGAACGCGAGACCCAGCGTTTGCATGGGTTGTGGGCGGCGCCCGCCAACACGCTCGGGCGCGAGATCGAAGCGGTGCTCGGGGTTGCCGTATCGCGCGAAACCAATGCTTTGGATCTGCTGCGCCGACCGGAGTTGAATTACACAAAGCTGATGCAGGTTGCCGGGTTGGGTCCGGCCGTGGCCGATGCCAAGGTCGCCGAACAAGTGGAAATTGCGGCAAAGTATTCCGGCTATCTGGATCGGCAGAACGAGGAGATCGAGCGCCAGCGCCGGCACGAGGAAACGGCCATTCCAGAGGCATTCGACTATGCCGGCGTGCATGGTCTGTCTGCAGAAGTGCTGCAAAAACTGCAACGCAGCCAGCCGCAGACCATCGGGCAGGCGACGCGCATTTCCGGAGTCACTCCGGCGGCAATTTCCCTGCTGCTGGTGCACCTGAAGCGCCACAATTCCCGACGCGTCGCTTGAAGCGCACAAACGTTCGCGTGCCCCGCGTTTTCTGCCACCGCCTTGCAGCCAGCGTTTTCGTCACGTTTGTCCTGAGCGCGTCCTCCGCCCACGCAGACGACACGGAAGAACCGGCGGTCACCCCATACCGGCCGACCGTTTCAAATCCCGCGAGCCTGCCGGTACCCGGTTGGATCGAAGGCGAATTTGGCGGTCAGCACGTGGCTGCAGACGACGGCGCGCGCAACAATAGCGTGCCGTGGTTGTTGAAGTATGCCTTCGATGAAAACCATGGTGTGCTGGTCGGAGGGACGGCGTACATTCGCGACGCGCCAGTTGGCATGCCGTCACACAGTGGGTTCGGCGCCGTGCTGCTTGAGTGGAAACAGCGCTTCCTCCTTAGCGACAAGGCAGCATTCGGAATCGAGGCCGGCACGATACTCCCGACGGCAGCGGATGACTTGGGTGTCGGCAAGCCCGCATGGACCGTCAACGCCATCTACAGCAGCGACTTCGGCGCATTGCATCTGGATGTCAACGCGGGTGGGACGCGTTACACGGCGAAATCCAATGGCTTGTCGCGATGGCAGAGTGCCTGGGCCGCGGCGGGATCGTGGTCGCTGACTGACGTCATCGGTGCCGCATTGGAGTTTTCCGGCACACACCAGCGCGGCGCGCCGGGCGCAAGCCAGATGCTCGGCACGATCAATTACAATCGATCAGCGCATCTGGTGCTGGACGCGGGCGTGGCCTGCGGGTTGACCCATGCTGCCCATGACGTATCCATCTTTGCCGGTGCGACGGTCTATCTTGGCCGGCTGCGCTGAATCCCCTCATTCATAAGCTTTCGGTCCGGACCGACTTTTGTCCATGTTGAATATCCAACTCAAGATCGCCCAGGAAATCGCTGCAGCACCGGCCCAAGTCAAGGCGGCCGTGGATCTGCTTGATGGCGGCGCGACGGTGCCGTTCATCGCGCGCTATCGCAAGGAAGTCACCGGCGGGCTCGATGACACGCAGCTGCGCACGCTTGAGGAGCGCCTGCACTATCTGCGCGAACTGGAAGACCGGCGCCAGGCCGTGCTCGCAAGCATCCAAGAGCAAGGCAAACTCGGCGAGGAATTGAAGCAACAGATTCTCGATGCCGATACCAAGGCACGCCTGGAGGACTTGTATCTGCCGTACAAGCCCAAACGCCGCACGCGTGCGCAAATTGCGCGCGAAGCCGGTTTGCAACCGTTGGCGGATGCGCTGCGCAACAATCCTGCCGAGACGCCCGAGACACTCGCGCTGGCCTACGTCGACGCGGAAAAAAATATCGCCGACGTCAAGGCCGCGCTCGACGGCGCGCGCGCGATCGTTCTGGAAGAATTTTCCGAAGACCCTGCGCTGGTCGGCGAGCTGCGCGAATGGATGTGGCAGCGCGGCCAGGTCCGCGCCAAAGTCATCGAAGGTAAGCAGGGCGAAGGCGCAAAGTATCGCGACTATTTCGATCACGCCGAAGCGATCCGCTCGATCGCCTCACATCGTCTGCTGGCACTGTTCCGCGCACGCAACGAAGGCGTGCTCGATCTTGAATTGGAGCCTGGTTCCCAGGCGGACCAAGGCCACGCAGAAGCCGAAGGCCGCGTTGCAGTACATTTTGGCGTCGCCGAACGGGCGCGCCCTGCGGATGCGTGGCTCAAGGAATGCTGCCGCCAGACCTGGCGTATAAAATTACACTTGCAGCTGACGCTGGACCTATTCAGTCGCGCGCGCGAAGCAGCGGAAGACGAAGCGATCCGTGTGTTCGGCAGCAACCTCAAGGACCTGATGCTGGCCGCACCGGCCGGCCCGAAAGTGGTCATGGGCCTGGATCCCGGCATCCGCACCGGGGTCAAAGTCGCGATCGTCGATGCGACCGGCAAGCTGGTTACGACGAATACGATTTATCCGCACGAGCCCAGGAATCAATGGGATCAATCCATCGCTCAACTTGCAGCTGCTTGCAAACATTGCAGCGTGAACCTGATCGCGATCGGCAACGGCACAGCGTCGCGCGAGACCGACAAACTCGCGGGCGAGTTGATGAAGAATCATCCGGAACTCAAGCTTGCCAAGGTCGTGGTCAGCGAGGCGGGCGCGTCGGTGTATTCGGCGTCGGCAACCGCGGCGAAGGAATTTCCAGAACTCGATGTGTCACTGCGTGGCGCGGTGTCGATCGCGCGCCGTCTGCAAGACCCGCTGGCGGAACTGGTCAAAATCGACCCGAAAGCAATCGGCGTTGGTCAGTACCAGCATGATGTGAATCAGGTAAAGCTGGCGCGCGCACTGGATGCCAGCGTCGAGGATTGCGTCAACGGTGTCGGCGTCGATGTGAATACGGCGTCCGCGCCGCTGCTCGCGCGCGTGGCGGGCCTATCGCCGACAGTGGCGGAAAACGTGGTGAAGTTCCGCGATGCCCATGGCGAATTTCGTACCCGTTCGGCGATCAAGAAAGTGCCGCGGCTCGGCGACAAGGCATTCGAGCAATGTGCCGGCTTCCTGCGTATCGCCGCCGGCGACAATCCGCTGGATGCTTCCAGCGTGCATCCGGAAGCGTATCCACTGGTCGAACGCATCGTGCGCAGCAGTGGACGCGAGGTCGCGCAGATCATCGGCAACGGCACTTTCCTGCGCGCGCTCAAACCCGATCAATTCACCGATGAGAAGTTCGGCCTGCCGACAGTGCGCGACATTCTCAAGGAACTGGAAAAACCCGGTCGCGATCCGCGCCCGCAATTCGTCATGCCGACGTTTGTCGACGGCGTGGAAAATCTGGTCGATCTAACGCCCGGCATGGTGCTCGAGGGCCGTGTGTCGAACGTCGCCGCATTCGGCGCGTTTGTGGATATCGGCGTGCACCAGGACGGTCTGGTGCACGTTTCTGCATTGTCCACAAAGTACGTCAAGGATCCGCGCGATGTGGTCAAGGCGGGCGACGTGGTCAAGGTCAAGGTGCTGGAAGTGGATCTGCCGCGCAAGCGCATCGCGCTGACAATGCGGCTTGACGATCCGCTGCCCGCCTCTGGCGGCGAACGCGCGCCGCGAGAAAACCGTGCGCGTGCTGACAGACTGCCGGCTTCGGCCGTCAAGACCCCAACACCGGCAGGCAACAATGCGTTCGCCGATGCGTTCACGCGTGCGCGGCGAAATTGATCATTCAGGAAATCGCGCCGGACGATCCGGCGCGGGCTTCGCTGAACTTCGCGACTACTTTTTCGGCGCCGCCGCCTGGGCCATATTGAAAGCCTGCTGCGCCTGGTTGTAGAGCGACTTGGCCTCTTCGGCCGACACATCGCTCAACTGGCCATTGGCGAGGCGTTCCTTCAGCACCAAGGTGCCGCCCTCGTCCCAGCCGACCTTGCTCGTGGCGAACGGACGCGAGGCACCTGCTGCGGATTCTTCCCTGACCACGACCCAGGGCTTGTCGTTCTGGTAGGCCATCTTCAGCGTGATACGGCCCTTGTCGTTGTCCAGGTCGGTTATTTCGCGTACGACATGCACCTTGCCGTTGGAAACGAACGCGTCCCACGCAGTGGAGGACGTCTCGCCCAAGGAACTGCCGCTGATCTGTTTCATCGTACCGACCTGCGCATACGCTTTCTTGTAGGCGTCGAACAATTTTTCCGCTGGGGTCGGTTCGGGCGCAACGATGATATCGACCCGCGACGGTGCGTGGTTGGTCAGCACCGGATACTGCAGCACAGGCAGATAGCGGCGGTCGCCGTCGATCAGCACGGCATCGACGGAGTAGGTACGCTTGGGATCGACCTTGGCCGCATCGATCGGAACATTGAACGACACAGGCGGACGGCTCGCGTTCGGGATCACGGTTTGCGCCAGCGGCGTCGTCGGTGTCGCCACATCGACCACGCGCAGCTCCACGCGCGCCTGGAAACTCAGCTCGCGCGGCTCGCGCAACATGACCGTGCCGCTGACGCTGCTCGCGATGGGCGCCACGGCCGGCGGTGGCGGTGGCGGTGGCGCGCTACAGCCTGCCAGCAGGCTCAACCCCAGCAGAGCGATGGAAATTTTTGTCTTCATGGCGAATCTCCTTGTCTGGCGCGTGTCGCGACTCGGCGCGACCTTCGTGTGTGTTTGTCTCACCCTAAACAGCGACGAGGCGTGGGCGCGAATCGTCTCACAGGGCAATTGCGGAGGCTATCGCTAGCCAAAAAATACGAAACCATTCGTAAAGACTATGTGTACAGCCATCGTGCATCAGGAATGCTGCAATAACGAAATATCGGCTACCTGCAGGAACATGCGGCGCAATTGGCTCAGCAATGCCAGTCGATTCTGCCGTTTTGCGCTGTCGTCCACCATCACCATGACACTATCGAAATAGCCATCTACCGGTGCTCGCAGGCCTGCCAGCAGGCGCAACGTCTCGATATAACGGCGTTGCGCGATCAGAGGGGCTATCGCCGAGGATGCCGATTCCATGGCGCGATGCAGTTGCGCCTCGGCGCCCGCATCCAGCAGGCTTATTTCCACGCGTCCGCCGCCGGCATCGCCGGCCTGGCGCAGGATATTGCCGATGCGCTTGTTCGCTGCGGCCAGCGATTGCGCGTCGGCGAGTCTGGCAAATTCGCCGACAGCGGATAGGCGCCCGTCAAAATCGATCAGCGTGTCGGTTTCCACCGCGTGTACCGCGTCGAATTGATCGCTGCCGAAACCGCGTTCGGAGTAGTAGCCGCGCAACCTGTCGAACACGAAGTCGAGCAGATCCTTGACCAAGGTGTACTTTGCATCTGACGGCGAAGGTGCCGGGTTTGCCGGCGCGCCAGGTTTTTGCGGTTTTTGCGGCGCGTGAAGTGTTGGCAGCAGTTCGACCGCTTCGCGCAACAAGGCTTCCAGGTCCAGTTCCAGGCCGCCTTCGATCAGGGTGCGCGCCAGTCCCAATGCTGCGCGCCGCAGCGCGAACGGATCCTTGTTGCCCGAGGGTTTCTGGCCCACGGCGAAAATGCCTGCCAGCGTGTCCAGGCGCTCGGCAACGGCGAGAACCTGTGCGATTTTGCCTTTCGCAACATCGTCGCCGGCAAATCGCGGTTTGTAGAATTCGTCCAGCGCCTGCGCGACCTCGGCGTTTTCGCCTTGGGCGACCGCATAGTAGCGACCCATCACACCCTGTAATTCCGGGAACTCGCCGACCATGCGTGTCATCAGGTCGCACTTGCTCAACGACGCCGCACGCGTCGCGAGTGCCGCGTCGACGCCGAGACGATTGGCAATCACGCGCGCCAGTTCGGCAACGCGTATGCACTTGTCCCAGGTGCTGCCCAGTTGCTGCTGGTAGGTGACTGACTTGAGCGTTTCCTGTTGCGCGCTCAGCGGCGTCTTCAAGTCTTCGTCATAGAAAAACTTCGCGTCGGCAAACCGCGGACGGATCACGCGCTCGTAGCCCTTGCGGATCTCGGCGGGGTCTTTCGATTCGATATTGGCGACACCGATGAAGTGCGCGGTGAGCTTTCCACTGGCATCGGCCGCTCCTGCGCTTCCTGCGCCCGCGGCACTCGTACGTCCCTGTACATCGAACACCGGCACAAACTTTTGGTTGGTCTCCATCGTCTGAATCAGCGCTTCTTGCGGCACGTGCAGAAACTCACGCTCAAACTGGCAGGCAATAGCAACTGGCCATTCGGTCAGGTTGGCAATCTCGTTGCGCAGCGCGTCACTCAGCCGCGGCGTGCCGCCGATGTCACGACCCACGCGTTCAACTTCCGCGCGCACCCGCTCGCGGCGCTCGGTCGGATCGGCCAAGACCTTCGCGGTTCGCAAGGCGTCCACGTAAAGGTCCGAATGCGCAGTCGCAACCGTTTGTGGATGATGAAAACGATGCCCGCGCGATTCGCGCCCGCTCTTGATGCCGAAGATTTCGGCATCGATCACTTGATCGCCGTGCAGGATGACAACCCAATGCACCGGACGCACGAAGGCGTAGTCATGATCGCCCCAACGCATCGGCTTGGGCACCGGCAGAGCCTTGAGCGCCTCAACAACAATTTCCTGCATCAACTCGGCAGTGGACCTGCCCGGTTGCTGCGCACGATGGACGAACCACGCGCCTTTGTCGGTCTGCAGTTTTTCCAGCTGATCGACGCTGACTCCACACGAGGACGCAAAACCGAGCAACGCCTTGGTCGGCTGACCACTGGCATCAAGCCCGGCGTTCAATGCGGGGCCGCGGCGCTCATTGGCCTGATCAGGCTGCGATTGACCGACACCCGGCACCAGCACGGCAAGTCGTCGCGGCGAGTGATACGTTTTCGCATTGTTCACATCGGCGGCGATGCCGCGCTTGGCAAGCCCAGTACAGACATTTGCAGTGAACGCGCCGGCAAGTTCGTCCAGCGATTTCGGCGGCAATTCTTCACATCCGATCTCGATCAGCAGCGGCTTGAGCTCAGACATGCGGCGGCTCCTTGTGCTTCACGCCGGGGAAACCGAGCTTCTGGCGCTGCGCAAAATAAGCCTCCGCCACCGCACGCGCAATGGTGCGCACGCGCAAGATGTAACGCTGCCTTTCAGTGACGCTGATCGCGCGCCGTGCATCGAGCAAATTGAAACTGTGCGAGGCTTTGCAGACCTGATCGTAGGCCGGCAGTGGCAGGCCGAGTTCGACGAGTTTCTTCGCCTCGCCTTCGCACACGTCGAACCAGCGCAGCAGTTCAGGAACGTTCGCGTATTCAAAGTTGTATTTGGACTGCTCGACTTCGTTCTGATGGAACACGTCGCCGTAGGTGACTGTGCCATGCGGGGCGACCGTCCACACCAGGTCGTAGACGTTGTCCACATTCTGCAGATACATCGCCAGGCGTTCCAGGCCGTAGGTGATCTCGCCCGTTACCGGCCGGCACTCCAGGCCGCCGGCCTGCTGGAAATATGTGAACTGGGTGACCTCCATGCCGTTGAGCCAGACCTCCCAGCCCAGCCCCCACGCGCCCAGGGTCGGCGATTCCCAGTTGTCCTCGACGAAACGCAGATCATGCACCAGCGGATCGATGCCGAGCGCCTTGAGCGAGCCGATATACAAATCCACAATGTCATCGGGATTCGGCTTCATAACGACTTGATACTGATAGTAGTGCTGCAGCCGGTTCGGGTTTTCGCCGTAGCGACCGTCACCTGGGCGCCGCGACGGTTGCACGTAGGCCGCGGCCCAGGGCTCGGGTCCCAGGGCACGCAGAAAAGTGGCCGGGTGAAACGTGCCGGCGCCGACCTCGGTATCGAGCGGCTGAATAAGCGCGCAACCCTGGCTCGCCCAGTAGCGATTGAGAATCTGGATGACGTCCTGGAAGGTCGGGCCTGGCATGAAAATCACAGTAAGCGGCGAAAAGCGCGCTAGTATAGCGGCTTGAGTCAGAATCCCAAGGCACGGCCCTATGGCCACGGTTCCGCAACGCCCAAGACCAGCCGATCCCATCGCCGATGCCGCCGAGCTTGGACTGCACCGCAAGCTCGACATTGACACCGTGCTGGCGGTGCTCAAGCATGACGGCCTGCTCACGGATGCCGACGCTCTGAGGGCACGCGCGGATGCGCGCAGCGCACGTGGCAAGATGGAATTGCATCCGCTCGCCCTGATCGCGAATCAGAAACTGCTGAACCCGCTCGATGGCAAGCCCCTGAGTCTGGAAGTGCTGACCCATTGGCTTGCCGACAAGGCCAAGCTGCCTTACCTGAAGATCGATCCGATGAAGATCGATGCCGGTGCCGTCACCCAGGTGATCTCGCACGCCTATGCGCAGCGCTATCGCATTCTGCCGGTTGCGGTTGCTACTGGCCAAGTCACGATTGCGACCTGCGAACCGTTCGATACGCGCTGGCTGGCGGACCTGGGTCATATCCTGCGTCGCGAGGTCCAGCGCGTCGTCGTCAATCCGGTGGATCTGAACCGCTATCTCGCCGAGTTCTATGGCGTTCAGCGCTCGATCCAGAAGGCCAAGGACGCCAAAGGCGATCTTGCCGATGGCCGCGGCATACTCAACTTCGAGCAATTGCTGGAACTGGGCAAGGCCGGCGACATTGGCGCCGACGATCGTCACGTCGTGCATATCGTGGATTGGCTCTTGCAGTACGCATTCGACCAGCGCGCTTCGGACATCCATCTGGAACCGCGCCGCGACACCAGCCCGATACGCTTTCGCATAGACGGCTACATGCACAAGGTGTTTGAGCTGCCGACGCCGGTAATGACGGCGGTGACCGCGCGCGTGAAGATCTTGGGACGCATGGATTTGGCAGAAAAACGCCGCCCGCAGGATGGTCGCATCAAGACTCGATCGGGCGAAGGACGCGAAGTCGAATTGCGTTTGTCGACGATGCCGACCGCGTTCGGCGAAAAAGTTGTCATGCGCATCTTTGATCCGGACATCGTCGTCAAGGAATTTCGTCAGCTCGGATTTTCGATGGATGAGGAAATCCTCTGGCGCAACATGGTCGAGCGGCCGCACGGCATCGTGCTGGTGACGGGTCCGACGGGGTCAGGCAAGACCACTACGCTGTATTCGACGCTCAAGCACCTGGCCACGCCGGACATCAACGTCTGCACGATTGAAGATCCGATCGAAATGGTTTCGCCGGAATTCAACCAGATGCAGGTGCAGACCGCGATCGATCTGGATTTCGCCACCGGTGTGCGCACCCTGCTGCGCCAGGATCCGGACATCATCATGATCGGCGAAATCCGCGATCTTGAAACCGCGCAAATGGCAGTACAGGCATCGCTGACGGGCCACCTTGTGCTGTCGACGCTGCACACCAACGATGCGCCGACTGCGGTGACGCGCCTGCTGGATCTGGGCGCGCCGCACTATCTGATTCAATCAACCCTTACTGGCGTGGTCGCGCAACGTCTGATTCGCACCCTGTGTCCGCACTGCAAAGTGGAAACTGCATTGGATGTGCGTGCGTGGGATTCGCTGGTGCATCGCTGGCGTCTGCCGCCGCCGGCGCATGCGTATGGGCCGAAAGGTTGCCTTGAATGCCGCAATACCGGCTTCCTGGGCCGCACCGGCATTTACGAGATGATGCGCATCTCGCCGAATGTGCGAGCAATGATCTTGCCGAGTATGGATTTGCAAAAGCTGAGCGAGACCGCTCTCACCGAAGGCTTGCGGCCGTTGCGCGTGAGCGCGGCGGCGCAAGTAGCGCGTGGGGTGACCACCATCGCCGAAGTCGTCGGCGTGTTGCCCCCGGTCGAATAGTGAAAATCCTGATCGTGCAAACCGGCGCCACGTTGCCGGCCCTGCACACGCGTCACGGCGATTTTCCCGTCTGGTTCCAGCGCGGGTTGGGTTTGCCGGATGAACATATCGCGGTCGTGCGGGTGGATGCGCACGAAAAGTTACCGCCCTTGCCGCAAATCGATGCAGCAGTCATCACCGGCTCGGGCGCGATGGTCTCCGAGCGCCTGGACTGGAGTGAACGCACTGCCGAGTGGCTGCGTTGTGCGGCACAGGCAGGACTGCCCATGCTCGGTGTGTGCTACGGCCATCAGTTGCTGGCGCACGCGTTCGGCGGTCGCGTCGACTACAACCCGCGCGGACGCGAGATTGGTACCGTGGATATCCAGCGCCTGCCCGCGGCCGCAGACGATGCGTTGTTCGGTCCATTGCCTTCCGTGTTCCGAGCGCAGGCGACACATTTGCAAAGCGTATTGGCGCCGCCGTCAGCGGCCGTCGTTCTGGCGCGTTCAGCCCTTGAGGATTGCCAGGCGATACGTTTTGCACCGCGCGTATGGGGCGTGCAATTCCACCCGGAATTCAGCGTGGCGCACATGCGTGGCTACCTGAGCGAACGTTCGGAAATTGTGGACATGGAAGGTCTGGATGCGCAGCGACTCAAGCGCGCTGTGGGCGCCAGTCCGCACGCGCGTGCGCTATTGCGACGCTTCGTGCGTATCGCTGGGAAAAAGCAAACGTAGAAAAACAAAAACGGCCGCGAGGGCCGTCTTTGTTGCGCATTCCGCAAGCGGCCAACCGCTGCGGAACGATGAATCGAAAACTTATTTCTTCGCCTTGCGGGCACCGCCTGCCTTGGCCGAAGCCAGGTAGTTGTTGATCGCTTCGTTGGTCACGTCATACAGCGGACGGCCGGATACCGCAGCGGCGGCCTTCAGGCTATCGCGCACGCGCTTGGACACGCGCAGGCTGGCGTCGCGGGTATCTTCGTTCTGTTTTGCCATGTCTGTAACTCCGGTTTTCGGGGTGAGAGGGGTGAGAGAAAAATGCGCCAATTGCACAAAGGAGTTTATGCCAGAATGTTGCAAAAGACAAATTGTAGCGATATGCACATACCACTACAGAACCTCACTCTCGAGCGTTGATGGTGCTGCGGCGCAAGAAGATGCGGACCGCCAGCAAGCCGGCCTCGTAGAGCAGGCACATGGGGATCGCGAGCAGGATCATCGACAACACATCTGGCGGTGCGACGATTGCTGCAACCACGAATGCGCCGAGGATGACATAAGGCCGGTGCCTGGCAAGTTGCTCCGGTGTGACCCAGCCCATAAGGGCAATGATGAAGACACCAACCGGCACTTCGAAACACAGACCAAAGGCAAAGAACATGGTCAGCACAAAATCCAGGTACTTGCCGATGTCGGTCATCATCGCCACGCCGAGCGGTGTGGTGCTGAGCAAAAAACCAAACACCTTGGGCAGCACGACGAAATACGCAAACGCGCAGCCCAGGTAAAACATCAGCACGCTGGATGCGAGTAGCGGCATCGCGAGACGCTTCTCGTGTCGATACAGGCCCGGCGCGACGAAGCCCCACGCCTGATACAGCACGACCGGCATCGCCAAAAACAGAGCGACGAAAAATGCCAGCTTCACCGGCGTCAGAAATGGCGAAGCCACTTCGATAGCCACCATCGTCGAACCCTTCGGCAATCGTTCGAGCAGCGGTTCGGCAATCATGTGGTACAACCGGTTCGCAAACGGCAGCAGGGCGACCAGGACCAGCAGCACGGCCGCAATCGCCTTGAGCAGGCGTTCGCGTAGTTCAACCAGATGCGAGATGAAGGATTGCCCGGCTTCCTCGCGGCCTTCCTCGCGCTCAGTGTCGCTCATGAGGGTCAGACGAAGCGATGGTTTCGCCAGGCGTGGCAGCCGAATCCGTTGCTGGCGGTACGCTCATGATGGAATCCAGTGCTTGCTTTACGTCGGCCGTCGGATCGGCGGCAGCTGCCGTCTCCTTCATGCTGCGTTTGAGTTCCTCGGCAGCCAGCTCGCGCTCGATTTCCACACGTACACTTTGCCAACTTTGTCGCGCCTTGCGCAGCAATACGCCGGCAGTGCGGGCAGCGCCTGGCAATCGTTCCGGGCCAAGCACCAAAAGCGCGACCACAGCGATCAGGCCGATTTCTCCCATGCCGACGTCAAACATGGCGAGCGACTACGGCGTGTTTTCGCGTTTGGCTTCGCCGCTGCTAGAAGCGGGCGTCGTCGACGCTGGCGGTGCAACTTCCGGGTCGGCCTTCAGCTGCGGCTGCGGAGGTTGATTGTCATCCTGCAGACCCTTGCGGAAGTTCTTGATCGCGGCGCCGACATCGCCGCCGATATTGCCGAGTTTCTTGGTACCGAAGATCAGCACGACGATGAGCAGCAAGAGCAGCAAGTGACCAGGACTTAGACCAAACATGAGTGAACTCCAGATTCAATAGCGCCCGGGTATCCAATGCAGGCGATGGCGCCGGGACGACACGCTCGAAACAATGCGCTGTCAGTGCGCAGTGTACTCCTCCAGGCGGTCGCGGAAATCGACGACTGCATTCGGCACATTGCTGACGCCGCCGGCGAAGATGCGCCGCGGGGTCATGCCATCGCCATAGACGGCCTGATTGGCATCATTGTCGATCGCCAGCACCGAGCCATCCAGGGCAATGCCGGCGAACAGCCCGCGCGAGCGCGAGTAGGAATAGATTTCGGCTTTCAGCTGCGCGTCGGTGGCGGCATGCGCGTCGCGACCGACCGGACCGGCGGCAACCGACGCATCGGCGCCGAGGGTGAATTTGCCGTGCACGATCGAATCCACGCCGCGCTGCGTGCGGAACACCAGAATCACGTCGGTGGATTGGACGCCGGCCTGAAAACCAATACTGCCCCCGGTCATGCTGACAAAACTGGGATTGCTCCAGGTGCCATCAGCGGCCTTGATCGAGACCAGACCCAGGCCGTGACGGCCGCCAATCACGAAGCCGGCCTTGATCACATCCGGAATCACCGCGACCGCATAGGCGTTGGAGAGCATTTGCGAGGGCACGCGCTTGTCCGGTGCCGTCATTGTTTCCTTGAGCACGCGGACGGCGTTGTTGGCACGCTCGGTCTCCTGTTCACCGGCGCGCGCGTTGCCGGAATGCAGCAAGATCAGGGAAAGCAGCGCTAAAGCCAGAATCTGCCAGCGAAGCATGGGCGATATCCTTGAATACGGGTGGAGAGGGTGTGCGCGATCGAGCACACGGGCGCAGAGCGTCAGGCGTTTGGACGTCGGCCACCCAGACGAGTTCCCGCAATCAACGCCAACAGCGTCATCATGGCGGCCATGCCGATCCACGACAGTGCGGGCGCCGGATCATCGCCTGGGCGGTTGGCCAGGCACGAACTCGGCGCGATCGCCAAACCCTTGAGGCCACCCAGGAAGTCGATTTGCAGGTGAGCGTCACCGGTGATGTTGCCGGTGTTGGTCAAGGCGCCCGAACTGGTGTCCAGAAGCGCCAGGTCGCTCCACTCCGGCACCGATGTCGAGCCAGGTTGTGGTGGTACATAGGCGAGAATGGCTCGAAGCTGGCCTGACGCATCGAAACCCGGACTTGCCGTGGTGACGTAGCTGGCTTGGTCACCATAGGCGCCGACCAGGGTCGTATTAGCGGTTGCCGTGTCGATCACGTAAAGATTGTTGTTGCCCTGGCTTCCGGTTCCGAAGAGCTGATTGCCGCTCCAGGCCAGACCGGTGATCTTGACCCCGAGATCGCCCACGGGAGTCGTCGTGCCGGTCGCAGGGTTGACTTGCCAGAACTTGCCATTGCCCGCGGACAACCAAAGATTTCCATCGCAGGAGAACGCCAAACCCAAGTCCAATTGTTGGGTGATGCTTTGGCCGGCAAGATCCAACGGACCGACCACGGTTGCCACACCCGTCTCGGGGTTGATCTGCAACAGGGCCTTGAGCGTATCGGAGACCGCATACAATTGACCGCCGGGGCTGTAGGTAAGCCCTTCGATATTGGCGATGCGCCGCCCGCTTAGATAGCCCGCGGGTCCGACTTCTTGCGCCGTATGCGCGGAGAGGTCGATGCGGTAAAGAGTATCGAAGGCCTCGCTGTAACCGACAAGATCGGTTGCGAGTGCCGGGCCGGAGGATACGGCCAGCACGAGCGCTGCGATGTGAGCGCGCAAGGGCATGTAAGCAAATCTCTTTAAGTATTATAGTTTTTTGGTAATCGTCTGCCGCACCGGGCGCTGGCACAGCCAAACCAGTCTAGCAGCTAGTACATACAAAACAAAGTCTTAGCTTCGAAGTGCTAGACTGGCGGCATTGTCCGAACAAAAACCCAACTGCTGCTGGAAAGGCAAGGCACCCGACACAAGCCCTTGGGTGAAATGCGGACTCTCTTTATCCCTGTCCACACGCTACGCCGAAAAGCCCTATGGAGAATCCGAACCCAAAGCAGCCTAGGCAATCCACGCGGTCGAATATTGCCGTCCTGCTGCTCAATCTGGGTACCCCGGAAGCGCCCACGCCACGCGCCGTGCGCCGGTATCTGGCGGAATTTCTGAGCGATGCTCGCGTCATCGACTATCCACGTTGGCTTTGGCTGCCGTTGCTGTATGGCGTGATTTTGCTTTTGCGGCCACGCCGTTCGGCGCGTGCCTACGCGAAAATCTGGACGCCGCAGGGATCACCCCTGCTCGTGGAAAGTCGCGCCCTCACCGAGAAATTGGCGGCGGCGTGTGCGCTCGATGGCGTGCATGTAACTCTTGCCATGCGTTACGGCGAACCTGCTACCGGCGATGTCGTAGCGCGCCTGCTGGCGAATGGCGTGCGCCGCCTGCTGGTATTGCCGTTGTATCCGCAGTATTCGGCCACATCCACCGCGGCTGCGTTGGATGCGGTATTCGCCGCTCTGCAACGGCAGCGCTGGCTGCCTGAGTTGCGCAGCATCAGCGACTATCATGCGGCGCCGGAGTATATTTCTGCACTAGGCGACGGTGTGGAAAAGTACTGGAGCACACATGGCCGCGGCGCGCATCTGTTGCTGTCGTTCCACGGGATTCCACAACGTTATGTGGCAGCCGGCGATCCGTACCGCGATCAATGCATGGCTACCGCGCGCATGCTGCGCGAGCGTTTGAATCTTGACGAGCAGTTTTTGAGCGTCAGTTTCCAATCGCGCGTCGGACGCGAACCCTGGCTGGCACCCTACACGGACAAAGTCGTCGAGCGGTTTGCCGCGCAGGGCATTCGCCACGTGCAAGTACTCTGCCCCGGTTTTGCGGTCGACTGTCTGGAAACACTCGAAGAAATCGCGATACGCACGCGCGAACAATTTCTCGAGGCCGGCGGCGAACGCCTGGACTATATTCCGGCGTTGAATGATTCGGACGCCCACGTGCAACTGCTGCGCGGAGTGATTCAGAGAAACACCCAGGGATGGCTGGACGGAAACGCGCATGCCGGCGCGTGACATCGAGATCGTTCTGCCGCATCTGCGCCTGGCGGCATGTTCCTGGGGTGATCCGGCACTGCCGCCACTGCTTGCCGTGCACGGCTGGCTGGACAATGCCGCGTCGTTCGAGCGTTTGGCTCCGCTGCTTTGTGAACATTTCCACATTGTTGCGGTCGATCTGGCCGGACACGGGCGCTCGCAGTATCGCCCGGCGGGGTTGTGGTATCACTACCTGGACTATCTCGGCGATGCGCTGACAGCGGCCGATGTCCTGGGCTGGCAGCGCTTCTCTCTGCTCGGACATTCGCTCGGCGGAGCAATCGCCAGCATGATCGCAGCAGCCGTGCCGGAGCGCATCGAACGCCTGTTGCTGATCGAAGCCCTGGGTCCGATGACATTGGCCGCGGAACAGACACTCGCGCATTTGCGGCGCTCGTTCCATGAGGGCGGACAAACTGGTGCCCTGCGCGTGTTCGCGGAGGCAAGCGAGGCGATCGATGCACGCACGCGTGGCAACGGCCCGGGTTTGTCTGCCGCTGCTGCCGCTACCTTGATCGCACGCGGAACCAAGGTAGTGCCGGGAGGATTGAGCTGGTCATCCGACCCGCGCCTGACCCTGACGTCGCCGGTGCGCTACACCGAGGAACAGATTCTCGCCGTGTTGCGCGGTATAGCGGCGCCGAGTCTGCTCGTTCTTGCCGATCCGAGCCCGCCGTTTCTACCTCGCGAAATGATCGAGCGAAGAATTGCCCAGGTTGCGAATATCCGGGTGCGGCGCCTGCGCGGCGGTCACCATCTGCATCTGGAAGACCCGCAGCCGGTAGCGGCGGAAATATTGGAGTTCATCGATTGAGCAGCCACTGCCTGGCCGCTTCGGCGTCCGGCAATCGCGAAAGCTATGCGATCAATCGTGCCAGTTCGGCCTTGAGTGCGTGGCCACTCGTCTTCAGCCAGTCGCGCTGAGTCTGCCAGTCCGGATACAACGAACCGACCAACGCCCAGAACCGCGGCGAATGATCACGGATGCGCAGGTGACATAGTTCATGCACTACGACATAGCGCAGCGCATCCAATGGAGCCAGGGCCAGCGCCAGATCCAGGGTCACGCGGTCGCGAGTATCCAGGCTGCCCCAGAGGCTTTTTAGCGGCTTGACGCGGATGCCTGTCGGTGCGCGACCGAGCTCGGCGGTGTAGCGCGCCAGATAGCGCGATACGTCGCGGCGAATCTGCGCCTGCAGGAAGGAATGCAGCAGCGAGCGCGCCGCCGGCAATGTCTGCTTGTTGTGAGGTTTCGGCAGCGACAGCACCAGACGCTCGCCGTCCTGCTCCACGCGAGGACAAGCCCCATCGCGCCATAGCAGCCGAGTGGTTTCGCCGCGCAATGGAATCAACGTCGGCACACCGGGTTTCAGCGGGGGCGGTCCGACCAGGTCGAATTTCAGTTCACCGAGCTTGCGCTCGAGCCAGTTCGCGTGTTTGCGCAGAAACGCAAACACCTGCGCCGGGTGGGTGCCTTGCGGATACGATACTTGCGCGCCGCCCGAGGTAACCGTCAAGCGCAGCCGGCGCGCGCGCGGGTGCGAGCGACGCAGCACCTTGATGGTGTCGCCATCCGGTGTGGCCAGCTCAAGGTAGTGATTGTTGTCGGTGGCTGTCATCGTCCTTTCCGGATTAACCGCCCTGCACTTGCGCTTTAAGCTTTGTCCTTCGGCCGGGGCAAGCCGAACCACGATTCGAGTTTTGCGAGCAGACGTTCCAGCTCCAGCGTCATCAAGGCGAATACCGCGTCGAGTTCGGCGACGGCCGATTCGGCCGTCGTTTCACCCAGTTCGTCCTGCACCTGGTCCAGGAATCGGAGTTTGCGCACGGTAAGATCCTCACCGAGCACGAAACCCAAGCGATCCTCGAAGACCAGGCCGAGCTGAAACACCTGCTTGCCCGACTTTAGATGCTCACGCACCTCGTCAGTTTCAAGGTCCTGGCGTCGGCAACGCACCACGGCGCCGGTTTCCGCCGGATCGCGCAGTTCGCATTCATCGCCCAGAACCAAGCCTTCCGGTAGCTTGCCACGTATCAGCCAGTCCGTCATCAATGCCCGCGGCGATTCCTCGGCCGCCATCGGCACGGCCGGAAAGCTGCCTAGCGCCTCGCGCAACAGGCTTGTTGCCTCTTCCGCGGCCTTGCGACTGGACGTATCTACCACCAACCAGCCACTTTTGATAGCAAGATAAGCACACGTTCGCGACAATTTAGTGAAAGCCCGCGGTAGAAGGTCGGTCAGGACTTCTTCTTTCAACCGCTTGCGCTCCTTGCTGCCTATCTTTCGCCCCGTTTTCTCTGTGATCTTCTTCAAACGTGTCGCTAACTCGTCGTTTACGACGGAATTTGGCAGAAGTCGATCTTCCCTACCCAACGCAAGCAGGGCGTAGGTCCCCACGCGATGCGCGAGAACTTCCTCGTCGCGGCCGTAGGGCGATACGAAGCCCTGGGTGGCCAGTTCCAAGGGCCCACAGGGACGCAGCCGATGCCCATCAAGGCGCGATTCCAGCGTTTTAAGGGATTTTGCGCTGCTTTCAGAAAAACGGAACAGGGTCAGATTGCGAAACCACATGGTGTCAGCTCGAAGGGAAAGGGAATTGGACGGAACAGCCAGCGCATGGCTGGCGGTAGAGATCGCAGGCCGCCATCACGCGGCAGCGTTCTCCGCGACGGTTTCGGTGCAGGCATCGCCGCGCAACCATTCGACCGGGCTCAGACGCGGTGCAGAACGGCTGCCGAGCGCGGCGAAGTCAAACAGGTTGCGGTCGGCCAGTTGCGATGGTGCCACTGAAGTCAGGGCGCGGAATACATTTTCAACACGCCCTGGTTGCTGACTTTCCCAATCGAGCAGCATCAGTTTTATCGCCTTGCGCTGCAGGGTTTCCTGCGAGCCGCAGAGATTGCACGGCATGATCGGGAACCCCTGCTGTTGAGCGTACTCGGCAATGTCGGCTTCCTTGCAATAGGCCAGTGGACGAATCACCACGTGCTTGCCGTTGTCGGACAACAACTTCGGCGGCATCGACTTCAACGTCGACTGATAAAACATGTTGAGGAAAAGCGTTTCCACCATGTCGTCGCGATGATGGCCGAGTGCGATCTTGGTGAACCCACCCTGTTCGGCATGGTGGTACAGCGCGCCGCGGCGCAGTCGCGAGCACAGGCTGCACATGGTCTTGCCGTCGGGGACCACGCGCTTGACCACGCTGTACGTATCTTGCTCGACGATTTGAAACGGCACGCCGATCGAACGCAGATAGCCGGGCAGGATCGTCGCGTCGTAGTCTGGCTGTTTCTGATCCAGATGCACGGCGATGAGTTCGAAATGTACGGGCGCCTTGACCTGCAACTGCCGCAGCAGAGACAGCAAGGTGTAGGAATCCTTGCCGCCGGACAGGCAAACCATGATGCGGTCGCCGTCCTCGATCAGCTGATAGTCGGCGATCGCCTGCCCGACCTGCCGGCGCAGGCGCCGGGCCAGCTTGTCACCATCGAGTTCGTGTTTGTGCAAAGCGTTGGCGATCATGGCGGCAGGGCGAAGCCGATGCGATGAAGGGGATGCGCTATTGTACGGCGGATCGGCGCTGGTCTGGACTGACTCGACGGCGTTAGACTGCAGACAGCGAACGTTTCTGGTGTCCCTTGAGCAACGATCTGGCCGACATCGCCCGTCAATTGGTCGAACTGCGGATGGAGCATCGCGATCTGGATGCCGCGATCCAGAGATTGTCGGCAGGGCCGGCCGCCGACGAACTGCAATTGCGGCGCCTGAAGAAACGCAAGCTCAAGCTCAAGGACATGATTGCCTGGCTTGAGAACAAGCAGATTCCCGACCTGGACGCGTAGGTGTAGCGATCGTGCTTTGTCGCGGGCGCGCGTTTCAGTTTTCTTCGGGTGGAGTCCCGGGATCCTCCTCGGCCAGCGTATTGCGCCGCTCTGGGGTGAGCTTGAGGATGCCATGGCGGATTTCGCGGCTCAGGATCACCTTGGCATCACGGGTCACGTCTTCCAACGCCGCGTCGAAATCGAGTTTGCCGGAAGCGTCGGTCCAGATCACGCGGCGCTCGCGCAACTTTTGTATAAAACCGCGAAAAAGGGATTTATCAAAAAATTCCGGTGCATTGAGCTCGTGCAGCAGGGTCAGGCGCTGCGCGGTCAGGGCGCAAAGGTTTTCCAGCTCGCCGCCGCTGAGCGTGTGTGGCCCATTGCGCACCAGCGCGGCAATCGCGATGTAGTAACGCTCGAACGCCTGCAGCATGCTGTGTGCGATCAGACGCAACTGGTAGGCGCCGTCGCTCTGGCCAGGCCCGCGGCGCAGGATGCGACCATCGCCGCTGGGCTCCAGCAAGCCACGAGCGACGAAGAAATCGATGGTCGCGTCGATCTGCGTGGTGAACCCGTCACTGCTCCACGGCAGAAACAATTCGGCCTGGATGAACGGATAGACGATCCTTCCCAGGCGGCTGATCGACGCCCGCGTCATGCGCCGGTTGTTGAGGAAGCAGCATGCAACCCATGCCGCCGTTGCGAACAGATGCAGGACGTTGTTGCGGAAATATGAGAGCAGGACTCCGGTCTTGCCCTCACACACCAGCAGGTCGCCGAGCGGATGCGCGATGCGCTGCACCGCCTGCATGCTCTCGCCATACGCGATGATTTCTGCGGCGCTCATCTCGGTGACGGTGACGCGATCCGAGTACGGCAGCGTGGTGAGCAAGGCCCGGCTCAAATCGATCTGCGCCAGCAAATCGGCTTCGGTCATAGCATGCTTGGGGGTGGACAGCAGCGCGACCGCCAGCAAGTTGATCGGATTGACGTCGGCGGCGCGGTTGATGTTGGTCTGAATGCGACCGGACAACGCGTCCACAGCGGATTTGAGCCAGGCC
The DNA here is from genome assembly GCA_038244165.1 of Lysobacterales bacterium. GTDB lineage: Bacteria > Pseudomonadota > Gammaproteobacteria > Xanthomonadales > Rhodanobacteraceae > Rudaea. Next base: position 14,996 of record JBBRTT010000012.1, on the reverse strand, counting down.
GGTTTGGCGTCGGGATCGCTGGTTGCCGCTCGCCAATCCGGTGCCACCTCATCAAGCAGTGGCGCGAGGAAAACCGGCTCGCCGAAATTCACCGCCACCTTGCCGTAGTGATTGCGCAACACGCCGAACGCGCGCAGCAGGCCGAGCAGGGATTCCTTTTTCTTCGGCTTGCCGGACAGCTCGCCAATGTAGGAATCGCCCTCCATGATTTTTTCGTAGCCGATATAGACCGGCTGGAACATGACCGGCCGGCGCGATTCGCGCAGGAAGCTGCGCAACGTCATCGATAGCAGACCGCCACGCGGACTGAGCGAACGGCCCGTGCGCGAGCGCCCACCCTCGATGAAATATTCGATCGACACACCACGCGCGAACAATTGGCTCATGTATTCGCGAAATACGGTCGAATACAGCGGATCATTGAAACTGCGACGCATGAAAAACGCGCCACCCCGGCGCAGGAGTGGCCCGATCACCGGCATATTCAGATTCACGCCGGCGGCGATGTGCGGCACGACGAAACCGTTCTGGTAGAGCAGCCACGACAACAGCAGATAATCGATATGACTGCGATGACATGGGACGTAGATGATCTCGTGCCCCGGCGCGGCTGCTCGCAGTTTGTCGAAGTGGCGCATGCGCACGCCGTCGTAAATCTTGTTCCAGAAACCGATAAGCAGAAACGAGATCGAACGCACGACGGGATGCGACAGATCAGCAGCAATCTCCCATGCCATCGCGCGCGCTTTCGCGCGCGCCTTGTCCTGGTGCAGATCGTCCTTGCTCGCGGCTGTCGCGATCGTTGCACGCACCGGATCGGCATTCAGTACAGCGTCGATCAGAGTGCGCCGATGCGAAAGATCCGGTCCGATCACCAGCGCGCGCAGGCGCTGAAAGTGCACGCGCAGCACACGCGACACCTTGCGCAAGGTGTTCGGCGCGTCGCGTTCGTCGGCCAGCGCGACACGCAACGAGATCGGCGTCGAGAATTGCACGATCGTGCTGCGGCCGTTCAACAGCAATGACAGCAGACGGCGGAAGCGCCCGACCACGACCCAGTTTTCCGAGAACAGCACGCGGAACCATCCGGTCTGCCGATCCGGCGCGCGGCCAACAAAGATCGACACCGGTACCAGCTGGATATCAAGGTCTGCCTGGGCGCGCACGCTGTCGAGCAGTTGCGCCAGGGTTTCCGAATGTGTGCGCGAACGCGGACGGCGGAACAGCCAGCCATCGCGACGTGACAGCGCGAACATCGCCCGCTGTTTGCGCAGGCTGCCGAACTGTACTGGGTGCAGCGGCTCCGGCAGACCGGCTTCGCGACAGGCCTGTTCCAGGATCAAGGTATCCGACAAGCCATAGCGCTCAGTGACGTAACACACGGGCAGGGCCGGATTGATCTGTGCGCGTGCGTCGACGGGTTCACGGCGAATGCGCAGCCAGGGCTCGACCAGTACGCCGAGTAGGCGCAGCCACCAAGGGGCATGGGATATCGGCGCCGGCGGCGCGGTAGGCAAATCGGTACTCATGCGCCAATTGTACGGGAGTGCCCGTTGTCGTCGTGTTTAGCAGTATTTTCTTGAGACGGAAAATGCCTACGCCCGCGCGAAGGCGGGCGTAGGCAGGCAATCCGCAAGATTTCAGCCTTTGTTTTCGGCCTGCTTGTCTTCAGCAATTACCGGAGCGGCAGGATTGGCAGCCTTGGCCGCTTCTTCCTGCTGGTGCTTTGTCCACTGCTCGATCGCCTGCTTGCCGTACCACTTGCCGTCGACCTTGACCAGGTCGCTCTCGGTGGCGAATGACTGCTCGAACGCGCTGTAGGTGATCTTGACCTTGGCCGTATCGCCGGTCGTAGTTGCGGTTTCGACCTTGATCGAATCCAGCGCCTTGTCCATGTTCAGGCCATAAACCGCAAACACCTGCTTGACGCCAGCGAGCACGATGCCGGCTTTCTGCATCGCCTGGTCATAGCTGAGCGCGCGCGCTTCGTCGATCGACTTCAGGTTCAGATCGCGCGCGGTCTTGGTGATTGCCGCGATCGCGCTCTTGACCAGAGCCGGATCTGTGAATTTCACGGTCTGGGCCCATTTCGCCGTTGCATCGACCATCGCTTGCGCCTGCTGTTTCTGCGCGTCGTTCAGATCCTTGCTTTGCTGGATCGCGCTCTGTGCAAAGCCCTGACCCATTGCGATCATCATCGGCATCTGCTGCGCGGTCTTGGCGTCGAAATCCTTCAACTGCGGCTCGATCTCCGCGTACATCTTGGCTTCGGCATCCGGCGCAGTCAGCTTCGTCATGGTATCGGCGAACTGCTTGCGATCCTCCTCGGTCACCGGATCCTTGTTGATGTCCTTGTTCCAATCGGTCTTGAGCTTGGCCAATTCGGCGGCAGGCAAGGCATTGTTGAGCAGGGCGCCGACATTGTTCGCGCGCAGTGCGGCGACCGAGGCGTTGACGGCGCCATCGGGCGTGCCCGGTGCGGCGACCACAGCAACCGGCGCGGCGCCCGGCGCGGCGGTTTCGGACGGACCACAGCCGGCAGCAAGCGCAGCAATGGTGGCAGCTAAAGCGATGCGAACAAGTTTCGTACTCATGGTGTTCCCCAGGGGATAGTGCGGTGCGGGACGGCCACTCTAGTGAGCGTGCCAGAGCTTGGCAAGCGCGCCGCGTGTTTACGCTTAAGTGACGCTCAATTTTCGGGCGTTCGCCGAATGCAACAACATATCAATCGGCCAGCAGGTCCGCCAGGCGCGCAATATGCGAAGACGCCAACTCGCGCTTGGCGTCGGCATCCTGCTCGGCATCGCGACCATCCCAATGCAGATCGTCCGCAGGCAGTTCCGCAAGAAAACGGCTGGGCTCGTTCGCCACGATCTCGCCGTAGCGGCGCGATCTGGCGGCGTAGGAAACGCACAATCGCTCCTTGGCGCGGGTGATGCCGACGTAGAACAAGCGGCGCTCTTCCTCGATGCGGCCTTCGGCGAGACTGGCCTCGTGCGGCAACGTTCCCTGTTCGACTCCGACTAGGTATACAAAGCGGAACTCCAGGCCTTTGGCCGAATGCAGCGTCATCAAGCGCACGGCGTTGCCTGGATCATCGCGATCGGCATGCGTCAGCAGCGCCAGCTGCGCGGCGAGATCGCCTGCACGAGCGCCGTCTTTTTGCATGGCGCGAAACCAGTCGACCAGTTCGCGCATATTGTCCATGCGACGCTGGCGCGCGCCCGCGTCTTTCGTCTCCAGCTCGACATGTTCGGCGTAGCGCGTGCGCCGCACCAGCTCCTCGACCAGCTCCGCAGCCGGCAGGCGTCGCGATGCGGCCGCAAGATCGCCGATCATCGCAACGAAACCTGCAAGCGCCGAAGCGGGCCGCGCCGCGAGTTGCTTCAACACCCCATCGCTGTGCGCCGCGTGCAACATCGAAAGGTGTTGCGCCTGCGCCAGTTCGCCGAGTCGTTCCAGTGTAGTCGCACCGATATCGCGCCGCGGCACGTTGACGATACGCAGGAAGGCGGCGTCATCCTCGGGATTGGCGATCAGGCGCAGATAGGCGAGCACGTCCTTGACCTCGGCGCGTTCCAGGAACGCGGTGCCGCCGGTCAGGTGATAGGGCACCCGCGCCAGGCGCAATGCCTTTTCCAGCGGGCGCGACTGGTGATTGCCGCGATACAGCAGCGCGAATTCATGCCACGGCGACTTGTGCAGTTGCTGCTGGTGGATGATCTCCGCAGCGATGCGATCGGCCTCGTGTTCGTCGTCGCGGCAGGCCAGTACGCGCAATGGCGCGCCCTCAGCGTGTTCGCTCCACAGCTGCTTTTCGTATACATGTGGATTATGCCGGATGAGAGCATTCGCGGCGCGCAGGATACGCCCGCTGCAGCGGTAGTTCTGTTCCAGCTTGAGCACCTTGAGCGCCGGATAATCGCGCGCGAGTTCATCCAGGTTGCCGGGATTGGCGCCGCGCCATGCGTAGATCGATTGGTCGTCGTCGCCGACCGCGGTGAAGGCGCCGCGCTCGCCGGCAACCTGTTTGAGCAGGCGGTACTGGGCGTTGTTCGTGTCCTGATATTCGTCGACCAGCAGGTAACGGATACGTTCCTGCCACGCCGCGCGCGTGTCGGCATCCTCATCGAGCAAGCTCAGCGGCAGACGGATGAGGTCGTCGAAGTCCACCGCATTGAACGCATTCAGGCGTTTCTGGTAGTTCGCATACACCATCGCCGCCTCGCGCTCGCGTGCGCCGAGCGCCTGCGCAAGCGCCTGCTCGGGCGTCAGGCCGTTGCCTTTTGCTGCGGAAACCAGGCTGCGCAGCGCGAACAATTGGTCCGGCTTGCTCGCAGCGGGCGCCAGATCCTTGATGATGGCCGCGCTGTCGTCCGCATCGAGTATAGAAAAACCACGCTTGAGACCCAGTTTGGCGTGCTCGATCTGGAGGAACTTCAAGCCCAGCGCATGAAACGTGCACACGCGTAGTTCTTGCGCGGCCTCGCCCTTGACCAGTCGCCCGACACGTTCGCGCATCTCGCGCGCGGCCTTGTTGGTGAACGTGATTGCGGCGATCTTGCCGGGCGCAACATTCTTGCGAGCAATCAGATACGCGATCTTCTCGGTGATGACCCGCGTCTTGCCGGAACCGGCACCGGCGAGCACCAGTAGCGGGCCGTCGCAGTAGTGCACTGCGGCGCGTTGTTGCGGGTTGAGGCTCATGGGATTCGCGCGGAGAGTGATTGCGGATTCTACCTGATCGGACCGAGCTCGATCTCGGTTGCCCGATCACAGCGGGCCGATCACAACATGCCGACGCGCTACACTATTGCCGCGACCGAGGAAGGGTGGATGGCAAAATTATACTTTTACTATTCGGCGATGAATGCCGGCAAGACCACGACGCTGTTGCAGAGCGCCTACAACTATCATGAGCGCGGCATGCGCACGCTCATCCTCACCCCTCAGCTCGATGATCGCCACGGCGCCGGTGTGGTCGCTTCACGCATCGGCCTGAAGGCAAGCGGGCACATGGTGGATCGCGATGATGATTTGTTGCGTGTTGCCCGCGATGACATCAGCGCAAACGGCGCGCTGCATTGTGTGCTGGTCGATGAAGCGCAATTTCTCAGCCGCTCTCAGGTCTGGCAGCTGAGCGACATCGTGGATCAATTGCACATTCCCGTGCTCGCCTATGGCCTGCGCACGGATTTTCGCGGCGAACTGTTCGAGGGCAGTCGGTATCTGCTGGCCTGGGCCGACAACCTGATCGAGATCAAGACCATCTGCCACACCGGCAAGAAGGCGACGATGGTCGTGCGCGTCGACGATCACGGCCGCGCCGTCACCGACGGCCCGCAGGTCGAGATCGGCGGCAACGAGCGTTATGTCTCGGTCAGTCGCGCCGAGTTCAAGAAGATCGTCGCCGGCGAAGGCCGCATCGAGCTGCAACAGACGACACTGCCGCTGGGTAAAAGCTAGAAACATATTTTTCTCAGCGCTGACAGCGCGGTTGAGTGACGCGTGTCTGCGCGATGCGTTGAAGCGCATCGCGTGCGTCGCGAGGGCGAGGCAGGATGCCGGCCGGGATACGCACCATGGACGGTTAGTGCTGGCACCTTGGGCAATAGAAAGTACTGCGCTGGCCGAGCACGATCGCGCTGATCGGCGTGCCGCAGACCTTGCACGGTTCGCCTGCGCGGCCGTAGACGAACAGTTCCTGCTCGAAATAACCGGGCACGCCGTCGGGGCTGATGAAGTCGCGCAGCGTGGTACCGCCGCGTTTGATCGCATGCGCGAGAATGCGTTTCACTTCGATCACCAGCCGCGAATAGCGCACCAGCGATACAGCACCCGAGGCGCGGCGCGGGTGGATGCCTGCGGCGAACAGTGCTTCAGCGGCGTAGATATTGCCGACACCGACGACAATCTTCTGATCCATCAGGAATGTCTTCACTGGCGCGCTGCGGCCGCGTGACTTTTTCCACAAATGTGCAGCGTCGAACGTCGTACCTAGTGGCTCGGGGCCAAGACCAGCGAGTAAGGCGTGTGTCGTGCCGGCGGGTTGCCAGAGCAGGCAGCCGAAGCGGCGCGGATCGGTAAAGCGCAGGACGCGGCCGGAATCCAGGCACCAGTCGAAATGGTCGTGTGTCCCCGCCGGGACATCGGCAGGCAATACGCGCAGCGATCCGGACATGCCCAGATGCAGCAATGCGCTGCCGGCACCGGTATGCACCAGAAGATACTTTGCGCGCCGTTCCACATTTTCAATTTCCTGGCCCGGCAGTTTTCGGCGCAATACCCGCGGAATTAACCAGCGCAGGCGCGGCTGACGGATGACCAGCGTGGTCACGCGGTGGCCAATCAGGTATGGCGCGATGCCGCGACGTGTGGTTTCGACTTCGGGCAGTTCAGGCATGCGCTATTGTTTCTGTGCGGCCGCCGGATCCGCAAGTTCGCGTTCCGGCGCCTCGAGCAGGCGTGCGCTGAAGCGATCTGGAACGCGCAGCAATTCATCGCCGACGCGCACGTAGCGATCGTGCTCGATTGAATCTTCGCCGCCGATCGTCACCACGATATCGTCGAACTTGAGCGTGAACTGGGCCGGGGATAGTCCAAGCTTGGCCAAGTCGTACTCATGCAGTGGCAGCCGTTGGCGAACCGGCGCACGCGCTATTGCCAGCAGGTGCGCAACCGCGTCGGCATCGGCCGGCAAGGCATACGGTTCGAGCATGTGCCAGCCGTCGGCGCTGCGGGCAAAGCGCCGTGTGCGACAAGTCTCGCAGCGCACTTCCAGACGCTGCATCGTCGCCGGATCGAGTTTTGTCAGCGGCGCACGTGCGCTTGCCTGCTCGTGTTCAAGTTCGGCGTAAACGCCAGCGGCAAGCAAGACGACCAGCCCGGCAAGCAGAAGCAGATTTCGGCTGGATTTGCGCATGTGCGGTTCGATCCGGATCACGCCCGCCGCCGTCGCCACCAGATCAGCATGCCGGCAAGCATCAGCAACGCCGGCAGCGCAATCAGGAAACCAAAGCCAATCACGCCTAAGGCAGTTTGGCTAAGCAGCAATTGCCTATCCGGCGTTCCCTTGTCGGCAATCTGGATCAGCGCGTCGTCGTGCAGCAGCCAGTCGAACACGCGTTGGCCGAACTCGCGATTGCCGCCGTTGCCGAGGAACGAGTTCGAGAGGAAATCACCATCGCCAATCACGACCACACGTTGTTCGCGTTTGGCCGGCGTCGGCGAAAGACGCGTCAGCGCAAATCCCAGATCCAGCGGCCCGGGAATCTCGCCCTTGGCCGGATCGTAACTGATCGTTTCGGTCGTATCGCCTTGCTTCGGGATCGGTCCGGTTTCGGTCCAGGATTTCGTGCTGGTGCGCAACAACGGCGTCAGCAGCCATTGCGTGTCGGCGACCGCAGCCAGCGCGGCCGCTTGCGGAAATAGCGTGGTCAGGGCGAAATCGCTGGTGATGGGATTTTGTGGATAAGTGGAAACTGCAACAAAACTCGGGTCGCCGATGCCGAACGCAGCGGCGCTGCCATCCACGGCAACGCCGGCGAGCATGCGCACCGACAGTGTCTTGGCCAGACCCTCCAGGCCGTCGTCGACGCCGGGCTCGGTCAGCCACAGGAGATTGCCGCCGCGCTCCACGTAGTCGACCAGGTGCTTGGCGATCTCGGGCTGGAGCCGCGCGCGCGGGCCGGCGATGGTCAACAAATCCACATTGTCCGCGATACGCGTGCCGGCCTCGAGGACAAGCGGGATCGCGCGCACGCCCTGAGCGGTGAGCAAGGCGCCGAAATTGCCCAGGTCGGCATTGGCCTGACCGTCGGGTTTGCGTTCGCCGTCCCCGGCCAGGAAAGCAACCAGGCGTTCGCGCGCGCGCGAAAGACGCAGCAGGGCGTTGTCGAGTTCCCGTTCGGTCAGGATTTTCAGCTGCTCGCTCCGGCCCTTGTAGCGGATGATGAGTTCGCCGTTGACAAGGATGCCCGCTTCGCGCGTGGCCGCAGGGTCCGCGTCGGGATCGACGAAGTTGAGCGCGATATCCGGCTTGATGCGCTGGTAGCGCGCGATGACGTCGGCAATCGCGCCGCGCAGTTCGTTGTCGCGTGGCGCATACGATGTCATCGCCACCGGCGCATCGAGCTGACGCAGCAGAGTGACGGTCTCCGCGCTCAGGCTGGCGCGTTGCGCGAAGCTGAAATCGTGCTGCCAGGCAAAGCGCGTGCTCAGGAAGGCGACCATCACCGCGCCTGCAAGCAGCAGCAGGCTGAACAGCCAGTTGCCAAGACGCTCGCGCCAGGTCATGCCTGCGTCCTGACCGCACCGAGCCGGCGCGCCGCCAAAGTCAGCGCCACCACCGCCAACAACATAAAGTATACAATGTCGACGCTGGAGACGACCCCGTGCAGAAACGGCTCCAGATGGGTCGGCAACGCCAGATAGTTGATGAAGCTGCTGGTCACGCCTTCAAGGCGCGCACCCGCATCAAGCATCCATAACACGAGGTTTGCCGCCAGCGCGACGATCGCCGCGACCACCGGTTGTTGCGCATAGCTCGAAGCGCACAGCGCCACGGCGGTCAGCGCGGCGGCAAAAAGCACCAGCCCCAGCGCGGCGGCGCACAGGCGGCCGAGATCCAGCGTGGTGCCGAGTTCCAGAGTCAGCGGCATGGCCAGCGCCAGCCCGATCAGCACGGCAAAGACGCTCAACAGCGCAAGAAATTTTCCCAGCACGATGCGTGCATCGCTCAGACCTGAAACCAGTAACAGTGGCAACGTTCCGGACTGGCGCTCGCCGGCGATTGCGCGCATACCCAGCAGCGGCACGATCAGCAGCAGCAAACTCGCAATCGCGCGCAGCAAGGGCAGTGCTACCAGATCGCCGACGCCGGGCGCCGTGGCGACGCCGGCGAGTTTGGGCATCAGGACCAGAAATGCCTCCAGTGACAACAGAAAGAAATAGGCGAGCAGGCCGAGCACCGCGGCCAGCAACGCCCACGCCAAAGGCTGCGCGAACAGGCGGCGCAATTCGTTGCGCGCAAGTATCAGACTCATGCGACTGCCCGCGCTTCTTCGGCGCTGGCGATGTGCAGAAACATCTGTTCGAGACTGGCATCTTCGGCGCGCATTTCGTTCAGTCCCCAGCCGTTGTCGACGATCGCCTTGGCCAATTGCGCCGGCGCCGCACCCGCAATGAGGTGCACGCGCCAGGCACCGTCGACGGCGTGTGCATCTTGTACACAATCTATCGTTTTCCACTTTGCTGCATCCAGCGTCGTCGTCGTGGACACGAGCAGCGCGGCGTCCCCATCCAGCGCCTGGATCGGCCCGTCCCGGCGCAGCCGCCCTTGATGCAGGATGGCGACGCGCGCGCAGCAGGCTTGCACATCGGGCAAAAGATGCGTGGACAGGATGACCGCGTGGTCGCGACCGAGCTCGCGCACCAGGTTGCGGATATTTGCCGCTTGCACGGGATCCAGTCCGGAGGCCGGCTCATCGAGCACGATCAGGGCCGGATCGTGCACGATCGCTTGCGCAATGCCCACGCGTTGCTGGAAACCCTTGGACAGATTGCCGAGCAGGCGCCGTCGCACTTCGCCCAGAGCGCAGCGTTCGATCACGCCGGCCACGGCGCGTGCAAGCGCAGCCCCACGCAAACCATGCAGACGGGCGCAAAAATCCAGATACTCAACGACGCGCAGCTCGCCATACAGCGGCACCTGTTCAGGAAGGTAGCCCAGTTGGCGCTGGGCGGATTGCGCCTGTTCGCGCAAGTCTTCGCCGGCTATGAGCACCTGGCCCGTGGTGGGTGCGAGCACGCCGGCGATCATGCGCAAAGTAGTCGATTTGCCAGCGCCATTGACTCCAAGCAGACCCAGCACGCTGCCCCGATCCAGTTCAAGGCTCATCGCGCTGACAATGGTCCGACCGGCGAGGACGCGGCCGACGTTGCGCAGTTGCAACAGGGGCGGTGCAGACATGAAATTCTCGTTAAGGTGCACGCCCAACGTGGCGCGATTGTTGCTGGCCAATTGATTCGCGGCAAGCATGGCCACACATTACAGCCAATCCGACGCTTTCGTCACTGGCGAGTGCCGATTCGGTCACGTATAGTTCTCTTTCCTTTTTTGGTAAATCCAATGTTCGATTTCGTGTTGAATTTTCTCATGCATGGCGTGACGCACGCCTCATGGGTCGCCAAGCTGGTGTACTTTTTCATCGTCACCCAGCTGACGATTTTTTCCGTCACCCTGTACCTGCATCGCAGTCAGGCGCACAGGGGCGTGGATTTTCATCCAGTACTCGCACATTTTTTCCGTTTCTGGTCGTGGCTTTCGACCGGCATGGTGACCAAGGAGTGGGTGGCGATTCATCGCAAGCACCACGCCAAATGCGAGACCGAGGAAGATCCGCACAGTCCGAAGATTTTCGGCATCGGGACGGTCCTGTTGAAAGGCGTGGATTTGTACCGCGTCGCCTCGCATGATCCGGCGACGATGGACAAATACGGGCTGGGTACGCCGGACGATTGGATCGAGCGCAAGTTGTACGGCAGTCACGAGTATTGGGGTCCGACCCTGATGTTCATCCTCAACATCGCCTTTTTCGGCGTTTGGGGAGTGGCGATTTCCGCGCTGCAGATGATCTGGATTCCATTCTGGGCCGCGGGTGTCGTCAACGGTCTCGGCCATTGGTGGGGCTACCGCAATTTCGAAACCGCCGACATGGCGACGAATCTCACGCCGTGGGGTTTCTTTATTGGCGGTGAAGAACTGCACAACAACCATCACGCGTTTCCAAGCTCGGCCAAGTTTGCGCTGCGCAAGTTCGAGTTCGATATCGGCTGGGCCGTGATCCGCGGCTTCGAGAAACTGGGACTGGCCAAGGTGCTGCGTGTGGCGCCGGCGCTCGACGTGCGCCCGAATGTGTCGCTGCCGGACGCGGAAACGCTCAAGGCCCTGCTCACACATCGTTTTCAGGTGATGACCGATTATTTCCGCGGCGTGATCGCCCCGACCTTGCGCGAAGAAGCCGCGCATGCCGGCGCCAAATTGAAGAATCTGCCGCGCGCGCTGCGCAAGGCGTTGGCGAACGGCGGGCGTTGGCTCGACGAGCGTTCGCGCGAACGTTTGCAGGATGAGGTCAAGCAGCGACCGCTGCTCGCCACGGTGTGTGAATTCCGCACGCGGCTGGCTGGTGTGCTCGAGCGCGGCAACAGTGGCACTGAGGCGATGCTCGCCAGTCTCCAGGAATGGTGCCGCGAAGCCGAGGCCACCGGTATCCGCACGCTGCAGGATTTCGCCGCACGCCTGCGTGGCTATTCGCTGGTGCCGACGCGCACCTGACGCTTCCAGGATCAGGAACGAAAAACGGCGCGACTGGTTCGCGCCGTTTTTTTCTAGCACCGGTGTCTTTCAGCGCCAGCCTTATTCAGCGGCGATAAACCCAGTGCCGCGAGAATAGAAAACTGGTTATTCCCAGCACGATCTCGATCAATGGTTTGCTCCACCACGTCCGCCCCAAGCCGCCGTGAGCGGCAATCGTCACCAGCGCCGTCGTGCTGATCGCGGTCAACACGACCCACAGGATCAGATAGCGCGCGAAGCGCAGTCGCAGATGCGGCTGTTGGTTGTGCGCGAAGGTGACGCGGCCGTTCAGCCAGAATCCGAATAGCGCGCCGACGCAGCGGCCGCAAATATTGGCCGGCGGCGTGGGCAAGCCAAATTGGGTGAGGACGATATACGTCGTCGAGTCCATCGCCACCTGGATCGCGCCGATCACGCTGAAACGTAGGCCATCGCCGAGAATCTTCATCGGCGCAGTCTTGCGGCGGCCAGATCGCGTTCGCCGAACAAATCATGTTCGATTGCCTGTGGCGGCAATTTCCACAATTGCACTGATTCGATCTGTCCCAGCAGCTGTGCATCGCTCAGCGCCGCCGTCAACGCGGCCGATTGCATCGAGGTCGAAATGGCGTATTGCGCGCTGGTGTGCGCGAACAGCGCACGCCAGCCGGCGCCGCTGGAGTCGGCATCCGCCAACTCGCGTGCGAGCTTAAGTTCCGGGTCGTACCCGGCGGTGACAAAACCGTGCCCGGCCAGTTCCGCGGCAAACGGCGCTTGCGCCGAGCAGAGCAGCACATTGGCTTGCGCATCCTGCGTGCGCGCGCTCTGGATCAGCAGGCGTTCCGGCGCCAGACGCGCAATCGTCGGATCGTGGCTCCAGTGGGTCACTACCGACTTGACTCCGCCTTTGTGCAGAGTCCAATACGAGCAACTCTGATACGCCAGATTCAAGACAATCAGCCCGATCAACAACCTCTTCGCGCTGCGCGGCGATGCAATCGCAACGACGGCGGCAACAGCGGCTGGCGTCAGCAACAGCAATGCCGGATAGCCATAGCGAAAATAAGGAACGGTGGCGATCGCCGCAATGAAGGCAACGAGTCCCGACGCAGTCAGGCCGCGCAGCCGGGGTACTGCGAGCGCAGCCAAAACGGCGCCGACGAGGCCGAGGAGGGAAAATCCGGCCGCACCATCCCAGCCTTCCAGATAGTTGTGCGTGTGGAAGGTCAGTTGCCAGGCGATATCCCAGCTCACGGGTGCGGACCAGCGCGAGTCGGCGAGGTTCTGCGCGTCCATAAACGCAGAATAAAAATATCCGTTGAGCAACGGAAACAGTGGATTGCCGGTCAATAGACCGGCGTAGACATAGCTCGAACCGCCCACGGCAAGCATCAACGCGACGCTTGCAATCACCATGCGTCGCGGCCAGCGACCGCGCCGGCCCCAGACTTGCCACACAGCTAACGGCAAGATGATAGCGACAAACCCCGTTTTCAGACCCAGCAGAAATCCAGCGAGCACAGCGAACAGCAGGCAATGCCTGAAGCTGGCACTTTGCGGCGCGCGCGAGACAGTCAGCGCCAGGGCCAGGCTTGCGGCGGCCGCGGGCAGTTCGGCCTGCATGCCGCCGACCAGGCTTGCTGTCAGTGGCAGGCTGGCGAATAAGCCGACACTGAGCCAGCGCGCAAAAATCGGCGCATCAAGGGCTGCGGCAAGCTGCCACATCAGGGTAGCGGTGGCGAACAGCCAAAACGCGTCGACCGCGCCGCGCGCTTCCTGGCCCGCGATCAGTTGTGCGATGGCCTGGACGATATCGCCGGACCACGGCGCCAGCGCCCAGATCTGCGAATGCACGTCCATCCGGTAGTAGCCGAGCGCAGCCAGTTGCGACGGCAGCCCCAGGTGATAGGCAAGATCGTCGTACTGCACCGTCGGCAACCAGCAGCCGGTAGAGGCCAGTCCCACGACCAGTACCGCAAACGCGGCGATTCCTGGTGATTCGGCTACGGCGGCACGCCAAGCGACGACACTATCGCGAATTGCAGGCATCATGTGATTACGCTGAATGCCGCACAAAAAAAACAAAAGCAAGAAATATACAAGGCGATAATGTACGGGAAACGGCAGTACCCAGCCCAGTGCGCCGGCGAGCACACCGATCCCGGCAACGGTCGCGGACAGCGTCTGGCTGTCGCCTGTGAGCGCACGCCCAAGGCAGAAGCCACTGACAATAAGCAGAATTGCCGCTGCTATCGGCAGCACGCCGACGATGTAGGTCAGAACCAGGAGAAAGAGGCCTGCCAATCCTGTCGCAAGCGAACAGTGCACGAAACGCTTAAGCAATACAGCGAGCGTTGTTGCCGTTGCACCGAGTACCAACGTTTCAAACATGCGCGGTAGGGGCAGCGAATGCCAGCTGTGCTCGGTGATGAAGCCGACGACGAGCAGGAACACACCCGACCACAGTAGCCATGCGTGCCAGCGCATTTCATGCGGCAGATGCATCAGCGGCGCGAACGCATGGTCATGGCGGAGGCGAGCGAGTTTGTGGCGACAAAAACAAGCAACCCGCCAATGCGGCGGGTTGCGGGTAGTGCTTATCCGTTACAACTAAGCTTACTTGATCTTCGCTTCCTTGTAAGCCACGTGCTTGCGCACGACCGGATCGTACTTCTTGATTTCCATCTTGTCCGGTGTGCTCTTCTTGTTCTTGTCGGTGGTGTAGAAATGGCCGGTGCCCGCGGAGGACACGAGGCGAATCTTGTCGCGCTTGGATGCCATGTGTGTTCTCCCTTAGACCTTGTCGCCGCGTCCGCGCATGTCGGCGAGCACGGCTTCGATACCGTTCTTGTCGATGGTGCGCAGGGCATGGGTGGAAACGCGCAGTTTCACCCAACGATTCTCGCTCGGCACCCAGAAGCGGCGCTCGTGCAGGTTCGGCAGCCAACGGCGCCGGGTTTTATTGTTGGCATGCGACACGCTGTTGCCAGACTGTGCACGCTTGCCGGTAACTTGGCAGACTTTGGCCATCGTACGTACCTCGATCATGAACGGGCCGCCCTTAGCCAGGGCGGTATCGGCCCAGCAGGCGCTGGATATTTCCGGCCGCGTGAAGCGAGCCAGCCGCGTATTACAACAGAATCAGCCGCTTGCCGCAACCCACGCGCAAGGAGCCGGCTACGCGTAGGCGCCGCATCGGGATGGCTCTTGGCGGGCGTCTCCGCTGCCGCTCGCCTAGATTTCTTCCACCGCCGTCCGCTTCGCCCTGCGGATCAGCCAGGCCACGCCACGTAGATCGGCGATGCCGACGAGGGCGCGATTGAGATTGTTGTATTTCGACGTGCCGGCGCCGCGCGGGCGGTGATTGACCGGGACGCTCTTGATTTGCCAGCCCGCACGCAGCATCAGGGCCGGCAGATAGCGATGCATGTGGTCGAAGTACGGCAGATCCAGAAACGCCGCACGCTCGAACAATTTGGTGCCACAGCCCGTATCCGGCGTCGAATCGCGCAACATTCTCGAACGGATGCCATTGGCGACCTTTGAGGCCCAGCGCTTGCTGCCGCTATCCTGGCGATGCACGCGCCAACCGGCGTACAGCTTGATCTGCGCCGGCGACGCATCGCGCATGGCGACGAGTTTTGGAATATCGGCCGGGTCG
>JBBRTT010000011.1:0-98484 GCA_038244165.1 Lysobacterales bacterium | reverse complement strand
GCCGGCTTGCCCGATTTCTGCAGCAGCCGTACCGCTTCCCGCTTGAACTCCGTCGTAAACCTTTGACGCTTTTCCATCGAACACCTCCGTGCGAGGATTGTCCTCGCTTTGTGGTGTCCGATAAATCAGGGGTAGCTCAGACAACAATAGAATCAAAGCAACGAATCCGCTATCGCGGATAGCGTATTTAGGCGGCGGGATTGCGCAGGCCATCCTTGGCCTGCACCCGCGCCATGGCGCGGGCCAGCTGGCGCTGTCCGCTACGGCATCCTGCCTTCGCAGTCGAACGGGAATTCTTCTGCGAAGAATTCCGGTTCTCGTGCCCGCCGCCTCCACCAAATAAAAAAGCCACCCTTGCGGTGGCTTTTTTATTTGGTGGAGGCGGCGGGAATCGAACCCGCGTCCGAAAGTCCTACGTCCCCGGATCTACATGCTTAGCGCGCTGTTTAGTCTCATCCTGCGGCAACACAACGTGCAAGGCGCACCGCAAGACCAGCCTGTTATGAGTTAACCGTTAGCCGACGGGCGGCAGCCAACAGCGATCTTGTGATAGTGACCCTACATCCACGAGCACAAGCACAAGTGGGTTCGGGACTCAGCCTTAAGCGGCTAGAGCGTAGTTGTCGTCGTTGGCAACTAAAGTTTGCTGCTGGATTAACGAGGAAAGCGGCCCCCTCGGCATGCACCAGATGATTTCGTGACCCCCGTCGAAGCCGATCGCCCCCGGAAGTGAAAACACCGTATGCAGTATATGGGTGTGGAGTGGCGGGGTTCAAGGAATTTGGGCGATGATTGCGCAATGATTGCGATCAAAGCCTCCCTGTGGACGATAAGGCAACGAAGAATGAATGAGTCGGTCTGGTTGATCGGAAGGTGTTTCCTGGCCGTGCTCCTCGTTGCGATGCTTGGCGCAGGCGAATCAATCGCCGCCACGTTTTTCGTCGACACGACGCAGGACAGTGTCGATGCGCTGCCAGGGGATGGGGTGTGCGCGGACGCCAGCGCCACCTGTTCGTTGCGTGCGGCAATTCAGGAAGGCAATGCTCTGCCGGGCAGCGATGAAATTGTTCTGGGCGCCGGCACGTTTGCACTGACCATCGCGGGTACGCTTGAAGATGCCGGTGCCACAGGCGATCTGGATATCGTTTCGGATATCGGCATCAGCGGCAGCGGCGAACAGGCCAGCGTCATCGACGGCGGTGCGCTGGATCGGGTGCTGGATGTGCATGCATCTGGCGTTCTGCGCCTGACGCAGCTCGGCGTCCGCAACGGGGCGCAGAAGAATTTCAGCGGCAGCGATGACGCCGAATTCAGCGGCGGTGGTGTGCTGGTTCGCGCTGGCGGCAGTTTGACGATGAGTCGCGTGACTGTGCGCAACAACGCATCCAAACGCGATGGTGCCGGGATATCGCTTTACGGCAGCCTGCAAGCGGACCACCTGCGAGTTGTGCAAAACACGGGCGATCAGTTTTCCTCCGGCGGCGCACTCTTCGTCGGATCGACAGCGACACTGCTGAATATCGACCAGTGCGAATTTGCCGGCAATTCGGCGGTGCAGGGCGGTGCGATCTATTCCGTGGGCACGAACCCGACAATCCAGATCACGCGCTGCCTGATGACGGGAAACAACGCCAATTCAGGCGCCGCGATTTTTGCCAATCTCGGCACGCCGCATTGGCTTTTCCGCAACGTCACCATCAGCGGCAATCACGCCGTTGCGGCAGGTGGCGCGATATTCGGCGATGGCGCGAACCAGTTGCGCTTCGAGCATGCCACGATCACGGCAAACAGCGCGGATGGCCCGAATGGCGGCGGCGCGATTTTTGACGTTCGCGGCAGCGCTTCGGCCGGTTTCATCCCAATCGAACTGATCAACAGCATCGTCTCGGGCAACACGCAGCAATCGGGCAACGAATGCAATACCGTATTTCCCGACGTGATCGTATCCAGTGGCGCAACCCTGCATGCGCCGGCCAATGCCTGTCGCATGCGTGCGGGCGCGGGAGATATCGCGACGAGCGATGCTGGGCTGGGTGCCCTAAACGACAACGGCGGTTTCACGCGCACGCACGCACTTGCGAGCACAAGCGTAGCAGTTGATGCAGCGCTGACGGCCAATTGTGCGGCTACGGATCAGCGTGGGCAGGCGCGGCCATCCGATGGCAATGGCGACGGACAGTCGTTGTGCGATATCGGCGCGTATGAACTTGCCCCGGACCGGATACTTGCTGCAGATTTTGAATAGACGCAGGCCGGCTCAAGCAGGAGCGCTCCCAAGCCACGGCAGCGCAAACGCAAAAAAGAAACCGAGACATAACGCGACCAGCGCGAGTACGTACAGAATTGCACTGAATCTGCGCAGCCGAACACACGCGCGCGCCAGCTGCGGATCGGCTGGACACGGTGAGCGCCGTGCGCGCCAGATCGCAACGCCGGCGATGGCGAGCAATGCAGCCGCGATCCCGAACACCAGGGCTTTGTGCTCGCTCAACCAGATCAGTTGCGGAACGGCGCTGATGAGTCCTGCCAGTGCCGCGCCAGCACCGAGCGCGACCATCAGCGCGGGCAGCACGCAGCAGACCAGCGTTGCGGAACTCGCCAGCAGTGCGGCAAAGGCCAGGCCGATGCTGCGTTTCAAAGGGACGTTCATCGTTGCGCCTTGAGTCGCTGGCGCACTTCATCGAGCGTCTCGGTTTCGCGGCGGATCGACTTGACGGTGTAGCCAGCGTTGGTCAGTGCGCGCTTGAGTTCTTCGTCGGGAATGTCCTGGCCGTCCTTGGTCGATAGCGCGACGAGTTTGCCTTCCAGGCTGACGACGACGTCAGTGGTTGCAGGAAACTTGCGCAGCGTTTTTTCGATGCCTTGCGCGCAGAACGCACAGACCAGGCCGTTTACGTCCATCTCGATGGTCGCAGCGGGCAGGGTGGTTGAGACCAATAAAAGTAAAAGTATAAAAATACGCATCGGGATTCCTTAGAAATTGAACATCATCATGAGCTGTGGCTTGGCGTCCTGGGTCAGCCCGGCCTCGATCCAGGCACCGCCCTTGAACAGGCGGACCAGCGCCGCGAATTCCACGCCGTGGTGGATGCCACCGCTGTAGTCGCGCGCCTGCAGCACGAACCAGGTGGCGAGGTCCTGGTAGTCGTGAGCGTAGGGGGCGAATCCCAATTGCAGAGTATCGACGCGATCCGAGTACGCTGAACTTTCATGCAGATCGGTGACCCACGAGGCATACAGGCGCCGCGTTTCGTAGTCCGCCTGAAAACCGACTTCCCGATCTAGCCGACTGCCGCGAAAATCGCTGCCGGTCGCCGTGCCGAGTCCGCCCCAGGCGAAAATGTTGGCTTGGGCATCGTCGAGATTCCAGCGATGGATCAGGTAGTTCGCACGCAGGTAATGAATGTCTCGCGTGCGAGATGTCGCGTCGCTGTCCAGGCGCAGAGCGCCGATGCCGAGGGACAGCCAGTAGTAGGGCGCATAGAAAACCTGGGCTTCTTCCATCGTGCCGGCGCCGTACTCGGCCATGATGGTTGTGCCGTTCGCAAATGCAATGGGTTTGGCGATGGCGGCCGGAACAATTCCGGCAAGCAGTGCCAGCAACGCGCCCATGCGCCGCAGGGTGCGGATGAAGTTGAGCATGACATTTCCCGTCGATGAAGCGTGCGCGAGCACGCTGCGCCGCTCCGCGTGGAGCGGTGGTCGAAACAACTCGGGAGTCAAACGATAGGAGGTCGGATCGGAGGCGTATCGCTGCGTGGTCGCAGGCTGGAATCGCGCTGCGTGGCGGGTGCGGCAATTGCATAAGCCGATGGCGCAACAAACACTAGTGGAGCAAGCAAAACAGCGCCGGCAGCGCACATCAGCTGGCAATCGCTGGCACAAGTCTGTTTCTGCGGGCAGGGGCAATGCGAATGATGCGCGAGCATGTCCGCATACGACATGCCGTGCGGACAACACGAAGCGCGCGTGACGGGCGATGACGTGGCAGCGAACGCTCCCGTGGCTCCTTGAAGGATCAGGGCCAGGGCCAGCAACAGGTGGAGGGCGATTCGTTTCATGATGCTCGACAACAACTACTGCGATAAGACCGTGGTGTCAACAGACTTCTTTCAACGTGCTCGAGGGACGCGATCAAACCAGCTTGTTCTTCGCCCGCATCGTCTGCTGCTTCTCACGGCTCCAGTCACGTTCCTTCTCGGCGGCGCGCTTGTCGTGATCCTGCTTGCCCTTGGCCAGGCCGATTTCTACTTTCACGCGGTTGTGCTTCCAGTACATCGCGGTCGGGATGATGGTGTAGCCCTTGCGTTCGACGGCGCCGATCAGTTTGTCGATTTCTTCGCGATGCAGCAGCAGTTTGCGCGTGCGGCGGTCGTCGGCCACGACGTGCGTCGATGCGGAGATGAGCGGCGGGATTGAGGCACCGAACAGGTACAGCTCGCCGTTCTTCACTGTCGCGTAGCAGTCGCCAAAGTTGATACGGCCGGCGCGCAGGCTTTTGACTTCCCAGCCCTGCAAGGACAATCCCGCCTCGTAGCGCTCGTCGATGTGATACTCGTGGCGCGCGCGCTTGTTCAGCGCGATCGTCGAGTCGGTCTTGCCTTTTTCCTTCTTGTTGGCCATTGGGCTGCCGATTGGATTTAAACTGTCGCGACATTCGTTGCGACATGCCGGGCATCAAGTGACTATCTCAAAAAACTTATTCTCGCGGATCCACTCGTGATTCAAATTCGACGCAGCGCCATTGTGCGCCAGAGTGCGCAGCGAATGTTCGATCTCGTCAACGACGTTGAATCTTATCCACGCCGCTTTACCTGGTGCAGCGATGCGCACGTGATGGCGCAGGAGCCCGCCGTCGTCACCGCAAAGCTCGAATTGCGCATCGCTGGCATGACTCAGGATTTCACCACTCGCAACACGCTCGATCCTCCACATCGCATCGCCATGCAGCTCGCCGCCGGTCCATTCCGGCAATTGAGCGGTGCCTGGGAATTTGCCGCCCTTGGCGAGGATGGCTGCAAAGTCTCGCTGGCGCTGGATTTCGATTACGCCGGCAGTTTCATGGCGCCGGTAATGCGCGCCGGCTTCGAGAAACTTGCCGATCGCATGGTCGACGAATTCTGCCGCGAGGCACTGCGTGACCATGGTTGAGACAATCCTTGTCGAGATTGCCTACGCTGAACCGCAGCGGCAGATTTTGCGCAAAGTGGAAATCGCCGCAAATTCCACGGTCGCCGAAGCGATCTGCGCCAGCGGCATTGCCGACATATTGCCGGCCGGGTTCGCTGCCGCTGGCATCGGCATTTTCGGACGAATCGTCACGCCGGCGACGCGCTTGCGCGCCGGTGACCGCATCGAATTGTATCGGTCGTTGCAGGCCGATCCGAAAGATTCGCGCCGACGCCGGGCGCGCGCAAAACCTTAACTCTGACCGCCGCCGCCCTGCTTTTTCTTCTTGTCGTCTTCGGCGTGCT
This sequence comes from Lysobacterales bacterium, assembly GCA_038244165.1. Lineage (GTDB taxonomy): Bacteria > Pseudomonadota > Gammaproteobacteria > Xanthomonadales > Rhodanobacteraceae > Rudaea. The sequence goes on along the minus strand of JBBRTT010000011.1, from coordinate 93,010 downwards.
TGTCGTCGGGATACTGGCGCTTGTATTTCGTCGCTTCCTTGATCAGCTCATTGGGATTTTCGGCGAAGTAATCGCCTTCGATCCGCGCCAGGGCATCGCCGTCGAAGTGCAGGGTCAGGTCCTTGGTCTCCATGCGGCCGTTGCCGCGACGCACGGTCGAGACGTAGTCCCAGCGGTTCTGGTCGAACGGGCTGACCACGGAAGGCGAGCCCATCACCAAAGTGACTTGATGCTTGGTCATGCCCGGCTTTAGCGAATCCACCAGCGCCTTGGTCAGCAAGTTGCCTTGCTGGATGTCGAGTTTGTAGATCGGCTGGCACGCGGCGATGGCGAAACCGCAGAGTGCGAAACCCACGAAACGTAAGACTTTGGTCATGCCTGAACCCGTCGAGCGGAAAGCGCCGGATGATACACTAGCGATGGGCTTGTTTTTGTTAGCAGTTGTTTTCATCAGCACGCAAGCGAAGTTGGCGCGCCAGCGCCCGGAGGCCGGCATGGAAACCCAGGATTTGCGCAAGGCCGGGCTCAAGGTCACGCATCCGCGCATGCGCATCCTCGAAATACTGGAAGCTTCCGACGGTAAGCATATGACTGCCGAGGATATTTACCGGCGTCTACTCGACCACCACGACGATATCGGCTTGGCCACGGTCTATCGCGTGCTGACTCAGTTCGAAGCGGCCGGCCTGGTCGCCAAACATAATTTCGAAGGCGGTCAGGCGGTCTACGAAATCGAGCGCGGCAAGCACCACGATCACATGGTCGATGTGGATTCCGGCAAGGTCATCGAATTTGTCAGCGAAGAAATCGAGCGCCTGCAGCGCGAGGTCGCCGACAAGCACGGCTATGTGATCGAGGATCACAGTCTTGTGCTGTACGTGCGGGCAAAGAAGAAAAAGTCCTGAATCAGTATTCCGATTTCCCTTCTCCCGCTGGCGGGAGAAGGTGCCGGAGGCGGATGAGGGTGGTGCATCCGGATACAGGTGCACTACTTGACGCCCCCCTCACTCGACGCGCTGCGCGCGTCGACCTCTCCCGCCAGCGGGCGAGGTGAGTTGAACTAGCGGCTCGCGCCTTCAAGCATCTGCTTGGCATGCGCGAGCGTTTCGCGGGTGATGTCGATGCCGCCGAGCATGCGCGCGATTTCATCGCGACGGGATTTCGCGTCGAGCATCTTGATGGAAATTTCAGTGCTCTGGCCGTCAGTGGACTTGGCAACGCGCAAATGCTGATGACCCTGCGCGGCGACTTGCGCCAGATGGGTGACGCATAGCACCTGGCGCTGCTCGCCAAGACGGCGCAGTTTCTGGCCGACGACCTCGGCAACCGCACCGCCGATGCCGGAATCCACTTCATCGAACACCATTGTGCCGACGTCGTCCAGGCCCAGCGCCGCAACTTCGATCGCCAGGCTGATCCGCGACAGTTCGCCGCCGGATGCAACCTTGCGCAGGGCCCGCGGCGGCTGGCCGGGGTTCGCGCTGACCAGGAATTCGATTCGCTCCAGGCCTTGCGCATCCGGAGCGGATTTTTCCACTTTTTCGATGGATGCCTCGAACGTGCCGCCGGCCATTCCAAGTTCGCCCATCAATGCACTTACATCCGCGCCGAGCTTGCGCGCCGTCTGCGCACGCGCCTGACTCAACGTCGCTGCCGCAGTGGCGTATTCGGCCGCGACGCGCTCGCGCTCGCGTCCCAGCACGATCAGGCGTTCGCCAGCGCCACGCAGGGTTTCCAGTTCATTGCGTAATGCGTCAGCGTAATTTTTCAGTTCGGCCATCGGTACGCGGTGCTTGCGCGCCAGTTCGTGCAGCCGTGCGATCTGCGCTTCGGCTTCGCTCAGGCGTTCCGGGTCCAGGTCCAGCGCGTCGCGATAGCGCGCGATCAGATTGTTCGCCTCGCCGAGCTGGATCGCGGACGCTTCGATCAATTCGCGCGCCGGCACGAGATTGGGATCGATCTCAGCCAGGCGCACGATTTCGCCTTGGGCGCGACCAAGCGCACGCAACGCAGCGAATTCGCTGTCGCCGTCGAGCAGTTCGGCGATGCCGCCGCTGCCCTGCAACAGTTGTCCGGCGTTGGCCAGGCGCTTGTGGGATTCGTTCAAAGCATCCAGTTCCGCCGTGCTCAGCGCGTGACTGTCGAGTTCGCCGAGTTGGTGTTCGAGCAGGGCGATACGTTCGGAATGATCCTCATCGCCGCTCAGCACACGCATCTGCGCATCGATATCGCGCCAGCGTGCCGCCAACGCGGCGACTTGTGTGAGCGTCTGCGCATGACCGCCGTAGGCATCCAGCAGCGCAAGCTGGCTGGACTTCTCGAGTAGGGCTTGATGTTCGTGCTGACCGTGAATTTCGATCAGGCGTTCGCCGAGCGCCTGCATCTGCGCCAATGTAGCGGGGCGTCCGTTGATCCAGGCACGCGAAGCGCCTTCGCTGCGGATCACCCGGCGCAACTGACAGGCGTCGGCGTCGTCGAATTCCTCGGCGACGAGCCACGCGCGCGCGGCTGCTGCATCAGAGAGAGAGAATTCCGCAACAAGTTCCGCGCGCTCGCAGCCGTGGCGCACCACGCCGGCGTCGGCGCGATTGCCGGCGAGCAACAGCAGGGCGTCGACGAGCAGCGACTTGCCCGCGCCGGTTTCGCCGGTGACGACGGTCAGGCCGCGATCCAGGCCGATATCGGCGGCGCCGACAATGGCGAAATCCTTGACGTAGAGTGTTTCGAGCATGACCGCGCAGGAAGAACGATGCGCACGCACGCTAACATGGTGTCGGCGCATCGCCAAGACGGGCGCATTGGCGGCAGGCTTTCCGTTACCATTGCAAATTCAGTTCGCGGTGAGTTGGTATGTGGTACGCAATCTATGCATTGGATCACGCCGATAGTCTGGCTAAGCGCAAAGCGGCGCGGCCGGCACACCTGGAACGGCTGAACAATTTACGCGATGCCGGCCGCATCCTGCTGGCCGGACCGTTCCCGGGGATCGATGCCGAGGACCCGGGCCCGGCAGGGTTTTCCGGCAGCCTGATCGTCGCGGAGTTTTCCGACCTCGCGGCCGCACAAGCCTGGGCTGACGCCGATCCGTATCTGGCGGCTGGCGTGTATCGGGAGGTCAGCGTACGTCCGTTCCGCAAGGTATTGCCATGAGCACGGCTGGCGAACGCATTGAACGCATCCGGGCACACCTGATCGATGCGTTGGCGCCGACCGAACTGCTAATCGAGGACGAGAGCCACAAGCATGTCGGACACGCCGGCGCGCGCGATGGCCGCGGTCATTTTCGCGTGCGCATCGTTGCCGCTGAATTTTCCGGCCAACCGCTGGTGGCGCGGCATCGCCGGGTTTATGCGGCCCTTGCGCAGATGATGCAGACCGATATTCATGCGCTCGCCCTGGACGCGCGCGCGCCGGAAGAGAAGTAAGTGAATAGTGCGGCCCGGGATGGCCGCTTCTTGATTTTCAGCGATCAGCGAAGATCGCAGGAACAAGTGAATAGTGCGGCCCGGGATGGCCGCTTCTTGATTTTAAGCGATCAGGGAAGATCGCAAGAACAAGTGAATAGTGCGGCCCGGGATGGCCGCTTCTTGATTTTCAGCGATCAGCGAAGATCGCAGGAACAAGTGAATAGTGCGGCCCGGGATGGCCGCTTCTTGATTTTCAGCGATCAGGGAAGATCGCAAGAACAACGGAGATGACATGAGCAAGTTTGCTATTTCTTCGATTTGCGTTGGCGCGATTTGCGTCGGCGCAATTGCTATTGCCGGCTGTTCGCAAGGCCCAGGCGCGGCCGATTCGCGCGTGATCCAGCTTCCTGCTGACGCGCAAGTTGCCGAGACCGTCAACGGCACAGCGGTGCCGCAGGTGTTGCTGGAGTCCATCGCCAGCGGCCACAACCTGCACCTGGACAAGCCCGAACAGCGCGAGCAGGCGCTCAAGCTGATGACTGATCTGGTGCTCATGGCGCAGGCGGCGCAACGCGACAATCTCTTTGCCGATCCGAAGTTTCGCGCCGACGTCGAAGCCGCGCGCCTGAAAGGTGTCGCCGATGCCGCGATTGGCGCTTTCGAGAAACAGACGCCGATCAGCGACGAGGTGCTCCAGCAGCAATACGACAGCGAAGTCGGGCAAGCGGGAAAATTCCAATACGACTTCAGCCAGTTGCTGTTCGCCAACGAAGACGATGCACTCAAGGCGGCAGGCGACAGCCTTACTGGAAAACCCTTTCAGCAAGTGTTCGACGACTGGCGCGGCAAGGCCAAGCAGGCCAAGGCATTCAGCCGCGTGCGCCTGGATCAGCTGCCGCAGCCGCTCGCGCAGGCATTGGCGAAATTGAGCAACGGCGAAACCACCAAGGTTCCGGTCAAGACCGAGTTTGGTTGGCACGTCGTGCATCTGGACATCGCCAACCCCTTCACGCCGCCGCCGTTCGACCAAGTCAAGGCAGGCATCCGTCGCAGCACGCTGCTCAAGATTGGTCAGCAGCGCCTGGAAAAGATGCGCGAGCAGGCCAAGGTGGAATATCCGGCGGGGGCTGCACCACCGGCACCCAAGCCGGCACCCGTCGCTGAAGAAAAACCGGCGGCGGGGAAGTAGGCAGATCTTATAGCTCGTCATCCCAGCGAAAGCTGGGATCCAGCTCTTTCTCGAGCTGACGGGAGAACTGGATCCCCGCTTTCGCTGGGATGACGAGCAAGAAAAGCTACGGCAATTCCACTCGTCCAGGCGCCGTCCATCCCGCCCCGCAATGCTCAGCCACGACCGTCGTGTAGATTCCGCCGCGCACGCCGAATTCGGCGCTCAGGCGCATAAAGCGTGGCGCGGTGGCTGCGACCAGATCATCCAGGATGCGGTTGGTGACGGCCTCATGGAAGGCGCCTTCATTACGGAAGCTCCAGATGTAGAGCTTGAGCGCTTTCAGCTCGACACAAGTCTTGTCCGGCACGTATTCCAGATGCAGCACGGCGAAATCCGGCTGGCCGGTTTTCGGGCACAGGCAGGTGAATTCGGGAATGCGCATGCGGATGGTATACTGCCGCTCCGGCTGCGGATTCGGAAACGTCTCCAGGCTTTTGCTGGGGCCTGTTTTACTTGCAGCGGTAGACATAGCCGAAGAACTCCTGCGAAGTTGCTGACCCGCGATGACGGGGCGCCACGGTAGCGGAAGGCTCCGCCGCCGACAACTCCCGTAGTTTCCTCACGCGATCCTCGCGGACCGCCCAAGATGCGTTGAAATAATGCGACTGACAACAATAAAGCTGTCCGGATTCAAATCCTTCGTCGATCCGACCGTACTGCACCTGCCGACCAACATGACTGGCGTGGTCGGTCCGAACGGTTGCGGCAAGTCCAACATCATCGACGCGATCCGCTGGGTGATGGGCGAGAGCGCCGCCAGCCGCCTTCGCGGCGACGCGCTCAGCGACGTGATTTTTTCCGGATCGCACGGACGCAAGCCAGTCGGCACGGCGACGGTCGAACTCATCTTCGACAATTCCGATGGTTTGGTCGTCGGCGAATTCGCCAAGTACAACGAAATCTCGGTCAAGCGCACAGCCAGCCGCGATGGCCAGTCGCAATACTTCTTGAACGGCGGACGCTGCCGTCGCCGCGACATCACCGACCTGTTCCTCGGCACGGGTCTGGGCGCGCGTAGTTATTCGATCATTGAGCAGGGCATGATCTCGGAGATCATCTCGGCGCATCCGGATGAATTGCGCGGCTACCTGGAAGAAGCAGCGGGTATTTCCAAGTACAAGGAACGGCGCAAGGAAACCGAAAGCCGGATCAAGGCCACGCGCGAAAATCTCGATCGCCTGAACGACGTGCGCGAGGAAGTCGACAAACAACTGGAGCACTTGAATCGCCAGGCCAAGGCAGCGACGCGCTGGCAGGGATTGAAAGCCGAGCAGACCCGGCGCGAAGCGGAAATGCGCGGCTTGCACTATCGCGCGCTGGCGACTGACCTGGACGAACACGCCGCGGCCTTGCGCCAGGCCGAGATCGGCATCGAAAGTTTCGTTGCCGACCAGCGCCAGGTCGAAGCGCAGATCGAGACGCATCGCGAAACGCATCAGGTCGCCGGCGAACATCTGAACAAGGTGCAGGCCGAGGTTTATCGCGTTGGCGGCGAAATCGCGCGTGTCGAGCAGCAGATCCAGCACAACCGCGAGTTGAGCGAACGCCTTGAGCGCGCACGCGCCGAAACCGAACGCGCCTTTGCCGAACTCGGTGAACACATTGGCGCCGACCGCGAGCAGATCGAAACCCTGCGTGCGGCACTCGCCGACGGCGAACCGAAGCTGGCGACACTGCACGACGCAGCTGCAAAGACTGCCGAAGCCCAGCGCGAGGCCGAGGCCCAGCTCGCCGAATGGCAGAGCCAATGGGATGCCTACGCAAAATCCAGTGCCGATGCGGCACAGGCCGCCGAGGTCGAACGCACGCGCCTGGACTATCTGGACAAGCAGGCGCTGGAAAGCGGGCGCCGGCTGGATGTCCTGCGTGAGGAAAAGCGCGCCGCCGATTTCAATGCGTTGAATGCGGATGCCGAACGACTTTCTTCCGAGCACGACGTGCATCGCGAAAAAGTGGAAACGTATACAGGCTTGCTCGATGAGCGGCGTGCCGCGCATGAAAAACTGCTCGAGTCCGAACGTACTTCAGGTGCAGCGCTGAACGACGCGCGCACCGAATTGCAACGCTTGCGTGGCCGCCTGGCGTCGCTGGAAGCATTGCAGCATGCGGCGCTGGGTCAGGAAAAATCCGCCGCCGGCGAATGGCTGACGCGCCTGGGTCTGGATAAATCGCGGCGCCTGGGCGAAGCGCTGCAGGTCGACGCGGGCTGGGAAACTGCAGTGGAAACCGTGCTCGCCGGTCTGCTCGAAGGCGTGCTTACGGATGCGCCGCACGCGCTAGCAGCCGAGTTTGCGCAGCTGCGTGACGCCGATGTCGCCCTGATTGGCGACAAGTCCACCGTCGCTGCACGCGTGGACACCCTTGCTGCGCACGTGCGCGGCCCGGATGCGGCCCTCGGAATTTTGTCACAAGTACACATTGCGGCGTCGCTCGCCGAGGCGCGGGCGAAGGCGGCAGGCCTGGCGGCACACGAATCGGTGATCACGCGCGAAGGCGAATGGCTTGGGGCCGGCTACGCGCGCGTTCTGCGCCGCGGTGGCGCCCAGGCCGGAGTGCTTGGACGCGAGCGTGAGATCAATACGCTCAAGCAGCAGATCGAAACGCTGCAGATGCGCGTCGACGGCCTGGGCACGGAAATCGAAACGCTCAAGGCAGGGAAGGCGGATGCGGAGCGCGCGCGCGACGATGCGCAACGCGAACTCTACGTCACCCATCGCCGTGCCGCGGAATTGGCCGGTCAGTTGCAGAGTCATCGTGGCCGGATCGAGACGGCGCAAGCTCGGCTGACCAAGGTCGATCAGGAAATCACGGAACTCGAAACCCGGGTCGGCGTCGATCAGGCGCAAACGCGTGAAGCCCGCGCGCGCCTGGAAGAAGCCGTCACGCGCATGGGTGACTCCGAACAGCAACGCCAGCATCTGGACGGCGAACGCCGCCGCCTGCTCGAAGCGCGCGAAGAAGCGCGCATGAATGCGCGCGAAGCGGGCGAGCAAGTGCATCAGCTCGCGCTGGGCCTGGAATCCAAACGTTCAGCGGTCACTTCGCTGGAGCAGGCGCTGATGCGCATGCACAGCCAACTCGCACAGCTCGAGTCGCGCAAGGTGGAAATCGCGCAGCAACTTGAATCCAGTCACACGCCGCTGGCTGATCTGGATGCCGAACGCCAGACCTATCTGAATCAACGCCTGCTCGTCGACAAACAATTGGTCGAGGCACGCAAGGCGCTGGAAGAGCGCGACAGCGAATTCCGCGGCTATGAACAGGAACGTCATCGCATCGAGCACTTGCTTGGAGAGCAGCGTGAAGCGCACGCGGAACGCCGCCTCGCGCATCAGAGCCTGCAATTGCGCGCACAGCAGTTGCACGAGTCGATTACCGCGGCCGGTCACGAGTTGGCCTCCGTGCTGGAAGCGCTGCCAGTTGGCGCCGATCCGACCGAATGGCAACAGCAGCTGGAAGTTCTCGACGCAAAGATCAAGCGCCTGGAGCCGGTCAACCTCGCCGCGATCTCGGAATACGAAGAGCAGTCGCAGCGCAAGACCTATCTCGACGCGCAGCTCATGGATCTGAACACTGCGCTGGAAACGCTGGAAGGCGCGATCAAGAAGATCGACCGCGAAACCCGCCAGCGTTTCAAGGACACCTTCGATCGTGTCAACACCGGGCTGCAGGAACTGTTCCCGCGCCTGTTCGGCGGCGGCCATGCCTATCTGGAACTGACCGGTGAAGATTTGCTCGATTCCGGCGTGTCGATCATGGCGCGTCCGCCTGGCAAGCGCGTGTCGAATATTTCGCTGCTGTCCGGCGGTGAAAAAGCGTTGAGCGCGGTTGCACTCGTGTTCTCGATCTTTCGCCTGAACCCGGCGCCGTTCTGCCTGCTCGACGAAGTCGATGCGCCGCTGGACGAAGCGAACGTTGGCCGCTTCTCGGCGCTTGTCACCGAGATGAGCGAGCGCGTGCAATTCCTCTTTGTTACGCACAACAAGGCGACGATGGAAGCGGCGCGCCAGCTGTGCGGCGTGACCATGCGTGAGCCGGGCGTATCCCGACTTGTGCAGGTAGACTTGGCCGAAGCAGCCAAGTTGGCTGGGGCAGCGTGACTCGTAGGAAACGCCGATGGAATCGCAAGGCCTGAGCACGAACGAACTGCGCATCATAATTGCCGTCATCGGCGCGATCATCTTTGGTCTGATCTATCTGTTCGGCCGTCCGAAGAAGCCGGGGCAGGGGCGGCGCAACTTGTTCCAGCGGGGTGGCGGCGAACGCGTTGAACCTACCTTCGGTGAAGGCAGCGAAGGCAGCGAACCGACTCAGGGACAACTCGATGTCGAACTGCACGCAGAGCTCGAACGCCTCGGCGCGGAGATCGTTGCCAAGCGCAGCGATGACGAGCGCGGCGCCGACGAAGGCAGCCAGAGCAAGGGCCCCAAGCCGGGCGCGCGTCCGGCGCAGCCGATCGAACGCATCGTCACTTTGTTCGTCGCCGCGCGCGCGGGCGACCTGATGCACGGATCCAATCTTGTCGTCGCCGCCGAAAAAGCCGGACTGACTTTCGGCGATATGGGCATCTTTCATCGGCTGGTCTCGGGCAAATCCTCGGCGGGACCCATTTTCAGCATGGCCAACATGGTCAAGCCCGGCAGCTTCGACATGCGTCACATCGACGAACTGGAAACACCAGGCGTGAGTTTTTTCATGGCCCTGCCCGGTCCGTTATCCGCACTGGATGCATGGGAAGCGATGCTGCCTACTGCGCAGCGCCTGGCCGAGCTGCTCGACGCCAATGTTCTGGACGAAGAACGCAATGCACTCGGGCGCCAGCGCATCGCGCATATCCGCGACGAATTGCGCGCTTGGGATAGGAAGCAGGAACGCGGGCAGATTCGCCTGCGTTGAGAAGCCACCGCAAAAACTACTGCGCTCGGTATTTTGCGCGCGGCCGGTGCTCGGAATCCTCATGTACATCTGAGTACACTCCGGTTCCTGCGCGCCGCCCACGCGCAAACTCCCTTCGCTCGCTACGTTTTTGCGATGGCTTCTGCTCTTTGTCGTCGTAGTGTGTTTGTTCTACTCGCGCCGGTTATGTTGTCAGCGTCGTCGCGCAGCGGCGAAAACTCCGACATGCAACGAGGTGACGAAATGGCGATGAAGAAATCCAAAACCAAACAAACCGCGAAGAAGACCAGAATTGATGCAACGCGCGTCGATCCGGCGCGTACGCTGTGGCTGGCTGGCCTCGGTGCTGCGTCGATCGCGCGCAAGCAGGGCGGCGAAATGCTCTCCGGCCTGGTCGTGGAAGGCCAGGATGTGCAGGTGCGCACGCAGAAGCTGGCGAAAGAACTCAAGTCCGATGCGAAGGCGCAAATCAAGGGCGTGATCACGCCGATGCGCGCCAGCATCAGGAAGAAAGCGGCGAAATTCAGCGCGGCCGTGCAGCAGGGTGTGGCCGTCGCGCTCGCCAAGCTCGGCATTCCGTCCAAGGCGGATATCGAAGAATTGACCCAGCGCGTTGCCGCGCTCAGCCGTCAGTTGAAGACTGCGAAATAAGAATCACACTCCAGCGTCGATTACGGCCGCCCCGCGCGGCCGTTTTTATGGCCATGGATGGCCGGTATGCCAGCAATGCAGGAGCAATTGCTGGCGATGGCCATGGATGGCCGGTATGCCAGCAATGCAGGAGCAATTGCTGGCGATGGCCATGGATGGCCGGTACGCCAGCAATGCAGGAGCAATTGCTGGCGATGGCCATGGATGGCCGGTATGCCGGTCCACTGGAGCTCCCGGCACCAGTGGACACTTCCCACATCCCTGTGGGTCGGCAATGCAGGAGCAATTTTCGGCATGGAGCATGGATGTCGGGTATGGACTTACAATGGCGTTTTTGCCGGGGTAAGCCATGTCCTTGTCCATCTCGAAGGTTCCCACGCCGATCAATGAGCCGGTGAAGGGTTATGCGCCGGGTTCGCCTGAGCGCACAAGTCTCAAGGTGCGATTGGCGCAGATGGCGGCGGAACGCATAGACATGCCGCTGCTGATCAATGGCAAGGAAATGCGCACGGGAAAACTGGCTCAATCGAGCATGCCGCATCGCCACGCGCACGTGCTCGGCGACTATCACCAGGCCGGCACGGCAGAAGTGCAGCAGGCGATTGCCGCCGCCACCGATGCACAAAAGGACTGGGCAAATTTGCCGTGGGAAGCGCGGGCTGCCGTATTCCTGAAAGCCGCGGATTTGCTGGCCGGACCTTACCGGGACACCAGCAATGCAGCGACGATGCTGGGTCAAAGCAAGACCTGTCACCAGGCCGAGATCGATGCCGCCTGCGAACTGGTGGATTTCTTCCGCTTCAATGTTGCGTTCTACGAGCGGCTGCTGAAGGAACAGCCCTACGTCAGCGCACCGGGCACATGGAATCGCCTCGAGCATCGTCCGCTGGAAGGATTTGTTTTCGCCGTCTCGCCGTTCAACTTCACTTCCATCGCCGCCAATCTGCCGACGGCGCCGGCGCTGTGCGGCAACACGGTGGTGTGGAAACCGGCCAGCACCGCGGTCTACAGCGCGCATTTTCTGATGAAGTTGTTCAAGCAGGCAGGCCTGCCGGATGGTGTCATCAACCTGGTTCCTGGCAGCGGTGCGACAGTCGGCGATCCGGTACTGGCGAGCAAGGATCTGGCCGGCGTGCACTTCACCGGATCGACCCGCGTGTTCAACCAGATGTGGCGCACAATCGGTAACAATATCGACCTGTATCGGAGCTATCCGCGCCTGGTCGGAGAAACCGGCGGCAAGGATTTCATCATCGCGCACCCCAGCGCTGATCCGGTCGCTCTGGTCACCGCGATCACGCGCGGTGCATTCGAATATCAGGGACAGAAATGTTCTGCCGCCAGCCGTGTCTACGTGCCGTCCAACCTGTGGCCCAAGGTGAAAGATCTGCTGGTCGCCCAAGTGGAAAGCATCAAGATGGGCGATGTCGCGGACTTCTCCAACTTCATGGGCGCCGTGATCGACGCGGGCAGTTACAAGACACAGAAGGCAGCGATCGACCAGGCGAAGGCGGCGAGTGATGCGTCGATTCTGGTCGGTGGACAATGCGACGACAGCGAAGGCTATTTCGTGCGGCCGACGGTCATCATCACCACCAATCCGGGTTATCGCACGCTGTGCGACGAGTTGTTCGGGCCGGTACTGACACTGCATGTGTACGCCGAATCCAAGTGGCTCGAAACTCTGGACATCGTCGACCAGACCAGTCCGTATGCACTGACCGGCGCGATCTTCGCGCAAGACCGCTATGCCATTCAGCAAGGCGTCGAACGCTTGCGTAATGCCGCGGGAAATTTCTATATCAACGACAAACCGACCGGCGCCGTGATCGGTCAGCAACCCTTCGGCGGTGCACGCGCGTCAGGCACCAACGACAAGGCAGGCTCGGTGCTCAACCTGCAGCGCTGGATCAGTCCGCGCACGATCAAGGAAACGTTCGCGCCGCCGACAGATTATCGCTATCCGTTCATGCAGCCTGAGTAAAGTCGGGCGCCGTATCTATTCGAACTTCTTTCGCTCGACGCATTGCGCGGGCGGGCCACCACCGCAGGCACATTCCAGGTTCGCAGGGCAATAGCAGTTAGCGATCTTCAACATGCAGCCGGATTTGGCCTCGCAGTCCTTTTGAATGTCGTAGTCGGCGGATTGGCGGAATCCGGTTTCGCAATGGCCGACTGCGTCGCGGCACGTATACTTTCCGTGCACTTGCGTCTGCACCAGAGTGCATTGCGTGCTCTGGATGCATTCAAGTTCCGTTGCTTGGCTGCACGGTTTCGCTTGCTCGCCTGCTGCAATCAGCGGCATCAAAACGCATCCGAACATCATCGCCACGATTCTTCTGGTCTGCATTGCAGCCTCCCTTGCTAGCGCCGGTACGCTTGCGCCAGCGTATTCAAATGCATGCGCTCGGCATCGCGCAGGAACGGCGCGATCAGCAACATCACCTGGTATATGCCGTGGGTAAGATCTTCCTGGCTGGCATCGGGGCGCGCGCCGCGGACGGTGTTGTAGTTGAGCCAGAACGTGGCGACGAGCAGCACGTTTTCCGCGGTGGCGTGGATCTCGTCCGGCGTGGCACGCATGATTTCAGCGCGCGCCAGTCCCTTCAATACCTTTTCGGCGCTGGCGGCGGCGCGGTTGAGGATGCGCGCGAAATGCTGCTTGAGCTTGCGGTTGCGCGAGACGATGTCGACCAGGTCGCGGTACAAAAAGCGGAATGTCCACATGCATTCGAACACCAGATGCAACTGCATCCAGACATCTTCAAGCGTGGGCAGCCGGCTATCCGGCACCAGCAGGGCCTGATCCATGCGCGCTTCGTAACGCGCAAACAATTGCTCGACGATGTCGTCCTTGTTGCGATAGTGATAGTAAAGGTTGCCGGGACTGATACCGAGTTCGTCGGCGATGTGATTGGTGGTGACGTTCGGCTCGCCCTGCGCGTTGAACATCGCCAGACTGGCTTCCAGAATGCGATCTTTCGTCTGCCGGGAAGCCACGTCAGCTCCTGCGCTACTGCGGCGGTCAGCTGCCGAGTCTTTTCACCAGATCGACGTATTTCTGCATGGCTTCGTCAGCTTTCATGCCCTTGAGCTTGGCCCAGGCTTCGTATTTGGCGGTGCCGACAAAATCGAAGAATCCCGGCTTCGGGCCGCTGACGTCTCCATCGGAACCCTGCTTGTACAACGCGTAGAGTTTTAGCAGAGTATCGTTGTCGGGACGTTCGCTGAGTTGCTTGACGTCCTCGGCGGCTTGATTGAATTTCGCTTTCAGGTCAGCCATTGCAATCCCCGGGTAGCTCAAGCGCAATTTGAGAGTGCGACCACGGACGGCCGCTTCGACACACCTCATCATGGACGATGACAAAAGACGATGTCAACGCGACGCACCGCTTTGATTGACGGCGACTGCAGGCTATCTTAGGCGCATGGCATGCCACGCAACGATCGAGGGGAAGGCGACATGACGTATTTCGTGACCGGGGCTACAGGTTTCATCGGCCGGCATCTGCTGGAGGAACTGCTTGCACGCAAGGGCGATATCTATTGCCTGGTGCGCAAGGGCTCGCAGGGAAAATTCGACTCGTTGCGTGCAAGCTTCGGCGATGGCAGCGAGCGTCTGATTGCGGTGCACGGCGATCTGGCAAAACCCGCGCTCGGTGTGACCCCGGCGCAGCGCAAGGCGCTCGCAGGCAAGATCAAGCACTTCTTCCACCTCGCGGCAATCTACGACCTCGGCGCCGATGCCGCGAGCCAGGTCGTCGCCAACGTTGACGGCACGCGCAACGCGCTGCAACTGGCCGATGCGCTCAAGGTGGGGTGTTTCCATCACGTCAGCTCGATCGCGGTGGCCGGCATGTACGCGGGCGTATTCCGCGAAGACATGTTCGACGAAGCCGAGGATCTGGGCCATCCCTACTTCAAGACCAAGCACGATTCCGAAGCGCTGGTGCGCGAATCAAAACGCGCATATCGCATCTATCGGCCGGGTGTCGTCATCGGCAGTTCCAAGACCGGCGAGATGGACAAGATCGACGGGCCGTACTACTTCTTCCGCGCGCTGAAAAAGCTGCGCCAGGCGCTGCCGCCGTGGATGCCGACGATTGGCCTGGAAGGCGGGCGTATCAACCTGGTGCCGGTGGATTTCGTGGTCGCGGCGATCGATCACATCGCGCACAAGCCAGGTCTGGACGGCGGCTGTTTTCATATCACCGATCCGGCCCCGCGCCGCATCGGCGAGGTCCTGAATATTTTCGCCCGTGCCGGCCACGCGCCGCAGATGACGATGCGCGTGGACGCGCGCATGTTCGGCTTCGTGCCTGCGGTGGTGAAGCAGGCACTGGCCAGCCTGCCGCCGGTGAAAAGATTCACAAATGTACTTTTGCGCGACCTCGGCATCCCCGCCGATGCGATCAGGATGATCAATTATCCGACGCGATTCGATTGCCGCGAGACCGAACGTGCGCTCAAGGGCACGAAGATCCGAGTCCCCGACATCAATGACTACGCATGGCGCCTGTGGGACTACTGGGAACGCCATCTGGATCCGGACCTGTTCGTCGATCACTCGCTCAGCGGCAAGGTCAAGGGACGCCGGGTGCTGATCACGGGTGGTTCCTCCGGCATCGGCAAGGCGGCCGCGCTGAAGATCGCCGCGGCCGGCGCCAAGCTGCTGATCTGCGCGCGTGGAGCGGACGAGCTGGAAGCAGCACGCTTGGAAATCGTCGCTGCGGGCGGAATCTGCCATACCTACGTTGCGGACCTGGCGGAGCAGAAATCCTGCGATGAACTCGTGCAGAAGATCATCGCCGAACACGGCGGCGTCGACATCCTCATCAACAACGCCGGGCGCTCGATCCGGCGCGCTATCGCGGCCAGCTACGACCGCTTCCATGATTTCGAACGCACCATGCAGCTGAATTATTTCGGTTCGTTGCGCTTGATCATGGGATTGTTGCCCGGCATGTCCGAACGCCACCGCGGCCACATCATCAATATTTCCTCGATCGGCGTGCTGACGAATGCGCCGCGTTTTTCAGCCTACGTTGCATCGAAAGCCGCGCTGGATGCGTTCTCGCGCTGCGCCCAGGCGGAGTTTTCCGACGTTGGCATCAACTTCACCACGGTCAACATGCCGCTGGTGAAGACGCCGATGATCGCGCCGACCAAGATGTACGAATCGGTGCCAACCCTGTCGCCGGAGGAAGCGGCAGACATGATTGTGGAGGCGATCGTCGAGCGGCCGGTGCGCTTGGCGACGCGAATGGGCACGTTTGCTCAGGTGCTCTACGCGATCGCGCCGCGCGCGTACGAAATCATCATCAATACCGCGTTCCGCCTGTTTCCGGATTCCCCCGCATCCAAGGGCATGAAAGGTCGCGCTGAAATCCAGCAGGAAGCGACCAGCGAGCAGGTCGCCTTTGCCTCCCTGATGAGGGGGATACATTGGTAGAGCTCCAGCGCATACGCGATGCGCCAGCATCGCGTGCTCGAGCGATGGTGAGCCAAGGATGGCGAACGGCAACGCACCACGGATGGCTGCTTGCCCGCGAGTCGGACCTGCTGGTTCTTGGATTCGCCAGTAAAAAAACCCGCCAGCCAAAGCCTTAGGGGGAGGGATCCTTCGGCAATTGCGTGACTGGCGGGTTCTAAACTTGTAACTTGCTTGCGCTTAACGGGTTGCCGATCGAATCGTCTTCTTTACCTTGTCGATCGTACGCTTCGCCGTTTCCTTTGCAGCCAACTGGGCTTCCTCCAGTTCGCGTGCCAGATCGCTTAGGTCGTCGCGCGCGCGCCTGACCGTGGTGCTCATGACCCGGCTCAAACCGGTTTTCGGCGCTATCGCGGTGCCGTTGAGTTTTTTGACTTCGCGATGGAGTTCGTCGACGCGCTTGAGCAATTCGTCCAGTTCCTTGCGACCGGGGACGCCGAGCTTGGCCAGTGCATTCGAAACGCGGCTCTCGAACACCTGTTCCAGCTTGTCCCAGGTTTCCTGGGTGCGCTCGCGCACCTGGCTGACGCCGCTTTCGACGGCGCCGCGGACTTCTTCGACCTTGCCGGCGATGTGCCGCGTCTTCTGTTCCAGTTGCGAGCCCTGCCGGACCAGGCCCTCAAACAATTTGCCGCCTTCGCCCTGTGCCTTGGCGAACGCGCCGAGGCCGGCCAGCCAAATGTGCTGGGCCGATTCCATGATCGATTTGCCCGCAGTGGCCTTGCCTTCACGCGCTGCTGATGGCGCGGGCTTGGACTTCAGTTTGGCCTTGAGTTCGGGCTTGGCCTTGAGAGCAGGCTTGGCTTTGAGTTCGGGCTTGGCTTTGAGTGCTGGCTTGGCCTTGGCCTTGAGTACCGGCTTGGCTTTGGCCTTGGGTTTAGGCTTGGTTTTCGACTTTTTCATTGCTTCCCCTCCTCGTGACGTGGGCGATGCGCTCGGCGCATGCGGCCGGCGTCCAGCGGTACGTTCAATCTAGTGGCGAACCATAGAATATTCACACTAGCGACAAAGTTGCAATGTGGAGAATGCGGAATGTGACTCAAGGCGCCGTGCGTTTGACTGGCGTGCTCGATGCTCGTGTGTGCTTGCGCATCGCGGCTACTGGCATGTTGCGGTCCAGTACATCCAGGGCGCGATGCAGGCGCGAGGCCGTCGCCGCCTTGCGTCCATGGCGATCACGCAGGCCACCCAACAGGGTGCGGGCGTCGTCTTTCAGCATGTCTTTGCGCAGACTCAGGCCGTGGCGCGCGAGCACCGGCAATAGCTCCTTGTAGCGCATGCGCAGATCGGCGCGAGTGGCCAGGTAAGCATGCTCGGCGACACGTTTGCGCGAGGAAAAGCTGAAGACGTTGGTGAAGAACATTTCAGCGTCGTCGGTTTCCGGTTCGAACAAGATGACGTCGGCATGCGCGTATTCGTGCGCATATTTGAACATGCTCGAATGCATGCGCGATTGCAGCAGGGTACGGAAGGTCTGCGAAAGTACCGCCGGCAGACCGCCATCCACCAGGCTTGCCGGGGTGTCGCGTCCGCTGACGCGTGCGCGCGCCGAGTCAAAGGGCACCAGCGGATTGATGCCGAATACCAGATCGGCACCGGCATCCAGGGCGACCGATGCGTGCAGGGTTCGTTGCAGCGCGCCGTCGACATAGAACTTGCCGTCGATCTGCACCGGCGGATACATGCCGGGCAGCGCGGCACTGGCAACAATGGCGCGCGAGATCGGCACGGCATCGTGTTGCGCGTCGCCGAAACGCACGACTTTGCCGCTGTCCAGTTCCGCGGCGACCACGAAAAGCTTGCGCCCGAGTTCGCGGAAATCATTACTGCGCCCGCCGCGGGTGAACACGTCGCGCAGAAACGCTTCGATAGCGCTGTTGTCGAACAATCCGGTCGGCAGCAGGCTGCCGAAGCGCAGCAGCGTATTCGACAGATGCGGGGCAAAGGGGTTTCTTGCCAGATCGCCAAACCAGCCCAGCAGCATGCCAGGTACGCTGGCAGCGCGGCGCAGGTATTCAAAGACCGCTGGACGCACGAAATTTTCCGGGCGGAATCGCGCTTCGTGCGAATCGCCGCTGATGAAGATCCGGCACATCTCGGCGCTGTCCAGACGATTGGCCAGGCCCGCGGCAATCAGGGCGCCGGAACTCACCCCCACATAAACATCCAGCGCGGTCATGTCGATTTCCACGATCGCTTCATCCAACGCGCGCAGCGCACCCAACTCATACATGCCGCCCAGTGGACCACCGCCGGCGACGGCGAGGCCGATGCGCGCCGGACGGCCGGCTTTTCCTCGAGATTTGTTAGGCGGGAATTTCGCAGCGTGCAATACGAGCATCAATATGCACCGTGACGAAGGGCGCGGCGATTGTAGCGGCAGCGGCCGCGCTCAGCCGAAGTTTTCGTCGAGCTGGCGCTCGATTTCGCTCTCGATCATCGGTTTGAGTGCGCTCATCAGGAAGCCGAGTTCGGCCGTCACCCGTACTTCGGTCTTGGTCACATGAATCTTGCCACTGCCGCCGGGGCGGTGGAAATTCAAGGTGTCGCCATCCCATTCGCTGTGGATGCCGAATTTCTTGCCGATCGCAGCGGCGGTCTTGTCGACGGCGACCTTGGCCGCTTTGTGCGACTTGCTGTGTTTGCGGCGAATATCGATTTTCGACATTGTGTTTCCTTGGGTTCCCTGGACCGGGCTTTCCTTGAACGCCCGTCTTGACGGCGTTTTCGCGCGGCACGCGGTATCTGTGTCGCCTTTGCTATGATGCCGCAAAATCCACAAGCCGTGCCACGACGGTGTTTGTAGCGTGGTTTGCGAAATCGATACCGGGGAGGAACACCGCGTGCGCGTGCTGCTCGTCGCAATGCTGACTTTGCTGCCGGGGTGGTGCTTTGGCGCCGGCATCACCGGGCACATCGACCTGACTGCCGAGGGCAAAGCCCTGCGTGCCGAGGAGGCACAGGACGCGATCGTGTATTTCCGGCCGAAAGTGCCGCCCGCCGTCGCACCGGTCACGCAGGTTCCGGTCATGGGCACGCGGCGCAAGCAGTTCGTGCCGCGAGTGCTGGCGGTCACTGTGGGCAGCCAGATACGTTTCCCGAATGAGGATCCGATCCTGCACAACGCTTTTTCCACGTCGAAAGACAATTCTTTCGATGTCGGTCTCTACGGTCAGGGCGGTGGGCAAATAGTCACTTTTTCCCATGTGGGGTACGTGCGCGTTTACTGCAATGTGCATCATTCCATGATGGGACATATCCTGGTTCTGGATACGCCGTACTTCACCCATCCAGACGCGAATGGTGATTTTCGTCTGTCTGATCTTCCGGCGGTCGAAGGCGATCTGGTGGTCTGGCAGGATCGCGCAACGCCGTGGCATACCGTCATCACGGCAGGTGCTGCAGACAAACCCCTGGTCGTGCCGCTGGAACTGAGCCAGCGCCGCGTGCCAGCGCATATGAACAAGTTCGGCAAGCCCTATGGCAGGAGCAGTGATGGCGGCTACTAATCAAATTGGAGCCGGTGAAGTTGGAGCCAGCGGTCCGGGTGCCGGCCCAGGTGCAGCGGTCGTCGGCCCCCCCGGCGCCAGGGCTCGCACTGGGTTTACGTTGCCGTTGGCAATCAAGTTCTTTCTCGGCTCGGCATTCCTCATTGCGCTCGCGGTCGGTACCGCCATCGTCGTCACCTATATCGAAGGCGGGCGCATCGCCCAGCGCGCAGTCGACAGCGCACTGGCGACCAGTGGCGCGGTGCAGAAGGAATTCGAGCAGAGCCGTCTGGAAGAATTGCAGCTCAAGGCCCAACTGATTGCGGCCGACCCGAGTACGGCCAAATACGTATCGCAGGCGGGCGGCACCAGCAGCAATCTGCCCGGCCTAAGCGACAACACTGAAGTGGATACGAAGTCGATCCCGGATTTGCTCAAGGAACGCCAGAGCCAATACGGCTTCGATCTCGGCATCGTGCTGGATGCCAAGGGCATGGTGCTGGGACGCACCGATCAGACCGAGGCATTCAAGGAATCCCTCGGCGAGGACGCGCTGGTGCGTCCGGCGATTGCGAAGGCTTCGCCGTTCAGCGGCTACTGGCGACAGGGCAATAAACTCTATCAGGCGGCGATCATGCCGCTGGCGCAGGATCAGGACCTGGTCGGATTTTTGCTGGTAGCGCAAAGCGTCAACGACGAATTGAGCCGCCAAGTCGCCAAGGTCAGTGGCGCGCAGATCGCGTTCTGGCTTCCGGCCGACAAGCACGTGCAACTTGTCGCCAGTTCGCTGGACGAGGCAGGCGCCAAGGCACTTCAGGAAGCCATGGCGGCGCAGACACCCGATGTGGTCGCGGCGGTCGCTGCAGGACATCCGATCGCCCGTTTACCGCTGCGTTTTGGCGGACAGGAATGGAGCGCGCAACTGGTCCCAACGGCGAGCGAAGGCGAGGGCAGCCTCGGTGCCGTGCTCGCGCTCACTTCGACCGACAAGATTGCGGCGAGCTATCGCGACATCCTCAACTGGGTCGTGATCGGCGGATTGGTGTCGATGGTGGTCGCGCTGCTGCTGTCGTATCTGCTGGCCAAAGGCATTTTGCGCCCGGTGCGGACGATGGCCAAGGCGGCCGAGCAGGCGGCGGCTGGAAACTACAAGACCCAGATCGGGCTGAAAGGTAACGACGAGCTTGCGCGCCTGTCGCGCGCATTTGATTCGCTGCTGTCGGACTTGCGCGAGAAAAGCGACATCGAAGGCTATGTCGGCAATTTGTCGCGCTTCCTGCCAGACCCGGCGCGCGAACAGATGGAGGTGACCCCTTCAAGGGCGCAAATCCCTACGGCGCGTACGCCGGAACCGGCGCGGCGCGAAACGCTGAGTTTGCTCAGTGTGGAGTTTCGTGATCTGTTGCCGTCCGACGTGACGCCGGAGCAGGGGCTGGAACGATTCGGTCGCGTCGCTGCGGCCGCCGATGCTGCCGCTCGCAGTGCGGGAGCCAGTGTTGCCCAAGTTGCCGGGACGCGTTTTGTGTTGGGTTTCGCGGGCGAGCACCGTTGGGCATCGGCCCTGCGCGCGCTGGCACAGATTCGTGAGCAGACGCAAAGCCAAGGATTTGCATTGCCGGCCGCGGCTCTGGTATCCGGGGCACTGGTGCGCGGTGGTGTAAAGACCGGGACGGAAATCCGCGACGCTCTACTCGGCACGGCGATGCTGCATCTTGATCGGCTTATTCCCGAAGCCGCAGCGGGGCAGACTTTGCTCACGCGGCAAAGCGGCGACGAGATCAAGACATTGCTCGGCGAACACCGGCTCGCAGTCGCCACTGGCGTGGCCAGCGGCAAACGCTTCTATGCGCTGTCGGTTTCCGCATTCAACGATTTGCCGGCGCCGGCGCAACCGGCTGCGCCGCCGGTTTCCGAGAGCGAGGCTCCGACCGTGGTGCCGAGCGGCGCGGCGGCCGCGGCCGACGGCATGCGCGTGAGAACTACCAGCCGCACGCTAGCGTTGGAGGCGGGCACGGTGTTCGGCGGGCGCTACCGCATTTTGTCCGAGCTGGGCTCCGGTGGCATGGGTGTCGTTTACAAGGCGCACGACCTGGACCTGGACGACGTCGTCGCACTGAAAATGCTTAAACCGGCCGCGCTGGTAGACAGCGAACACCTGGACCGGCTCAAGAGCGAGATCAAGCTGGCGCGAAAAATCACCCATCCAAACGTCCTGCGCACATTTGATTTCGGCGAGGTCGACGGGCACCCGTATATTTCGATGGAATACGTGCGTGGCCTGACCTTGCGCTACCTGCTCAATGAAACCCATCGCATTCCGTACTCGGCTGGGTTGCGCATCGCGCGCCAGCTGTGCGCTGGCCTTGCAGCCGCGCATGAAGTCGGTGTCCTGCACCGCGACATCAAGCCGGAAAACCTGATCCTGGAACAGACCGGCAACGCCAAGCTGATGGATTTCGGCATCGCCCGGCCGATTCGCCGCGCGGCCCCCGGACATACGCAACCAGGAACCTTCCTCGGCACGCCAAACTACTCACCGCCTGAGCAACTGGCCGGCGACGAAGTGGATCAGCGCGCCGATATCTACTCCAGCGGCGTGCTGATGTGCGAGATGTTCTGCGGCAAATTGCCGTTCAGCGGCACCAACACGATGGAGATCTATATGGCCCAGATGCAGCAGGCCCCGATCAGGCCATCCGAGCACTGGCCGGAGATTCCCCCGATGCTTGAAGCCATCATTATGCGTTGCCTGCAACGGCGTCCCGATGATCGTTATCCGTCTGCAGTTGAGCTTGCCCAAGCACTTGGGCAGCTTAGGGCTTGATTTTTCATAGGGTTGTGGCGCATTCTTGAAGCAAGTTCGCGAGGTGAACGCGCGGTTGCATGGGGAAACGCCTTGCTTAAATCCTGTTGCTTAGCGTTGTTGTCGGCTCTGGCAAGTAACGTCGCCTTGGCCGCTGACGATCCGCTGGTCGTGCAGTCCGACGAATCGGCCACTCAAGTGTGGTCGTGGTTCGGCGATGTAATGCTGCGCCAGGATCACGTCACCGGCATCCCGCGCGCGGACAGTTCGCTGCAACGCACGTTCGGTCGCGCGCGCCTCGGCGCGCTTTGGGATCCCATCCCAAATCTGGAATTCGGCGGTGCGATCAAACTTGCTGCATCCAGCGACGACAATTCCCAGGATCGCCGCAACAATCTCAATGAACGCAGCAACGATATCGCCCTGGATCAGTTGTTCCTGCGCTGGCATCTGAGCGAAAACACGACCCTGCTCGCCGGAAAATCCCCGTTCCCGCTGGAACTGTCGCCGCTGGTGTGGGATCAGGACTTGCGCCCGATTGGTGTCAGCGGCCAGACTTCGTTTGCGCCGACCGAGCTTGATCGCATATCCCTGGTCGCTGGTTATTTCACCGGCAATCTGCCGTACGGCGATGACTCGCGCATCGGAGCGATCCAGGCTGCCTATCGTTGGCATGAAGGTGCACCGACCAGCGCCGGTATACTTTTATCCTATCTGGATTTCTCCAGCCTGCGGCAACTGACCCGACAAGGGCAGTCGCGCACGAATGTTCGTGTCGGTGGTCAGTTGGTCAGCGACTACCATCTGCTGGATCTGCAACTGGTCGGCCGTTTCCACCCCGGTGGCTGGCCGCTGGAAGCACGCCTGGATCTGCTGCGCAATCTGGGTGCCGATGCCGATCGCAATGGAGCGCGGCTGAGCGTGGTTCTTGGCGACAGCCGCCAGCCGCACGGCTGGGAATTCGGCCTAGCCGACCAGCGCATCCAGCGCGATGCCGCTATGGCCGCCTTTAATTCCGACGACTGGTGGTTCCATAGCTGGTCGCGCGGCGTGATGCCCTGGATCGGCTACGGAATCGATGCCACATGGAGCATGCGTCTAGCAGCATTCCATGAAATGCGCGACGAAGTGGATCATTACACCAATCGCGTTCTGCTGGATGTGTACGCACGGTGGTAAAGTCGGCTGCGCTGCGCATGTGCGCTGCTGTGTTACATTCACCCAATCGAGAAGTGACCGCAGCTCTCAATGCGCCTGTACTTTCCGAACAAAGAAAATGACGATGTGCTGATCGGTTCCGGTGACACGGCGATTGGCGCGGCGTCCGACAATACGGTCGTCTTGCAACGACCTGGCGTAGCTGCGCACCACGTCAGCCTTGGCGTGCATGAGCGCAGTCTGGTGCTCAGCGTTCTGGACTCGCAGGCACGCACGCATGTGAACGCGCGCCCGGTGCGAGAAAAAGCCCTCCTGCGATTGGGGGATATCGTGAGCCTTGATACCGTTCAATTCATTCTCAAGCCCGATCGCGACGACAGCATCCGCACCACCGTGCCGTCGCCGAAACCTGTGACCAACCAGGCCACGCCTGAAGCGGAGGCATCCGCAACACGCTTGCGCATGGTGCCGCCGAAGGTGGTACTGCGCGGCGTCTCGGGAAGCTACTTCGGCAAGATCGTGCCGGTGCGCGGCAGGCTGGTGATCGGTCGCGGCAGCGAATGCGATCTGATTCTGGATGAGTCGGAGATGTCGCGTCGCCATGCCGTCATCGAAAATTCCGGCGACGGAATCTTCCTGCGTGACCTGGGCTCGGCGAACGGCACGTTCGTCAACGGGGTGCAGGTGCGCGACGCCGTGTTGCATCCGGACGACCAGATAGCGTTCGATCGCAACCGTTTCCTGCTCGAAGCGCCCGGGTTGCCGGGGCGTAGCGAGAGTGTCGCTGCCACGGATGAGGCGCCGAACATCACGCAGACCATGCAAGCGATACGCACGCCGGACCCGCCGCAGCGCGCGGTTGCCGATGAGCGCAACCGCAACGATATCTGGTGGTTGATCGGCGCCGCCGCCCTGATCGGTCTGGGTATCGCCGTGCTGCTTTTCGTCAAGGTCTGACCCGACGTCGCGTTCGCGGTGGCTGCGCGCCAAACTGACGCGGCGCAGCATATTCTTCATCAGCCGGCTCCTGGCTGTTGCGCTTGAAAATGCCCGCTTGAGCGGCACCGCTTTTGCAGCGGTATACTGACTTTTCGAAAGTTCGTAGCGGGTGATGGAAGGGGATGAACCTCGCCGGCGCTTTCCGGTTTTCGTCGAGCCTCGTTGTCGTCATGGATGCCAGCGACGGGCGGATTGTCGACGTGAATCCCGCTTTCCTGAGCGAGCTGGGTTACGCGCGCGATGAAGTCGTCGGCCGGCGCTCGGTCGAAGTGGATTTCTGGCCAAGTCCGGAAACGCGCGCGACGATCTGGGCACATCTGCGCAGTGAGCGTCGCTTGTGCAGCAAGCGGGTGGTATTTCGAACACGCGACGGAGGCGAGCGCGAAGCCACACTTTCCTGCGAGATATTCGAACAAGGGTCGGCTCAATACGCGTTGGCGATTTTCCAGCAAGTCAGCGGCGTTGGCGCCGGCGACAAGATAGCGACTACCGATCCGGGCAGTTACCGAGCGTTGTTCCTGGCTGCAGCCGAAGGCTTGTATCGCAGCCTGCCGGACGGGGGCTGGATCGACGTCAATCCGGCATTGGCGCGGACTTTCGGTTACGACTCGCCGGCGCAAATGCTCGCTGAAACCAGCGGTTCGCGGGCGAGCTCGCTTTACGCCGATACGGCGCACAGCGCGCGCCTGTTCGCGATCCTGGATGAGCGCGGACAGTTCGAGAACGAGCGGGCGCAGGTACGCCGCCGCGATGGTAGCCTGGTGTGGATAACGGAAAACGCGCGCATCGTGCGCGATGGCGAACGCCGTGTGCTGTTCTTTGAAGGCTCGGTGGTCGATATCTCCGAGCAGATGGAAGCTGAAGCGCGCCTACGCCAATCCGAGGCCCTGTACAAGACCTTGATCGAGAATTGCCGCGACGGCGTATTCCTGGTGCTGCATGAGCACATCGTGTTCGCGAACCAGACGCTCGCCGACATCCTCGGCTGCACCACCGAGGAATTGCTCAATCGGTCCTACATGGATTTCGTAGCACCCGAATCAAGCGCAGTCCAGAATGCGCGCCGCAAATCGCAACAGGATGGCTCGCGTTCGATGCAGGACTACGAAGTCCTGGTGCAGCGAAAGGATGGCGTGCGCCGGCTGATTCGGATTCGCGCGTCCGCGGTGGAATTCAACGGAGAGATCGCGAGCACGGGCACGATCCAGGACATCACCGATGATCGCCGCCAGCAACAGGCAATTGCCGATGCGGAACGAAAGTACCGTGCGCTGTTCCAGAATTCGGTCACTGGAATGTTCCAGAGCCACCCCGATGGGCGCCTGCTGCAGGCAAACGATGCGCTTGCGCGAATCCTGAACTATCCAGACGCCGCGGCCTTGCTGTCCGGCATCAGCCACATGCGCCAGATATACGCACATGGCGAAGATCGCGAGCGCATGATCCAGACACTGATGACCGAGGGCCGATTGGATGGCGCCGTGTTCGTGGCGTTGCAACGCGACGGCGCCGAAGTGACGGTGGAGATCTCTGCGCACACCGTGTTCGACAACGATGGCAAGGTTTTGCACGTCGAAGGCTCAGCGCAAGACATCACCGCACGCAGGGTTGCCGAGAAGGCGTTGCAGCAGTCCGAAGCGCGCTATCGCACCTTGGTTGAGCACAGCCAGGTCGGCGTGTACCTGATGCGCGAAGATCGCTACACCTACGTCAACCAGGCATTCGCGGAAATGTTCGGCTACGAGGAGAGCGAGCTCATCGGTGCCGACTTCCGCTTGCTGGTGCCGAAAGAATCCATCGACGAACAGGAAACCCGCTATCAGCGGCGTCGCGCCGGCGAGCCGAACAAGGGCGACTACAGCGTGATCCTGGCGCGCAAGGATGGCGGCCGCATCGAAGTCGTGGTGAGCGCTGGTAGCGTCGAGATGGACGGCAGGCAATGCACTAGCGGCACCATCCGCGACGTCACCGAACAGCGCCGTGGACAGCGCCAGCTGGAATACAACGCCAGCCACGACCTGCTCACCGGTCTGCCGAATCGCCTTTTCTTCGAACAGGAGCTGGCGCAGGCGATCGTCAGTGCGCGTTCCGGCGGCGCGAGCGACTACGCCGTGCTGTTTCTGGATCTGGACGGTTTCAAAGTGGTCAATGACAGCCTGGGACACGCCAGCGGTGATTTGCTCTTGATCCAGATCGCCGACAGCCTGCGCCAGAATCTGGGGCCGCATTGCCTGGTGGCGCGCTACGGCGGCGACGAATTTACTTTGCTGCCGAACGAATCCTGTCCGCGCGCGCGCGCCGAACAAATGGCGCAGCGTGTGCTGAGCCTTTTGGGTGGTTCGTTCGAGGTCAATGGCCACCGGGTGTTTTCCGGCGCCAGCCTGGGTGTGGTGCTGGGTCATCCGGACTATCAGTCGCCCGACCAGGTGCTGCGCGATGCCGATACCGCGATGTATCGGGCCAAGGCCAGCGGCAAATCGGCGTATGTCATCTTCGACGAAGCCATGCACGCCGCGGCGCGCGCGCGCCTGAAAATCGAAACGGATTTGCGCTTCGCCCTGGAGCGCGGCGAATTCCAGATTTTCTATCAACCCATCGTCGATCTGAACAGCGGCGGCATCAGCGCCTGCGAAGCCCTGCTGCGTTGGCAGCATCCGGAACGCGGCCTGCTGCTGCCGGCTGAATTTCTCGATGTGGCCGAAGAAGCCGGCTTGATCGTTGCGCTCGACTGGTGGGTACTGGAGCAGACCTGCCGCAATCTGTTGCGCTGGCAGCGGCGCTACCCGGCACACGCGAAGCTGCGCGCCAGCGTCAACATGGATGAGCGCCAGTTCGCCGATCGCAACCTGATCGAAACTTTGCGCGGCGTGCTCAAACGTACCGGGATCGATCCGGCGACCTTGTCGCTGGAAATCACGGAAACCATTTTCCGTGGCGGCCGCGCCGAAGCCGAAGCGACGCTCAATGCACTCAAGGAGCTGGGCGTTTCCCTGGTGGTCGATGACTTTGGTACCGGCTACTCGTCGCTTGATTCCTTCGCCACATCTCCGTTCGATGCACTCAAAGTCGACCGCAGCTTCGTGCGCGACATGGTGACGAATTTCCGCCATCGCGCCATTGTGCGCACGATCACCGGGTTTGCCGAAGACCTGGGACTGCGCCTGATCGCCGAAGGCGTGGAAACGGCCGAACAGGCCGAGCTGCTGCGCGGCTTGGGCTGTGTCGCGGCGCAAGGTTTTCTGTATGCGCCGGCGTTGCCGCTGGAAGCAATGGAACAGGTCCTGGATACCGGTTTGAGCCTGGACGGGCGTCCGACAACGAACGCTGTTGCCTAATTGCTGCGGCGCGGCATAATGGGACTCCTGTCGGAGCTACCCATGAGTCGTGCCTACAACTTCGCCGCCGGTCCCGCGGCGCTCCCGGAAAGTGTTTTGCGCAAGGCTCAGGCCGACCTTCTCGACTGGGGTACTGCGCGAGCGTCGGTGATGGAAATCAGCCATCGTGGCAAGGATTTCATCGCCCTGGCGCAGAAGTCCGAGCGCGACCTGCGCACGTTGCTGCAAATTCCACAAAACTACAAAGTGCTGTTCCTGCAGGGTGGTGCAACCCAGCATTTCGCGCAGATTCCGATGAATTTCGCGCGCAGGGATCAGGCGGCCGACTATGTCGTCACCGGAGCCTGGGGCGAGAAGGCGGCAAAAGAGGCCAAGCCCCTGACGCAGGTGCACATTGCGGCGAGCGGTGAGGCGGGCAATTTCACCACCATCCCGCCGCGCGCGGACTGGAAGCTCAACCCCGGCGCCGCGTACGTGCACTACACCCCGAATGAAACCATCCACGGCGTCGAGTTCCAGGACATTCCCGATGTCGGCGCGGTGCCGCTGGTCGCGGACATGTCGTCCGACATCCTTTCGCGTCCCATCGACGTGTCGAAGTTCGGCATCATCTACGCCGGTGCGCAGAAGAATATCGGCGCTTCGGGCCTCGTCGTCATGATCGTGCGCGAAGACCTGTTGGCGCGCTGCCCGAAGGATATTCCCAAGATCTTCAACTACGCTGAGCATTCGGCGAATGACTCAATGCTCAACACGCCGAATACGTTCGGCTGGTATCTGGCGAGCCTGGTCTTCGAATGGCTGATCGCCGAAGGCGGCTTGAGTGCGATTGGCGCGCGCAATCGAGCCAAGGCCGATTTGCTGTATGGCTATATCGATCAGTCGAATTTTTATAAGAATCCGGTGGAAAAGTCAGCGCGTTCGTGGATGAATGTACCGTTCACGCTACCGCGCGAAGAACTCGATGCGGCTTTCCTCAAGGGATCCGAAGCTGCCGGTTTGATGGCGCTCAAGGGCCATCGCGCCGTCGGCGGCATGCGTGCTTCGCTGTACAACGCTATGCCGCTGGAAGGCGTGCAGGCGCTGGCTGATTTCATGCGTGACTTTGCTGCGAGAAATTCCTGATGTTGAAGATCCAGACACTCAACAATATTTCCAAGAATGGCCTGAGCCGCCTGCCGGCGAATCTGTACGCTGTCGCCAACGACGTTGCCGAACCCGATGCGATCCTGGTGCGTTCGGCCGACATGCACGGCAAGGCGCCCGCGGCTTCGATCAAGGCGGTCGCGCGCGCGGGCGCGGGGGTGAACAACATTCCCGTCGCTGAATTCAGCAAGCGCGGCGTACCGGTGTTCAACGCGCCAGGCGCGAACGCGAATGCAGTAAAGGAACTGGTCGTTGCCGGCATGCTGATTGCCGCGCGCAACCTGAGTGACGCGTTGGCCTTTGTCGGCGGGTTGAATGCGGGCGACGATCTGCACCATCGCGTGGAAGCGGAAAAAAAGCGTTTCGTCGGCAGTGAGCTGTCCGGCAAAACGCTGGGCGTGATCGGTCTCGGTGCGATCGGGGTAAAAGTCGCCAATGCCGCGCACGCGCTCGGCATGCGCGTGCTCGGTTTCGATCCGCACATGACTGTGGATGGCGCATGGGCATTGTCATCGGACGTGGCCAAGGCCAGCTCGCTGAACGAGTTGTATGCGGCGTCGGATTACATCAGCTTCCACGTGCCGCTGAACGACGCCACCCGCGGTATCTTCGGCGCAAGCGCTCTGGAACTGGCGCGGCCCGGCGTGGTGCTGCTCAACTTCGCCCGTGAAGGCATCATCGACCCGGCCACCCTGAAGCAGGGACTCGCCAGCGGCCGCATCGGCCGTTACGTCACCGATTTTCCCAGTGCCGATCTGCTCGGCGACGCGCGCGTCGTCGGGCTGCCGCACCTGGGAGCATCGACCGGCGAAGCCGAGGAAAATTGTGCACTGATGGTCGTCGATCAACTGCGCGATTTCCTGGAAAATGGAAATGTGCACAATGCGGTGAATTTCCCGAATACGCGCATGAGCCGTACTGGTGCGGCCCGGCTGTGCATCGCCAACCAGAACCGGCCGAACATGATCGGCCAGCTTTCGCACGTGCTTGGCGAGGCTGGCGTCAACATCGCGCAGATGCACAACGCTTCCCGTGGCGATATCGCTTACACCCTGATTGACCTGGATTCGCCGGCCAGCGCAGCGCTGGTGGAGTCCATCGGCAAGATCGAGGGCATTCTTTCCGTTCGTGCCATCGCCCACTGACGCGTTAGCTCACTGACAGGCCAATCCGATGCCGAAGAAGAAAGCTGCCGCTGCCGCACCGCCGACGTTGGCCGATGCGCGGCAACGCATTGATTCGATCGACCGCCAGATTCAGCAATTGATCGCCGAGCGCGCCGGTTGGGCGCATCAGGTGGGCAAGGCCAAGGGCTCGCTCAAGGCTGCGGTCGACTACTACCGGCCGGAGCGCGAGGCGCAGGTGCTGCGCATGGTCGTGGATCGCAACGAAGGTCCGCTGTCTGACGAAATGCTGGTGCGCTTGTTTCGCGAGATCATGTCGGCGTGCCTGGCTCAGCAGGAGCCGCTCAAGATCGGCTACCTGGGGCCTGAAGGTACTTTCAGCGAACAGGCCGTGCGCAAGAATTTCGGTCATTCCGCTCACGGCCTTCCGCTGAGCAGCATCGAAGAGGTTTTTCAGGAAGTCGAAAGCGGCAGCGCCGATTTCGGTGTGGTGCCCGTGGAGAACTCGGGGCAGGGCACAATCCAGATCACGCTGGACATGTTTCTGACCTCCAATTTGAAAATTTGTGGAGAAGTGGAATTGCGTGTGCGCCAGTTCCTGCTGTCGCGCACCGGACGCATTGAAGACATCGAACGCGTGTACTCGCACCCGCAGTCCTTCGCCCAGTGCAAAGCCTGGCTGCGCGGCAACCTGCCGAAAGCGGAGAAGCTGCCGGTGTCGAGCAATGCCGAAGCGGCACGCCGCGCACGCAACGCCGATGACGCCGCGGCGATCGCGGGTGAATCCGCCGGACACGTGTATGGCCTGCGCAAGGTGATCGTCAGTCCGATCGAGGATCGCGACGACAACACCACGCGCTTTCTGGTGCTCGGCCGGCAAATTTTTCCGCCGTCGGGACACGACCGCACCTCGGCACTGGTCTTCATCAAGGATCAGCCAGGCGCGCTGTTCAATGTGCTGAGTCCGTTTGCACGCCATGGCATCAGCATGAACCGCATCGAGTCGCGGCCATCGCACCAGGCCAAGTGGGAGTACGCGTTCTTCATCGATCTGGCCGGCCATGTCGAAGATGATGCGATGAAAAAGGCGTTCGCCGAACTCAAGGCGCAGGCGGCGCAGATCAAGGTGCTGGGATCCTATCCGGTGGCGGTGCCCTGAACGTGGAGTTCGACGCCGCCGCGCTTGCAAACTCCGCTACACGGGCTCTGCGCGCCTACGATCCAGGCCACGATTTGCCCGCACTGCGCAAACGCTTCGGCGACGTTCTCGCCGAACTCGGATCGAACGAAAATCCGCTCGGCCCGAGTCCGCTCGCGCTCGCCGCGATCCAGTCGGCGCTGCCGGAGATATTCCGCTATCCCGACCCGCAAGGCGGGGCGCTGAAAGCAGCGCTGGCGCGGCAGCATCGCGTTGACCCCGCGCAAATTACGCTAGGCAATGGCTCGCACGAGCTGCTGATGTTGATCGCACAGTGTTTTGCCGGCGTAAGCACGTCGATAGTATTTTCCGAATTCGGCTTCGCGGTGTTCCCGATCGCCACAGCGGCAGCGGGTGCGCGCGCCATTCGCGTTCCGGCGATGCCGCGCGATCATGCAGCGATGCCGCTGGGCCATGATCTGGAGACGATGGCTAGCGCGATTCAAGCCGACACGCGCATTGTATACATCGCCAACCCGAACAATCCGACCGGCACATGGTTCGATGACGCGGCGCTGGAAGCATTCCTGAAGCGTGTGCCGACGACGACCCTTGTCGTGGTGGATGAGGCTTACCAGGAATTCGTCGTCGATCCAAAACTGAGCTCGGCGTTGCGCCTGATTTCGAACTATCCCAATTTGATCGTGACGCGTACTTTTTCCAAAGCCTATGCGCTTGCGGGATTGCGTGTGGGGTACGCCATCAGCGCAACGCAAATTGCTGCGGTCCTGGAGCGGCTGCGCGAGTCGTTCAATGTCAACGGTCTAGCCCTGGCGGCTGCCGAAGCTGCGCTCGCCGATCAGCAGTACGTCGCGCGCGCGAAGTCATGGAACCGAGACGAGCGCGAATGGCTGAGCGAAAAGTTGCGCAAGCGCGGCCTGCGTGTTCTGCCTTCGCAAACGAATTTCGTATTGATCGATTTCGCCCGCGACGCGGCGCTAATCGAGCGTGCGCTGTTCGAACGCGGCGTAATCGTGCGACCGATGGGCGGCTACGGCTTGCCGCAATTCCTGCGTATCAGCGTCGGCACGCGCGCGGGAAACCAGCGCCTGCTGGATGCGCTGCAGTGAGCGACTGGTTCAGCGCGTCGAACGGGCCGTTGCACGGCGATGCGCGCGTCCCCGGCGACAAGTCGATCTCGCATCGGGCGATCATGTTTGCGGCGCTGGCCGAGGGCACATCGCACATAGCCGGTTTCCTGGAAGGCGAGGATACGCGCGCGACGGCGCGCGCGTTCGCGCAGATGGGCGTCCGCATCGAGGCGCCGCGTGCCAGCGAGCGCATCGTTCATGGGGCCGGACTGCATGGTCTGCATACGTCCGCCACGGCGATCGATTGTGGCAATGCCGGCACCGGCATGCGCCTGTTGACCGGTCTGCTGGTCGGCCAGCAATTCGATACGACCCTGATCGGCGACGAATCCTTGTCGCAACGGCCGATGCGCCGCGTGATAGAACCGCTGGCACGCATGGGCGCGAAAATCGATGCGAACGAGGGCGGCCTGCCACCATTGCGAATTTGTGGAAAACGCGCACTTTGCGGCATCGCCTACGAGTTGCCGGTGGCGAGCGCTCAGGTGAAATCAGCGATCCTGCTCGCGGGCTTGTACGCAAATGGCGAGACCTGCGTGCGCGAGCCGCACCCGACACGCGACTACACCGAGCGCATGCTCGCCGCGTTCGGCTGGCCGATCGAATTTGGTGCGGGTTGGGCGAAGCTGGATGGCGGACATCGCTTGGGTGCGACCGATATTCGCGTACCGGCCGATTTTTCCTCGGCGGCATTCTTTCTGGTTGCCGCCACGCTGGTGCCGGGTTCCGAGTTGCTGCTGCGTGATGTCGGCATGAATCCGCGACGCACCGGCCTGCTGCACGCATTGCGCGCGATGGGCGCGGATATCGCAGAAATCAATCCGCGAGAGCTCGGTGGTGAGCCGGTGGCAGATTTGCGCGTGCGCGCCGCGCCGTTGCACGGTATCGATGTGCCGATCGAACTGGTGCCCGACATGATCGACGAATTTCCGATCCTGTTCGTGGCGGCTGCTGTAGCGAGTGGGACGACACGCATCAGCGGAGCAGCGGAATTGCGCGTGAAGGAATCCGACCGCATCGCTGTAATGGCTACAGGGCTTCGCGCGCTGGGCGTCCGGGTTGAGGAAACGGCAGACGGCGCGATCATCCAGGGTGGCAGCTTGGTCGGCGCTGAGGTCGATTCCGCCGGCGATCATCGCTGCGCCATGAGCTTTGCCGTTGCTGGCCTGCGTGCGCGCGGTCCGGTGCGCATCGGCGATTGCGCCAACGTTGCGACGTCGTTTCCGGGATTCTTCGAGCTAGCCAATAGTTGTGGATTTGCTTTGCGCAGCCAGGGGACCTGAGTATCGGCCCGGCGAATCCGGCTAAAATGCGCGGATGACTTCCAAGCCCATCTGCGTCCTCACCATCGATGGTCCCTCCGGCTCGGGCAAGGGCACCATCAGCGCCCGGGTTGCCGACGCCTTGGGCTGGCACCTGCTGGATTCCGGGGCGCTGTACCGTGCAGTCGGTTTTGCCGCGGGAATGGAAGGCCTGGATCTGTCGGATGCCGATGCCGTAACCCGTTGTGCGCAGACGACCAAGATCAGTTTTCGCGACCCCAAGGACGGCGGCGAGACACGGGTCATCGTCAACAGCCTGGATGCGACCGACGATATCCGTACCGAGACCTGCGGGGCGGCCGCTTCGGCCATTGCTGCGATTCCGTCCGTCCGCGCAGCGCTTTTCGACAAGCAGCGCAGCTTCCTTAAGGCTCCCGGTTTGGTGGCTGACGGGCGCGATATGGGCACAGTCATCTTCCCGGATGCCGGATTCAAGGTGTTCCTCACGGCCAGTGCCGATGAACGCGCGCGTCGGCGATATAAGCAGTTGAAAGAAAAGGGCTTGGGCGTTACACTTGCCGCCCTTTTGCGCGAGATTCAGGCGCGCGACGTACGCGATGCCGAACGCCCCGTGGCTCCGCTGAAACCGGCCACTGACGCTGTACTGATCGATTCGACCGGCATGCCGATCGATACGGTGGTCGCGAAGGTGCTGGCGCTAGTACGGCCGCAGCACTTGTCGGGGCAGTAGAACTTTACGCAATCGGGAAACAATTCTGGGTGGACCGCAAGGTCGCACCCTACGGTCTCATCGCCCTATTGGCGGTGAGTAACAGCAACGGTGCGGAGTTTATCCGTACCATAACAGGTGGACCTTAAATCTTAGTGTAAACATGCACTTGGAAGACGGTCTTGAGAGCATTTGGAACCCACATGACTGAGAGTTTTGCCGAACTGTTTGAACAGAGCCAGACGCTGGCCAAATTGAAGCCGGGCACCATCGTTTCCGGCATCGTCGTTGAAATTCGCAACGACGTTGTCGTGATCAACGCCGGACTTAAATCCGAGGGTATCGTCCCCATTGAGCAATTCCGCAACGAGCAGGGCGAGCTCGAAGTGAAGCTCGGCGACGAGGTGAAAGTTGCCCTCGACGCCATTGAAGACGGTTTCGGTGAAACCCGCCTGTCGCGCGAAAAAGCCAAGCGCTCCCTGGTTTGGGACGAGTTGGAAGAAGCGCAGCAGGCCAATGCCACCGTGACCGGCAAGATTTCCGGCAAGGTCAAGGGTGGCTTTACCGTGGACATCAAGGATGTCCGCGCGTTTCTGCCTGGTTCGCTGGTGGATGTGCGCCCCGTGCGCGATCCGGTGTTTCTGGAAGGCAAGGAACTGGAATTCAAGATCATCAAGCTCGACCGCAAGCGCAACAACGTGGTGGTCAGCCGCCGCGCCGTGGTCGAGAGCGAGCATTCGGAAGAACGCGATCAGCTGCTCGAGCGTCTGCAGGAAAACGCAGTGGTCAAGGGCGTGGTCAAGAACCTCACCGATTACGGCGCGTTCGTGGATCTGGGCGGCATCGACGGCCTCCTGCACATCACCGACATGGCCTGGAAGCGCGTGCGTCATCCGTCCGAAGTGGTCAATGTCGGCGATGAACTCGAAGTGCGAGTGCTGCGCTTCGACCGCGAGCGCAATCGCGTCAGCTTGGGTCTCAAGCAGCTTGGCGAAGACCCCTGGGTCGCGATCGCCCGCCGCTACCCGACCAGCACGCGCATGTTTGGCAAGATTTCCAACGTCACCGACTATGGTTGCTTCGTCGAACTCGAGCCGGGCGTGGAAGGCCTCGTGCACGTCTCGGAAATGGACTGGACCAACAAGAACGTCAACCCGGCCAAGATGGTTCAGGTCGGTGACGAAGTGGAAGTCATGGTCCTGGATGTGGATGAAGAGCGTCGCCGCATTTCGCTCGGCATCAAGCAGACCCAGGCCAATCCGTGGGAATCGTTCGCCGCGATCCACAAGAAGAACGATCGCGTGTCTGGCCAGATCAAGTCGATCACCGATTTCGGCATCTTCGTCGGCCTGGACGGCGGCATCGATGGCCTGGTCCACCTGTCGGATATTTCCTGGCAGAGCACCGGCGAAGATCTCGTTCGCAACTTCAAGAAGGGTGACAACGTCGAGGCAGTCGTGCTCGCCGTCGATCCGGAACGCGAGCGCATAAGTCTGGGCATCAAGCAGCTCGAGCAGGATCCGTTCGGCCAGTTCATGGCGGCGCATCCGCGTGGCAGCATCGTCAACGGCACCGTCAAGGAAGTCGACGCCAAGGGCGCCACGATCGAACTCGGCGAAGGCGTGGAAGGTTATCTGCGCGCCAACGACATCGCCAAGGAACGC
This sequence comes from Lysobacterales bacterium, assembly GCA_038244165.1. Classification (GTDB taxonomy): domain Bacteria; phylum Pseudomonadota; class Gammaproteobacteria; order Xanthomonadales; family Rhodanobacteraceae; genus Rudaea. Next base: position 57,336 of record JBBRTT010000011.1, on the reverse strand, counting down.
GTCGAGGATGCGACCCTGCACTTCAAGGTCGGCGACAAGGTCGAAGCCAAATACACCGGCATGGATCGCAAGGGCCGCGTGCTGCAACTGTCCATCCGAGCCAAGGACGACGACGACATGCAGTCGGCGCTCGAGGAGTACCAGTCGGCTTCCGGCGGCACCACCAAGCTCGGTGCGTTGCTCAAGGAGCAGATGAACAAGTCCGAGTGATATCGGCTGATCTGCGGCCCGCAAGGGCCGCAGATCACGCGACACTTCATCGCGGTACTACTGGCACAGGCTGAGCCCACGATATTCGGTCAGTTTGTGCCGGTTCCCTCAACCAGAAACAGCGGATCGCGCGCCCATGACCAAGTCGGAGCTGATTGAAGCCCTGGCCGCAAGCCAGAGTCACCTGGCTTTCAACGATGTCGAAATGTCCGTCAAGAGCGTGATGGAGCAGATGAGCCACGCGCTGGCCAACGGCGAGCGCATCGAGATTCGTGGTTTCGGCAGCTTCTCGCTGCACTACCGCCCGCCACGCATGGGACGCAATCCCAAGACTGGCACCGCGGTTGCGCTACCCGGCAAACACGTGCCGCATTTCAAGCCCGGCAAGGAATTGCGCGAACGGGTGAACATGCTTGCAGCGCCCAATCGCGCCAAGCCGGCCTAGGACGCTTCAGCGTTGCGGTCGGCCGTGGATGGGACGATTCCACTTCGAGCTGATGTGTTCAGGCTGATGTGATCGCACCGATATGTAGTCAGGGTCGATGTAAGTCAGGCTGATGTTATTCAGGCTGACGTTATTCAGGATGAAGTGTGCATGCGTTTCGGATTGATCCTGCTTACCTTGCTGTTTGCGATACTCGGCGCCGTCTTCGGTGCCTTGAACAGCGACAGCATCCCCTTCGATTTTTATTTCACCAGCGTGCATGCGCCCAAGGGTGCAGCCTTGCTGCTGGCGTTGTTGCTTGGTTGGATCAGCGGCGGTCTGGTTGTGTACCTGGCTTTGGTGCTGCGCTTGCGTCGCCGCGTGCGCGGCATGGCGCGTGAACTGAAAACACGCGATCGCAACGCCCCAATTGATGCCACCGCGGCAGTTGTGCCTGCAACTGCCGATCGCGCGAAATGAATGCGATTGCCCCGTTCTTCCTGCCTTTGCTGGCGCTGCTGCTGCCACTCGCGGCATTTTCCGGCTGGTATATCGGTCGCCGCAGCAGTGAGCGTTCGCGTCGCGTCGGCGTCAGCGAGCTGTCTTCAAGCTATTTCCGCGGACTGAATTATCTGCTCAACGAGCAGCCGGACAAGGCGATCGAGGTGTTCCTCAAGCTGGCCGAGTTCAATCGCGACACGGTTGAAACACACCTGGCCCTGGGCAATCTTTTTCGCCGTCGCGGCGAGGTCGACCGCGCAATCCGCGTGCATCAGCATTTGATTGCGCGCCCCAATCTGAGCAATGAGGAAAAAACCGTAGCGCTGCTGGAATTGGGCGAGGACTACATGCGCGCGGGCTTACTCGATCGCGCCGAAACTTTGTTTACCGATCTGGTGGCGATGGATGCGCATGTGCCGTCGGCGCTCAAGCATTTGATCGGCATCTATCAACACGAAAAGGATTGGGACAAGGCCATCGATCACGCGCGCCGACTGGAGAGGATCAGCGGCGAATCCGAAGGTCCAGTCATCGCGCAGTTCCATTGCGAACAGGCCGAACAGGCGCGTGCTGCGAAAAACTTCGAGCAAGCGCATGCACATCTTGACCAGGCTTTCGAAAGCCAGCCCGAATGCGTGCGTGCCTACATCATACTGGGTCATCTGGAAGCGCAGCAGGGCAATGTCGATGCGGCGGCGCAGGCATTCGAGCGTGTTGCCTCGCTAGATGTGGATTTCGTTCCGGAAGTACTGCAGCCCTTGCTCGATGCCTACGCGCGCCTGCAGCAGATGCAACGCGCCGAACGCTTTCTGGTCGACACGATCGAACGCTCGCACGGCGTTTCACCGGTGATCGCCCTGGCCAAGCTCTACGCGAGTACCCGGGGCGAGAACGCCGCGATCGAATTTCTCACCCGCCAGCTTCGCCAGCGTCCTTCCGTGCGCGGACTGATGACATTGATCGGTGCCACGTTGCACAATTCGCAGGGGGAAGCGCGCGAAAACCTGCTGATTCTGCAGGATCTCACGCGCAAGCTGCTTGAGGGTCAAGCCATGTACCGATGCAACAAATGCGGCTTTGGCGCCAAGGCGCATCATTGGCAATGTCCGAGTTGCAAGACCTGGGGCTCGGTGCGGCCAATCCATGGCGTCGCGGGTGAATAGGAGCACACCATGAACGGGTGGTTGCAGCCGGCGACTATCCTTTGGTGCGAATCATTGTGTGCCAGCTTCGTGTTGTCCGCGCTGGTCACGTGGCTGAGCCTGCGTTATGCGCGCCGGAGAAACTTGATCGACCTTCCTGGCCAGCGGCGTTCGCATTCGGCGCCGACACCGCGTGGGGGTGGGCTTGGCATCGTCATTGCGGTGATTGCGGGTTTGACTTTGTTCGTCTGGTTTGCGCCGCCCACGGCTTCGCCGTTGCGCTTGATCGCTGCAGTTGCGCTGATTGGCGCCGTGGGCTGGATCGACGATCACAGGCCATTGCCTGCATGGTCGCGGTTGCTGGTGCACTTCGTGGCCGTGGCCATGTGGCTCGCGCCGCTGATTCACGCGGCACTGATTGCACCTGCGCAATTGGGTACGACGCCCCTGGAGACGGCTGCCGTCGTTGCGCTGTTCGGCTTCGGCTGTGTCTGGTCGATCAACCTGCACAATTTCATGGACGGCATCGACGGCTTGCTAGCGTTGCAGGCGATCTTCGTGCTGACGACGCTCACGATGCTGTGTCTGCGCGACGAATCCTCGCTGCATTCGTTTCAGCTGGGTCTGTGGGCCGCGGCAATTGCCGGATTCGCGCTATTCAATTTTCCGCGCGCACGCATCTTCATGGGCGACGTCGGCAGCGGCGTGGTCGGCATGCTGATTGCGGTTGCGATCATCTGGCAGCTGTCGACGCCGCAAGTTGCCGCAGCCAGTGGCATCATCGCCGCGTCCGCTTTCGTCGTCGACGCAAGCTGCACCTTGCTCTCGCGCATGCTGCGCGGAAGGCGCTGGTATAGCGCGCATCGCGAACATCTGTATCAGTGGATGACGCGCACGGGCATGTCGCACGTGCGTGTGGTCGCATGGTATATGGGCTGGAATTTGCTGGTCGTGTTGCCGGTGGTCTGGTGGATCAATCGTCTGCAACCCCGCGTGACCTGGGTCGGGCCCGGATACGCCTGGGCAGCCGCCGTGTACGTGCTGGCTGTCATCCTCTGGGTGTTTGGAAAGCGCTGGTGCTCACATAGAGTGAAGTCGGATTCATGAGCCTGCGTCCGCGCAAACTGATTGCTGCGATCCATCCGCGACTGGCTGTCGTCCTGCACGATCTGGGCATGGTCTGGCTCGCCTGGGTCGCGACCAATTGGCTGCGTTACAGCCTGGAGCCCGATCCGCCAGCGCTGACCTGGTTCACGCCGGAGATCGGCCTGGTCCTGCTCGCGCAGGGACTGGTGCTGTGGTGGACTGGCTTGTACAAGGGACTTTGGCGCTTTGCCAGTCTTCCGGATCTGTGGAATATCGTCCGCGCCGGCTTGCTCGGTGCAATCGCCATCGCCATCGCGCTGTTTCTCTACAATCGTCTTGCCACCGTTCCGCGCGCGGTGCTGGTGATGTATCCGGCGCTGCTGGTGGTGTTTCTCGGCGCGCCGCGCCTGGCCTATCGCTATTGGAAGGACAGCCGCTTCGACCTGAGTATTCGCGCCCCGGCCAAGCGCGTGCTCGTGCTCGGCGCGGGACGCGCCGGCGAAGTGCTGGTGCGCGAGCTGCTACGTGAAAACCGCTACCAGCCGCTGGGTTTTCTCGACGACAACGTCAGCTTGCGCGGCGCGAAAGTGCACGGTGTGCCGGTGCTCGGCACGCTGGACCAATTGCCGCAGCTGGCCGGCGAAGTCGCCGCTGAAATGCTCCTGATCGCGATGCCCTCGGCGAGCAACGCGCAGATGCAGCACGTTGTGGAGGCTTGCGAGCAGTCCGGCATCGCGTTCCGCACGGTGCCGCGCCTGCAGGATGTGGTTTCCGGGCGCATGGCGTTCAACGAACTCAAGGAGGTCGCTATCGAGGACCTGCTGGGTCGCGATCCGGTGCAACTGGACTGGACCGCCATCCGCATTGGCCTTTCCGGCAAGCGCGTGCTGGTTACGGGCGGCGGCGGCTCAATTGGATCAGAGCTGTGCCGGCAGGTCGCACGGCTCGGCGTCGAGGCGCTGACGATCCTGGAGTTGTCCGAGTATAATTTGTATCGAATTGCACAAGAGCTAAAAAGGGAATTCCCGGAACTACTGATCGACGCCGTGCTCGGGGATTGCGGCGATGAGGCTACCTGCGAACGCGTGTTCGCCACGACCCAGCCGCAAATCGTCTTCCATGCCGCCGCGTACAAGCATGTTCCGCTGCTGCAAACCCAGGTGCGCGAGGCATTCCGCAATAATGTGCTTGGCACACAAGCCGTGGCCAAGGCCGCCGATCACCATGGTGTGGCCTGCTTCGTGTTGATCTCCACCGACAAGGCGGTGAATCCGACCAGTGTCATGGGCGCGTGCAAGCGTGCGGCGGAAATCTTCTGCCAGAACTTTGCGGCAAAATCCGCGACGCGCTTTATTACCGTGCGTTTCGGCAACGTACTGGATTCGGCCGGCAGCGTGGTGCCGCTGTTCCGCGAGCAGATCCGCAATGGCGGGCCGGTGACGGTCACGCATCCGGAAATCACGCGTTATTTCATGACGATTCCCGAAGCCTGCCAGTTGATCCTTCAAGCCGGCGTGCTTGGTCAGGGCGGCGAGATTTTCGCGCTGGACATGGGTGAGCCGGTGAAGATCAGTTATCTAGCCGAGCAGATGGTGCGGCTGGCGAACAAGATTCCCGGCCGCGATATCGCCATCATCTACACGGGCTTGCGCCCCGGCGAAAAACTTTTCGAGGAATTGTTCCACGCCCAGGAAAGTTACCAGAGCACGAAACATGCAAAGATTTTTCTCGCCCAGCCGCGCAGCATGTCGTGGGATTTGCTGAACGCGCAGTTGCGTCAGGCTACACAAGCCGTACGCGAATACGACGAGGACACCCTGCGTCGCTGCCTGAGCAATTTGTTGCCGGAATTTGCCTGGCGCGAGGATGCGGAGAGCGCTGATGTCGTTCCAATCACCAGAAATGCCTGAAGGATCCTTGATGAGTCCACCGCTGCGCAAAGTCGTATTCCCCGTCGCCGGACTCGGCACGCGCTTCCTTCCCGCGACCAAGGTTGTCGCCAAGGAAATGCTGCCGGTGCTGGATCGTCCGCTGATCCAGTACGCCGTCGACGAAGCAGTCGATGCCGGTGCGGACACGCTGATCTTCGTCACCAATCGATACAAGCATTCCATCGCGGATTATTTCGATACAGCGTACGAGCTCGAACAGAAGCTAGAGCGCGCCGGCAAGAAGGAGCTTCTCGCACTCGTGCAAAATGTGGTGCCGAAGCATGTGCGCTGCGTTTTCGTCACCCAGGCAGAGGCGCTGGGCCTCGGGCATGCCGTGCTGTGCGCCAAACCTGTTATCGGCGACGAGCCGTTCGGCGTGATCCTGCCGGATGACTTGATCTGGAATAAAGGCGCGGGTGCCTTGCGCCAGATGGCGGAATTCGCGGCGAAGGAAAGTGCGGGCGCGATTGCTGTGGAAGAAGTGCCGCGCGAGCAGACCGACAAATACGGCATCGTGGATGCAACGCCGGTCAACGATCGCGCGGCCTTGATCAAGCACGTCGTTGAAAAACCCAAGCCTGACGTTGCGCCATCGAATCTGGCTATCGTCGGCCGCTACGTCTTGCCCGGGCGAATCTTCGAGTTGCTGGAAAAGACCAAACCGGGCGCCGGGGGCGAGATTCAGCTGACCGACGGCATTGCCGCGCTGCTGGCCGAGCAGAAAATTTACGCCTACCGTTTCGACGGCACGCGTTTCGACTGCGGCAGCAAACTCGGGCTTGTCAAGGCGACGCTGCATTTTGCGCTGCAGGACCCCGCGCTGGCTGATGCGACGCGCCAATTCATCGCGCAAAGTTGATTGCGGAAGGTTTTTGATGCGAGAGGTGCTCCGAGGCGCTCTCGATGGCAAAAGCGCACTCGGGTTTTTCGGGGAGTGAGTATGGAACGGCTGGTTCGTTGCTTTGTCGTCGCGTGCGTGCTTGTGCTGCTGGGCAATAGGCCGTGTGCCGCTGACCAACCCGTACCGGCGTTGATCCGCGATCCCGTCTACTTGCGCGCTCATCAATTGGTCGCGGTGGAGCACGGGCGCAGGTTGAATCTGTATTGCAGCGGCAAAGGCTCACCGACCGTAATTTTTGACTCCGGGATGGCCGATCCGACAAACGTGTGGGGATTTGTGCAACCGGCTGTAGCATCGAAAACGCGCGCATGCTCATACGACCGGGCTGGCGTGGGCTTTAGCGATCCAGGACGCCGGCCGAGCACCGCGGCCAACATCGTCGATGATCTGCACCGGTTGTTGCAAGCCGCGTTGATCAAGCCACCCTACATCATTGTCGCTCATTCCTCGGCAGGGAATAATGTCAGGCTCTATACGGCGACCTATCCCTCGGAAATCGTCGGCATGGTCCTGGTCGACCCGTCGAGCGAGGACCAGACCGAATCCTTCCGAAAGCTCGACCCACGGCAGCTCACCCCGGAGCAATGGGAGACGCAGGTCGTTGGTGCAAGCTGGGAACTTCGCCGTCAATGTATTTCTGCGGCCGAGGCATCCCATCTCATCGCAGGTACCGAGCTGTACAAGAAATGCAGCTTCGGGCAGGAAAAACAGCTGAGCCCGGAAATTCAGGCGGCGACGATCAAGTTCCAGATGACGGCTGCCGCGCAGCGCGCCCAGCTGTCCGAGGAAGAGAATTTTGGTGCAAGTCAGGATGAACTGCGCGCCGCCAATCGCGACCTGGGCGACATGCCGTTGATCGTTCTGACGGAAGGATCGCGCCCAACAGCGGAAAAACCACTGCCGCCTGACAAGCAGGCGTTGAGGCAGGCAAGGGATAAACTGTGGTTTGACCTGAATGCACGGATTGCGACATGGTCAAAACGCGGCGAGCAACGTGTAGTGCCCGGGGCGGGACACGCAATCCATCTGGAAAAGCCCCAAGTGGTGAGCGATGCGATCCTGGAGGTATGGCGCATCGCAGGAAAGAGGCATTGAAAAAACCATCGGGTATTTGAATATGGACCTGAGCTACATCCTCAATCATCTGGGCGAAGAGCGCGAAGCGCATCGTGGTGCGGTGTCTCCGCCGATTTTCCAGACGTCGATCTTTGCGTTTCCGACGGTCGCTGCGTTCCGCGAGGCTTTCCGCGACGAATTCAAGCGCACCACGTATTCGCGTGGCAACAATCCCACGGTCGAAATCCTGCGCAAGAAGGTCGCGGCCTTGGAGGGCGCGGAAGATTGCCTGATGTTCGGCAGCGGCGCCGGTGCGATTACCGCGGCGGTGATGGCCAGCGTATCGGCCGGTGATCATGTGATCTGCGTGCACAAGCCGTATTCATGGACGCGCTCCTTGCTCAAGGATTTGCTTGCGCGCTTCGGCGTGACGCACACATTCATCGATGGCACCGACATCGGCAACTTCGAGCGCGCACTGACGCCGGCCACGAAATTGATCGTGCTGGAAAGCCCGAACTCGATGACGTTCGAGATGCAGGATCTGGCTGCTGTCGCGCAGTTGGCGCGCGCGCACAGCATTCGTACCTTGTGCGACAACAGCTACGCGAGTCCTTTGAACCAGTCGCCGATCGCGCTCGGCATCGACATGGTCGCGCACTCGGCCACGAAGTACTTGAACGGACACAGTGACGTCGTTGCCGGCGCGTTGTGCGCGAGCGAAAAGATTATCCGCGAGGTTTTTCGCGGGCCGTACATGACCGCTGGCGCGGTGCTGGCGCCGCATGATGCGTGGCTGCTGATTCGTGGCCTGCGCACCTTGCCGATCCGCATGCAGCGCGTTGCCGAAACGGCACGCCAGGTCCTGGCGTTTCTTGAAGGCCATGCCAGGATTGAAAGAGTCTACTACCCGCACGCGGCATCCAATCCACAATTCGCTCTGGCGCAGACGCAAATGCATGGCGCCAGCGGCTTGTTGACGATCCAGTTGCGCGTGGATGACGTCGCCGCCGTCGAACGTTTCTGCGACGCGCTCAAGCGTTTCCTCATGACCGTGTCCTGGGGCGGTTACGAATCCCTGATGTTCCCGGTCTGCGCGGTTGCCTCGGCGCAGGCGCCGATCGCCAGTCCCGGCAGTTCGCCGCTCAGTCTGGTGCGCCTGTCGATTGGCCTGGAAGAGCCTGAGGTCCTGATCGCCGACCTGGAACAGGCGCTCGCCGCCATCTGACATTTGCCACCCGGCGCCCGCTAAAATTCAGAGTCGCGCCCGCAAATGATCATGTCACCGTGCTCAACTGTGGCAGGATTGGAGGGTGGTGCGGCCATGTGCGTAGCGAACGGATATACGGCTCGATGTGCGCCTTGGCCTCGATTCAACGTTTTATCGGGGATCAACCTTTTAATATTGCCTGGACGCCGCTCACGGCGTCTTCACTTCTGAACTTTCGGAATACGTTGCCATGGACTTGTTGCGATTTCTGTTGCGCCTTCCTCTGCTTCTGCTGCGCGGCTTGCGCTGGCTGCTGACGCGACTGCTTGGCGATTTTTCCTGGAGCGCGCCCGGCTGGATGCGCACCATTGGCACAGGGGCTCAGCGCGGTGCGACGGTCGTGCGTGCGCATCCACAGCGTTTCGGCTCGATCCTGGCAGCCTTGATCGTCGTCGGCGCCGGGGGCTGGTACGGCTACCGGGAATACCAGAATCGCCCGCGCCCGATCGAGGAAGCGCCGGTCACGTTCCAGGTGCAGGCGCCGCCGTTGACGGATTACGGTTCGACTCCTATTGAGGTGCATCCGCTGGTGATCCGCTTCAGCCGATCCGCCGCCCCACTGGCGCTCGTTGGCAAGCAAGCCACGGCCGGCATCGATATGAAGCCCGAACTCGCTGGCCAATGGACCTGGGTCAGCGATCAGGAACTGGATTTTCAGCCGAAGGATGACTGGCCGGTGGGCCAGAAGTACGACCTGCGCTTCGATCGCAAACTCGCGTTTGCCGAACACGTGAAGATGGACAGCGATCGAACCGAATTCAGCAGCGCGGCATTCACAGCCAGTGCTCCGCAAGGCGAGTTTTACCAGGACCCGCAGGATGCGACCGCCAAGAAGGGTGTCATCCATATCACCTTCAGCCATCCGGTTGATCCGGCGAGCTTTGAGAAGCTCATCACGCTGAAACTTGCTGAAGCCAAGAAGAAGACGTTTACGGCGAAGAAATTCGTCGTGACCTACGACGAACGCAAGCTCAATGCGTATGTGCATTCCGAGCCGCTGGCCATTCCGCTCAACGACACCGAATTGTCGATTGCGATCGCAGCCGGTACGCATGCGGCGCGTGGTGGTCCCGCCGTCGACAAACTGGAAGGCACGGTGGCCATCCCCGGCTTGTACAGCCTGCAGATCGGCAGCGTCAGTGCGACCTTGGTCGACAACGCCAAGTTCGAGCCTGAGCAGGTGCTGGTCGTCGAGGCGTCGCAAGCGGTCAACGAGCGCGATACGACAAAAGCGGTGACGGCGTGGCTGTTGCCGAAGTTCAACCAGAAGACTCCCGAAGATCAGCGCACCGAAAATTATCCCTGGAGCACGAGCGAAGTCGGCGAAGATTTATTGAAGCAGTCGCAGGCACTCACCCTGGAAGCCGTGCCGACCGAACACGAATTCGCCGAGTTGCACAGCTTCAAGTTCCACGCCGATCCGGGCAGGTACATTTTCATAAAGATCAACAAGGGCCTGAAGTCGTTCGGCGGTTACGTGCTGGGCAAGACCAGCACGGAAATGGTCCAGGTGCCCGAATACGCAAAAATGTTGCGCTTCATGGCCGACGGCGCGTTGCTGTCATTGACTGGCGAAAAACGCATCGCCGTGGTCGCGCGCAACGTTCCGGGCATGGAGCTGGAAATCGCCCGCGTGCTTCCCGATCAGTTGCAACATCTGGTCAGCTTCAATCACGGCAGCTACGCCAAGCCCGAACTCGGCTCGCTGAGTGCGGACCAGATCACTGAGCGATTCGTGCAGAAGGTCGCGTTCGACGAGACCGATCCCGGCAAGGCGCATTTCGAGGGCGTGGACCTGGGCCAGTATTTCGGCAGCGGCGCCAACGCGAAACACGGCGTGTTCCTGCTCAAGCTGAGCAAGATGAAGCCGGAACCCGTCGCGAAACAGGTCGATCCCCAAGCCGATACCGCGGAAGGCGACAGCGAATCCGCGACGGCCGATGAAGGCGAAGGCGATTCGGGCGAAGGCGATAGCGATATCGGTCTCGGCGACTCGCGCATGATCGTAGTCACGGATCTCGGCGTGATCATGAAGAAGTCGCTGGACGGTAGCCAGGACGTCTATGTGCAATCGATCCATGCCGGCACGCCAGTTAGTGAGGCGAATGTCGACGTCATCGGCCGCAACGGCCAGACCGTGATGACCAAGGCCAGCGACCACGATGGCCATGTGCATTTCGATACGCTGGAAGGATTGCAGCGCGAGAAATCGCCGGCAATGTATGTCGTGCACAAGGGCGACGACCTGTCGTTCCTGCCGGTGTCCGGGCGCGACCGCATGCTCGATTACTCGCGCTTCGACATCGGCGGCGAACGCAATGCGAAAGACGCGGGCAAGCTCAGTGCGTATTTGTTTTCCGATCGCGGCATCTACCGGCCCGGCGACACGTTCCATGTGGGCCTCATCGTGCGCGCGGCCGACTGGGCCAAGCCGCTGACGGGCATTCCATTGGAAGCGGAAATCCTCGACGCGCGCGGCGTCAGCGTCGAGCGGCGCAAGCTGCGCCTGAACGATGCGGGCTTCGATGAGATTTCCTACACCACGCAGGAAAGCGCGCCGACCGGCGGCTGGAATGTCAATTTATACATTGTCAAAGATGGAAAAGCCGACGTGCAGATCGGCTCGGTTGGCGTACAGATCAAGGAATTCCTGCCGGATCGGATGAAAGCCGAAGCGCGGCTGTCGCGTGCGGCTGTCGAAGGCTGGGTCAAGCCCGACGACTTGAAGGCGCGTTTTATCCTGCAAAACCTGTTCGGCACGCCGGCGCAGGATCGCAAGGTCGAAGCGACTTTGAGTCTTGCGCCTGTGTTCCCGGTGTTCCGCGATTATCCGGACTACCGATTCTTCGATCCGCAACACGCGAAAGAAGGCTATACCGAGCCGCTCGGCGAGCGCCAGACCGACGACAAGGGCGAGGCGGAGTTCCCGCTGGATCTTTCCAAGTACGGCACATCCTCGTATCAGCTGCGGTTTTTCGCCAAGGGATTCGAAGCCGAGAGCGGCCGCAGCGTCGCCGCCGAGGCGCATACGCTGGTGTCCTCGCTCGATTACCTCATCGGTACAAAGTCCGAAGACAACCTGGATTTCGTCACGCGTGGCGCCAAGCGCAGCATCAACTTAATTGCGATCGATCCGGCGGCGAAGAAAACCGCGGTCGGCGACCTCAAGGCCGCCATCATCGAGCGCCGCTTCGTATCGATCCTGACCAAGCAGGATTCGGGCGTCTACAAATACGAATCCAAGTCGAAAGAAGTGCCGGTTTCCGAGCAGGCCTTGAAGATTGCTGCGACCGGCAGTGACTTTGTCTTGCCGACGGATGCGCCGGGCACCTATGCCCTTGTCGTGCGCAACGCCAAGGGAGAAGAATTGAATCGTGTCGAATACACCGTTGCCGGCGAAGCGAACATTACGCGCTCGCTTGAACGCAATGCCGAGTTGCAATTGAATCTATCGAAGAAGGACTTCGCTCCTGGCGAAGATATCGAAATCGCAATCCGAGCGCCGTATGCCGGCAGCGGGCTGATCACGCTGGAACGCGACAAGATCTACGCGCAGACCTGGTTCAAGAGTGCGACCACGGGATCGGTGCAGAAGATCAAGGTACCTGCCGATTTCGAAGGCAACGGCTACGTCAACGTGCAGTTCGTCCGCGATGTGTCGTCGGACGAAATCTTCATGAGCCCATTGAGCTACGGCGTCGTCCCGTTCTCGGTCGATCGCGATGCGCGCAAGGATGCGGTGACAGTTTCGGCACCGGGGCTGGTCAAACCTGGTGACGTGTTGAAGATGAAGGTGACGACGGCGCAGCCATCGCGCGTGGTCGTATTTGCAGTAGACGAGGGCATTTTGCAGGTGGCGCGCTACAAGCTGGGCGATCCGCTGGAATTCTTCTTCCGCAAGCGCATGCTCGAAGTGCGCACCAGCCAGATCCTGGATCTGATCCTGCCCGAGTTCAGCAAACTGGCTGGCATGGTCGCGCCCGGCGGCGACGGCGACGACATGCTCAGCCGGCACCTGAACCCGTTCAAGAAGAAGCACCAACAGCCGGTCGCGTATTGGTCGGGCATCGTCGAGGTCAAGGGCGAGCGCGAACTCAGCTACAACGTACCCGACGATTTCAACGGCAAGCTGCGCATCATGGCAGTCGCGGTGCGCGCGGACAAAGTGGGCATTTTCCAGAATTCCACTACTGTACGCGGCGATTTCGTGCTGTCGCCAAATGTACCGGGCATGGTCGGGCCGGGCGATGAATTCGAGGTCAGCGTCGGCGTCGCCAACAATCTGACTGGTCTGGGCGGCAAGGACGTTCCGGTCAAGGTTGCACTGACCAGTTCGCCAGGATTCGAGATCACCAGCAGCGCTGAAATGGAACTCAAGCTGGGCGAGATGCGTGAAGGCGTCGCCATATTCAAACTGTTGGCTAAACCCATGCTCGGCGCGCCGACGCTCCAATTCCGCGCCAGCTACGGCGACAAGTCTGCGAAGATCTCGACCGAGGTGTCGCTGCGCCCCGCCGTGGCGTATCGCACAGATGTCAGCGTCGGCGAACTGGATCGCGGCAAGGCCGATGTCACCCCGCTGCGCGACATGTACGATGAATTCGCCAAGCGCGAAATTGCCGCATCGTATACGCCACTGGTGCTGGCACAAGGATTGTCGGCGTACCTGGCCGACTACCCGCACAAGTGCACGGAACAACTGGTCAGTCAGGCGATGCCGGCACTGGTATTCGGGTTGCATCCGGAATACGGCCGCATCATCACCGACGCGAAGACCAAACCCAGCGTGGATCCGATGCAGGGCGTTTACTCCGTGCTGCACAGCCGCCAGAACGGCGAAGGCGGATTCGGTCTGTGGACGTCGACACCCGAATCCGTGCGCTACGTTTCGGTTTACGCCATGCAGTTTCTGATCGAGGCCAAAGAGCGCGGTCAGAAACTTCCCGGCGATGTGCTGGATTCCGGCAATCGCTATTTGCGTCAGCTGTCGGCTGATGAAAGCGATCCGTCGCTGGATGGTTTGCGCGAACGTGCGTTCGCCATCTATCTGCTCACCCGCCAGGGCATCGTCACGACGAACTATCTGGCCGCAGTGCAGAAACGGCTGGACGAGCGCTATGCCGACAAGTGGCAAGACGATCTGGCCGCAGCCTATCTGGCCGCTTCGCTCAAGCTGCTCAAGCAGGACAAGGACGCCGATCGCCTGATCGCCGGTCCGCAGAAAGTGCTGGTGCGCTCCTCGATCGAGAACGCGTATCGATTCATGCGCTACTACGATCCGCTCATTCGCGATTCGACAACGCTGTACCTGATCGCCAAGCATTTCCCGGAACGCAGTCGAGCGCTTCCACCGGAAGCGCTGCGCAATATCCTGCGTCCGCTGCAGAAGCGCTGGTACAACACCTTGTCATCGGCGTTGACGATCCTCGCGCTGGATGCCTATGGCACGCAGGCGGCAAGCGACGGCAAGCTGACCCTGGGTGAACTGCACAAGGATGCAAGCCTTACTGCCATCGGCACGCTGACGGGTAGCCTCATGCGCGGTGTGTTCAGTCACGACGCCACCGGATTGCGTGTTGATAACGCGGCCGATCTGCGCTCGTGGTACGCCGTGACCCAGGCCGGTTTCGACCGCGCAGCGCCGACCCAGGAATTGAAACAGGGCCTGGAAATCGTGCGCGAATATACTGACGCCAAGGGCCATGTGGTGACCACCGCCAAGCTCGGCGACGAACTCGACGTGCATGTGAAGATCCGCGCGACCGAAGTCGACAGCGTCGGCAATATTGCGATCATCGATCTGTTGCCCGGCGGCTTCGAGCCGGTATTGCAACCGCCCAAGGTCGCCGAAGAAGCGGCCGAAGGCGAGGGCGATCACACGGCGCCGGCCACACCGACCTGGCAGTCGCCGATTGGCACTTCCGGTTCGACTTGGGCCCCTGAATATGCCGATGTGCGCGACGACCGCGTGGTGATCTACGGTACGGCAACACGCAACGTGCAGGAGTTCATCTATCGCGTACGCGCGACGAATGCCGGTAACTTCGTCGTGCCGCCGGCATATGGTGAGTCCATGTACGACCGCACCGTGCAGGCGCTTTCGCTGGGCGGAAAGATTTCGGTAGAGAGAAAGTAGGAAGGCGTTGCATCCCTTCCTCCGTTGCTGAGGAAGGGATGCATGCAAAGCCAATGCGACAGCTATTGCTAAAACTCATTCGCCGCTGGCAAAACCTGCTGATGGCTGTGCTGCTCATCGCCATCGCGCTTGTCGGCATCCGTTTGTGGCCGCATCCGCCACTGTCGCAGTTCGAAGCCTCTTCGACAGCCGTCTATGATGATCACGGTCGCCTGTTGCGGCTGACTCTGGCCAGCGATGATCGCTATCGACTATGGGTGCCGCTGCATGAGATGCCCCCGGCTCTCGTGCAGGGGGTCTTGCTGCATGAGGACGCCTGGTTCCGCTGGCATCCGGGATTCAATCCAGTCAGCCTGCTGCGTGGCGCCTGGGTCACCTACGTGCGCGGCGGCAATCGTCAGGGCGGCTCGACCGTCACCATGCAGCTGGCGCGGCTTGTCTATCATCTGAATACGCGCAGCCCCGGCGGAAAAATGCACCAAGTGCTGCATTCGCTGCAATTGGAACTTTGTTACTCCAAGGATGAAATCCTGGAGGCCTATCTCAACTATGCGCCGTACGGGCGCAACATCGAAGGCGCCGGCGCGGCGAGTCTGGTGTATTTCGACAAACCGGTGAAGCAACTGAGTTTGCCGGAAGCATTGACCCTGGCGGTAATTCCGCAGGACCCCAGCCGGCGTGTGCGCGAAAGCGCGACCGAGGACAACGCCGCCGCGGGCAGCGACTTGATGAGCCCGCGCCTGACCGCCGCGCGCGCACGCTTGTTCCAGCGTTGGCTGCATGCGCATCCCCAAGATATGGCAACCGCATCGCTGTTCCAGTTGCCGTTGCAGTTGCGCTCGCCGGAACACTTGCCGTTTGCCGCACCGCACTTTGTTGAAGAAGTGCTGGCGGATGCGCGCCTGCGTGGTGAAGTGTCGCCTGACGTACGCACGACGCTGGATATTGACTTGCAGCACCTCGTCGAGCGCCAGCTCAAAAATCATGTGCAGCGCTATGCCGAACGCGGCGTGCGCAATGCCGTGGCACTGGTGGTCGACACGCGCGATATGGGGATCAAAGCACTGGTGGGTTCGGCAGATTATTTCGATGCGGGCATTGCCGGGAAGGTGAATGGTGCGCTGGCGAAGCGCTCGCCGGGGTCGACGCTGAAGCCTTTCATCTATGCGCTCGGCATGGATCAGGGCGTGCTGCATCCGCAGACCGTCTTGCGCGATGTGCCCACATCCTTCGGGCCGTTCACGCCAGAAAATTTCGATGGTCGATTTCTGGGTCCGGTGACAGCGACCGACGCGCTGGTGCGCAGCCGCAATATTCCTGCGGTGTTCGTCGCCTCAAAATTGGCGAACCCGAGTTTTTACGATTTTCTCCGCGATGCCGGCATCAGCCGCCTGGCCGACGAGGACTATTACGGCTTGGCTCTTGTCCTCGGCGGCGGCGAAGTGAGCATGGAGGAACTGGCAAAGCTTTATGCCATGCTCGCCAACCGCGGCGCGCTGCAACCGCTGCGCCGGCGAGTGGACGAACCGCGTGGCGCCGGAGCGCGCGTGCTGAGCGATGCGGCCAGTTTCATGGTGATGGACATGCTGCGCCAGAATCCACGTCCGGACGACACCGCGATTGCGCAGCCGGGACATCTGCCGGTGTACTGGAAGACCGGTACCTCGTGGGGATTTCGCGACGCCTGGACTGCCGGCATCGTCGGGCCCTACGTGGTCGTCGTTTGGGTGGGAAATTTCGACGGTGCAGGCAATCCGGCCTTCGTCGGCATCGAGACGGCGGCGCCGCTGTTTTTCCACATAGTCGACGCGTTGCAAGCGCGGGATCCGTCGCTCGCCGAGCCGGCGCATGCGCCACCGCAGAATCTCAAGCGTGTCGATGTTTGTCTGGCCAGCGGCGATTTGCCGAATGCCTGGTGTCCGCGCCGCGGCGCTACCTGGTTCATTCCCGGCAAGTCGCCAATCCGTGTCAGCACCGTGCACCGGCCCGTCGTCGTCGATGCCGCCAGTGGCGAGCCTGCCTGCCCACCGTACGACCCGAGCAAGACGCGTACCGAAATTTTCGAGTACTGGCCTTCGGATCTGGCCAAGGTGTTTCGACAGGCCGGAATTCCGCGGCGCAAGCCGCCGGCATTACCGGACTGCACGGCTGCCGACGATGGCCAGCCCCCGCAGATTGTTTCGCCGCTGCGCGGTGAGGTCTACACGCGCCGATTGAGCCGGGGCGGCGAAGAACGCATCGCGTTCAATGCCACAGTCGATGCAGGAGTGCAAACGTTGTACTGGTTTGTCAACGACGGTTTCGTCGGTGCGGCAACGCCAGGCGATCCGCTGTTGTGGCGGCCGGCAGGTGCCGGCGAGTACACATTGCGCGCCATCGACGACCGCGGCCGCGCCGATGCGCGTGCTCTGCGCGTTGATGTAGTGGAGTAAAGGTCAGGCAGCCGTTCGCTGCGGACCAGTCAGCCGATGCCGTGAATCCAGATCCACCCCAGCACGGTCACGGCAAGCGCAACGACGCAGAGAATCAGGCCGCCAATCTGGCTGGCCAAACCGATGCGAGCAGCGTCATCGCCTTCGCGTACCGGCGTGTCGCGGATCGTGCGCGTGTCGCGCGGGGGAAAACGCCGCTCGGCGACGATTCGCTTGCCACGCGCCACCAGGTGCAAGCCCAATGCGGCAAGACAAACGGCAATCAAAGATAGGCACACGGCGAGCATCGGTTTGATCTTCGCGATCAGACCCAGGGTGTCGAGCTGGGCGCTCAGATGCTGCAGCCACAGTTCGAAAGCGACAACGACGGCGAGCAAGCCGATCGCCGCAGAAATCAAAGTGATGGCGACGCGGCGACGTTGGCCAGGGTCGGCGGGCTGGATGTCCATCGGCAGTCCTCGCGGAGCAAGGCGCAGCATAACTGCAAGGCAAGCGCGCATCGCAACCGTTTGTCGCCGCGAACGCACGCCTGTCCCGGAGTCGGCTATGCTTGCCTCTGACGGAGGTAACGCATGCGCAAGGGTCTTGGCGAGATAACCTGGATAGCAATGACGACGCTCGTTATGTCGGGTTGTGAGCTGCCGGCAACGCGTGTCGGCGGCGCAGCAACCAGCAACGGGGGCGATTCAATGGCGCGGCTTCAGGCCGCGCTGGCCGGCGAGTACGACAACGACGAACAAGTGCGCCAGTCGCGCGCCGCGGTCCACGCCGGCACCGCGCTCGCCGTGCCGCATCTGCGCGAGGCCTGGCGTCTGCTGGATCAGTCGCGCGATCACAGTTTCTGGCTGTGGCGCCTGCAGTCGCCGGATCACGCTGATGCCGCGACTGCGCTGTGGCTGTACCGGCTCGCCCCGGCGACGGATGGCCGCCGCATCGTAGCCACGCCGTATCGGCCGATCGACCCTGCGAAAGTGTCCGCCGAACTACTCGATCCGAAATTCTCGTTCCGCTTCGTGCCGGAGCACTGGGCCGAGCTGACTCCCTGCGCGCTGACCGGCGAGTGGAAAAGTACACAATTCATTGCAAGCGCCGATGCAACTGCGTGCAGCGCGCTGCTGCCGGGACTGGGCGAATCCGCATCCTTGCTGCCGTTGCGCTTCACACTCGACGCCGACATGCTGCGCGCGGCGACGTTTGCCGATCAGGCGCGCGGCGCGGATGCGGGCATCGACGCGCGGCGTCTGCGCTGGTTTTCCGGCTGGGCGGCGATCAACGGCGGCGGTCCGAAAGCACAGGCCGCCAACCAGGACTGGCACCAACAAAAGGATTTGCGCCTGTCCAGCGAAGGCGGGCGCGTCGCACTGCGCTGGCGCGACGGTGCAGCCAGCGGCTATTCGCTGGAACTGGTGCGCGCATCCTATGCCGAACGCAAGCTCAGCGTACTGCAGCTCAACGTCATCGACGACGCCAGCGGCCAGACGATCGACTACGCCTGGACGAATCCGGAGGCGACGGCTATCGGCGTTAACCTCGGGTGGTTGCAGGTAGGATTCACCCAGGCCGCGGTGACTCCGGAATAGTGAGGCAGTCCCGCACCCGCTTTTCCCGGTGACTGTCGTATCAATCTCTGACGGGACCAAGTGCGGAATTCGGGAGTGGAATCATGAAAACGCAAAAAATGTGGCAACGGTTCGCAGCGACAGTGTTTTTCCTGCTGCCAGCGCTATTTGCAACGTCGGCCGTCGCAGCCAATTTCGAGATCTGCGTCGCCAGCAATGCCGACCTGAAAACCGCGCTGGATCAGGCGCAGTACGTTGCGGTGACGGTCAAGATCGCCCGCGGCACTTACGACCTGAAAAATACAGTCTGGCACGACTTTAATGGCTTCCCCCAAATCTGGTCCGGCAGCGAAGTGCTTGGTGGCTATTCCGCCGATTGCAGCACCCGGAATATTGCCGTCGGCAACACCGTCATCACCGACTCGGTCGTCGCCGACGACGGGCCGTTCGTGCTCGGCGACCTGACGGTGGAAGGACTGACGTTTTCCTTGACCAAGGGCCGCATCGAATTCATCGCCGGCAATCCGGGTCTGTACAACGCGAAGGCCGGCTCGACCATCACCTTGCGGCGCAACGCATTCCTGAATGGCGTCGCCGATGACGTCGCAGGCGTGTACTGGTATGGCGCGAACGACAGCAACGGCACGGTGCGCCTCGTGGACAATCTGTTTGCCGGCAACTCCAGCACCATCTGCACGGTATTTCTGGATACCGGGCGCGGCAATCCGAAGATGGAGTTCATCAACAATACCGTGATCAACAACAGCGTGGTTGCGGCCGGCTACGGCGCCGTATGCTCTCTTACCGAGACGCCGGGGGTGCCGACGTTCTATGCCTACAACAACATCATCTACGGGACGAGCGCAGGTGTGGTCGACCTGTACTCTGACAACGATTCGGTCGTCCTGAACGACAACATCGTCGGCACGCGCAACGCGTTCACGCCGATTCTGTCCAGTGGAGAGTTGAGCGGCGATCCGAAGTTGGATGCTACCTATCACCCAATCGAGGTGCCGCAGTCTCCGGCAATCAACTCGGGCAACAACAGCCCCCCGGACGGTTTGCCCTCGACGGACCTTGACGGCGGCGTGCGCGTCTTTGGCTCGGTCGTGGATCGTGGTGCGTACGAGTCGAGCGTCGATCCGAATCCTACGCAGATGGTGACCAAGACGGCCGACGACGGCACGGCCGGAACCTTGCGTGTGGCAATCAACAGCGTCAACTCGAACGGCGGCGGCACGATCAAGTTCAATATCGGCACCGGGTGCGGACCACATGTCATCACGCTGACCGCAGCGAACGGCGAACTGCCGGGATTGATTCACACGGCAACGATCAACGGCTTTTCCCAGACCGGGGCCTCGGCGAACACGCTTGAGGTCGGCAACGACGCGATCACCTGCATCGTTCTGGAAGCCGGAACCGGAATGAGCGCTCCGGCGCGAGGGCTTATCGTGCCGTCCAGCGCGGCGCCCGGTGTATCGGTGACGATCAAGGGCTTGGCGTTCAGCAATTTCGCCACGACCGGCATCGACTTGCAAGGCGGCAGTCGGCATGCGATCACCGGCAACCACTTCGGCGGGTCGGTCAGCGGCTACGCCACGCAACCCAATGGCCTGGACATCCGCCTTGCCGCGGGCACGCACGACAACACCATTGGCAGTGGGGACGTCGCCGACCGCAATATCATCGGCGACGCGACGGGATCCGGCATCGTCGTGCAGAGCGGATCGGCCAACAACCAGATCATCGGCAACTACATCGGCGTGGACTGGGGTGTCAGCTATACCAATCGGGCGAACGGCGCCCGCGGCATCTACGTGGCCGGCGACAGCAATACGATCAGCGGAAATCTGATCGGCAACAATGCGCAAGCCGGCATCGTCGTCGACAGCCTGGGCGCGCACGACAACCTGATCGAGAGCAACTTCATCGGTGCCGATGCGGATGGCGTCAATATCGGCAATGTCGGCGCCGGTGTGCATCTGATCGGCGATAGCGGGGGCTTCGGTGACGCGCCGGCGAACAACACGATTCGCCTCAACACGATTGCGGACAATGGCGCCCAGGGCGTGCTCGTGGATGTGGGTCACGGTAACCGCATACGCAAGAATTCGAGCTACGGCAATGCGTCGCTCGGCATCGATCTGGGCGCTGTCGGTGTGACTCCGAACGATGACGACGGCGGTCTCCACACCATCGACGATGCCAATCGTCTGCAGAATTTTCCGCTGATCACCAGCGCGCAGGGTGGCTACAGCAAGGGCGCGGTTACCGGCTCGCTGACCACGACACCCGGCGTCTACACCGTAGATTTCTACAACAGCCCAGCGTGCGACAGTTCCGGCAATGGCGAAGGGAAATTCTGGCTTGGCAGCATCAGCCTTACCGTACCGGTTCCAATGATCGGTAACCAGGGAACCGGGATCATCTCGACGGTTGTCGATCAGTCGCCGTCCACGTCGCTGCTCAACGGATCCAAGATCAATGCGACGGCGACCGATGCCAGCGGCAATACCTCGGAATTTTCCGTCTGCGCCAACTATCTCAACGACACATTGTTCGCCAATGGGTTTGAGCTTGTGGCGCCATAGACATCGGGGAGTTGCTAAGCAGCGAACTGCAAGCGCGCGAGTTCGGAATACAATCCGCCCTCGCGCAGCAGTTGCGCATGCGTGCCCTGGGCGATGATGCGCCCGCCATCCATCACCACGATGCGGTCGGCTTTCTGCACCGTGGCCAGGCGATGGGCGATGACGATCGTGGTGCGTCCTTCCATCAGTCGTTCCAGCGCATGCTGGATTGCGGCTTCGGATTGCGCGTCGAGATTGCTGGTAGCCTCGTCGAGCAGCAAGATCGGCGCGTCCCGGAGCAACGCGCGGGCAATGGCGATGCGCTGCTGCTGACCTCCAGACAAGCGCACACCGCGCTCACCCAGATGCGTGTCGTAGCCTTCCGGCTGGGTGACGATGAAATCATCGGCCTCGGCTGCCTTGGCCGCAGCGATCACCGCGGCATCGTCAGCGGCGGTGTTGCCGAATCGGATATTTTCGGACGCCGACGCGCCGAAGATGACCGTATTCTGCGGCACCAGGGCGATCATGCCGCGCAACGCCGGCAAGGCCAGAGTGCGCAGATCCGCGCCGTCGACCGCGATGCTGCCGCGCTGCGGATCGTAGAAGCGCAGCAACAAGTGGAAAACGGTACTTTTTCCGGCACCGGACGGACCCACCAGAGCCACCGTTTCGCCGGGAGCGATGCGCAGGCTGAAATCATGCAGCGTCGGCGCGTCGGGGCGCGTGGGATAACGAAATTCCACGCCATCGAAACGAATCTCGCCACGCACCGGCTTGGGCAGATCCACCGGACTGGCCGGCGAGTCGATGCCGGCTGACGTCGCAAGCAATTCGCCGATGCGTTCCAGCGCGCCGCTGGCGCGGCATATTTCGCTCCATACTTCGGTCAGGCCACCGATCGATCCGGCAGAAATCACGGCGTACAAGACAAACTGGCTCAACACGCCTGCACCCAGCGTCCCGCCCATCACCGAGCGCGCACCGGCCCACAACGCAAGCGTGATCGCGCCGAAGATGAGCAGGATGACCAGTGCAGTCAAACCCGCGCGCTGGCCGATGCGTCGCCGCGCCGTCGCGACCGCGCGCGCAATCGCGCCATCGTAGCGCGCGACCTCGACCGGCTCGCGTGCATAGGCTTGCACAGCATAGACGGCATTGAGCGTTTCGTTCGCGATCGCCGCGGCGTCGGCGATGCGATCCTGGTTTGCGCGAGCGAGTTTTTGCTGGCGGCGCCCCGCGAGCACGATCGGCAGGATCACCAGCGGAATCACCAGGGCGGCATAGCCTGCCAGGCGCGGACTCGTCGTCACCAGCATCACCGCGCCACCCACTGCCGTGACAATGCTGCGCAGCGCAACTGACATGCTGGAGCTGACGACGGTTTGCACCAGTTCTGTGTCGCTGCCCAGGCGCGAGATCAGCTCACCGACACGCGTGCGCTCATAGAACGCCTGATCCAGCGTAAGCAGGTGCGAATACAATTTCCGGCGCAGGTCGGCGACCACGCGTTCACCCAGCAGGGATACGCAGAAATAGCGTGCAGCCGTCGCCACTGCGAGCACCATCGCGACAACGAACAGGCCGACAAAACTGCGATTGATGCTGGCCGGGTCCGCGTGGGCGAAGCCATGATCGATCATCACCCGCACTGCCAATGGCAGCGACAGCGTCGCCAGTGACGACAGTACGAGAAATCCGAGCCAGCCAAGCAGCAGACCGCGATAGGATCTGAAGTAAGGCAGTAACAGGCGCAGCGCCGAGAAACGGCCCGTGGCGGGTGTCGGTGGCGCAGCAGGCGGAGTGGGGGTATCGGTCATGAAATTCTCAGGATGGCGCTAGGAACCTCTGCACAAGCTACTGCGCTCGGTAGCTCGCGCGAATCCGGTGCTCGGAATCCTCATGTACATCTGAGTACACTCCGGTTCCTGCGCTCCGTGTTCGCGCGACCTACCTTCGCTCGCTACGCTTCTGCAGAGGTTCCCCAAAGGCAATAGTGGCATTGCGCACCAATTCAAGCCAGCCCGTTCAATCCAGCCCGTTCAATCCAGCCGGTTCAATCCAACTCACGCAACTTGACCTGACCACGGCTCAGGTCGGCGAGAAAGTTGCGCAGTTCGGACAATTTTTCTTGCGGCAGGCTCATACGCAGAACAACGCCGTTGTCGCGGAAGTCCTCTGACTCCAGTGTGGCACCGAACTCGCGCAAGCGGGCACGTAGGTGTGCGAGCGAGGCAAACTCCATCGCAAATTCCACGCGCACCGATTCGATCAATTCAGATTTCGGTGCTTGCCGCAGGCATTCCGCGGCGCAACCGCCGTAAGCGCGCATAAGGCCGCCGGCACCGAGCTTGATGCCACCGAACCAGCGTGTCACCACGACCATTGCATTGTCGACGCCTTGGGCGTCGATGGCTTGAAGGATGGGTTTGCCCGCGGTGCCCGCCGGTTCGCCGTCGTCGCTGAAGCGGTAGCGCTGGCCCACACGCCAGGCCCAGCAGTTGTGGGTGGCACCGGCGTCGCTGATTCTTTCCAGGAAATCCACTGCCGCAGGTTCGGATGCAACATTTGCAGCATTCGCGACAAATTTGCTTTTGCGGATTTCCTGGGCAAGTCGCGCCGGCGCAATCAAACCAAATCGCGTGCCGCTCATTATTGTGACGCAGAGAGCTGCTTCAGATCGGCCGGCAAGCGGTAGTTCGGATACTTCTTGTGGAACAGCTTGAGGTTTTCCAGCGCGTCGTCGCGTCGGCCTTCATGTAGCAGGCGCTGGATCGCGGCGATCCAGGATTCCGGGTACAGCCTCGAATTGCGGATCAGTTCGGCGGAGTAGGGTGTTTGCCGCGTCTGGCTGAACCTCTCCTGCTCCGGCGCAGCGGCTGCGGAATCTGCCGGACCTGTAGTCGTCGCAGCGCTCGTCACTTCCGCCGCTTCAGGTGCTGCGACGGCTTTCGCGCGTGGCGCGGGCTGCTGCGTCACTGCTGCGCCCAGTGCGGTTGCAGCAGGCGCGGCAGGTGCCGGCGCGTTGCGCGTCACCGCAGGCTTTGGCGAAACCATTCCGGCAGAAGCGCCGCCCGCGGCGTCGTTTTCGTGCAGTTTCTGCCAGGCGCCGGTCGCGATCGCCTGCTTGCGCTCGACCGAGTCCATTCCTTCGCGGCGTCCTGATCCGGGGAATGCCTGCGGTGGTGCCGGCGACGATGCAGCATTTTCCACTTTCTTCAATTCCTTCGCACCGACGTCGGCGCGATCGGCGCTAATCCCGGGCGCCGCTGCGGCCGCTTGCTGTTGGGCTTCTTCAGCGGTCACTACCGGAGCCGGAGCCGGTTCGGCTTTCGGCTTCATAGGGCGTGCTGCTTGCATCGACAGGGTCGGCGCCGGTGCTGCAGCCGCTGGCGCTTCAGCAGGAGGCGGAGCGGGTGACGCGGGTGGCGGGGCCGGGGCTTCATCGATCGGACGCACCTGGATCACGCCGTTGTCGCGCATCGATGCCGGGGCGGCATTGTGTTCGCTCCAGACCTGCGGTCCGAGACGCAGGGCGACGCTGGCAGCGAGCACGAGGCCAGCCGCGGCGCCGAGCGGCGCCAGCCAGCGCACACGCCGCCGCGAGGGCGTGCTGGCGAGCGGCGTGGCGACCAGATGCGGATTGAGCGTGCGATGCGCCATGGCCAGCACGGCGGCATCAAGTTTCGCATCGGGTTCCGGTTGCGGCAGCTTGCGGTAAAGCGCAGCCAGCCGCGAGTCGTCCTCCTTCAGGAAGGCCTCGAAGTCGCGTTCGAATTGTTCGTTGCCGGAAATCATTCGGCCAGCTTCTCTCGTATCTTCGCGAATGCATAACGCAGACGCGATTTCACTGTTTCATGGATCGCGCCTGTTGCTTCGGCGATCTCCTCTAGCCCCAAACCGCCTTCGACGCGCAGCAGGAATGCTTCGCGCTGTTCGTGCGGCAGCGCATCGAGCGCCAATTGCAACCGCCGGCGCTGCTCGAAGTCGCTCAAGACCTGTTCAGGCCGCTCGGATTCGGGCGCATCAAGTTCGCGGAATATCGTCTCTGTCTCTTCCGCGCCGGCTTGCGGCCGTGCACGGCGGAAAGTATCCACAATAAGATTGTGCGCAATCTGCAACAACCAAGTGCTGAATTTCGCTTCCACGCGATAGCGGGCACGCGAGGCGATCAGGCGGCTCCAGGTTTCCTGGAATACTTCGTCCGCTCCGGCGCGATCGTGCACGCTGCGCAGGATGAATCGATACAGCATGCCGCGCTGGCGCTGATACAACGCGTCGAACGCACGCACATCGCCTTGCGCGTAGGCGAGCATCAATTCTTCGTCCGTCTTCTCGGCCCCCATGGGCGAAGGGTACGGCAAATCGACACAAACGATAAGCCCGGGGCCATGCCTGAAGTGCGCGAAACTGCGTTGATTGGAGCTGCAAAGACGTTCATGCAGACTGTAACGCTGCATTGGGGTCCGCGGGGTCGCGCGAGGCATCGCGATGTCCTGCTTTCACGGCGCCGCGGCTGTTTCCTTGAGCAAGCTCGCGAGCTGATCTTTCCAAACCGCCGCCCAGGTATGTGTTCCGTGCCCGTGCGTGGCATCGCTGATCGGAATGATCACGGCGCGTCCACGGGCGACGTGCTTGATCTCGCGTTCGAGAATGCCGAGTTCGGGCGGGTTGATCTGATCGTCAGCGGAATTGATCGCCAACAGCGGCGCCCTGATCGCGGCAAGATTCGGCTGCGGATCGTAGGCGCGCGAGGATTCGATCTGATACAGGCAGTCGTTCGCGTCGTCGTCCTTGAGCAGCTTGGCGATGCGATCGGCCAGGTATTTGTCTGCGCTGTCGCGGTCGGGAGCTTCCTTCTGCGCCTGCAGCGGACTGGATCCCATGATCAGCAGGATGTGCAAGGCATCGACGAATCCGCGTGGTGGTTGCGTGTACTCACCATTGTTCCATTCCGGATCGTTGCGAATCGCGTCGATCATCATCTTGCGCATCATGCGATTGCGCCCGGAAATCTGCACCGGCAGGCTCGCCAGCGGCATCAGCGCATCCATGAAGTCCGGGTACTTCTCGCCCCACAGCCAAGTATGCATGCCACCCATCGACGTGCCCATCACCAGGCGCAGGTGATCGACGTGGAGTTTTTCGGTCAGCAACCGGTACTCGGCAACGAGCATGTCGTCGTAGCCGTAGTGCGGAAACCTGGCGTGCAAGCCATCGCTGGGCTTGCTCGATTTACCGTGCCCGATGTCGTCGATAAGGACAATGAAATACTTCGTTGCGTCCAGCGGCTGGCCCGGTCCGAACAGCTCGCCGCCGAAACGCTCGTTCAGGAACTGGGTGCCGGCGCCGCCGGTGCCATGCATGATCAGCACGGCGTTGGTGACCTGTCCTTGTTTGTCTTTTTGTACTTTGCCGAGCGCGCGGTAGTGCAGTTTCAATTCCGGCAACGTTTCACCGCTGGCGAAATGAAAATCCTTGATGGCGAAATCACCCTCGACTGGATCAGGCCAGGTTGCCGCGTGCACGGTGGCGGCGCAGACCAGACTCAGTAGCAACGAAAGCAGATATTTCATTGACGAATCCCTATGGATCGCGCATCACCATAAGCCGCAGTTCGGTCATGTCTTCGATCGCATAGCGGATGCCTTCGCGGCCCAGGCCCGAGTCCTTGACGCCGCCGTACGGCATGTTGTCGACGCGGAAGCTGGGCACGTCGCCGATCACCACACCGCCGACGTCGAGTTCATCCCAGGCTTGGATGGTTTTGCGCACGTCATAGGTGAATACGCCGGCCTGCAGGCCGAACGTACTGTCGTTGACGCTACGGATCGCGTCGTCGAACGTCTTGTACTTCTGCAGCAACGCGACCGGACCGAATGCCTCCATGCAACTGACTTTCTGCTTCGGGTCGACGTTTTCCAGCACGGTTGCCTCAAGCATCGCACCGGTGCGCTTGCCGCCGCACAGCAAGGTCGCGCCGGCCTTCAGCGCCTCCTGGATCCAGTCGTCCAGACGCTTGGCTTCCTTCTCGTCGATCATGGGGCCGACGAACGTCTTTTCGTCCTTGGGATCGCCGGCAACGAGTTTTTTCGTCGCGGCGACGAACGCATCGCGAAAACGCTCGTACATCGCCTCTTGCACAAGAATGCGTTGCACGCCGATGCAGCTTTGTCCGGATTGGTAAAATGCGCCGAAGATCATGCGCTCGACGACGAAATCCAGACGGTCGCCCTGATCCGCATCAACGATGCACGCTGCGTTGCCGCCGAGTTCCAGCACGACCTTTTTCTTGCCGGCGCGCGCCTTCAGATCCCAGCCGACGGCAGGCGATCCGGTGAACGAAAGCAGTTTGAAGCGCTCGTCCGTTGTGAACAGGTCCGCACCGTCGCGATGTGCTGGCAGGATCGAAAATGCGCCGATGGGCAAATCGGTTTCCGCCAGCACTTCGCCAATGATCAATGCGCCGATCGGCGTGCGGCTCGCCGGTTTCAAAACGAACGGACAGCCCGTCGCGATCGCCGGGGCGACTTTGTGCGCTGCCAGGTTCAGCGGAAAATTGAACGGTGAGATAAACGAACACGGTCCGATCGGCACGCGCTTGCTGAAGCCGCGATAGCCTTTGGCCCGTGCCGAGATTTCCAGATTGATGACTTCGCCGTCGATACGCACGGATTCTTCCGCCGCCACCTTGAACGTGTCGATCAGCCGCGTCACTTCACCCTTCGCATCCTTGATCGGCTTGCCCGCCTCGATGCACAAAGCCATCGCCATCTCGTCATAACGCTCGCGGAAACGCTTGACGCAGTGCTCCAGTACGGCCTGCCTTTGATACGGCCTGAAGTCGCGTAGCGCTTCCTGCGCATCGACTGCCGCCGCGATTGCCTTGTCTATCGCCTTCGCGTCAGCGAGCGCGACGCGCGTCGCCACCTTGCCGGTGTACTTGTCGGTGACTTCAAGGTCCGTGTTCGCTGCGACGGGTTTGTTGGCGAGGAAATAGGGGTAGGTCGGCTTCAGCATGCGTGCTCCGGATCCGGCGGAATGCCGGAATTCTACTCGCAACTTGCGCGCGCGCGTGGGCGCGGCTTGTCATTCGCGCGAAGGAGGGGATTTCAACAGCGGAGCTGGTCATCCAGTTCCTTCTTGTCTTTGATCGAGTACGCCCGACACAAAAAAAGGGCAGACCCGAGTCTGCCCTTCGATGACCTAAAGCGTCAGCCCACCCATCGTTACTTGGCAATCCTGAAGTTACCCGACGCCGCAACCTTGCCATTGATCGACAGGTCCACACGATAATCGCCAGCCGGCCAGCCCGCGTTCGGCTTACTGAGGGTGAAGGTTGCTTCGTCCATACCTTCTTTTGCTGTGAGTTCGGTGCTGTCGATCTTGTAGTTCGCAGGGGCAGCGTCGGTTTTCTCCGCGATCCAGGCGGCGCTCAGCTTGGTCTCGTTGGCGACGTCTTGCAGCTGCACATGCAGGAAGATCTTGGGCGTATCGGACGCGAACTCTTCCTTGGCGAGTTTGCTGTCGGCGTCGGCGGTAAAAACCGGATTGCCAAAGTGCGGCTCACCGGCAAAGGCAGCCGTTGCGAATGCGAGCCCGCAAAAGATGGACAGCAAGCGGGTTGATAGATTGATGTTTCTTGTTTGCTGTTGCATGAATATCTCCGTGGGTTCGGTTGAGAAATGCTGCGTGAGCCATTAGGCCACAAAATCTAGCAAGAGTTGCGCCAAGCCTTGATGAACAGCTGTGACGCCGGCTCCTGCATGGGCGTTGAGTCGCGCGCGATCACACCTTGGCGCTCAATTCCTTGATTTCGCGATTCAGAATCCGATCGTTGTCGGAATAGTCGATCGGCACGTCGATCAGGTGCACGCCGGGCGTGTCCAGGCAATGCTGCAGCATTGGGGAAAATTCCGCAGCCGATGACGGGCGATGACCGTGCGCGCCGTAACTTTCGACGTACTTGACGAAGTCCGGGTTGCCCATGTCCATGCCGAAGTTCGGGAAATTCATGTTCGCCTGTTTCCACTTGATCATGCCGTAGGCGTTGTCGCGCAGCAGGAGCACGACGAGATCCAGGTTCAGGCGTACGGCGGTTTCGATTTCCTGGGAGTTCATCATGAAGCCGCCGTCGCCAGCGACAGCGACGACCTTGCGCTTGGGGTGCACGATTTTCGCAGCGATCGCCGACGGTAGTCCGGCGCCCATGGTCGCGAGCGCATTGTCCAGCAGCATGGTGTTGGGTTCGCGGCATCGGTAATAACGCGCGAACCAGATCTTGTACATGCCGTTGTCCAGGCAAACGATGCCGTCGGACGGCACCACCTTGCGCACGTCGGCGACCAGGCGTTGCGGATAGATCGGCCAGCGTGCGTCGTCGCCGCCTTGCGCCAGGTGCGCGTCGAGATGCTTGCGCACTTTTGTAAAATAGGAAAAATCCCAATGTGGACGCGCTTCGACGGCTTCCTTCAGGCGCCAGACGGAATTGGCGATATCGCCGACCAGCTCGATCTGCGGGAAGTACACCGTGTCGACTTCGGCGCTGAGGAAGTTGACGTGAATCACCTTGCGCAGGCCCTTGCGCATGAAGAACGGCGGCTTTTCGATCACGTCATGACCGACATTGATGATGCAGTCGGCGTGCTCAATGGCGCGATGCACGAAATCCCCGTCCGACAGCGCCGCATTGCCGAGCCATAGCGGATGGGTCTCGTCGAGCACGCCCTTGCCCATCTGCGTGGTGAAGAAGGGGATGCCGGTCTTGTCGACGAACTCGCGCAGCATGTTGCTGCACATCTTGCGGTTTGCTGCCGCGCCGATCATCAGCAGCGGGTGTTTCGCTTCGATGATCGCTTCGGCGGCATGCACCAGCGCTTTCTCGTCGGCGATGGGCCGGCGATGGTAGCTGGCGGGAATCAGGATCACATCGCTGTCTTCATGCGCGATGTCCTCGGGCAGTTCCAGGTGCGTGGCGCCGGGACGTTCTTCTTCGGCGCGGCGGAACGACTCGCGCACGCGTGCCGGAATATTGTCCGCCGAGACGATCTGCCGCGTGTACTTGGTCAGCGGTTTCATCATGTCGACGATGTCGACGATCTGAAAGTGCCCCTGCTTGGACGCCTTCACCGGTTTTTGTCCGGTGATCATCATCATCGGCATGCCGCCGAGTTGTGCATAGGCTGCGGCGGTGACGAAGTTCGTCGCGCCGGGGCCGAGCGTGGCCAGGCACACGCCAGCTTTGCCAGTAAGACGCCCGTACGTGGCGGCCATGAAACCGGCGGCTTGTTCGTGGCGGGTGAGGATCAGCTTGATCGACGAGGTGCGCAGCGATTCGAGCAGGTCGAGGTTCTCTTCGCCCGGAATGCCGAAGACGTATTCGACGTGTTCGGCCTCCAGTGCTTTCACGAACAGGTCTGAAGCTTTCATGGACTCTCCCCAGCAGATGCTTGGATTGTCGGCGTCGTTGCCGATACCGTCAAATACACGCGCGCGTCAGACGATCGCGCCGAACAATGCGCCGATGCCCGCGGTGACCGCCATTGCAAACGCGCCCCAGAGGAGTACGCGCGAGGCGCCAGCAACGATAGCGGCGCCGCCTGCACGCGCGGCAACGCCGCCGAGTACCGTCAACAAGACCAGCGACACTACGCTCACCACAGCAATCAACAAGGATTGCGGAGCAACGAGGACGCTCAGCAATGGCAGCGCGGCGCCCGCCGCATAGCTCACCGCGGACGTGAGTGCCGCCTGCAGCGGCCGCGCCTTGAGCGTTTCGGAAATACCCAGCTCATCGCGCAAGTGCGCGTCGAGGGCGTCGTGTTCCATCAGTTGTTTGGCGACATCCTGAGCCAGTTCGGCGGTCAGGCCGCGTTTCACGTAGATGTTGGCCAATTCCTTGTGCTCGCCGACGCTGTCGGTTTCAAGTTCATGGCGTTCCAGATCGGTTGCCGCCTTTTCCATGTCCGCCTGCGAGCTGACGGAAACGAATTCGCCGGCGGCCATCGACATCGCGCCGGCAACCAGGCTGGCGACGCCAGCAGTGATGATGGCGCCGTGGCTGGCGTGTGCGGCGGCGACGCCGAGGATCAGGCTTGCGGTGGAAATGACACCGTCGTTCGCACCGAGTACCGCCGCACGCAGCCAGCTGATTCGGTGGGTGAGGTGACTCTCCAGGTGACGCTTAGCCATGGTTTTCAACACGCACGATGAATTCTCCTTCCGCCACGCGTGCGCTCAACCGTGCGCCCGCCGATGTTTGCTCCGGCGAGCGTACAACGCGGCCGCTATCCAGATCGATCAGGA
The DNA here is from genome assembly GCA_038244165.1 of Lysobacterales bacterium. Lineage (GTDB taxonomy): Bacteria > Pseudomonadota > Gammaproteobacteria > Xanthomonadales > Rhodanobacteraceae > Rudaea. Next base: position 25,810 of record JBBRTT010000011.1, on the reverse strand, counting down.
TCGCATAGCCGCGCTGCAAGGTCGCCAGGGGACTGACCGCATTCAGTGCACGCGCCAGTTCGCTCAAATGCCGCGCGCGCGCTTCCAGGCGGCGCGAGATCCAGGCGCGCAAACGTTGCTCGCTGCTGCGCACGTCAACACGGCGGCGCGCAAGCGTGGCCGCCGGATGCTGGGTGCGCAATCGCGCTTGCAATTGCGCGAGGCGCTCGGCACCCGCACGCAGACGCCGGCGTGGATGTTGTGCGCGCAGACGCGCGTAGACGTGATCTGCCTGCTGTGCCAGTCGATGCATACGATGCTGCATGCGCTGCATCAGGCGTTCGCGCCGATGTTGCAGCAGACGCAGCAGTTCACGCGAATCGGGCACCAGCAATTCGGCGGCGGCCGAAGGCGTCGGTGCGCGCAGGTCGGCGACGAAATCGGCGATGGTGAAATCCACTTCGTGGCCGATGGCAGAGACTATTGGGATCGCGCTGGCATGGATCGCGCGTGCGACCGCTTCATCGTTGAACGCCCACAAGTCCTCCAGCGAGCCGCCGCCGCGAGTCAGCAGCAGCACATTGTGGCGGCGCGCGGCAGAAGCGGCGGCTATCATGGCGACAATTGCCGGTGGTGCTTCGCGGCCCTGTACCGGTACCGGCAGGATTTCGATTTCCACCAGGGGAAACCGCCGTCCGATCACATTCAACACGTCGCGGATCGCTGCGCCGCTGGGCGAGGTGATGACACCGATGCGGCGTGGCAGCGCGGGCAAGGCGCGCTTGCGCTCCGACGCAAACAGACCTTCGGCTGCGAGTCGCGCCTTGAGTTGCTCGAACGCCCGCAACAGCGCCCCTTCGCCGGCTTGTTCCAGGTGTTCGACGATCAACTGGAATTCGCCGCGTGCTTCGTACAGGCCAACCCGGGCGCGCGCCAGCACGCGCATGCCGTCCGTGGGCTTGAAGCGCAGGAAGGTGCTTTTGGGTTTGAACATTGCGCAGCGTATCTGCGCCGCCGCATCTTTCAGGCTGAAATACAGATGGCCGGACGCCGGGCGAGAGCAGTTGGAGATTTCGCCCTCGATCCACAGCAGCGGGAAATTCTGCTCGAGCAATTCGCGCGCGAGGCGCACGAGCGTGCTTGGGGAGAATATTTCCCGCCCCGCGGGGTAGGCGGCCTGGGTTTCAGACATGAGGAGTCGATGCGAAAAGTGAGCAGCCAGATTACTCCGCGCCGTTCGTGCTTGCCAGAGCAACCGCTTGTCGTTGCGGACTGCTGCGATTCATTCGCGTCGGGCTATAGTCGACACATGCCTCACTCAAAAGCGTCCGCGCCAGCAGACGGAAATCCAGAAACCCGCCCATCCGCCGCTGCTGCGAGCGGCGATCGTGCCTTGCGCCAGCGTGCGCAATCTCTCGTCGACGGCTGGCGTCAGACGCTAGGTAAGGAGTGGCTGCCCGAACGCGCCAGTGCGCTGTATGACGACCTGGAGCGACTCGCGTCGATGGCCGAGGAGCAGGCAGCAAGCGATATCGCAGCACCGGCGCTCGAGCTGACAGTGTACCTGTGCTCATTCGTCGATGGCGCTGCCGCACCGAATCCGGTGCAACGGCAGGGTCTGGAGCAGCTGATTGAATGCCTGGCGGCAGCCAGTGGCGAAACGACTGCCCGTCGCAGCGCGCGCAAATCACCGACGACGACTGAGGGCGCACATCACCAGGCGTTCTATTTGCGCCACGGCGATCGTGATCTGCCCGGTTTGGCATCGAGCCTGGGCAAGCAGGGCTATATCGTGCGGCCATTCGATGAGCGCGAAACCCTGCTGCACGCACTGGAGGAAGTAAGCCCCGACGTGCTGCTGATCGATGAGGCTTTCGTCGCCGAAGTGCACACCCTTACCGAGCACGTGCAGCGGCTGCGTCCGGCGCACAAGGATCCCTCGCTGTGCCTGGTGCTGGCCGATGAAACCGATATTACGCGCACGCTGTTCGCGCAGCGCGCCGGTGCCGATGCGGTAGTGACCGAGCGCGACCCGATTGCGCTGGCCGCGCGTCTGGACGCGTTGTGGGCGCAGCGCCGCGCATTGGGATATCGCGTGCTAATCGTCGAGGACGATCGCGCCCAGGCCAAGTTCTGCGAATCGATCCTGCGTCATCGTGGCATGGTGACCAGCGTGTGCGAAGACCCGGCCGGCGTGCCAGCGGCATTGGATGAATTCAAGCCGGATCTGGTGCTCCTGGATTTGTATCTGCCGGGCAGCAACGGTATCGAAGTGGCGCAGCGGATTCGCGAATCCGGCCAGATGTTTCTACCGATCGTGTTCCTTTCCGGCGAGCATGACCTCGATCTGCGTTTCGATGCGATCCGCATGGGAGCGGACGATTTCATCACCAAGCCCGTCAAGCCGCGGCATCTGGTAACGACGGTCGAAAGCCGGGTAAAACGTGCGCGCCAACTCACGGCCAATCAGGCCGAAAGCGTCGGCGAGCGGCGCGGCAACCTGGCGGGACGCGATGTGCTGACACGTGAAGTGCTGCGTGCCGCGCGCGATGAGCAGGAACGCTGTCCCGCGCTCGTGCTGATTGCGGTCGATGATGCGGAAGATACCTTGCGCAGCATCGGTTTCGTCGCCGGCGGCGTGTTGCCGCAACAGCTGGCTGCGGCACTGGCGGCAGAAATCCGCGGAGCGCGCACGCTCTGCGCGTGGGGCGAACTGAAGTTCCTTGCGCTGCTGCATGGCGACGACGAACTGGCGCTGCGTGAGCAGATCGAGGCGGTGCGCATCAAGCTCGAGGCCAGGCCATGGTTGTCGGAACAGACGCCAGTGCGGGTGCATCTGAGCGTGGGTTGTTTGCGGCTGAATCCACAAATGACCAATGTGGAAGAGGTGCTGGAGCGCGTGCGTACGCTGTGCGTGGATGCGCAACAGGCAGGTGGCACGCGTTGCGAGTTCGACCTGCGTGTGCCGAATGCGGAGAGCAGCGAAGACCCGCAAGTGCGTTTGGTGCGTGCGATCCTGCGTGCGCCGAGTACGCGCGGGACGGCGCAGTTCGACTATCAGCCGCTGGTACCGCTCACCGGACATATTGCCGGGCAATACGAAGCGCGCATGGCGCTCAAGCCGCCGAAGTCGTCGCAGGCGCTGCTTCTTCAGCGCAGTGACTACATGCCGATCGCACGGGACTTGGGCATGATCGCGCACGCCGACCGTCACCTGTTGCGTGGCGTGCTCGAACAGGTTCGCGAAAAACGCACAGCCGAACAGGAATTGCGCCTGTATATCCCGATTGCGGTTGCCACCTTGTTCGACCAGGCCTTCGCGCCATGGCTCGCGGCAGAACTCGGCGGACACAGCGTTCCGAGTAGCACCTTGGTTCTGGAATTCGACGCTGAAGGAATTCGCAGCGAGCTCGCGCGCCTGCACGGAGCACTGGAATCGCTGCAGCGCATCGGCGTGCGCCTGGCGTTGTGTGTCAGCAACGACGTCGAAGGTGGCCTGAGCAAGCTGCTTGCTGTAGATGCGTTCAGCGTCGTCAAGTTTGCACGTCGCGGCGACGCCAGCTTCAAAGCGGACGCCGCGTGGGAGCCGTGGTCCAGGCCGATGGCCGAGGCGCGCTCGCTGGGTAAGGTCACGGTTGCCTGCGGTCTGACAGGACTTAGTGACATCGGCGTGTTGCTGAAGCTCGCCGCTCATTACGTGCAGGGGGACGTGCTTAGCGGCTGGTCGCCGGACTGGAAGTTTGATTTCGCCGAAGCGGTACTCTGACGACGTTCAATTCTCGCTGTCGTTCGGCCACTTCTGGCGCGAACGGCGCGCCGAAGTAGCGCGCGAATGTGCCCCAGTGCTTGGTATTGCGTGTCTGCAATATGCGGCGAGTTTGTTTGCGGGAGCTTGCCTGGCCGCGCGCGATCAGCCAGCAAAACGCTCCAGTGCAAGCACCGCCTGGTTGCGTATCGTCCGCTTCAGCATCGGCGACCAGCCGAGCAGCAATCCGGCCGGCCCGAGCGCCTGTCGCGACCAGCGCCAGAAATCGAAATCATCGATGTGTTCGATGATGAGATCGTCGGCAAAGCGCAAGCGCGCGTGAATGATGTTGTGTACTGGCCGCCCCGTCGTGCTGAAGGTATACCAGGCCTGCCAGTCCACGCTGCCGCTCGTGTCGTCCGCGTGGACGTTGGCGAATTCGACGCGCAGATCGGCACCGCGGGAACATAACATCCGCCACATTTTTCCAATTTGTTCGCCACGCAGGCTGAACGCGGGGTCGGTAAATGTCGCCTGCCGGTGATAGCAGGCTGTCATCGTCGCACTGTCGCGTTGCTGGAATGCGCGGTAGAAGCGCTCGATCAGGGCGCGGTTTGCGTCGGCGGTCATGCGGACTCCAAGGCATTCTTCAGGCGACTCAGCGCCAGGGCGGACTCCGCCTCGATGCGGCGACGGACAAACAATCGATCGAGCAGGGCGGTAAACCAGTTTGGCATTGCGTACACAAACTCGCGGCGGAACGCAGTGCCTTGCGCCAGTTGCGATAAAGTATACGTGATCGTGCCGCTGCCGCCTGCAGTCACGACTCCGGCAATCGCCCAGCGCGTGGGTCGCTCGCGGGCGATGACTTTCCAGGTGACCGAACCTGCGCGGCCCGCGACGCGGAAATCTTCAGTCACTGCTTCGCCAATATCCAGCGAATGATCGGTCGCACCGCGCAACGCGACGGAGGAGGGATGCCACGCCAGCCAGTGCGCCGGAGTGGTCACGTAGTCGAATACCGCAGCCGTGGGTTTGCGGATATGGATTTCACTGACTATCGTGGTCATCGTGATTTCGCGCGGGCCCCTTGTCGTGGCTCATTGCGTCGTCGCCATGATCGCTCACTTGCGCGTCGAACCAGCGATGTATCGCAGCGACAACTTTCGTCGAATGGCTCGAGTAGGTGATTTGCGCACCGTCGGCAAGTTCCTTGTATTCGGTGCTCAAGTCGTCTGCCTTCGCCGCTTGCAACTCCGCCAGCCCCGGCATGTCGGTGCCGTGGATGTGCATTGGTTTGCTGAAGTCGCGCGCGGCAAACGCTTTGGCAATATCCTGCAGGTGCGCGCGAATCATCGCCAGTTGCTCAGGTGAATCGCCGCGCACGAGTGCGCGCTGCACGCCGCCGGTATCCGTCTTGTCGAACACGTGCACCGTTCGCTCCAGTGCAAACGGCATCACTTGCGCGCCCTTCTGGCGTACTTCTTCCTGACGCGAATTGGGCGGGGCCGACGTGGCTGGCTGCGACAGGCAGTCGCTGCCCGTGACTATCAGGAGGGCACAACAAGACAGACGCAGGAGCATGGCGTTTCTCGCGTAAGGAATGGCACCGGTGATCATCCACTATCGTGTTTGACCTTGGAAACTGAGCAAGGTTGCAAAGCCGGGAGTGAAATTCTCGTAGCGAAACGCCGCGCGGACGAACGCACAAACGAAGCGACGTCGCAATCGCGACGTCGCCAGACGAGCGCTTGGCAGTTCACGCTGTTGGGTCAGGTCCCCTCGAAGCCATCCACAAAAATGCTTCTGGGTAGCAGGAAACCCCTGATCTCGCCCCCGGCGAAAACGGAAGAATGGATGTTCAAGTAGGCCTTTCCGTTCGCTATCCCTGCGACCAAGGCAGCCTCGGCTGCCCCCACAGTTCCTCCGTTGTTGGTGACGAAGGCGGGGTTGAAGCTGGAAGCCAGAGTGAGGTCGAACGTTTGCGAGTAGGTGCCTGAGGTCACGCCCACCGGGAAACCCGAGAATGTCGGCGTTTGGGTTGCGACACCTGCAGTGCTGGTTCCCGCGACGGCCGTGCAGCAATGGATATGCGACGCCGTGGTCGTGCCGAGTAGACCGGAAAAGGTCACATCCACCTGCAGCATGTGCGTCGACGCTGTGTAAGCAACCGTCGTCGTGCCCGTGGCAGGTGAAGCATTCGGCGGCGACTCGGCCGGACCGGTGAGATCGTTGAAGTAGGTTGTTGTGGCAGCGTAGCCCGTGCTCGCGGCCAACAGTGCGAGAGTTGCCAATGATGTGCGATAGGCATTCGACATGAGGATTCTCCTTTATGCCGGATCAGCCCCCCGAACTGGGAAAACTAGCACAGCAGCAGGACAATTGCGTGCTCCTGCGCACGAAACAGACGGCTGACCGACGTCCCGGCTTCAACGCCGGCGGAACTTGTCCCAGAACGCGCCCCATACGCGCCGATCAGGCTTGGCGCGCCGGTCGATTTTTGTCTCAAATCGAATTTCATCGCGGCGATCTGAGGCCTCGCGGCGCTCCTTGCGCCGCAGATTAACCACACGCTCGTAGCGGCAGCGGCACTCGACCACGCCGCAACCTGGCAGCGGCAGTTTGGGCGCCGTGGCGGCGTCCAGGGTGCGGCCGACGTAATGTCGTGCAGCTTCGCACGCGCGGTTCAGATCCGGAACGCGCAACATCTGCGTTTCGACTCCCTTCGCCGCGGTCCTGATCGGAGTATCGCTGGGTCGCGCCACGCTGCGCGGTCGCTCATGGCCGTTGGCGTGTGCGGCGCTATTCGTCGTGGAACGATTGTAGGTATTGTGGCGCAGGATCACGAAGGCAAACGCGCCGACCAGGGCAATTGCGACAAGGACCAGCCAAATCATTCTTCGATCCCTTCAATGCGGCGGCATCGCCGCGGTATTGGAACGCGCAGCGCGCGCCTTGTCAGTGGATGCGTCGCTTGCAGCACGAGTTCTGCCGCCATCGTTCCACGTATCGTTGACGTACCACGGCGTTCCATCTTTCTTCAGATACAGTTTCCGCATCTCATCCAGGTGGAACGGGCGGCCACCGATACGCCCGAAGACGGCGATCTGGTTGCCGCTTTCGTCGACGGCGCGGTCGCGCTCCAATCCGCGCGACAGCGACAAGGCAGGTTGCTTGGTCGGATACCAGGCGATCAACTGGGGTTTCGGGTCGGGACTGAACCCATAAAATTTCGGCTGCGATTCCGGACTCGTCAGCTGCACGACTTCCAGGCCATTCTTGCCGTCGGCGATGTAGGCGTACAGCGATGCGTTGGTGGTCGCGACGACGACATCGCGTGCGTCACCAATCCTGCCATCGGCCTTGAACATCTGATAGACGAAGGGTTTCTCCGGATTGGTCACGTCGATGATCGCCAGGCCATCGGCGCCATCGGCGACGTAGGCGTAGGTCCGTGCAACGTGCAGCTTGTGCCCGTCGCGCAGCGGCACGAACGCGCCTTGCACTTCATGGGCCTTGTCCGCGAGCGTGATATCCACCACGTGGAGGCCGTCCTTTGCGCTGACGAACAGGTAGCGGAATTGCGCCTGTGCCGCCTGTGCATTTGCAATGGCAATCGTGCTCAGGTACTGCGGCTTGAGCGGATCGCTCATGTCGAGCACAACGACGCCGGCATCGGCGACCACATAGAACATGTTGCCGGCGATCGCCAGATTGCGCGCACCCTTGAGCACGCCATTTTCATTCCAGGTGAGCTGGCGCTTGAGGAAATTGTTGCGTGGGTTGCCGTCGACCAGGGTGTCGATATTGCTGGCGATCAAGCCTTCTTCGGCGTCGGTAATGAACGCGTACTTGTAGATCGCATGCATCGGCTGTTCCTGATTCGCACCGCGCATGAGCTCGCCCGTGTTGCGCTCCGGCGCCACAGGCTGCGTCGTTGGCAGCACCACGCAGGTCGCGTTCTTGCTGGAAATGTGCGTGTCCTGGCCCAGCGAAGAGAACGGCGCAGTGACGAGTTTCTCGGAGAAACCCTTGTTGGCGACGCTAGCCACGTCGTAGACGCGCATGCCCTTGGCGCCTTCGGCGACATACAGGTATTCGCCGCGCAGTTGTATACAATTGGAGACGCCGGCATTATGTTCCTGCGCAACGCTGAGCTTTGCGCCGCGCGCCTGGTGCGCCTTGAACCAGTCAGGATAGGCGTAGCGGTGCAGATAGCTGCCAATTACCGCCTGCGGCTCATCCCATTCGGTCACCTGCACTGCGCCGACGCCGCCTTCTTCGCCGACCCAGGCGTGGTAGCCGATGAAGTCGATGAACTTCGTGCCGAGCAGCAGCGTCTGCGCGAGGATCGCGTTGTTGTCGTTCGCCTTGGACAGATGGCAGTCGTCGCAATCCTTGGTCTCGGTCTTGCGCTCGGTGTGCGGGTAGTGCGGCGCGAACGCCTGCGAGGAATAGCCCGCGGAGGAAATCGGCGGCTGCTGCACGTAGATCTTCTCGCGATTGATATTCGTCGAGGAAAGAATCAGCGCCGAAGATGAACGCACTGGCGCGATCTTGTGGTCCTTGATTTCGCCATGCACGCCGAGGAAGAACATGTCGTCGCGTGCGACCTGTGGATTGTAGGTGGCGAAGTTGCGCGTGTCGCCGCCTTCGTATTTGTGCCGCTCGGTTTTCCAGTTCGCCTGAATCGGCAGATGACAGCCGCCGCAACTTGTGGTCCACGACGTATGGCAGGTGTAGCACAGCATCTTGTCTTCGCCGTGCGCGCGCTTTTCTTTCGGCACGTCGGCGCCGAAGCGCTGCGTATCTGGATCATCCATCGTCACGGTGTGGGCGCGCACCGCCTTGGCGTCGTAGCCGGGCGCGCCGGGCACGGAATCGTTCTTCAGCAGGGAGACATTCCATTCCAGACCGGGCGTCACTGCCGAGCGCTGGATCAGCTTGCCGCCATCCCAGTCGAAGCGCTTCTTGCCGTCGGGATTGCGGATCAGTTGCAGGTCGCGGCCGTACGGTCCCGCGGCCGGGCCAGACGTTTTCAGCGTCGGCAGTTTGTCGACGGTGCCGTGGCAATCCTGGCACTGGATCTCGACTGCGCCCATGACCTCGGCCTTGACGTAGCCGTCACCATGGTTGTCCTGCGAGTAATGGCAGTCCACGCACTGCATGCCGACATCGACGTGGATCGACTGCAAATGCACGGTCTTTTTCCACTTGTCCGGATCGTCGTCGGCGACGATCTGGCGATTCTTGTCGAGCAGTGCACCCTTGCGATCGCGCGCATAGACGCCGCGGAAATTCCAGCCGTGGCCGTGATAGTCGGCAAACTGGGTATCGTGCAATTGCGGATTTTGCAAGCTGTCGTCCTTGAGGAAATTGACGTCGCCCCACTTGCCGCGAATTGCCGCTTCTTCGGGATTGCGGTCGAGAATCTTGCGTGCTTCCTCATCGGTTGGATATTTCTGCTTCTCCGGCCACATGGCTGGCGCATCGGATTCGTAGTCCCACATGGTGAAGCCGAGCATGGTGTTGATGAACATGTTCGGTTGATGCATGTGGCAGATCATGCACTGGCTGGTCGGAATCTGGCGGGTGAATTCGTGCCTGATCGGATGGCCGGATTCGCTGTGCGAAATCGTCGGGTCGATCTGCTGCGACTGGCCCATGTTGCCGTATTTCGCATACACCGCTGAATGGAACGTGTCGCGGTCGTTCGCGTATACGACGTGGCAGGACGAACAGCCCGAGGAGCGGAAATCGCCCGGGTTGTCGTTCGTGCCCATCATCCAGGTGAAAGGATCGTTGAGTCGCGTCTTGACGATGTTCAACACCGGAATTGCCACGCGCTGGCCAGTACCCGGGCCGCGGTTGGATTGCTTCAAATCCGGACGTCCTGGTTCTTCCAGACGCTGGATGAGACCGGATTCATCCGGCAAACCGATTTCCGGGAAGATCGTGCCGATGTTGCGTCCGCCGCGCTCGAACACGCGGAAGATGTCGGCTGGTGGTGTGGTTTCCCACGACGGCATCGGATAGATCTTCGGCAGGATGCCATGCTTTTGCATGTTCGCATCCGGCTCGATCTGGCTGTCGGTGGTCGCGCCGACGCCATCGCGCGTGTAGGCCTCGCCCAACACGGAATGTTTGTACGGCAGGATGCCGTTGTTGTACGCCGCCGCGCCCCAGAACATCGCCGCGTTCGCCATCAGGCTCTTCTGATTCGCCTGGATCAGCGGTAGATGACAGGCACCGCACGATTCATTGGCCGCACGCAGATCGCCGGGATTGACGAAGCGTATGAACTCAGGCGATTCCTTCATCCACCAGGTGTAGCTGCGCTCCGGATTCGCGCTGGTGTTCCAGTGTTCCGGAAAGCGCGGTAGCACGTGTGCCTTGTCCATCGTCGCGCGATAGTCCGTCGACCAGTTGCGCGTATCGTGGTGGTCGTCGGCCGAGTAAGTTTCTCCCGACGGTGCGAAAATATTCGCGTCGCCGCCGTGGCAATCGGTGCAACCGAGCACCACAGCCTCGTTTGCGTGCATGGTCTTGCGATCGGACTTTGTGTGGCAGGAAACGCAACCGGCGGATTTCTTGCCGGCGTCGTCCCAGGTCTGGAATGCCGGCGCAGCTGGCGTCGCCGCGTAGTTGCGCAGGATCGGCTGGTCTTCGTGGGCGAAAGCCGGACCACTCAACAATGCCGCGACCAAGAAAGCCGTCATTCCAGCGAAAGCTGGAATCCAGTTCTTGATCCCACCAATGAAAGAAAGAACTGGATTCCAGCTTTCGCTGGAATGACACGAGGTGTTGACCCATTTCGCATTCGTCATGGCTGCGGTCTCAATAGGTCACGATCACGTTGGCCAGCACCGAGTAGTAATACGAATGGTCGGTACCGAACAGGCTCTTGAATCCGGAACCCGGACGCAATGCTGCGCCGGACAAGCGCACGACGAGGTTCTGGGTGAAGAACGGTCGGTATATCCATGCGACCGATGCGTCAGTGCCGATGCTGCGGCCGATGCCGGCCTGCTGCCGCGCCGCCTCGAGCGTCGCCGTGTTGTCGAACCACAATTGATTGACGTTGCCGGACAGGCGCGAACTCGGGGTGAGGTCGAAATCAGCGCCGATCCCGAGCAGGCGCAGACCGGGATTGTCGAAGTTCGACTGACCTTGTTCCTTGGACGTGCGCAGATCCGGCAGCATGCCGTTCGGCTGCACCAGGGCCACACCGCCGCCACCGATCAGCGGGATGCCCTGGCTGATGAAATAGCTGGTGTCGGCGCCGGCGAAAATCGGGTTCTCGAATATCGCATCGAATCCGGTCGAGCGGTCGTCATACGCTTTCTTGTCACCGCTAGCAAACGCGCCGGATGCGCGCGCGCGGATCCAGTCGAAGTCCATAGACGCTTCGGCGGCGAGAAAGCCGGCTCGGATGCTTGTGGATTCCTCCACAAATACGCCGTGTGACTGATGCCCGATGACGCCGTAGGCAGACGCGGTCAGGTTGATCCTGCCGAAGTGGCCGTCGCCGTTGTAGCCGAGGTAGGTGACGTCATAACTGCGCGGCAGCTGCAGGCCGATCGCTGCGGGGCGTTCGATGAAGCCGTTGGAATTGTAGAAACGATCGTCGCTGTTGTGGTTGTAAACCACAGTCACCTGCGAGGTGAATCCGGTCCAGGGGAAATCCTGACGGTAAACATTGGCGAGCAGGATGTCGTCATGGCGCGGCGACTTGGTGACGTCGTTCAAGCCGGAATTCAAATCCTTTTCGAGGCGGCGAAAATAGGCGAAGTTGTATTGCCAGCGGTTGTTGTCGCGGTCGCCGAACAGGCGGATGCCGGGCTGCGAATCCTGGAACAGGAAGCCGCGGAAATCGGTGGAAAATGGCTGGATGCCGATGCGCAGGCTGTCGAAGTCGTAGCGCGAATCCACGTCGCGCAGATGCTTGTCGACCCACAGTTCCTGCACGCCGAGGAAACCGTCGTCACGGTTCCCGCCAAGGCGCGGATCGATCTGCAGGGAACGCGCTTCCTGCGTATTGACGCGATTGTAGTTGAACGCCAGGGTGGCCTTGTACTCGATCTCCGGCGGCTTGAACGTGGTATCGCCCTTGAAATAATCGACGCTGGCGATGAAGTTCTGCACGAACGCGGATTGATGCACACGGCCGAACACGTCGAGCTCGCCCGGGCGGCCGCTACCCTGCGGACCGATCGGTATCGGCACGGCCTGGGTCTTCAGAAAACTGTCGGAGATGAACGTCAGCGCCAGGAAATGATCCTTGCCGTCGATCGGCTTGTCGCCCTTGAGCACGTTCTGGTTGTACGGATCGGTGAGCGGAAACTTGAAGCCCAGCGTTTCCATGATGCGCCAGCGATCCGGTACCGGCAGGAATGCTCCGGCCTGGTCGACCGGCGCCGGCGCGATGCCGTCGGGATTCTGAATCGTGAATTCCGGCAGCGGCTCGTACGCGTGTCCGGGTCGGCGCCGTGGGATTTGCGATTCGGCTGGGTCGTACGTCGGCGCTGGCAGCACGCCGAGCAGCTCGAGCACACTGGGTGCAGCGATTGACGCCTGTTGCGCGGCAACATGTGAACTTGTGGAAAACGCCGCAATTGCGGCGATTGCGATGCTGGTGGGAAGGGTGCGCGAGCGGAATGCGTGCTTCATGTCACTTGCCCTCGCAGACGTTGCCGTCGGTGCTGCCGTTGAACGGCGCCTGCGGGCATTCGACGTAGCGCAGATGCGATCCTTGGGGAGCCAGCTGATCGGCACGCATGGCCGCCGGCGCGTTGGCAACCCTGCCGCCGAGCGCGACGCCGGCGTTGAACAGGCCGAGGAAGCTGACCATGTCATCTTGGTCAACGCCATCGCCGGATACGCCGATGCCGCCGACGAGGACGTTGCCGCGATAGATCGGCACGCTGCCGGGGAAGATCTGGATGCCGTTGGCCAAGCGTTGTATACCTGTGCAATTTTGCGCAACGTCGCCGAGCGCAGGCAGCGTCGTGCCATTGAGCGAGACTGTCGCGCCGATCTGTTGCAGATAAAAAGCGACGTGCACAGCCAGGCGGTTGTAGACCAGATCCAGCTGCTGGCCGACCTGGAACGGACTCCACTGCGCCAGCGGAAAACTGAACGGACCCGGCGGGTTGCCGTCGACGCCATCCGGATAAAACGGCCGCGACATATTGCCGCCGGCGCGATCGGTAAAGGCAATGGCGCCGTCGCCCAGCGCATTCGGCAGGCCGAGGAAGCTGCGCACGCGGGTCACGTAGTCGCTCAGCTTGCTGACGGAAACTGTGCTGAAAGCCACTGTTGTCCCGGTTACCGAATCTGCGAGATAGTCGGCCGCAGCTGGCGTCATCAACGCCGTGGGTGCCGTTGCGGTCGTCAAGTCGTTTGCCGCATAGGCGCCGGAAAAGAACGCTGCCGTGCGCGCTTTCTGCAGCGACACATCGGTGCCGAATATCGGCGCATCGCGCGTGCGTGCAACGGCGAGTGCAACGCCGTTCGTGTCGACCACCGACACGGACACGCGTGCCTTGCTGCCCAGAGGGTTGCGAATCTGTGCGCGGGCCCGGTTGGCGATCATCAGCGCCTGCTGTACCAGGATCTGTACTTCATTGGCAGTGAGAGCGTTTGCGCCATCTGTTCCTGCGATCGGCGGATAGCGGTTATTGCCGCTGCCGTCGTCGAGCACGAAGGCGTCGATGCCGGGATAAAGCGTCGTATCCGGGCGGATGCCTGAATTGACTTGACCGAACGCGGTGCCGGCAAGGATCGCTCCGTCCGAATATCCTGGCACAGCGAGCAGGCTGCCAGTCAAAGTGCCGAAGGCCGGCGCACTGGAAGGTGTGGTCGCCAGATCGGCAAAGCCGACATCGCTGAAGCGCAGGCTAATGCCGCCGGCGGTAATGCGGTCGGCGCGACGATCGGTCGGTGCGCCGTAGCCGAATGTCGCGGCGGTGGCGATGAGTTCGTCGATGTTGCGGTCCTTGTCCTCGATGTTTGCATCGAGTCCATAAATGCCATCTGCGGCCACGCCGACACCGCCGATTGGAGTTCCACTTTTATACAATGGGAAGCCGCCCGGATCGGCGGACAGGCCAAGCGGCGAACGGTGCGGTCCGACGCCAACGCCGGTGCCGCTAGCAAAGCGCTGGGAAAGGTCGGAGCAGGGCAGTTGCGAGAATTGCACGCCGAACAACGGTCCGCCGGGCATGCCGAAATCGCCGGGATTGAAATGCTCCTCGACGATCTGGCTGGCCGTGCGGCTGGAAAACGCGTTGCCCTCGGACGACAGATACGCGCCGGTGATCGCCTTGGCGATCGCCGCCAGCTCCGCCGGCACCTGCAGATTTTCCAGACCACCGCTGACGCCGCGCTGCGAAGTGATCGTCGTCAGCGCCGCCGCACCATTCATCTTGTAGACCGCGAGCACGTTGCCGACGCGGTCAACAACGGCAATGATCGCCGGCTTGCCTTGTGCCTGGGCTTCACTTGCCGCCTGGGCAATGACGGTCTGCACGTCGCTCGTAGTCAGCAGCGATTGGGCAGTCGCGCAGGAACCGTTGCAGCCGGAATCAGGCGTGGGTTGTGGCGGCGGAGGCGACGTGCCGACCGGATTGCCGGAATTGCTGCCACCGCCGCAGGCGGCCAGCGTCAAGGTCGCGGCCAAGGCCAGCAAACGGAACTGTTGTCTCCCCATCGCCCCTCCTCCCCGAGTGCGCTGCACGAGCCCGCGACTAATGCCAATTAAATCGGCGGCGCCGGACGTCGACGTTCCCTGCGCCAACATCATAGCGCAGGGCCGCCGTCATAGGCACGCCATCATAGCGTACCCATCTTCAATGTCGCCGACTGATGATAGTCGTGGCAGGAAATGCACGTCGTCGGAACTTTGTCTTTCGCGTATGCACCGCCATGGCACGCACGGCAATTGGCAATGCCCGGGATGAGCAGGTCGCTGGCGTGGTCAGACTCGCGCGCAGGGTGGCAACTGTCGCATTTGATCGTGGTGTGTTTGCCGTGGGTAAATTTCGCTTCCTTGTACCAGATGCCAGAAACGCGCACGGGTGCGATGTGCCAGGTGTCGGCGGCGTCGTGCGGCGGCGTCACCTTGTGGCAATTGGTGCAGGCTTTTCCGGTGAACAACGTCTCAGTCACGCTGCGGGCCTGGTCGCGCGCCCAGGCGAGCGCCTCCTGCTGCTGTTGCTGCGACAGCGGCGGCGAGCCAGGGCGCCGGCGTTCCTGCACGATGACTGGCGATTTCTGGTCCTGGTAGCCGCCTTCCAGCGCGACCCGCGCATAGTATTCGTTGAGGGTGAAAATGACTTCGCTGACCTTGCCATGCGGCGCCTCCCGGTCCGGCGCGAGCGGATCGAAGCCCAGGGTGTGGCAGTCGTGGCACATGGTTTCGAATTTCACCGGGCGCATATTCGCGCCGCCCGCGTCGGCCACGTGGCAACTCGCGCAGTCCAGCACGCGATGTCCCTGCGGCGTGTTCAGGCCTTCTGCCTTCAGATGTTTCAGGTGATTGAACTTCAGCCCGGAATTTTCCTGGACTTCTGTCGCATACGTCGTGCGCTGCGGGGTGAATTTGCCGTTCGCATCCCATGCGGGCAGGTCGAGCTTGAACTGCGGATGCGCGGTGCCGAAATCGCGCACGTCCTCGAATGCGCTGGCGTTTTTCGTGCGCGCCTTCAAATCGCCATGGCATTCGGAGCACAGCCGCTGATCGGTGCGGATCAGGCCGCGCAGGCCCTGGTGATCCTGATGGCAGGAGCGGCACTCTGCGTTGCCTAATTGTGGAAGATTGTACTTTGCCGGATCCGCATGCGCCGGCGTATTCGCGTGGCACGTCAGGCAGGCATTGTCGCGCACCGTCAGGAATGCATGCTGGTGGCATTTCGTGCAATCGGCACTAAAAAAATGATGTGCCGCATCCAGCGTACCCGGATTCCAGCTTCCCGTGCTCGGCAGGGGCGTACTCCTGAGCAGTTCGCCGAAGCCGGGAACGAAATGGCCGATCATCGGCAGACCCAGGCAAAAGACCAGGATCGCGGCAAACAGGATCCACGACGGTCGGCGTTTGCTCAGGCGTGTCTGGTTGAGCCGCGTAGGTTTCGCCTGCCTGGCCTTTTCCGCACTTTGTTCGCCTTTGTCCAGCGTGGAAACTTCCACACCGCCGTCGAAATCCTGCGCTGCAGAGAGCAGGGTAAGACGGGTATTGCCGATTTCGACCGTGGCACCATCGCCGGCCGTGGTGACGTAGGTGATCTCGCCATTGACGCGAATGCCGGCAAGAATCAGCGACTCGATTTTGTACTGGCCGCCGGTGAGCAGGGTGATGCGCGCGTGGTATAGCGCGGCGCGCAGGTCCGGCAGGAAGATCGCCTGATCGGCGGCACGGCCGATCGTGAGCACATCGCCGTAGTGAGTGTCTTCCTCGTAGGAGACGGCACCCTTGCCCTTCTTGAGGACTCGGCGGACTAGCCAACGCATGACGACCGCTCCCGCTTTGTCCTAGCCTGCTCGTCAGCCGGAGCTTCCACTCCCAGAACAAGTGCTTCCACTCCTCCTGCAGAGGATCGCGTAACTTTTTTCTTTGCTCGTGCAAAGAAAATAGTCACCAAAAAAGAAAGCACGTTACGTGGCGCCCCAGGAGGGTCTGCAGCGCAAATCTGCAGCGGCGCATAGCGCCCGGTCCAGTAGGTCGACGCCAGAAAATGTGTTGTCGTCAAGCAACTCTGTCGATACACGAAGCTGTCGCGCTTGCGCATTCCTCGGCGAAGACGTAAATGCCATCTGCGCAGGCTTTCCGAGTTCCTGTGCAGCTCCTCTTTAGGCGCAGAACACGCGCTTTCTTTTGGTGACTTTTCTTTGCACGGGCACTGCGCCGCAGGAGCGGGGCGAACAGCGAAGCTGGCTGCGAAGCAGCGGAGGGCAGGATGCCCGGAGTCGAGAAAAGTCACCCGCTCGGCCGCAGGCCGCGTGGAAGCTCTGGCTGCGAAAGTAACAGGAGGAGTGGAAGCTCTGCTTTGGGCCGCCCAATGACAGGTGATCAATTTCATCCGATCACCAGTAGAAGAACGACGAGACAATGTGCGCGATGAGCGCAGCCAACAAAGCAAACGACAACGGCACATGGATATATAGCCAGATCTCCATCATCGCCTGATACTGAATGTCGCGCGCGACCTTGGTCGCCAGACCCTTTTTGCGCGAGATCAGGTCGATGAGCTTGCGCATCGCATCGCCTTGTTTGTCGGTGGCGCGGCCGGCCAGGAAGTCGACCATCGCGAACATCGTAGGCATATCCGCGGTTTTTACTTCCTGTTTTCGTTCCCGCGCAGCGATTGCCTCCTGCAACGATTCCAGGGCCTGATCCGAGCCGTCGCGGGCGCGCAGCTGTGTCCACACGCCGCCGCCCAGTTTGGTGTTCTCGATTGAACGCAGGACCACGCCGTGGATTTTCGGATCGATGCCGTCGGCCAGGGCCAGCGCGTTCAGGTCGATCTCGTTGACTTCTTCCAGCATTGCATCGCGAGTCGCGCTTTCGCGGTTGCGTGTCATCAGATTCGGATAACGCAAGTACACGTAAACGCCGAAGACGCCCGACAAGATCACGATCAGCATCAGGATGAATGCAAACGTGTGGATATTCCATCCGAGCTGGAAGCCGGCGTGCAGCAGCACCACCAGGATCAGCGAAGTTCCCAGATAGATGTGTGCCGACAGCCAGCCGCGCAGGCTACCGATGTTGTTCAAGTAGCGGCGCTTGCGGATGCCGAAGAACATCAGCCATACGATCAGCAGTGCGCCGATCGTGCCCAGCGTGTAGCCGAGCCAGGTGCCTCCATTAGGCGGGCCGCCCGGATCGTGCCAGAGATAGGCAACAATCGAACTGCCGAGCAGCGCAAAGCTGAACCACAGATAGCGCGACTTGGCGTAGGTGAGAATGGAATCGTGCATGGTCGAGCGTCAGCGCCGCGACTGCGCATAGGCGGGGAATTCTTCCGGGCTGATGCGGATGGCCGCGCCCGTCGGGCACGAGCGCACGCAGGCCGGTCCGCCGTCTATACCTTTACACATATCGCATTTTACCGCCTTCTTGGCGGTTGCAACCTTCTTCGCTTTCTTGTCGTGCGGTGCTTCGCCAGGGCCGGGGCCGCGCCCCAACATCAGCCATTGCAGCAGGCCGGGTTTCTTCGGCGGCTTGGCTGCCATGTGAATGACGCCATACGGACAATTGCGCTCGCAGTTGCCGCAACCGATACAGTTGTCGGCGATGAATACCTCGCCGTTCGGTGCGCGATGGATCGCGTCGGGCGGGCAGTCCTTCATGCAATGCGGATGTTCGCAGTGCCGGCACGATGTAGGCACGTGCACGTTGGCGAATGTTGGCCCGGCCTCGCGGTTCAGGCGTGAATTGCCGTCGTGAGATTCCGCGCACGCCTTTTCACAATTGTCGCAACGTATACAAAGTGATTCATCAATCAGCAGGATGTCGGTCGCCTCGCCGGCACCCTGGGCGAGCAGGAAGGAAATGACGTCGCCGCCGTCGGGCATCGCCTGCATCGCCAAGTTTGCCACCGAGCGCTGGCGATATTCGGACTGCAGGCGCAAGCGCAGCACGGGGATGCGATTGACCAGTTTCTTGAAGGTATCGCCATCCAGGCGCACGGTTTCAGTGGCGATCGCCGCGCGCGCGGTCGCCGAGCGGCGCGACTCGCCCATGAGCGCCATTTCGCCGACATAGTTGCCGGCGGGAACGTAACTGAGCACGACCTCCTTGCCGCCGATATTGCGCGCGATCGTCAGCGAACCTATGCGCACCAGGTGCAGGCTGTCGCCGACTTCGCCTTCGCTGAACAGCACATCGCCGGCCTTGAATCGTTCGAGCTTTGCCGCGGCGACGATGTCGGCGAGTTGCTCGGCCGATGCCTCCGGGGCAAAGCGCGATTGGATCGCGCGCAGGATGAAGATCTCGTCAATCTCGCGCTTGACCGCCTCGACTGAATTGATCAGGCGGTTCATCGAGCGGCGCGGGGTCTCGATCAGTACGCAATTGGCGCCAGCCACCACCATCGCCGAGCGGCGCCGACCGGAAATAAGGCTCATCTCGCCGAAGAATTCACCGCGCTTGAGGGTCACACGCTGGTTCTTCTCAGCATCGATCACGACCTGGACTTCGCCTTCGATGATGCTGAAAAAGGTATTTGTATAATCGTTGCGGGAAAAGATCGTCTCGCCGGGCTTGGGCGTGCGGATGTCCGAATCAAGCATGAACTCGCGCAACTGTAGCGGCGTGATATGGGCGAGCAGGCGCACGTACTTCTGCACCCGGGCCAACGCCTCGTCGACACTGCGGAATCCGGGCATCGTCGCGAATTTCGCCTTGAGCAGTGGCTCGTCGGCCGGCTCGACCTTGTTGCCAAGGATGTATTCGATGACCTCGTAACCCTGGTTCATTGCCTGCTTGATCAGCGGATAGCCGCCGAGCGCGCCGACGATGTACAGGCCTTTCACATTGGATTCGTACTGCGAACTGATCGCCGGTACCGAGGCTGGGTCCTTGTTCGGAAACACCACGCCACAGGCTTCGACGAAGCTGCGTGGCGCCGTGGCGCCGAGGCGCGCAATGACGCGGTCGAGCAGAATCTGGGCCTTGCCGTTTTTCGTGGCCAGGATCATGCGGCCTTTCTTGCGTCCGACCGACAGTGCGTCGACGCGCTCGGGCGCCGAGTCGTAATAGCATTCGATGAGACCGTCTTCGATCGCCTTCAGAATGGCCTGCTCGTTGCCTTTCTTGGCGCGCCCGAATTCATCCTTGCGATTGATGATAATGACGTTGTTCTGTTTGGCCAGCGCCACGGCATTCTCGATCGCGGCGTCGCCGGCGCCGACGACGGCGATCGTCTCGCCTTCATATTCGTCGGGGTCGTCCAGCTGGTATTGCACGAAGGGCAGATCTTCGCCGGGACAGCCGAGCTTGCGGATGTTGCCCTGCAGGCCAATCCCCATGACGACGAAATCGGCGCCAATAACCTGGCCGTTGCTGCACTTGATCTCGAAGCCGTTGCCCGCCTGCTTGATCGAGCTGACTTCGTGCTTGTAGCGCACGTTGACCTTGAGTTTCTTCGCCGCTTCGTCCCAGCCGCCGAGGATCGCTTCGCGGCTGCCGGCCTTGAACGGCACCAGCGAACGCAGCGGCAGGATGCCCGGCTCGTCCATCACGAACTTGCCTTTCTGATAGCGATAAATCGTATTCGAAAGGTGTTCTTCGGCTTCCAGCAGAACATGCGACTCGCCGCGCTCGGCGGCGCGCGCTGCCGCGGAGATGCCGCCAGGTCCGGATCCCACGATCGCGATCTTGAAGCGTTCCGCCATTCCCGCTCTCCCGACTGCCGCCGATGATAGCCGATGTACCACGCCAAATCGTAACGTCCGACGCAATTCAGAACTTGATTCAACGATTGCGCGATCTGCGATGATGTACGCCGCACGAAGGAAACCTGAAATGAGCCGGCCGACTGAGTTTGTTCAGGATATCGAAACCTGCATCGGACGCATCCTCGCGCATGCAAATGGTGATCTGCGTGTGGCGATGCCGCTGGGTTTGGGCAAGCCGAACGTGCTGTTCAATGCCCTTTACCGACGCGTCGCTGCCGATGCCGGCTTGCGCATGACTTTGTATACGGCCTTGTCGCTGGCGCGGCCGCACGCGAAGAGCGAACTGGAGCGGCGGTTCCTGCAACCGTTCCTTGCGCGACATTTTGGCACGAATTATCCGGATCTGGATTACGTTGCCGCACAGCATGCCGATGCGTTGCCGGCGAATATCCGCGTGCACGAGTTCTATCTGCAATCCGGCGCCATGCTCGGTGTCGCGCAATCCCAGCGCGACTACGTCAGCATGAACTACACGCATGTCGCTCGCGATCTGGTCGGTGCCGGGATCAACCTCATCCCGCAATTGATCGCCACACGCACTGAAGGCGGACACGCCCGCTACAGCCTGGCCTGCAATCCGGACGTCACCTCCGATTTACTCGATCGCATGGACGCGGCTGGCGCGCCGCGGCCGCTCGTGGTCGGCGTGGTGCATCCGGACCTGCCGTTCGTCAGCAACGAGGCGGAAGTCAACGCTGACTTCTTCGATATCGTGCTTGACGATCCCGCCTGTCGTCACACGTTGTTCGCCTTGCCGCGCGAACCGGTGGATGTGGTCGAGTTCGCACTGGGCCTGCACGCGAGCACGCTGGTGCGCGATGGTGGAACCCTGCAGATAGGGATCGGCGCGCTGTCCGACGCCCTGGTCTACGCGCTGCAGCTACGCCAGCGCAACAACGCTGACTATCGCGGCGCCTTGGCCGCTGTAGGTGCCGGCAACAGTGAGCTTTCGGCACGCATCGGCGATAGCGCGCCCTTCACGCGCGGCCTGTACGGTGCCAGCGAGATGGTCATGGACGGCTTCATGCAACTGGCACAAGCCGGCGTGCTGTCGCGGTGTGTCTACGACGATCATGCGCTGGAGCACGCGTTGGCCGCCGGCATGATCAGCGAGACACTGCCGACCGACGCTGCCGATCGTTTGTATGCTTGTGGCGCGTTGCCAGCTTCGATCGACGCGAGCGGATTGGCGCGCCTGATCCGCTTCGGGATTTTGCCACAAAGTACACAATTACATCATTTTGATGCGAGCCTGCCGGGGGGCGGGCACGCTGCCGGCTTGATCCTGCCCGACGGCGGGCCGTTGCCTGTGGACCTGCGCACAGATTCCGCGCGTGCCGCGTGGAATCGCGTGCTCGCCGGCCGCCGCCTGCGCGATGGACGCTATCTGCGCGGCGCGTTCTATCTGGGCTCGGAGGAATTCTACGCGTGGCTGCGCGGCTTGCATGGTCGGGATTTCGACGGCCTGTCGATGACCCGGGTGTCGGATATCAACCAGCTTTATGGCGGCCAGGAAACGCTGGACGCCTTGCAGCGGCGCGACGCGCGTTTCTTCAATACCTGCATGATGGCGACCACCCTTGGGGCGGCGGTATCGGATGCGCTGGAGAGCGGGCAGGTTGTCAGTGGGGTGGGTGGGCAGTACAACTTCGTGGCCATGGCGCACGCGCTGGAAGGTGGGCGCTCCATCCTGTTGTTGCGTAGCACCCGCGATGGCAAGGGCACGACCCATTCCAACATCTTGTGGAACTACGGACACACGACGATTCCGCGTCACTTGCGCGACATCTTTGTCAGCGAATACGGCAGCGCGGATCTTCGCGGAAAATCCGATGAAGACTGCATTCTGGCCATGCTCGCCATCACCGATGCGCGTTTTCAGGATGCACTGGTCGCACAGGCCAAGGCCAGCGGAAAGCTCGGCCGTAACTTCGTGATTCCTGAACGCTGGCGTGAAAACACTCCGGCCCGCCTCGCCGCCGCGCTGGCCCCATTGCAGGCGCGAGGGCTGTTTCCGCTGTTTCCGTTCGGTTCGGATTTCACTCCCGACGAATTGGCCCTGTTGCCTGCATTGCAGCGCTTGAAGGGAGTTTCGGCTAGCAAGCTGCGCTTGGCCGCTTTCTTGCTTTCTTCCGTGGGAATGAGCAAAGCCGCGCCGCCGGAGGAAACCTTGTTGCGCCGGCTGGGGCTGGATCGGCCGCGCACTTTTGGCGATCGGGTACTGAAACGGCTGGTGCTGCGGGCCCTGCGCCCTTGAGCTGGTGACTCGGCAGGGTTGCAACAGGAGAGTAGACTGGTGAATAGACGAGCTTTTGGGGGAGGGTAATGAGCGCGTTGTTCCAGCGTCTGGTGGCTGGTTTGCCCGAGCGTCACGCTCCGGGCAAGAACTCGTTTGCCACCGATACCAAGTCCCTGCGTTCCTGGACCGCGCACCTGCCGCTGGCCAATCCCGGCGCGACCGCCCGCCTGTTGATTGGCGCTTTGCGCGAAATGAACCAGCTGCGTCTGGACCCGCTGCAACGACTGGAAGCATTGGAACTGTTGCGGCCGCCGATCGATCAAATCACCGTTACACTGAACAAGCAGATCCTCGCCGACACCTTTCCGTTGCCGCCGCAGAAAAAGCAACTCGGACAATTGGCGCAAGAGTTCGAACACGAACTGGCGCTCGGTTACTGTGCTGTCGTCTATGACCTGTGTGCGCCAGCCGGAGCCGTCCCGTTCATGCGCGGCAAGCCAGCGGCCCTGGCATTGACGCGTGCGATCCAGCATCGTGGCGCGTTTCTCTACCAAGCCTACCTTCTCTACCATGCACCGCCCGTCGGCGCGTGGCAAAACCTGCATGACCTGTTTCGTTTTTCGGTTGCGGTAAATGCAGACGACAAGCCGCTCGACGATCCGCTGTTCGGCGGCGCCCAGATCAGCGCGCGCACGGCCTATATTCATTCACTGCTGTTCGCGCTGAGCAATCCCTATCGTTTTACCCAGAAGGAAAACAGCGAGATCTACCCGCTGACGCGGATCTGGGCGACCCGCTGCGAGTTGCGCGAGGGTCGCGCGCCAGCCGGAGCGATCGCCATCCGCACGGATCGCGACCAGAGTCTGGGTTATTTGCCCGAGGAACGCGAAAGCCCGGGCGACGGACTTTGGGCGCTGGAAATCAGCGGGCTGCTGCGCTTTCTGGAAGGCCAGCTGGCAATGTTGCCGCCGGGACTCGCGACGACGCAGTTTCGCCTCAAGGGTGGACCAACGGTTACCACCGATGTGGTCTTCGTCGAGCGGCTCATGCGCGCGTGGGAGAGCGGCTCGGAGCGTGGTCAGCAACGTCTTGCCGCAGGTCATCAACTGGACAGCGTCATCGGCCTGCACGATCTGCATTACGTGCTTGCCGGCAACCAGGATTTCGACACCTTTCTACGCAAGACTCGCGGCGTTGCAATCAGCCTGCATGAAAGTGATCGCGCCGCTTCCTGGGCTGCAAGCCCCGCGGGCGGACCGGTGCGGGTCAAGCATCTGAGCGTCAAGGTGCTGGATCAAAGCCTGGGTGGCTATCGGTTGGTATGGGACAGGATCGATGGGATGCGGGTCAGGGTTGGCGAGCTTTTGGGGCTGGCACCGCTGGCTGACGACGGCGAGGCGCAAGATTGGATGATCGGCGCGATCCGCTGGCTGCGCATCGAGGCCTCCGGTGCCCTGGATGCCGGCGTGGAACTGCTGGCGCGGCGCGCACTGCCCGTCGGACTGCGCAGTTTCGATGCGCAGAACACCCCGCGCAGCGCCATGCGCGGCGTGTATCTGGAGACAATGGACAACGACGACGACGCGGCTGTACGCGGGTCGATTCTTGCGCCGCATCTGTTCGATCGCGATGCCCACGAAATCGAATTGACGCGCCCCGGCGATCCGTTCGGCTGGCCCGCGGAAGCGGTGGTGGAAACCCTGGGAAACGTCAACGTCAGTGACAACGGCGGAGGTTATCTGCGCGTCGACATCGCGCGCACGTCGACCGCGAATGCTGCGAGCTCGCCGCCCAGTGCCGCCAATGACGATCTGCAACCGCGCCCGCACGATTCTGCGCGAACCAGACTTTGACGCGATCGCGACTGGAAGCGGTCGCAACCTGAAGTGATCGCAATCGAAGCGATCACGACTTGACGCCAGCTGCCCAAACGGGTGAACTGGCCAATGAATAAAAGCCGAAGCAGCATTGCGAGAAAATCATGAGCTTGTCCGGCCAAACCCCGGGGCCGTTGCCGCGGCGTCAATCCGTGGCGGTGCGCATCGGCGGCATCGACGTCGGTGGCTGTGCGCCAGTGGTCGTGCAGTCGATGACCAATACCGACACCGCCGATATCCTCGCAACAACCAAGCAGGTGGCGGAACTGGCTCGTGCCGGTTCCGAGCTGGTGCGAATCACCGTGAACACGCCGGAAGCGGCCGCTGCGGTCCCGCACATTCGCGAGCGTCTGGACATGATGGGGGCGTCGGTCCCGCTGATCGGCGACTTCCACTACAACGGTCACCAGCTGCTCGCTGCCGAACCGGCCTGCGCGCAGGCGCTGGCCAAATACCGGATCAACCCGGGCAACGTCGGCTTCGGCAGGAAGCGCGATGTACAGTTTTCCACAATTATAGAATTTGCGCTCAAGTATGCGAAACCCGTGCGCATCGGTGCAAACTGGGGTTCGCTCGATCAGGCGATGGTGACGGCGCTGATGGACGAAAACCACACGCGCGCCGAACCCTGGGATGCCGCGCGGGTGGCCCGTGAAGCGCTGATCCGATCGGCCCTGGATTCCGCCGCGCGCGCTGAAGAATTGGGATTAAAAAGAGATCGTATCTTATTGTCTTGTAAGGTATCTGGAGTTCAAGAATTGATCGCGGTGTATCGCGACCTTGGCGCCCGTTGCGACTATGCGCTGCATCTGGGACTGACCGAGGCCGGCATGGGCAGCAAGGGCATCGTCGCTTCGAGTGCGGCGCTCGCCGTGCTGTTGCAGGAAGGCATCGGCGACACCATCCGCATTTCGCTTACGCCGGAGCCAGACGAATCGCGCACGCGTGAAGTCATCGTGGCGCAGGAGTAGCTGCAGACCTTAGGACTGCGCGCGTTCACGCCGCTGGTAACCGCGTGCCCGGGATGTGGGCGTACCACGTCGAGCCTGTTTCAGGAACTGGCCAAGACCGTTCAGGAACATGTGCGTGCAAAAATGCCGGAATGGCGCATCAAGTACGACGGCGTGGAAAATCTCACCCTCGCGGTCATGGGCTGTGTGGTCAACGGGCCGGGTGAATCCAAGCATGCCGACATCGGGATCTCATTGCCGGGCACTGGCGAAGCGCCTGCCGCGCCGGTGTTCATCGACGGCGTCAGGAGCGTCACCTTGCGCGGCGAAAATATCGCACGCGACTTCGTCGGGCTGATCGAGGACTATGTGGCGCGCAAATACCTTGCGCGCCACTGAGTCGCCTCAACCGAAACCTCAGCTCATTGCGGACACGTGGTGCCGGCGATCTGGGTCAGGCGCTGGATCGCCAGCGGCGTATCGTTTGCCTGGTCATAGCCTGCCAAAGTCGAGTGCCAACTGACGGTGCCGTTGTTGCAATCGGTGAACGTGAACGTGATCG
>JBBRTT010000010.1:0-104669 GCA_038244165.1 Lysobacterales bacterium | reverse complement strand
GTGTATGCGGAGATGTCGAAGGAACAGTTCGAGCAGGCGAACACGATCTGGCGCGAACTGAAAAAAACCTATGGCGACGAAGTTGCGCTGCGCCGGGCAAAGGCGCGCTGGGCGGAAGTTCGCGCCAACATGACCGGCTCGAGGGTTGGATCGCAAGCTGGCAATCTCATCGTCAGCATCCCGCAACCGAATTCCGGGCAGGGAGCCGGCGGCAACGGCAAGAGTCTCCCGCTT
This sequence comes from Lysobacterales bacterium, assembly GCA_038244165.1. Lineage (GTDB taxonomy): Bacteria > Pseudomonadota > Gammaproteobacteria > Xanthomonadales > Rhodanobacteraceae > Rudaea. The sequence continues at coordinate 104,435 of JBBRTT010000010.1, read as the reverse complement.
CCGTCGGCGAGCGGGAAGAGCAGCAAAAATGAAAAGTACGGCGGGCGTGTGGGTGCCACGTCGGCGGCTGAAATCGTCGGCAGCCAGACGGCCGATGGCGCGACCGCGTATCGCCAGTTCAGGGAGACCGACAATCCCTACGATCCGAAACTCGATCGAACCGCATTTGGAACGGCGATGGTCGGGACGCCGACGGCGGTCAAGCCCGGCGACAAGAAAGAAACCAAGAGCGACGCCGCGGAGCCGACCAAACAGAATCAGTAGTCGTTTCGCGCGCTGATTGCACTGCCGCCTAGAACACGCTGCGACTTTGCGTCGCCGCCTTTGCCGACAGCGCGAACCGCGGCTCGGCCGCGGCGCTTGCAGTCAGCAGGCGACAAACGTAGTCGCCAATCGCTGGACTGTGTTTGAAACCATGCCCGGAACCACCGCCGGCAATCAGCACATTGGCCATGTCCGGATGACGGTCGATCACGAAATCGCCGTTCGACGTATTCTCGTACTGGCAGACACGGCTCTCGGTCAGTGCTGCATTTTTCAACTTTGGAAAACGTTGCGCGATGTAGTCGCGCGCGATGGCCAGCCCTTCATCGCTGGCTTGCCGCGATCCGGTTTCCGGATCGAACGGCGGACCATGCTTGTCGACGCTGACCTTGAATCCGCGGTTTTCCAGATCCGGCACGCCATAGACGAGCGCAGGATGATGGAACCACGCCGGCATCGCTGGTGCAGCGAAGGAAACATCTCCCGGCGGCGGCGCAAAAAAGAACACCTCCTGGCGCGTCGGAAAAATCCGCTGTCCCAACACCTCGGGAAATAGCCTGGGCAGCCACGCGCCGCAGGCAAAGACGAACGTCGCGGCGGAAATCTTTTCGCCGGCCTGGGTAACGACATGGTCGAGCTTTGCCGTCGCCGCCGGCGCAACGACGCTGGCAAGGCGATAGTCCAGACCCTGACGGATGCTGTCCGCGACCAGCGCCTGCACCGCTTGTCGCGCCATCAGCACACCGCTTCCGGGTTCCCACAGCGCCCACTCGATGTCGGCCGAGGATATTTGTGGATATTTATCCTGCAGATCGTGCAGCGAAAGTTGGGTGTGCGCGACACCAATCTTTTCAAGTGTTTGTTGAGTTTGCCGCGTGTAGGCGTCGCCTGGGCCCGCTAGCCACAGCATGCCGGTGGGATGAAAAATCTGGCGCCCAATCTGCGCTTCAAGCGCTTTCCACATGTCCAGCGATCGCATCGACCAGCGCGTATACAATTCGTCCGCGCCGTAGCCCATGCGAATGATACGCGATTCGCCGCCGGAGCTGGCGCGGCTGTGCGCGGGGCCGTACGCATCGAGCACCGACACCGTGTGACCGGCGCGCAGCAGCTCATGCGCCGTCCATACACCGAAACAGCCGGCGCCGATGACGACGAAATCGAAGGTTTTTCGACTCATGCCCGCTGCATCCCCGAATCGCGCTAGATTCCCCACAGCGAGAATAACCGTTTCCGTCACCCGAACGCGATTGCGGCAGACACGCTAGACTGCGTTCGCCCCCGCTGCCACCAGTAGACGATTCCATGGATATCGAAAAGATCACCGTACGCATCACCGAAAGCGGCAAGAACATGGATGTCGTCGTGCTCAGCAAACATGCCCATCGCATCACCGTGGTGCTGGGCGAAGGCGTGCACAGCGTCAAGTGCGAACTGTCGCCAACACCCAATCGCATGGCCTTTTCGGGCAAGGCACTCGGACGCGAGATCGTCTACGAGCGATCACCCGAACTGGTGCAGGCGGATCTGGATCGGATCAACCCGGCGCTAAAAAAGTCGCGACCGCGGTGAGGTCTTTGTCGGCGATATAGTTTACACATCTTCCAGCGCTCAGTTCCTGCTGCCGACATCGCGCAAATAGCGCGCAGCGAACGCGGCGATGACCAGGACGAGCAGCAACATCGCCCAGTACGACAATGCCGGCGCCGGATCTGAAGCTATCGCTCCTGCAACAATCAGCGTCGCCGTAGCGACTGGCGTCTGGCTAGGCGCGATGAACCACTGCACCTGATACGTCCCTGCGCCAATCGGCCCCAACCTGGTAAAGGTGAATGGTGGAGGAACGCCGCAACCGCCTTCCACCGTAGTCAGGGTAATTTGCGTCGCCGCAACAACAGCCGTCGCACCGCCGCAGGTCGGCCTGGAAAGTGTCGCAGTGATGGTATCGATCGTGGTCGGATTCGGAGGGGTAAACGTGATGCTCGGTGCAACAATCAGCGTGGCTGTAGCGACCGGCGTTTGACTCGGCGCGACAAGCCATCGCACGTTAAGGGTCCCTGCTATCTGGATAGGCGGCAGTGTGGCCATCGTGAACGGTGGTTCCACGCCGCAGAGTCCTTCTACCGTGGTGATGATGATGTCCAGCCCCGACCGCACAGCGGTTGTCACGCCGCCGCAGGTCGGCATCGATAGCGTCGCAGTGATGGTATCGGCCGTGGTCGGATTCGTGGGAGCGAACGTAATGGTCGGCGGTCCACCGGCAAGAACGCTGCCGCACCACACAACCAGCAAGAGCAACAGTAAGCGCAACTTGAGCATGTTTCCTCTCCCCAAAATCGAAGTTCAATGGTCGCGGTTTGCCGCAACGTTTCTATCGTCTCCTTAGCTCAGACGTGTTTCGGTTGCGCGGAGCGACATCTGGCATTGACGTCGACAGGTATCACTGCGCCCTGCGCGTCGGACCAAGCCAGCAAGCGCGCCGCAGCCGCAAATGCGAACTGTCTGCCACTCCGAATCTCAGGCATTTCGGGCAAGGTGCCGGAGCGAGATCGTCTACGAACGCAGCCCCCAGCAGATGCAGGCGGATCTGGACCGTATCTACCCGGCGTTGAAGAAGTTGCGGGCGCAGTGAGGCGTCAACACGGTTAGTGCGGACACGAATCCATGTGCGTGTCGGCGAAATTGACGATCTTCCACGCGCCGTCGTTGCGGTATAACTGGAACGTTTCGATGCCGCAATGCGCCGGACTTTTCGCCACGCCGTCTTCCACGAAGTGGACGGTGAAACGGTAACGCGACCAAACCACGGCGATCGGGCCGTCGATCAGTACCTGCGGCGCGAGCAAATGATCGTCCCAGGCACCCTTGTCGATCTTCCCCATCAGACCGACAAGTCGCGAGCGATCGACCACCGTGGTGGCCCATGCACCCTCTTGCAGGTGCATCGTCACTTCACGGAAGTCCTTGTGCAGGGCCGTTTCGAGCTTCGCAGCATTCGCTTCGCGCCAGCCGTCGAGGAGCAGTCCTACGGTATCGAGCACCGCCTTACGCTCATCGGCCGCGGGCGCGGCAATGATGCAGGTCGCGGAAAGACACAGGACCGCGAGCAAGCCCGCGCGAAGTACGGCGACTTCTGCAGTCATGGCAGTCACACCCCCACCGGATTCACCTTTTCCGAATCGATCTTCCACGTCTTGATCGCGCGCGACACATCCTTCGCACTCATCTTGCCTTCCGCGGCGAGAGATGAGATCGCGGCCTGGGCGATCCAGTAGCGATCGACCTCGAAGAATGCGCGCAGGTGCTCACGCGTGTCGCTGCGACCGAAGCCGTCGGTGCCGAGCACAGTATATTTTTTGCCTTCGGGCATGAACGCGCGGATCTGGTCGGCGTATTCGCGCACATAGTCGGTCGCGGCGATCACCGGTCCGCTACGCTCGGCGAGCAGCGCGGTGACGTGGGCGACGCGTTGCGCACTTTCCGGATGCAGGCGGTTCCAGCGCTCGCAATCGAAACCGTCCCTGCGCAGTTCGCTGAAGCTCGGACAGCTGAAGATGTCGCAGATCACGCCGAATTCTTTCTCGAGCAATTCGGCGGCGGAGATCACCTCGCGCAGGATGGTGCCGGAGCCGAGCAGTTGCACGCGCGGGATGCGGCTGTTCTTGCCCGCTTTTGCTGGTGCGGATTTTTCCGCCCCGGCTTTCACCGTCTCTTTCGCAGCCGCTTTGGTTTCGCGCGGCGGCGGTCCGTCGGTCTCGGGAACAGCGCCTTTGCCTTGCTTGTCCGATACGGCCGTTGACGTCGGCGAGCCGGCCGGCATCGGTTCATCGCCGTCGCGGAACAGATACATGCCCTTGATGATGTCTGGTTCAACACCTTTGGGCATTTCCGGATGCGCGTAGTTCTCGTTCATCACGGTGACGTAGTAGTAACAATCTTCCTGCTCGTGCAGCATGCGGCGCACGCCGTCCTGCAGCACCACGGCAACTTCGTAGGAAAAAGTCGGATCGTAGGCACGACAGTTGGGGATCGCACCGGCGAGCAGATGCGAATGCCCATCTTCGTGCTGCAGGCCTTCGCCGTTGAGCGTGGTGCGCCCGGCGGTGCCGCCGACAAGGAAACCCCGCGCGCGCATGTCGCCTGCGGCCCAGCACAGATCGCCGACGCGCTGGAATCCGAACATCGAGTAATAGATGTAGAACGGCAGCATGGGCACATCGGAAATCGAATAGCTGGTCGCCGCCGCCATCCACGCCGACACCGCACCGGGCTCGCTGATGCCTTCCTGCAAGACCTGACCTTTCTGATCCTCGCGGTAGTACATCAGCTGGTCAGCATCCTGCGGGCGATATTTCTGCCCTTCCGGCGCGTAGATGCCGATCTGGCGGAACATGCCTTCCATGCCGAACGTGCGCGCCTCATCGGCAACGATCGGTACCACATGCGGGCCAATCGCCTTGTCGCGCAGCAGCAGGTTGATGCCGCGCACGAAGGCCATCGTTGTGGATATCTCACGCTCGCCGGTGCCCTTCGTGATCTGCTCGAACGCCGACAATTCCGGCGCGACGAACGTGGCGCTCTTGCGCCGGCGTTGCGGCAGGAAACCGCCGAGCGCGGCGCGGCGCTCGAGCATGTATTTGACTTCCGGCGAGTCCTTGCCCGGGTGGTAGTACGGCACGTCGTCGACTTTGTCGTCGGCGATTGGAATGCGGAAACGATCGCGGAACGCGCGCACGGCATCGTTGTCGAGCTTCTTTTGCTGATGCGTTGGATTCTGCGATTCGCCCGACGCGCCCATGCCATAACCCTTGACGGTCTTGGCGAGGATCACGGTCGGCATATCCTTGGTGTTCACTGCGGCGTGATAAGCCGCGTAGACCTTGTGCGGATCGTGACCGCCGCGATTCAGGCGCCAGATGTCGTCGTCGGAAAGGTTGCGCACCATTTCCAGCGTCTCCGGATATTTGCCGAAGAAATGCTCGCGCGTGTAGGCGCCGCCGAAGGCCTTGCACGCCTGGTACTCGCCATCGACGGTTTCCATCATCAGCTTGCGCAGCTTGCCGTCACGATCCTGCGCGAGCAGCGGATCCCAGTAACTGCCCCAGGCGACCTTGATCGCATTCCAGCCGGCGCCGCGGAACACGCCTTCCAGCTCCTGGATGATCTTGCCGTTGCCGCGCACCGGACCGTCCAGACGCTGCAAATTACAATTTACCACAAAGATCAAATTGTCCAGTTTTTCGCGTCCGGCCAGAGAGATCGCGCCGAGCGATTCGGGCTCGTCGGATTCGCCGTCGCCGATGAAGCACCAGACCTTGCGATCGGACTTCGGGATCAAGCCACGATGCTCCAGGTACTTCATGAAATGCGCCTGGTAGATCGCCTGCAGCGGACCCAGACCCATCGACACCGTCGGCACCTGCCAGTAATCCGGCATCAGCCACGGATGCGGATACGAGGACAGGCCACGGCCCTTGCCGGCAACCTCCATACGAAACAGGTCGAGCTGATCCGCGCCGATGCGGCCTTCAAGGAACGAACGCGCGTACACGCCGGGGCTGGAATGGCCCTGATGAAAAATCAGGTCGCCCGGATGCTCAGCGCTCGGCGCGCGCCAGAAATGGTTGAAGCCGACGTCATACAGCGTCGCGCTGGATGCAAAGCTGGCGATATGACCGCCGAGTTCGCCAGGCTTGCGATTTGCGCGTACCACCATCGCCATCGAGTTCCAGCGGATCAGGCAGCGGATGCGCCATTCCATGGTCGGGTCGCCCGGCATCTTGGCTTCGAGCTGCGGCGGAATCGTGTTGACGTATTCGGTGGTCGGCGAAAATGGCAGATGACCGCCGGCTCGACGCGTGGCGTCGACCAGGCGCTCGAGCAGGTAATGCGCACGCTGTGGGCCGTCGGCGGCGATGACCGCATCCAGCGCCTGCGTCCATTCGCGGGTTTCGGCCGGATCCAGATCCTGATCGAGGATGTCGTTGAGGATGTTCATGTCGTTCCCTCCGCGCGGCGCGCGCGGGCGCCGCTGTCGTTTTCATGTCGTAGCGACAGTGTAGCGATGCGTGTCGGCGCCGTCGATTTTTTGACGCCGCACAGATGCCCGCCCGCAGTTTAGCCGGTTGGCTGCGCCCGAATCTGCGCCTCGACGCAAGCCAGCGCAGAGATATTCACGACGCGGCGCACAGTCGAGGCCGGCGTAAGCACATGCGCGGGCTTGGACACACCCATCAGGATCGGTCCGATAGCGACCCCGTCGGTCAGTTGCCGCACCATGTTGTAGGCGATGTTGGCCGCATCCAGATTCGGAAACACGAAGACGTTCGCATTGCCGTTAAGCAGCGAGTTCGGGAAGATGTTGTGGCGGATCTCCTCGTTCAACGCGGTATCGGCCTGCATCTCGCCTTCGATCTGCAATTCGGGTTGCTGCGCACGCACCAGTTCGAGCACACGCCGCATCTTGCGCGCGCTCGGGTTGTCGTGACTGCCGAAATTAGAATGCGACAGCAGCGCGACCCGCGGCGTGATGCCGAACAATTTCAGGCGCAGTACTGCCTGCAACGTCGCCTCGGCGATCTGCTCGGCGGTCGGATCATATTGAACATGTGTGTCGACGAAGAACCAGGTGCCGCGATCGTTCTGCACGGCCGTCATCGCCGATGCCGCGCTGACGCCCGGATCCAGGGGCAGCACATCCAGGATGTGGCGCAACTGGCGTTGATAACGCCCGACGATCCCACAGATCATCGCATCGGCTTCGCCGCGCGTGACCATCAGCGCCGCGATCAGGCTCGGCCGCGAACGCACCAGCGATTTGGCCAGCGGCGGCGTGATGCCGCGGCGTTCGGCCAGGCGCAGATACAGATTCCAGTAGTCGGTGTAGCGCGGATCATCGTCGACATTGGTGAGTTCGAAATGCTCGCCGGCGCGAATGCGCAGGCCCAGACGCTGAATGCGGCGCTCGATCACTGCCGGTCGGCCGATGAGGATCGGTCTAGCCAGGCCCTCGTCGACCAGGTGCTGCACCGCGCGCAGGATCGTGTCTTCCTCGCCTTCAGCATAGACGACGCGTTTGACGTCGGCCTTGGCGCGGTCGAATACCGGCTTCATCAACAAGCCCGTGCGGAAAACGAATTGACTCAGGCGCTCGCAATACGCCGGCATGTTTTCGATCGGCCGCGTCGCCACGCCCGACTCCATCGCCGCCCTGGCGACAGCCGGTGCGAGCGATACCAGAAGGCGCGGATCGAACGGCTGCGGGATCAGGTAGTCCGCACCAAACGTGAACATCTGGTCGCCGTACGCGCGCGCTGCGATATCGGTCAGCTCGCGCCGCGCCAGTTCCGCAATCGCATACACGCAGGCGATCTTCATCGCCTCGTTGATCGTAGTCGCGCCGACATCCAGCGCGCCACGGAAAATATACGGGAAGCACAGCGCGTTGTTGACCTGGTTCGGATAGTCCGAGCGCCCGGTGGCGATGATCGCATCGCCGCGAACTTCCTTGACCAGTTCCGGCAGGATTTCCGGCGTCGGGTTCGCCAGCGCCAGAATAATCGGACGCGCCGCCATGCTCTTGACCATGTCCTGGGTCACGATGCCGCCGGCGGACACACCCAGAAAGATATCGGCATCCTTCATCGTGTCGGCAAGCGTGCGCGCCGTGGTGTCGCGGGCGTAGCGCAGGCCCTGCGGATCCAGTCCCGGCCGGCCCTTGTAGAGGACGCCGCCATGATTGCTGACAAGGATGTTCTCCGGCTTCACTCCGAGCTGCACAAGCATGTCCAGGCAGGCGATGCCGGCAGCGCCTGCGCCGGAAGCGGCGACTTTGACCTTGCCGATGTCCTTACCGACCACGGTCAGCGCATTGATCACCGCCGAGCCGACAATGATCGCAGTGCCGTGCTGGTCGTCGTGGAAGACCGGAATCTTCACTTTTTGGCGCAATTTGCGCTCGACCTCGAAACACTCCGGCGCCTTGATGTCTTCCAGGTTGATGCCGCCAAATGTCGGCTCAAGCGCGGCGATGATGTCGACGAGCTTGTCCGGGTCGAGCTCGTTGATCTCGATATCGAACACGTCGATGCCGGCAAATTTCTGGAAAAGTACACCTTTGCCTTCCATGACGGGTTTTGCCGCCAGCGGTCCGATCGGACCCAGGCCGAGCACAGCCGTACCGTTGGTGATCACCGCGACCAGGTTGCCGCGCGCCGTCATCTCCGAAACCGCGTTGGGATCGGCGACGATCGCCTCGCAGGCAGCGGCGACACCGGGCGAATACGCGAGCGAGAGATCGCGCTGGGTCACCAGCGGTTTGGTCGGCGAGATCTTGATCTTGCCGGGGGGATGACAGCGGTGATATTCGAGTGCGGCTTTTTTCAGGTCGTCGGCATTGGACATGTCGGAAAGCCCGTTAAACGGCCCGACGCCAGTGCGGCCAGCGCCAATAAGGCTCGGGACCTACGAGCTTAGCATAGCGATCCGTTGCGCCCCGGACGAGCGCAACGGTGTTTCTCAGTCGCCGCAACCCTCGAAACCTTCGGCAAACAAAGCATCGCACGCGCTGCCGGTGGTGGCCGAAACCATCACGAATTTGCCGTTCGCATCCTGCGTGCTGAAATAGGCGCGACAGATATTGTTGGCCTGCGTCACTTCCGGGTGGGAGAAATTCGCCGTGCCGGGCGTTGCGTCCAACGGCTGGTGATCGATGGTGATGGCGTTGCCGTCGGCAAACACGCCGGCCGGCGGCGACCAGTTCACGCCGTTGTCGTTGGACTCGACATACCAGATCTGCTTGTCTAGACGCGCGGCGGTGCTGGCGTTGCGGAACGTGTAGTAAGTACCCAGCGTTGCGTTCGTCTGGCGCAGCGTGCGCCCGACGTTGTGCACATAGGCCGGAGTGCGCGGATCAGTCGTGCCACAACCGGGGACGAGAAACCAGCAATACGGCGTGCCGACGAACAAATTTGCTTCATGAAGTTCGGGACCGGTCGCCGGTTGAATTCCCTCCATGAAGGCGAACTGGCCGTTGCCTCCCGTGGCCGTGTCCACACGCAGATAAACCAATCCGTCGACCAGCCCAAACGTGCCGACATGATTGCCGGCGACCGGTGTGTTCAATGGCCCCTGATGCACGATGCTGGTGTTGCCTGCCAGCGTACCGAGGTCGTTGACGCTGGAGTTGTAGTTGTACTGGCCGAAGCTCGGGCTGACGACCTGGTCATTTTCGGTCCAGGCGAACAGCTTCCATGTGCCGCCCAGTTCTTCGAACGCGGCGCGCAGAAAATCCAGCGGCGGATCGATATCAGCTCCAAACGTCGCATAATTCGCGCTGCCCACGGCACGGCGCAGGTTTGCATCGCTGCTGAAATGAATTCCGTCGTTCGAGGTCGCGTGGACTATGGCGGTGAGCGCCGAGGCAGTCGACGGGAAACTCGGATCGTCTGCGCTGTATCCCCAGAAATGGTAGAGCCGGGTAAATGGCTCGTACACGATCGTGTTGCGCAACGAACTGCCGCCCGGCGTCAGGTCCGTGCCGACGCGCGTGCCGTTCAACTTGACCGGGCAGGTATTGGTGCGGAACGCGGGCGGTGCCGCTTGCGCCAGCGACGTGCATGCGCACGCGCCGACCAGCAAGGCAGCCAACAAGGCTTGCTTTTGCATACATTTCCCCAAGCCGGAGCGCGAACGCTGCGGTCAAATGTTCTGCCATTGATGGCCGTTCACCCCAGTCCATGGCGGCCAACCACTAGTTGTCGAAAGCCGGCGTCACCCACGCCGTCTCTCGAACGTTGAAAGCTTAAGCCATTTCTGTGCCAACAATCCTGAACGGATTCACTTTTGCTTGTAGCCCAAGTAATCCAGGCTTGCCTGCAGCATGGCGCGCGTGCCGATGCTCAGCGCGCCTTCGTCGAGAAAAAACTTCGGCGAATGGTTGCTCGGTGCAGTCACCGGATCCGTACCGGCCGGCGTGGCGCCGACGAAAAAGTATACGCTCGGCGCCGGTAGCGAGAGGGCAAGGTGCGGAAAGTCTTCCGACGCCATCCAGCGCGGAGTTTCGCTGACGTGGTCCTTGCCGATCGCGGTTTCCAGACTGGCGCGCACGCGTGCGGTCAACGCCGGATCGTTGCTGTTGACTGGATTGCTTTCACCCAGTGGAATTTGTGTCTCCACCGTCGCGCCGTTGGCAGCAGCGACGTGCTCGGCGATATTTTTCAGGCTGGCCAGCGCCTGCTTGCGCATGCCTTCGTCGAAGGCGCGCAGCGTGCCTTGCAGCTCGGCGGTATCCGGCACGATGTTGAAACGTTGGCCGCCGTTGAAGATGCCGAATGTGACCACGGCCGGATCCTTGTTGATGTCCAGCTGGCGACTGACGATGGTCTGCGCGCTCGTCACAATCTCAGCCGCCGTGACAATCGGATCGATCCCCTTCCACGGTGTCGCGCCATGGCTCTGGCGCCCGTGCACAACGATGCGGAACGTGTCGGAACTGGCCATTGAACCACCGGCGCGCACGCCAACCGTACCGACCGCCATCGTGCTGACCACGTGCATGCCGAACACCGCGTCGGGTTTGAAGTCGCGGAACACGCCTTCCTTGACCATCAACGGCGCTCCACCTTCTTCGCCGGCAGGCGGACCTTCCTCGGCTGGCTGGAAAATCAGCATGACTTCGCCAGGCAGATCCGCGCGCAACTTTGCCAGAATCTGCGCGACGCCCAGGGTCATCGCCATATGCGCGTCATGGCCGCAGGCATGCATCACACCCACCGTCTTGCCCAGGTATTCGCCGGTCGCTTTGGATGCGAACGGCAGATCGACAGGCTCGGTCACCGGCAACGCATCCATGTCCGCGCGAATCGCCAGCTTCGGCCCCGGCTTGCCGCCCTTGAGAATGGCGACGACGCCGGTGCGGGCAATGCCAGTGCGCACCTGGTAACCGAGTTTTTTCAATTCATCGGCGACGAGTTTCGACGTGCGCTCTTCGCGGTTGCTCAACTCCGGATGCTGATGCAGGTCGCGCCGCCACGCAGTGATCTGCGCCAGCTCGGCCTGCACAAGTTGCGAATTGCCATCCGCCATCGCCGGCGTGCCGGTTGCGACGTACGCGAGAAGCAATGTGAGTGAAAGACTATTTTTATTCATTGTTCTTCCCCATGTTCAAAGCCCCAGCACCAGATCTTCCGCCTCGACGCGGTCAAGACGAATCTTGTTTGCGAACAGCGAGAATGCCAGCGTGCCGGCCATGCCGCTGGCGCGCTGCACCCACGGCGGCAGGTACAACGGCGCGACGATGTAGCCGGACGCAAAGTAGGGTTCCAGCGCGATCACATCGTGCAGCGCCATCTTGCCGGCAAACAGATTTCGGCACAGCTGCAGTTTCTGGTTCTTCAGCGCCCAGCGGAAGAACGTATGCACCGAGAGCAGGCCATGCAGGTAAACGGCATCCTTGGTGAAAGCCGACCCACCGGTCAGCGGCGCGCCGCGGAACACGCGCATCGCCGAGGTAAAGCTGTCGGTGTCGGTCTGCCCGGCGCCGAGAAAGAACTTGAACACCTCGATGAAATCCGCGCCATGCAGCGCTTGATGGATGGCCAGAATGCGCAGGCTGATGCGTTTCATGCGGCCGATGTCGATCGAGCCGGACATGAGTTCGGCGAACGTCGCCAGGCCTTCCTGCGTGGCGGTGACTCGCGGCGAACTCAACGCCAGCGAACCCAGATTCGGCTGCTCGCGGCCGTTGAGCGCGGTCAACGAATGCACGAATGCCTCGTGTTCCAGCAGCTGGTGCTTGTCGTACTCGGAGAAACACGTCGCCGAGCGCAGGCGTATCCGCGTCGGACCCGCGGCGGCTTTCGCGATCAGGTTCGGGTCGATCTCTACCACGACCTTGTGATGATTGAAAAACTCACTGATGCGTTGCTGCAATTCGTCGCGCAGCAGTTCGGCCGGAATGCAGTACTCGGCATCGTTGCTGATGATTTCACGGTCGAACTCGGCGGCCAGCTCGATGAAATGTGTCGCCGCGTCGATATTGCTGACGGTGCCGCCGGGCAGGCGGTCGCCGGGACGTCCGAACAAGCGGATCGAATGTTCAGTGATCCCTGCCGTCCCGAGCGCGTCGAGCAGCTCGGTTGCAATCTGCCAGGACTGCGCCGTGCGGCGCAGATAGTCGCCGAGTGGATGCTGCGCGTCGGCCTTGAGGAAAATGTCCTCGAGCTCTTCGCGCGTGCGCGAAAAATCCGTAGTCGCATATTCCACTTTGGGTAATTGTGGACGTCCCGCGCGCCACAATTCCAGGAAGCTGCTTTGCACGGTCGCCGGCCAGCTGACCGAGGCCAGCAACTTGATGCCTTTCACCGCAGCCACCAGGCGGCGGTCAAGCTCGGCGAAGCGGGTCAATGCGGCTTGCGAATCTGCCATCGTTTTCCAGCTGGCAATTCAAGTGGCCCCACTATAACGCGATTGCGCCGCCCGGCTATTGCGCCCGGAACGGCGCCATCCCCAACGCCAGCCGCAGCGGATCCAAGAGCGCGCCGTATTTGTCCGCGCGCGCCGTATCGCGACGTATCGGCTCGCGCACCTGGCCCGCACTCGGCGTGGTGATGCGGCGTTGCGTCGAATGAAAATTCAGGCAGTTCTCCTCGAACGGCAGATCGCAGAATTCCAGCAGCTCGCGGATCTGCATCTCGGGATTCGCCTGCAGGTCTTCGTACACATGTTCGCGCACGCGGTCGGGATAGCGTTGTTTCCAGTGCCGCGCCATGCGATCGAACTGGCGCCAGTAGCCGGCCAGATCGCCGAAGGCATGCGTATACGGCTGATTGAACAGATAGCGATAGCAGGCCAGGCAACTTTCCAACGGATCGCGACGTGCAATCACGATGCGCGCCTGCGGCAACATCGCCATGATCGCTCCCGCATACAGCCAGTTGCCCGGCATCTTGTCGGTAAAGCGCGGACGCCGCTGCCGCCAACGCGCAGTGCGCTCAAGATAGCGCTGTCCCAGCGCACGCCATTCGGCGACGCTATGCGAGGCCACCCAGTCCGGAAACGGCCGGCGCACTCGATCGGATTCATCCATGATGACATGCAGCAAGTCTGGCAATTCGGTTGTGCCTTCGACCTGCGAATGCGAGGCGAGAATCTGTTCGGTCAGGGTCGAGCCCGATCGCGGCAGGCTGGCGATGAAGATGACTTCATGGCCCTGGTCGTTAGCGGCATTGGCGTAGTTTCCGGCAAACGCGCGATGCACGCTCTCCACGCGCGCCATGAATTCATCGGCTTTCCACGGCTGCAGCCTGCGCTGCAGCGAGTTTGCCTCCTGCAACGCGGCGAAAGCTTGCGCATAGTCGCCATCACGTTCAAGCGCATGCGCCAGGGCGTAGCCAACGGCGATGCGGTCATTTTCGCGCAAGTCAGAGCGTTGCAGCAGTTGCTTGAGTTGCACTATGTCGCCCGCATCGAGCGACATCGGCTTGAGCGTCGCCAGTCCCCACCAGGCCGGACCGCAGGTGGGATTCTGCGCCAGGATGTCGCGGTACTGCGTCGCCGCTTCCAGCGCCCGTCCCTCGGTGTTCAATGCGGACGCCAACATCGTGCGCGCGGCCACATGCTGCGGAACCATGACGAGCGTGCGCTTCAGCGCGGTGATGGCCGGATCCAGATGGCCATTCATCAGCAGCAGGCGGCCGAAATTGAACCAGCTTGTCGGCCATTCCGGAGCGGTTTCGCAGGCGAGCCGGGCGCAGGCCAAGGCGTTGACCAGGTCGCGGTTTGCTTCGTACGCCCCCGCCAGGGTATGCAGTGTCCGCGCATCCTGCGCGCGCAGCTTGAGCGACTGCACCAGCGTCACGATCGCCTCTTCGTTGCGACCACGCATCATTTGCACGGTGCCATGCAAACTCAACACCTCTGGATGCTGTGGCGCCTGTGCCAGCGCTGCGCTGACGCCGCGCTCGGCCTCGTCGATCCGGCCTTGTTCCAATGCCTGGGCGATCTCATTTACGCGCTGTGCCGTTTCCGGCGCCAATCCGGCCACGCGTTGTTGCTGGGTCAGCATTCGTATTCACTCCGTAGGGCGCCAACGATGCGCACTTGTATAAATGTAGCCTTCATTCCGATGCCAGGCCGAGCGCAGTACGCAGCGGATCGAGCAAGGCCGCGTATTTTTCTGCGCGTGCGGTGTCGCGCATCAACGGCTCGCGCACCTGGCTGGCACTGGCCGTACGCACACTGCGCCGGGTTTCGCCGAAGCGCAGGCAGGCCGGATCGAACGGCACGCCGCAGAACTGCAGCAACTCGGCGATCTGCTCCTGCGGTTGCGCGACCAGCGCCTCGTACCTTTGCAAGCGCAAACTCTGCGGAAACAGCGTGTGCCAGTGGCGGCAGGTGCGTTCGTAATCGTTCCAGTAGGCGGCCATGTCCGCAAGGTCGTAGGTAAATTCCTGGTGACCGGCACTGAACAAGGTGCGGAAACAGGAAAAGCACGCTTCCACCGGATCGCGCCGGCAATCGATCACGCGCGCACCCGGCAACATGGCCAGCGCCGCACCGATGCGCAACCAGTTGCCCGGCAGTTTGTCGGTGAAGCGCCGCACGCCGACTTTGTGCCAGCCCGCTCTGAGCGAGCCCGAAGTGCGCCGCAGATAATCCTGGCCAAGCCTTGCCCAGTCCGCCGGCGACGTCGTCGGCACCCAGCGCGGAAACGGCATCCCACGTCGCTGCGATTCGGCGCCGATGACTGCAGTCATGTCGTCGAGTTCGCCAGCGCCTTCGATCTCGGGATGCGAGGCAAGGATCTGTTCGGTCAGGCTGGAGCCCGCGCGCGGCACACTGACCATGAAGATCACTTCGTCGCCCTGCGCGGAGTCGGCGCCAGCCGGCGCCTGGGCAAACGCCGCGATGACTTCGTCGACAAGAGCACTGAATTGCGCCGCGTTCCATGGCCGAATCCGGCGCACCTGCGCATTGGCCGAGGTCAACACCGCAAAGGCCTCGGCGTAGCGACCGTGATCGTCGAGCGCCTTTGCCAGCGCGAATCCGAGCGAGATGCGATCGTCATTCCCAAGCGCAGCGCGTTCAAGCAGGGTTTGTATTGCCGCGATATCGGCGGCAGCGAACGGGCGCGTCTTCAACATCGCCAGCCCCAGCCACGCTGTGCCGTCGGCCGGATTGCGCGCCAGCAGCTGACGATAACGCTGCGCAGCGGCATCGGTGTGGCCGAGCACGCGCAATGCGTAGGCCAGACGCAGTTGAGTCGCGCCGTGATCGCTGAGTTGCAAGGCGCGTTCCAGAACCGGCACTGCATCTTCGAAGCGGCCGTGATCGCCGAGAGTTTTACCCAGGTTCGCCCACAATTCCGGCGCTTGCGGCGCAAGTTCGCAGGCGCGGCGGAAAGCGGCGACCGCGCCGTCGCAGTCGCCGCACGCATCCAATGCCGTGCCAAGACCGTTCTGGATCAACGCATCATCAGGCCGCTGTGCCGCGGCGCGACGCGACAGTTCCAACGCCTCGGTGCTGCGATTCTGCAGACGCAATGCGATGGCGAGCAAGCGCAGCACTTCGGGATGGTCCGGAACCTGCTGCAACGCCGCCAGCAGCGCCTGTTCGGCATGCGCCCATTGCTGACGCTGCAAAGCTGCGGCGCCGGCGACGACCAGGTCGCGTGCAGCGGCTGGCATTCCTTGCAGACGCGATGGCACGTTGCGCTTGGGTGTGGTGGCTTGGCTCACGCTGAGTCCGGGTTTTGGCAAAGTATAGAAGTTATCAATTTATATAAGATCGCACGTTGCGACGAGCTAACGATGGCCGTACTTGTCGATCAGGCGCTTGCCCAACGCCTTGTTCGCAACCCGCGCATGCGCCTTGCGCTTGAGTTGCGCTTCGAGCGCGTCACTGGCGACTACGAGTTCGCCGCGCAACTTCAGATACGCCTGCCAGCGGTCGGCGTCGAGCGCGCCGGTTTCCAGCGCCGCACGCACTGCACAGCCGGGTTCGTTACCGTGCATGCAATCGCCGAAGCGGCAATCGATCGCCAGCGCTTCGATATCGGCGAAAGTCGCAGCACCCAGGTCTTCGTCGCCGGTGAGCTTGAGTTCGCGCATGCCTGGCGTATCGATGAGGCAGGCGCCGCTGGGCAGCTGGATGAGCGCGCGGTGCGTGGTCGTGTGGCGGCCGCGGCTGTCGTTGTCGCGCACTGTCGCCGTTGCCTGGCGCTCGACGCCGAGCAACGTGTTGGTGAGTGTGGACTTGCCTGCACCCGACGATCCAACCAGCACAGCCGTGGCGCCGGGGCCCAGGTGCGCCAGCAACGGCGCGACGCTGGCGCGATCCTTGGCATTGATCGCGTGCAATTCAACCTTGTCCGCTGCCGACTGCGGCAGCGCTGCATTCAATTCGTCCAGCGCCTGTTGCAAAGTTGCATTGTCCACTTTGTCGCTTTTTGTCAGAACCACTACTGGCTGCGCGCCGCTGCCCTGAATCAGCACCAGATAGCGCTCGATGCGGCGTGGGTTGAAATCGCCATCCAGCCCCATCAGCACGAATACCGTATCGATATTGGCGGCAATGTTTTGACGCGCATGGCGCTCGCCGGCGGCCGCGCGGCTGAGCAGCGAACGCCGTGGCAGCACCAGCTCGATCGAGGGCGGCACGGCGGCCGTCACCAGGACGAAATCTCCCACCGCCGGGCGCGCCTCGGGTTCGGCCTTGCGGCGCAGGAAACGCGGTGCCGGCTGCGCGCCGAATTCGTTTTCGCCATCGTGAAGGCGATAGCCGTTGCGATGCTGCGCGATGACCCGCGCCAGGCGCTGTTCCGGCGGCACCTGGATTGGCGTCGTAGGCGCTTTCCAGCCGATCGCCCGCAGGCGCTGTTGCTCGTGGTCAGGTTCCATTGCGGGCATTGTCGCATGCGCAAACGCGGGCGCGCTCGGGATGAAAAGGAGGCATAGACGGTGGCACGCTTGATTTTGCGCGCTTTTCCGCTAGCATGCTGCATTACAACAATAGCGATACGGCCTGCCCCATGCCGCCAATTTCCACCCCCCACCCGGTGCGCACCAGCGCCCGGCTCGATGAGGTCCGCTACGAAATTCGCGGCGAATTGGCGCAGCGTGCGCGCGAAATGGAAGCGCAAGGCCGCGAGATCGTCAAGCTCAATATCGGCAATCCCGGGCTTTTCGGTTTCAGTGTGCCCGAGCACGTGCGCGCGGCAATCGAGCGCAATCTGGCGCGCAGCGAAGCGTACTGCCATCAGCAGGGACTGGAATCGGCACGCGCGACCATCGCGATGCAACAGCGCGCCCACGGCGTCGGCAACGCAAGCCCGGAAAATATCTTCATCGGCAATGGCGTCAGCGAACTGATCGATCTGGCCTTGCGCGCACTGCTTAATGACGGTGACGAGGTGTTGCTGCCGAGCCCGGACTATCCGCTGTGGAGCGCGGCGACGACGCTCAATGGCGGCCGCCCGGTCTACTATCCGTGCCCGGCCACGCGCGCGCATCTGCCAGACCCCGACGAGATCGAGGCGCTGATCACCCCGCGCACACGTGCCCTGGTCGTCATCAACCCGAACAACCCCACGGGCGCGGTCTACCCGCGCGCGCTGCTGCAAGCGCTGGTGGACATCGCCGAACGTCATCGCCTGCTGCTGCTGTCGGACGAAATCTATGACGAGATCGTTTACGACGACGCGGAATTCGTGCCGCTCGCGCAACTGGCGCAAGACGTGCCCTGTCTTACCTTCGATGGCCTTTCCAAGGTGCAGCGCGCCTGCGGCTACCGCGTCGGCTGGCTTTCTCTGACCGGAGCACAAGCGGCCTTGCGCGACCTCGTGCACGCGCTCGATCTACTTGCTTCGCTGCGCTTGTGCGCTAACGTTCCGGGCCAATGGGCGATCGCGCCCTCGCTGGAAGGTGCAGCCACAATTGCGCAATTGACCGCGCCGGGCGGACGTCTGCACGAGGCGCGGCGCGCGATCATCGAAGCGTGTGCACAAAGCCGCTTCCTGGAACTGGTCGCACCGCAGGGTGCCTTGTATGCGTTTCCCGGGGTGAATCCTGCATTGCTGCCGAACTTCGACGACCAGGCATTTGCGCTGGATCTGCTCGAACAGGAAAGCGTGCTGGTCGTGCCCGGTACCGGTTTCAACTTCGCATCGCGCAATCACTTCCGCATAACCCTTTTGCCGCTGGCGGCACAATTGCGCGACGTATTCGCGCGCATCGAGCGCACGCTCGAACGCATGGCTTCGACCAGCGTCCAGGAACGGCATGTGGCTTGATTGGGTCGCCGCCGTGGTTCCTGTCGTGCTCGCTGCCGGCACAGCCGTTGAGAACACCAGGTTTCTCGCGCTGGGTGACTCCTACACCATTGGCGAAGGCGTGGCAGCCGCCGAGCGCTGGCCCGCGCAGCTGGCGGCGCTGTTGCAGGCGCAGGGCATCGCGCTCGACCCACCGCAGATTGTCGCGCGCACCGGCTGGACCACCGATGAGCTGGCTGCGGCGATGGATGCGCATGCCTTCAAACCGCCGTATGCGTTGGTCACCCTGCTGATCGGCGTCAACAACCAGTATCGCGGCCGCGATCTGGAAAACTACCGCGTCGAATTTCGCCATCTGCTGCAACGTGCGATCACACTCGCCGGCGATCGGCCGCAACGCGTGATCGTGATCTCGATTCCGGACTGGGGTGTGACCCGCTTCGGTCGCGAGAGCGGACGCAATGTCGACACGATCGCGCACGAGATCGATGCGTACAATGTGGCAAATGCGCAAATTGCAAAAATGTTGCAAGTCCGCCATGTCGATGTGACTGCAGTATCCCGCGATGGCGCGGACAGCGCGCAAGCGCTTGTCGCCGACGGCCTGCACCCGTCGGTCGGCATGTATCGGCAATGGGCGCAACTCATCCTGCCCGCTGCGCAGAGCGCGTTGTCATCACCCTGACGTTTTTTCGCAACGGTACTTTTATACTTTTGCACTAGGCTGCGCCGGGCTGACAAAAGGCGCTGCCATGCCGCGACAACACTTTCGCAGCATCTTCATTTCCGACGTGCACCTGGGCTTGCGCGATTGCCAGGCCACCTACTTGCTGGATTTCCTGCGCACGACGTCGAGCGAACACCTGTACCTGGTTGGCGACATCCTGGATATCGAGAATGCGCAACGCTCGCCGTTCTGGCATGCGACGCATGGTGAAGTGCTCGCGGAAATTCTAGCGATCGCCGCGCGCGGGACGCGCGTCACCTACATCCCGGGCAACCACGACGCGATCCTGCGCCGCTTCGCCGGGCAGCGTTTTGCCGGCATCGACTTGGCGCTCAATGCCGTACATGTCGGCGCCGATGGGCGCCGCTATCGTGTCAGCCACGGCGATGAATTCGACTCCGGGCGCAGCGCACCGGACTGGCTGGTGCGCTTGGGCGATGTCCTGCAGGGGTTCATCTGCGCATCCAATCGCCGTATCAATGGCGCGCTGCGCCTTCTGGGTCTGCGTTATCGGCCGTTGTCGATAGCGATCAAGTTGCGCATCGCGGCGGCGCGGCGCTTCATCGGCGATTTCGAGCAACGCGTTGCGGCGTCCGCACGCACTCATGGTTTCGACGGTCATATCTGCGGTCATATCCACTACGGCCGCATCGCCGATCACGCCGGCGTGCTCTACATCAACGACGGCGACTGGGTCGAGCATTGCACAGCCCTGGTCGAACACGGTGATGGTGCGCTTGAGCTGCTGCACTGGACCGGGCAATCGCGAACGCTCACCACAAGCGCCGCGAGTGCAACACCGCCGGCGGGTGTGCCCGTGGCGGCCCAGCGCGCGTGCTTCGCTATTGGAAACCGTCCCTGAATATGCGATCCGTCACCTGACATTCGGTGAGTGAGAGATCATCGATGGCGAAGCCCGCCTGCGCGATCGCGCCGGTAGAACTGGTCAGGTTGAAACGAAATTCAACGTTCTGTCCTGCATAGCTGCTGATGTCGCTGGTGTGGATTCCCCAACCTGCGCTCGCGTCGATGTCGAGCGAGGGATTGCCGATGGCGACGTCCGTCATCGTACCGTCGAGGTGCTCGAACAGCCTGCGCGGATTAGCGCCGCCGGCATTGCGCACTTCCACCGAAATCTGGTCCAACGCGGCGTCGCGCATCTGATACTTCTGCGCCCACTCCGCGATGATCGGCGCGGAGCGGCCGGCCAGGCTGATCGCCGGAGAGATGATGGTCTCGTTCACGCCCGGGCTGTAGAAACCGCTGGATAGCGCGGTCTTCCAGCAGCCGGTACCGCTATTGCAACTGTCTATCGGCGCGAACGGCGGTGTGCCGTATCCCCATTCGTTGCCAGCGGGGTTCAGAGTGAAGCCGCCATCGTTGGCTTCGAAATCCTGGCTGAAAAACTTTACCGGCGTCGTGCCCGCGGGGCAGATTGGTGCGGCCTGGCAAATCGTCAGACTCCAGGCGTTGAGGGTGCCGCCGTTTGCTGCAGTGTCGTCGCGAATATCCAATCTCCAATTGCCGCCCGCATTCTCGCCATCGAACCAACTCAGTCGATAATTCAGTTCGGGCTGCAACGCAACGCCGTTGTAAATGCCGATGACGGGTATGCTGCCCAGCGGCGGTACGGCAGCTTCATCATCGAAGCGCAGATTCATCGTCGTGCTGCCGGTCAGATCACTGAACAGGCCGTTGTCGTTGCCGGCCGGGGAAACCAGATGGACGTCCAGATCGGCCAGGTTGGCATGGGTCAGATCTATCGACACATCCAGATCGGCGATGCGTGGGTTGCCGGGAACATTGATCGTGGAACTGACCAGGCCCGGTCCCGTCGGAATCGTGACGGCACCGGTGCTGGCGTAGGTCGTGCAGCTGGAAGTGGCAGGCGTGTTCGGCAGCACACTGACACTTAAGTTGTAGTGCGCGTTCGCGCCTGCGCCCGAATTGGCATCGACGTACACATCGTAATTTCCGCTCGCGTTGACCGTCCAGAAAAATGCCTCCGACGCCGGTGGCCCACCGCTGAGGTCATCGGAAAATGCAAGTGGATTGGTTTCGTTGATGGCGCTCAAGCCGACCCGGCCATTCCACGCGCCGGTACCATCTGGATTCAGATCGAGACTGGCGAACACCGTATCTCCAGAGTTCAGCGCAACCCGGAACGCGTCATTGTCCCCGCTGGTAATAGCGCCGCTGACCCAGCCGGATGCCGGCAGCGCCTGCGCGGAAAAGAATCCGTTGGGTTCGGTCTCCGCTGTCGGCGTGCCGCTGCGAAGTTGGAAATGCAAGTGGTATGGACGCATTTGACTCGTGGCGGGCGACGGTGTGACGCGCAGGAAATACGTGCCCGCGACCGGCAATACGTGACCGGCAATGGACGAGGAAGTCGCGCTAAAAAAACCATCGTCGTTGTCGCTCTCCAGCACCGTCACGCCGTTGGTGTCGATCAGATCGAGCACGCTGTTGCTGGTGTTGAAAGCCGCGCTGGATGCAAACGCCGTCATCGTTGCGGCATAGACGTGATCGCCGGCACCGGCACTGAACGAGTAGTAGTCCGAGTCGCTGCCGGGAAACAAATAGCCCAGCACCACGACGCTGTTGCCGTTGAGTACCGTGGCCGTCGCCGCGGAATTGTTCGGCTCCACTTCACGCTGGAATCCCTGACCTGCTTGCGCGACGCCGATGCAGGCGCCCCAAGCCAGCCATGCGAGCCACAGGCCCGCGCAACGCGAACGCACCGATCCAAGCGCCATTGCAAACCTCGGCGTGCAGCGACAGTTCTGGTGTCGATCTTACGCCGAAAAAAATAGCGCCGAGTCGAATCCGGCGAAGATGACGCCGCGGTCGCTACTCAAACCACGGCAACGCGGCGCGCAGCAGGCAAAAGACAGCGGCCGTTCGGAGCTCGGCCAGCATCAGGGCAAATCGGCGCTGCCACTGTTCGCGTGACCCGGCAGATTGAATCGATGTCCAGCACAGTCCCTTTCCGTCGTCGGCGTCAGCGCGTGCACCCGCCATCGTCGCGCACGATCACCGACATCCAGCTCGGAACGAACGGCGGCATGTCGCGCACATCGGGCCAGAATTCGCGTTCGCACTCAGGCAGCGGCTGCAGCTTGGCCGTGATCGGCACGACGACCGGCGGCATCTCCAAACCATCGGCGAAGATGACGTCGTCAGACAGCTCGTCGTACACGGCCAGGCCGCTGACACCGCCTGGGCCGCTGTTGAAGGTCTTGAGCACTGCGCCACTGGCGATGTCAACACGATAGACGTTGCCGCTCAAGCCACCGGCGGTCCAGAACGACGTGCCGTCGGGATCCAGATTGAGCGCGAACAATCCCTGCGCGTCGGTTTCGCCGATGCTCTGCCGGGTATAGGTTTGCAGATTGGCGCCTTGTGGACTCAAACGATGCACCGATTCCTGGCAGGCCACCATCAGCTCGCGATTCGGGCGCAGGCGCAAGGCGTAGCAATACAGCCCGGTCAGCGTTGTCGTGAGCGGCGGCAAGGCGCTGCGTGTGCAGAGGTTGTAGCGACGCACACTTGTGTCTTCGGAGGTGTAGTACAGCGTGCACTGATCGCCGGCCAGATCGATCCAGTCGGTGCCACGCGGACCGGTCGGCACCACGAAACTGTCGATCAGGACGCCGGAAGGATTGAATTTCAGCACGGGCACCTGCGCGTCGGTTTGGCTGTCGTTGCCACCGGCTTGGCCGACATAGACATTGCCGAAGCGATCGAACACACACGATTCGTGGCGATTGAAATAAAACGCCGGGGTGCTGCCGAAGTTCGCATTGCGTACTGCGCCCTGCCGGCTGAACAGGATCGGTGAGGTATGGGCGAAGCGGGTCGTCAACACATCGCCATTGGGTGCGAAGCATAGCCCCGTGTTCGGCAAACCGATCGCGTTCGGTTGTAGCGTGTTCCAGGTGTCGAGGTAGGTGCCAGTATTGGTGTAGCGACGGATGTTGCCGCTCGCGGAATCCTTTCCGACCAGCACAAAGCGCGTGCCTGGCGGCAGATCATCGCTGACGATGGTGCCGACCGCATTGGGGTTGCCGCGCACACCATTGCCGAGCGCAGCGTTTTGCACGCTGGCGCGATCCAGCTGCAAGCCAAATGCCTCATCGGCTTCGACCACGACGTCGCCGTAGATAGTCGCGCTTGCCGGTTGCAGCGTCTGGCCCGGGGCGAAGGTGACCGCCGTCGTAAATGGCGCCGTATAGTCGCCGCTCGGCGGCGTGCCATCGGTCGCCGTGCCTGGATAGCTGCTAAGTTGTGCGGTCACCGTTTGCGCGCTCGCTTGCGACAGCCGCACGTTGAACGTCATCGTCGCGCTGCCCGCGTTGCCTTCGATCAGGCTGGCATCGTCGACTCTGATGCGCGGAGCGGTAAAAACTTCCAGGGTGTTGGGCGTGAAGCGCGTGGCGAAGTCGAGCGCGTAGTTGCTATCGACCAGATTGAAAATCGGTTCGCCCGGCTCGGTGAATACGCTGGCATACGACACCAACGTGAATGTCGTTCCCAGCGCGGGCGTGAATCCGGGCGCAAGTTGCAGCCGCAGGGTTGAGTTGGCGCTGGCGGCAAACCGTGCATTGCCGCCTACCGAAAGCGTATCGAAACTGCCGGGCGCGTTGCCGCCAATATCGAAACGCAACTGAGCGGCCCCGACCACGCCAATTCCCCCGGTGATCAACAAGTTGCCGTACGGCAGTCCGGTCTCGGCGCCCGGCGCCAGCAGCCCACTCAGGCCAAATGGCCCAAGCGTTCCATCGATGATCCCACTGCCGACCAGCTTGCTGCCGAGTGGGACGGTCAGCGTGCCGCTGGGCCCGCCACGCGAGTAGGTGCCGTTGGCGAGCACGATGCGCAGGTTCTCACTGCCGCTGCTGCCATTTTGATGCCGGCAGTTGTCGCCCACGCCGTTGCACAGCAGCGTGCCGTTGGTGATCGAAAGTTGCCCTTCGACCTGCAAAGTCGCGGCAGCCGAACCATTGCCGATGCCTTGGATAGTCAAGGTGCCGGGCCCGACGTGGGCGACGCTGCCGAAGCTCTCGATACGCGGCGCGCCGCTACTGACCATGCTCTTGCCGATGAATACATTGCCGCTGGTACTCAAGGTCGCGCCGGCCTGCACCGTGAACGGCACTTGGCCATCCAGATGCAGGCGCGCGTTACCGCCGCCGAGTGCGAAAGTCGCGCCGCTGACATTGACGACGCGGCTTAGATCCCGCACGTTGAGCGCCGTGCCGCTCGCCGAGTTCAGTTGCAGCAGGCCACGATTTTCCAGCTCCACAGTATTGGACAGGGTGCTGGTCGCCAGTATCTGGCCGTTGCCACCCGCAGCCAGGATCACGCTGAAAAACGGAAACGACGCCGCGTTGGTCGTCGACAACGTGCCGCCGTTCAGGCGCAAGGCGTTGTTCGCCGTCAACGTGAGTGGCGCGCCACCGATCAGGGTCAAGGTTGCGCCGGCGCCGATTTCAAATTCGGCCACCGTCGCAGCGACATCAAAACTAGCAGCGCCGCTGCCGATCAGCGCGATATCGGCGATGCCGGGCGTGCGCGTCGATGGCCCAGGCGCGTCGCTGCAGCCCGACCAGTTGGCGACGGCGCTCCAGTTGCCGCTGGGCACGTTGAAGGTGCAGATCGCCGCCGGTGCACTGCCGCTGGCGAGTAGCAGGAGCGCAGCCAGCAGGCGCTGCAACGAATTGAAATAGGTATTTCGCATGGTGGCTTTGCTTAAGTTTGTCGTGACGATCGAAGAAATAGCTCCCGCGTTTCTTGCTACTGGAAGCCGTCAGCGAAAATCTGTTCGCTGCCGTAAACCTGAACGCGACCGGCGCCGAGGTAACCATTGACGGTGCGTTGCGGTGCGCCAGCGAAGATATAGTCGTCCGTAATCGCAACCGCACTGCCGAGTTCGTCGCCACTCTCCTCGGTTTCGCCCAGGCCAAGCGGCACCGTTTGCGTCCAGAAGGTCAGGGAGGCCTGCGTTTGCCGCTCGAACACGTAGGCGCGTCCGCTATTGGTAGCGCCGCCATTGTGCTTGGGCGCACCGACTACCACGCGACTGCCATCGCTGTTGACGGCCAGGCTGCTGCCGAAGAATGCGCTGGCCTGTGCGTCGCTGGCGAACCACTGCTGGTGAAAGCTGTAGGTTCCATCGCTGGCGCGCTGATAGACCATGACCGCTCCGGCCGCGGCGGGACCGCCGCTCGGCTTATCGCGACCGCGCACGCCAACGAACACGTAGTCGCCATACGCATCGACGGCACTACCGAAAAAGTCGCCCACGGCGATGGCCGGTTCGATCACGTCCTGCAATACCCAGTTGCCGCCGCTACGTTCATAACAGTAGGCCGCACCGGTAATCGCCAAGCCGTTCACCGTGCGATTGGGTGCGCCGACGAACAGGCGATCGGCGAGGCCGACGAATATAAAATCCTGCAGATGCACGCTGCTGCCGAACAACGCATAGTCATCGGCCGCCGCGATGTTCAGGCCGCCGTCGATCAGATAGGTTTCATCGGTACTGTTGCTACGGAACAGTTGCACGCGGCCCGTGTCGGGGTTCTGGCTGCCGAGGTTGTAACCCGGCGCACCCGCGGCAGCATAGTTCAGGGTGATCGCAACTGAGGCCCCCAATCGCTGGCCAGCCTGGACAATAGACGACTCCTGGCGCACGTCGAATTGCCAGAAGCCATTGGCATCGCGTCGATAAAAATACACGGCGCCGGCGTCGACTTCGGCACCAATGTCTTCATCCGGCGCGCCGACCAGCAGGCGATCGCCAACCATCGCCACGGCAGCGCCGAAGTGCATATCAGCCTGCAACCACGCGGATGGGGCCGTGATGACAGAGCCGCTATTGAAGGGGCCGGAAGCCGGGTTCCATATATACACCCGGCCGGCATTGATCACAGGAGTGGCGCCAGGAATATCGATGGTCGGTGCGCCCACCGCCAGGAAGTCTCCCGAGACTGCGAGCGCGGAGCCGTACTGTCCGGTGCGGTTCGCTTGCGCTTGGCCGATCAAGTAAAGCGGAATGAACGGCTCCGGCGCGGCGGCGCCGGCCGTGCCGGCGCATAGGGCAGTCGCAAGGCAAATACCGGAGATCGCAAAACGAGACAACATAGACATGGCAGTGTTCCTTTTTTCGTGGCAGGCGATGCTCAAGTTCAGCCAATGGTGCGTAGTTATGGCGCCGGGCAGGTCTCGGCCAAGCTGCCTTCGAATCCATGCCCGAAAATTTCATCGCACACATAGGCGTGGCAATTGGACAACTCGCTGGTATTGCCCTGGCTATCAGTCGCCGTCACGCTGATCGCACGGTTATTCAAAGTGCCCGAGTAGCGCAACGGGATTGCGAATTGCACAAAGCCATTCGACCCTGCGGTGGCGTTTGTGATAGTGGCGCCGATGTTGGTGTGATAGAGGCGCGCTTCGCCATTGCCCAGCGCATCGCAACTGCTATCCGAAAATACCTGCAACAAGTAGTCTTCATTGATCGAGAACAAAGTGCCATTGACGAAGCCTTTGTACTTGCCACCCCCGGCGCTGGTCAGGAACGGCCAGTTCAAACCCCGATTGGCCGTGGCCTGCTCGGCGCTATCGGTATCGTTGTTGATCGGATTGACCCCGGGATTGCCGGTGTCGATGCCCAGTGCGCCATTGTCATAAACGGAATTTGTATAGACCGCGTTGCGCTGTCCATCGAGCAGGCGGACGCCCTTGCCGCCGTTGTAGGCGATGGTGTTGCCGATAATGGTGTTGCGCGACGCCCCGCCCTGCAGCAGCACGCCCATTCGAACATTGCCCAAGGAATAAAAATCGGGGGGGCAAGGTGGCAGGCAGGTCACGGTGCCTGAGGCTTTCAAGCCGATGCGATTGTTGATGACCACATTGCCGGTCGCGGTGGTGTCTTCGATCAAAATACCGTCGCTTTGATTACCCGAAATCAGGTTGTCGCGGATGATGTTGTTGGCGATGTGGACTTCGATGCCGACTTGATTGGCGGCGCTTAATTTGCCGGAGGCGTCGCTGCCAATCATATTATTTTCGATGGTGTGGCCTGATCCGTCGGTGCCCGAAGCGTTGGTCAGCAGCTGCACGCCGGCGGTGTAGGCCTCGCCGATCAGATTGCGGTCGGCATTGCTCTCGCCACCGACGACATTGTTGCGGCTGGTGCCGCCGATGCGCACATTGACGGCGCTGTTGGCGATCGCCGTGCTGCCCAGCAGGCCACCAAATTGCACCCCGTGAATCCGCGAATGCGCGCCACCGGACAGGCGCACGGCGGCCACATCGAATCCACCCAAAGCCACACCGGATAGATCCAGGTATTCGGCAGCGCCCACGCCGAAGGGAATCTGAAAGGCATGGTTATCGGACAAATCGCCGCGAATGCCAATGCAGATCGTGGGATCGAAAGTGAAATTACTGATGTTGGGAACCGAACCCGGTTGCGAATAGCCTTCGACGATCACCCGGTCGGTGATATCCGGCAGTGGGCCGGCCAGGTTGATGATGCGCGGGCAACCGCCCGCGATGTCGAAGCGGATGGTATTCAGATCAGGATCGGAATTGGACTGGTTGATGGCGGCGCGCAGCGAGCCGACCGGCACCGGACTGATTTGATCGGCGCTCGTCGTGACGAAGATGAGATTGTTGTCCAGCACCGTGGTTTCGTACGCACCCCGATCGGGCGCAGTGCCGACCACTCGCGCGCCGCCATTGATATCTTCGCTGATGCCGATACTGGCGCCGAAGTTGCCGCTGTTGACGGCGGGCGAGGTGTTGAGGATCGAATAGGCACTGACCGCGGGATTGATGAACTGCGGATCGACATTCAGCGTCGCGACCGGTGAGTTGTTCGGCGCGGGACTCGCATCAAGCACCGAATAAATGTTGTTCAGCAAAGTGACGTTGGGCGACAAGCGCGTGCGAATATCCTGTCCGCCGGCGTTGTTGCGGAAGATCGAATTGGCGACAAAAATGTCGAAATCGGTTTCGCCGTCGGCCCATACCTCGATGCACAATCCGTCGCCCGAGTTGTCCGCCAGCACCGAATGCAGGACCGAAAGCGAACCCAAGTCTTTCGAAGCCACGCTGATGGCGCAGCCGCTGGTTTGGTTCTTGACCGCCACGATTTGCGACAGACTGACATTGTTGCTGAAGGCCGACAGCGCCGTACCGCACGGGTTGCCGCTGCAGGAATTTTCCAGCCAGACGCGGTTAAGCTCGATGGTTTCGTCCGGCCCGGACAAGATCGACATCGCGATCAGGGAAATCCCGCCGAAGCCGGCCGGGAAATCGAGGAAGCGAATCGATTTGATGCGAATGCTGTCGCGCGTACGGATGGAAAAAAAGGTGTTGGTGCGAATCGTCGTCAGTTTGGGATCGAGGCTGCGGCTGGTGCAATTGCTGTTGTATCCGCCGACCAGGGTGATGTCGTGGCCAAAAAACAGACTGTCGCTGCGGGCGTTGGGATCTTCGCTTAAGGTGTAATCGCCCTGCACCACCTTGATGACTACCGCGTCATCGTTGGCGATGTTGAAGCCATTGAGAATCTCGGCGGCGGTGTTGGCGCACACTTCGACCTGTGCTCGGGCCGTACCTGCGCAAAGCATCAGTGCCAAGCAAAGCAGGCCGGCGAAAAAAACCCGCGACCGCCAGTGGGGCGCGTGCGCAGGCACCGCGCCGAACAAGCCGGAGCGCAAGTCGGGGTTTAGGCAAACGGCGAAGCAAATACGCGTCATGGTCGTGTTTCCCAAGTGCTCTTTCTAGGAAACACCGCGGGACGCCGTTGCGAACACCACTTCGTAAAAGGTTTTGAAATCGCGACGGCTCGGCGCCGTCCATCCACCAACGGGAGCCGTCTGGAGTAGCACTCACGGAAAATTCGGTAGCGGCTCGAGTTTGAAGATTCCGTTCGACCAGCGCGTAGGCGCGAACGGTTACTCTGGAAATTCACACCGCAGCACTGCCGAAACCTCGGCGTTACAGCGAATCGACCTCGTGTCTTCGTGGCAGTGTTTTGATCTCCCGCTCAGTGCCCGCGTTCGCGTTCGAACTGTTCGTGCGCGATCACGCGCATCCAGTTCGGCACGAACGGCGGCATGTCGGCGCCGAGGTCCGGCGCGAATTCGGTCTGGCTCTCGGCTTCGGCGGTCAGGCTCGCGCCGAACACGATCGGCGCCAGCGGCGGCGGCATCTCGAAGCCGTCGGCAAAAATCACGTCGTCGTGCAGTTCGTCATAGACGGCCAAACCTGCCACGCCGCCCGGTCCGCTGTTGAAACTGCCGAGCACGGCGCCGCTGGCGATATCAACATGATAGACGTTGCCGCTGGTGAGCCCCGCGGTCCAGAACGAGTTGCCGTCCGGGTCCAGATTCATGGCGAACAGACCGTTCGCGTCGGTTTCGCCGATGCTCTGGCGGGTATACGTTTTTAAATTGGCGCCTTGTGGACTCAGGCGATGCACCGCGTCCTGGCAGGCGACCATCAGCTCGCGATTGGAGCGCAATCGCAATGCGTAGCAATACGGCGGCGTGAGTCCGGTCGCAAATACCGGCAACGCCGTGTGTGTGCATACGTTATAGCGGCGCACGCTGGTATCTTCGGACGTGTAGTACAGCGTGCACTGATCGCCGGCCAGATCGATCCAGTCGGTGCCGCGCGTGCCGGTCGGCAGCACGAACGTATCGAGAAGGTTGCCATAGTGGTCGAACTTGCGCACCGGCACGCTAGAGTCCGGTGCGCCGTTGGCGCCCGCGATGCCGATGTAGACGTTGCCGACCAGGTCGAACACGCACGATTCGTGGTCCGCCAGGTTGAGCGGGTTGCCGAAATTCTCGTTGAGGATCGCGCCGAGGCGGCTGTAGACGATCGCGTTGGGCCAGGCAAAGCGCGTGGCCAGCACTTCGCCGCCCGGCGCGAAACACATGCCGGTGACGATATCGCCCAGGGTGGAGAGCGGCATGCGATCGTCCCAGGTATCGATGAACATGCCGTCCGTGGTGTAACGACGGATCTTCTTGGCGGGGCCGTAGTCCTTGCCGGCCAGGAGGTAGCGTGTCGTCAGCGGCAGCTCGTCGGTCAGGATTGTCCCGATGCCGAACACATCGCCCTGGATGCCATTGCCGAACGCCGCGTTGGCGACCTTGTTGCGCAGCAATTCGACCGCGAACTGCTCGTCGGCCTCCACTACGGTGTCGCCGTTGATCGAGAAAACTGCGGTCTGCAGTGTTTGTCCGGGCGTGAACGTCAGCACGATACTTCCGGGATACACGTAGTCGCCCACCGGCGCCAGGCCGTAACTGGCGGTACCGTCGTGGTAGCGAAACTCGACGGTCACCGTCTGTGCGTAAGGCTGCGACAACTGCACATTGAAAGTCATTGGCATGGTGCCACTGACACCTTCGACGACACTCTGGTTGTCGATGGTGACGCGCGGCGCCGGGAAAACCTGCAACACGGCCGGATCGAAACGCGCGGCGTAGTCGAGCGCGTAGTTCGCGTCGATGCGATTGAACGCGGCGCCGGTCAGCACGCTCGCATAGGTCATCACCGGCACGGCTTCGCCGAGCACTGGGGCGTAACCTGCTGCCAGACGCAGGTTGAGACGGCCATAGCCGGCGAAGGTCGTGTTGGTGCCCACTTGCACTGCGCCAGAGGCCGTTATGCGGTCGTACATGCTGGCGCCACTGCCGCCCAGATCTAAATCGATGAGGGCACTCGGCTGGATTGTCAGCTTGCCGCCGATGGCGAGCGTTGCATACGGCGCGCCACTCAACGCGCCCGGTGCCAGCTTGCCGCTCGCCGTCATGTCGGTGTTGATTGTGCCCTGACCGGTGATCGTCGAGCCGGCACCGAAGGGGTAGTTCACGCCCGTGCCGCCCAGATCGAGTGTTGCATTCGCCAGACGCGTGATCGAGCCGATATGCGTGGCGTCGCTGTCGCGGTAGGTGCATTTGTCGGGGTTCGCTGCAGCATTGCTGCAGACGAGCGTGGCATTGCTGATCGTCAGGTCGCCGAATTGATGAAAGATGCCGACGCCGATCGGCATGTTCAACGCGCCCGGCCCGGTGACCGTCATCGTGCCGAGGTTGGTCACGGAGGAAACGCTCGCCGTCGTCGTCGGCCGGCCGAACAGCGTGTTGCCGTTGATCGTCAGCGTCGCGCCGGCGTTGTTGAGCAGGGTGCCGCCGCCATCGAAATACAGGCGCGAATCGCCGCCGGCCATCGTGATCGTGCCACCGGGCATGTTGCGCACCTCGGCGCAGCAGACCAGCGTGAGCGCGACGCCGCTGGCCGAGCCGAGCGTCAGCGAACCGGAGTTCTCGAAGAACGTTGCATTCTTCAGCGATGTCGACGCCAGCAGGCTGCCGCTGCCGCCCGCATGCAGTTTGAGCAGCAGCTGGTTCGTGCCGAGGATCGTCGTCGCCTGGCCTCCGGCAAAGCGCAGCGCGTTCGTCACATCGAACGTCTTGGTAGGCCCGACAACCGACAGCACGCCGTTCGGACCGAGCTCGAATTCGCTCACGGTGGGTGAAGCATCCAGGTTCGCCGTGCCGTTGATCAACACCGCGATGTCGCTGACACCGGGACTGCGCGTCGACGGACCGGGCACGTCGGCGCAGCCACTCCAGTTGGCGGCCGCGCTCCAGTTGCCGCTCGCAACGTTCCACGTGCAGGTGGCGGCTGACGCGATCGATGCTAAAAAGACCAGACAAACGGCGAGGCAAATGCGCGTCATGATGGTGCTTCCCAGGTGCTCTTTCCAATGGAAACACCGCAGGAAGCCGTTCCGAACGCGTCTGAGTACTTGCTACTCCGCGATCTGGAACTGCATCACCATCCCGGCGTCCGCATGCGTCGCGTTGTCGGTGCCTGCTGTAGCGTCCATGCTCATTGGCATCTCGCAAAGGATCACGTAGCGGCCTGGCGTGAATGTCCGCTTGAGCCAGACCGGGTGCTTGAGATCGTGGTTGTCGAGCACGCCGCCCAAGGCCACCGCCGGGGGCACGCCGATACTACCGTCATGCTTGCGCCACTCAATCAGGTCGTCCAACGTTTTGCCGTCGAGCAGGCGGAATAAGTCGGCCTCGTGCATGGATGGGCCAATCGTCTGGATGCGGATGACCTGCGTGCCCTTGCGCAGCGCTCGCGACAGTTCGAAGCGGAAGTCGATGAGCTTCAAGATCACGTCGTCTTGGGGCGGCGTGTCGTCATGCGCGCCAGCGGATACGACCGTGAACGGGTGCACGCGCGTGGTCCTTTCGTGATCAGCGTTCCAGCAGATCACGATGTAGCTGCCAGGATCCACGTGCGTCCACAACTGTGTGGTCTGGCCGGGGGAGATCAACCCGGGACCCGAGTAATCAAGCGCACCCTGGGGGAACAAGGCGCCGGCCTTCACCGCGGCGACATAGTCCTGCGCGCGCATGCCATCGGGCAACTTGACCAACATGCCCTCGTGAATCTGGGTCCCACGATTTTCGAACACGATGTGGCGCAGACCCGCCGGGACGCGATCCGGCGCTTCGAATCCGCTATCGGTCGCGACGATATGAAACGTCGTTGCATGCGCGCCGGTGCGCAGATCTTTTGCATACAGGGCGCTTGCCGCCGAGAGCCAGAGTACGAGGCTCAATGTGATCGCTGATCCGGGAGCGAGAATTCTCATGGCGTTCTTCGGTAGAGAGGGCAGTGTGGACTATTGCGCGGAGCCGATCAGCACATACGCAAGACTCGGCGCTACAGCGAATCGAAACTGTCGGCGAAGATGCGGTCTTGCAGTTCGTATGCACCGATGTCGACGGTGCCGAAGACCAGGCGATTTGTGCCGGGCGCGCCGCCGATGTCATAGGTGCCGATGCCGCCGGGTGCGCTGTTCAAACCGGCGTTGACCAGCGGCGAATCGCCGCGCAAACGATAGTTGCCGTTGGTGTCCACGAAACCGGGATCCACGGCCAGATTGTTGCCTGTGCTGAATGGCGTGCCACCGGTACTCGAGCCGATGTCGTTGTTGTGGAGATAATAGATATTCGGGCCCAGATGTAGGTCATGGCCGCTGTTGCCCCAGGTGATATTGTTGGTGACAGACCAGATACCGGCGCCGGTGATGTGGATGCCCCCGGTTTCGGTGCCATTGCTGTCGCCGGTCATGTTGCCGGTAGCGGTGTTGTTGGTGAACTCTCCGACGTAGGAAAATACCGGGTTGTTGGCGAGCAGATGCACGGGCGAGGCGAGGCTGTCGGTGCGGTTGTTTGCGAACAGATTGTTGCGCACCAGAATCGTGCCTTGATCGCTGTCGAGCTCAACAGCGGTGACACCGGAGCCCACCCTGCCTTCAAGGTTCGTGAATACGTTGTTCTCGACCGTGAGCGCCCCCTGCCAGCCCGCGACGAGGCCGAACACCACCGGATTGCTGCTCCCTGCACCGGCGCCGTTGCGAAACGTGAGCCAACTCACGCTGATATTGCCGGTGCTGTTCGGCGCTCCCACAAAATGCGCAAGCGCGTAGGCCGAGTGTCCATCGATAACGCTATAGCGCGGATCATTGTGGTGATGCACGCAGCCTTCCCAACCGCCGCTCACGCTCAAGTCGAAGTTTTCGCTCGCGTAGTAGTCAAGCGGCGCATTGACGACGTACGCGCCGGGTTCCACCAGGATCACATCGTTCTGGCCATTGCTTTGCGCGGTCGTGAGCGCGGTTTGGAACTCGGTGGGCGTCGACACGCAGAACGTCGCGGCCGATGCCGCCGACGAAGCGAACAACATAAGACTCAGGACGAGGCGCGATGGCATGGCTGGCTCCGCTGGTGATCACCATGTCAAAACACCGCGGCGGGGCAAGGCGAACATGACTGCGGCGGCGCCAGCGCATTCCCCGGCAAGCCCGATCGGACGTATATCTCAGCGCCAATCGCCGGACGCGACGAATGCCGCCCAGTAATACGGGTGCGTCGATTCGCCGCGGCTGCGGCGCGCGGCGAGTACGCTGGCCTGCGCATCGCGCAGCGCAGTCGCGCTGTCTGCATGCTGGGTGAGTCGAGCTTCGTACAGCGCCTGCGACCAGGCCGCCGTGGCGGCATCGTCGACCGGCCACAAACTCGTGATCACGGTGCGCGCACCGGCAAGCCGGAAGGCACGCGCCAGTCCGAACAAGCCTTCGTAGTGATGCGCTGTGCCGGCGGCCGTGGAACAGGCAGCCAACACCGCCCAGCGCACGCGCGACAAATCCAGTGCAGTGATTTCTTCGGCGCTAAGCACGCCATCATCATCGCTGCCGGCCGCATCGCCAGTGGCCAGCGCCAGTGCGGCCGATGCGAATGCCGGCGCCGCGGTGTCACCGGCCGGTGCTTCGGCAGCGAGCGTGAAACCACGCGTGCCAGTCGGCGCGCAGTCGCCGGCGATGCTGATTCCGTGCGTCGCGAAGTGCAGCACGTCAGCGCGGGCCGCCGCGCTGCGCACATGCGCTTCGGTTGCTTCGCTGCCCTCCAACACGACGGCTTCGCCACCAGAGAAATGTGTCCGCCAAAGCGTGCTGAGGCCTTTCACTTCGCGGCGCGCGCCGGGCAATGTCGAAAGTGGCTGCGCTCCGGCGCAGCCGCGGGCGCGCGCAGGCGGACTTGCAGCCAGGGTAGGATCGGCCACGGCAAGCAGGCGCTGCGTGGATGACGGCGGCAGCGCCGGCTGCAGCAATTCGCGCTCATGATCGATCACGTGGAATACGTAACCGGCATCGAGCAGGAAACCGCTTTGGTCGGGCAACGCCGGCCACGGCACGCGAAACAATGGGCCCTGCGGAATAAGAAACACGCGCTTGCCCGGGATTGCTGCCGCGAGCGGATCCCACAGTCGCGCGCGTACGTCGCGGCCACGCGCCGCAACGCTTGCCTGCGCGACATTGCGATCGCTCAACGCCGCGCTCCACGCGTCGACCAGACGGGTGGCTTCATCGAGCGCACCCAGTCGCAATGCGCGCACCGGGTGGCCCGCTGCCGGCAACACGAATGCGTACAGATCCGGCGCGTGCTGTTCGGCTTCGAGCTTGGCGAAATCGCTCGCCAAGCGCGGCTGCACTGAAGCAAACAAGACCAACGCCGTGTCGTCGGGCACGCCACGCCGCAACTCGGTGAAGTTCAAACGCGATCCATCCAGTGCGGCGCTCAGCGGATTGGTCGCAGCACTGAACGCACGTTCGGCGCGGTCCAGGGCTGCGCGCGCGGCGATCTTTCGCGTCTCGTCGGCATCGACGGCGAGTTCGGTGCGCGCGACAGCCGCGCTCGCATCGCGCCACGCCTGCCACAACGGCGCCACGTTCGGGTCGCGCGCCGCACGCGCGGCGGACAAGCGCTGCGCGACGATCGAAGTTACCTGGCCGCGCGCGGCAATGCTGACTTCCCAGGCACGCTCCAGGTGCTCGGGATTGCCACTAGCCGTCGCAATCGCAAGTACAAAATCAAGGCTTGGCCGCAGGTATTCCTGGAAGCCGATCGCGTGCTGCTCGCCCAGATGGGTCGCTGCCAGGCGCAGCCCGGACTGGCGAATCGTTTCCGCCGAAATCGCCGCCGCAAACGCCTCATCCAGACGGTTCTGGCCCCACAGACTGGCGGCCAGTCCAAGCTGGACAAACAATGCACTGGCTTCGCTGCCCGCCGCGACGCCGCGCAGCCGCTCGAGCACTTCGCGGAAGTCCGGTTCCGCCGCAGCGTAACGGCCTTGCCAGACTTTCACCATCGCCAGATTCGCCTGCGGCAGGTAATCGGCCGGATCGCGGCTTTCGCGTCGGCGCGCGATCGCGAGTGCGCGCTCGTACAGCGCAATCGCTGCGTCGTACTCGCCCAGATTGCCGCGCGCATTTGCGTAGTTGTTGACGACCTGTGCCAGTTGCGTGGAATCTGCGCCATAGATGCGCTCGAACAGCAGCAGCGCTTGCGAATACAGCGTTACCGCGCGGCGGTTGTCGTTGCGGTCGCGGTACAGATTTGCCAATCCGTGCAGGATCGAAGCGCGGTTGCGCCCCGCCGGATCGGCAAAGTGCGCGTCGTTCGCGAGCGCTTGTTCGTAGCGTTTGAGCGCAGCTTCGCTGTTGCCGGATATCTTCAGCGTCTGGCCCAGATTGAGCAACAGCAAACTCACTTGGCGCTGATCGACTTCCGCTTGCGCCCGCTGAAGGTCGAGTGCTTGCTCGAGCGCGTTGATCGCGCCGCCGAAATCGCCCTGGTCGCGCCGTGCATAGGCAACGATGCGCAGTGCGTCGGCGCGCTGCCGGCTTTGCGCGCCAAAGCGTTCGCGCGCAAGCTGCTCGGCTTCGCCACCGGGCGCGAGAGCGTCGCCTCCTTTGCGCATGCGCACCAGCGCAAAGGCCTGATCGTCCAACGCGTCGATCAATACGCCGACGGCAGCGTCGCCTTGCGACCGCGCAAGTTGCTCGGCAAGCGTGGCTGATTGCAACGCGGACTTTGGGTCGGCGCGCTGGTTCTGGATCGACGCGAGCACTCCGGCGATGCGCGCATTCAGCAAGAGCGGCCACGCATTGGTTTGCCCCTGCGTTTGCAGCGCCGTCGCGAAAGCCGGCTCCGCGCGATCAAGCTTGGCCAGCCGCCGCGCCTGCATCAGCTTGACCTCGGCGGCACTCGCGCTTTGCGCACCGTCGAGTTTCTCGCGCAATGTGAGGGCGCGCGCCAGCCACGATTCCAGTTCCGGTGTCTCCGGGCGATTGCGTTCAAGCGCGACGCGCGACAGACGCACGAGCGCGTCGGCAACAGCGGCGGGAGTTGCAGCCGATGCGTGCTCGGCTTGGGTGAGTTGCATACGCGCCAGTTTTTCGGCGGCAGCGAACTGGCCTTGCGCCAGCAGCGCATCGAATGAATCAGCCGCGAGCGTGCTGGACGTGACGACCGTCGCGAACAATGCGAGCGTCGTAACGAGCCAACTGCGTCGACCGCTGCGCATGGCGTATACATTCCTGCTGTGCCTTGCACATTGTAGCTACCGTCTGCTCGCGAAAGAAACCTGGTGCTCCGGTTGTTTCAGAGCTAGATCAGTTCGCGGCAGAATCGCGATGAAAGTGAAACACGTAAGCGAGCACGCCTTTCCGGTCGGCAAGTTCCGGCTCCAGTTCATCGAGGATGCCGGCGAGCGCTACACCTTTGACCTGCAAGGCCGGCGGCAATTGCGCCGCGATAGTCTGCACGCCACGCTGCGGTTCGTACGCAGCCCGCGGCGCCAGCGTCAGTCGTCGCTCGAGTTTGATCAGTGGCGCGCGCGCGACGACGACTAGAAATTCCTCGCGCGGCGAATCGCCGCTGAGTTCCCACGACAAGTCGCGTACGCCATCGCGGCCGGGCAACTGCAATTGCGTGTCGGCCGGCAGCGGATTGTGCTGCGCCAGGCCGGGCAGCGGAAACAGCACATGCAAGGCACCGCTTGCATCTTCATTGAGCACATAAGCGTAGCTCGGCACACTGCTGCGGAACTCGAGCAAAACCCGATCGCCCGAGACTAGCGCGCTGCCGTCGACGAGTGCTGCGTCAACGGCGGCACCGCGCCGTTTGAAGGCGATATCCGTCTGCCATTGTGTACCCACGCCGTTCCAATACACGACCGCGGCAACCAGCAATGCAAGCAGCAATGCTGCGGTTGCCAATGCTTTTGGCAAGCGGCGCCGCGTTCGCGGCGGCAGCGGTACCGCGACGCCAATCATCCCGGTCAGCGCCGCAATCAAGTCGTGCTCCAGATCGGCCGCCCGCAGATAACGATGCACGGGTTCCGCCGCCGTCGCGCGCGTCAACACATCGAGCATGGTCCCCGAAACCGAATCCGGTGGCGGCGAATCGGGCGCCCCCGCGAGCAAGGTCTGCAGCAACCGGCCCAGGGCGTACAGATCGTGCTCGGGGCGGCGCTCCGCGCCCGCAAGTACTTCCGGCGGCAGGTAGGCCGGCGTTCCATATTCGATGCTCGCTGCATTGACTTCGCCGGGTGCGCCGCCGGCGCCAAGATCCACCAGAACGATGCGTCCGCCGCGTTCGCGCAAAACGTTGCCGGGTTTGAGGTCGCCATGGAGCAAGCCTGCGCCGTGCAAAGCACTCAGCGCATGGCACAGTTCGATGCCGACATAGGCGGCTTCCACCGCGGCGAACGGGCCCTGCTCGCGCAGCAGATCGGCCAGCGTGGCACCGTCAACCCATTCACACCACAGGCCGGCTCGCCCCGCATGCACGGTCGCCCCGTAGACGCCGACAATATTGCGCTGACGCACGCGGGCAAGATGGCGCGCTTCGGCGAGGAAGCGCCCTGCCGGCGGGCTGTGCGCTGCGTCGCGATGCAACTTCAACGCAACCTCGATACCCAGTCCCGGATCATAGGCGCGGAATATCTCGGCCGAAGAGCCGCTCGCGATCTGTTCACGCACTTCCAGATCGCCCCAGCAAAACAGCGGCGGTGGCCGCGGCGTGCTGTCGGCCGCTTGCAAGCGGCGGCAGCCGGCGCTGACATCGGAAAGCAGGCGCAGCGCTTCGAGCTCGGCCGGGTGCGCAATCAACAATCCGGCCGTGGTCGACCAATCCGGCGCATGCGCGTCGAGCAACTCGTCGATTGCCCGCTGCAGATCGGTGTGAAGATCGGCCTGACCTGGATCAGTCTCCTGGGGATCCGGCTTAATGTGAGCCATCACTCAACACCTTGACCAAATGCGCGGTTGCACGGCGCAGCGCCATGCGTACCGCATCCGGTGTACTGCCCAGTTCGACCGCCATTTCGGCATAATCCAGTCCCAGCTCCATTCGCATCACCACCAGTTCTTGCTCGCGCCGTGTCAGTTGGGCCAGCGCGCGCTCGTAATGCTCCAGGCGTTCGCGGCCCGCCGCTTGCGCCAGCGGAGAGCCTTCCTCGTCCGCCGGCAGATTGTCCGGCAGCGCGCCATGTTCTCCGCGCCGGCGCGAACGCCGGATCTCGTTGCGCAAGACATTGAGCAAGGCCTGCTGCAGATATCCCAGCAGGCTGCCGCCGTGCTCCGGTTCAAAACCCTCCAGATGAGATAACACCCGAACGAGGGTGACCTGAACAAGGTCGTGGGTATCGCTCAAATCGCGTGCGCCGGTCGGCAGCCTGCCGTGTGCCCAGCGCGTAAGGCGCGGCAGGTAACGCGCCACCAGACGTTCGCGCGCATCGGCATCGCCGGCACGCAGGCGCTGCAGCAAGGTAAGTGTCGGTTCGTCCGTCACCATCGACATCGCCCGTGAATATCACAGCTAATCGCCGGTCGCCACTGCGCCGTGACAGTCGCAGGGCTATAATTTGCCCTTCCTCGACGCCGTTTTGAGATTTTATGACTCTTGCCCCCGCTGTTCGCACTCGCATCGAATCGATCCTGTCGGAATATCCGGTCGTGCTGTTCATGAAAGGTACGCGCGACGCTCCGCGCTGCGGCTTTTCTGCGGCCACTGTCGGCGTACTGGACGAGCTGCTGCCCGAGTACGCCAGCGTCGACGTACTCGCCGACGCCGACATCCGCGAAGGCATCAAGGTCTACGGCAACTGGCCGACGATTCCGCAGTTGTACGTCAAGGGTGAATTGATCGGCGGCGCGGACATCGTGCAGTCGATGTATACGAGTGGACAATTGCAGGAATTGCTCGGCCTGCCGCAACCGGATCGCACGCCACCACAGATCACGATGAGCGATGTCGCCGCCAGTGCGATCCGCGAGGCGCTGGCCGATGCGGAACCTGGCGTCGCCCTGCACCTGGCGATCGACGCGCGCTTCCAGGCGCAATTTCACCTGGCGCAAGCCGACGATCACGCCATCCGCAGCGACGCGAACGGCGTTGCGATTTTCATGGATCTGCCAAGTGCGAAGCGCGCGCATGGCATCCGCATCGACTGGGTGGAAACCCCTCAGGGTGGGGGACTGGCGATCGACAATCCCAACGCGCCAGCCGCGGTGAAAGCCTTGTCGGTGAGCGAACTCAAGGCGCGCCTGGATGCCGGCTCGATCACTGTGGTCGACGTGCGTCCGCCTGAGGAACGCGC
The DNA here is from genome assembly GCA_038244165.1 of Lysobacterales bacterium. Classification (GTDB taxonomy): domain Bacteria; phylum Pseudomonadota; class Gammaproteobacteria; order Xanthomonadales; family Rhodanobacteraceae; genus Rudaea. Next base: position 64,122 of record JBBRTT010000010.1, on the reverse strand, counting down.
GGCGGCGGCGCTGAAGCAGCAGTTCCGCACCTTCGACGACGGCATCGAGGCGCTCACCACCCTGCCGAAAGACACGGCTTTGGCATTTCTGTGCCATAGCGGTGGTCGCAGCGCGCGCGCTGCCGAGCATTTCCGCGGGCTCGGCTTCCGCCAGGTCTACAACGTCGAGGGTGGCATCGATGCCTGGTCGCGGGAAATCGATCCAGCGGTCGCGCGTTACTAGTGGCCCTTCACTCTCGGCTGACGCATCCTGCTATAGTTTGTCGGCGAGCAGAGATATAAATGGCGTTGATCGCGTAGCGAATACAAAACAATTCGCGACAGCGCATAGAAGGAGGGTGGGGTATGCGCGCACGCATCATGCCGGTGCTTGTGGCCGGGTTGTTCCTTGGCGCTTGTGGCCACGGTCGCAATGACCAGGCGGCGGCTGCGTGCAGCAGCGAAATCGCCAAGCGGCTGAGCGGCAAAACCTACGAGATCGATATCGGCGATCTTGCCAAGCACGTCAAGACCGAAGCGGCCGATACCTTGCTGCTCAATTCCACGGCCGTGTTCGACAAGGGTCTTTCGACCGAATACAAACAGAGCTACGAGTGCCGCGTGCGCTTCGATACCGCCGGCACGCCGAGCGTGCTGTATATGCAGTTCAACTGGAACACGGCGGATCTGAAAAAAGCTGAGTGAGCTTTGCTTTTTGTCGTTCGCGGTAGATGATAAGTCCAACGCCGCGAGCCTGCAGGTGCGTTCATGCTGATCACCTTCCTTCTGGCGCTGATCCTACTCAGCGCGCTGCTATTCCTCGGCTACGGTTTTCTGGCCTGGGTCGGCGCCGCCGGGATCTGGCTGCTCGGCTGGCGCATCACCGGCATCAATTCGCCGCTGCTGTTTGAAATCACCGTCATTGGGCTGGCCACGCTCGCGTTAGTCTTCGGCCTGCCGCCGCTACGGCGGGTGCTGGTTTCGCGCTTTGCCATGAGAGTCATGGCGCCAGTGTTGCCGCGCCTGGGTGAGACTGAACGCATCGCGCTGGAAGCCGGCACCGTGTGGTGGGATGCAGAGCTCTTCTCCGGCCGTCCACAATGGGAAAAGTTGCTCGCCTTCACGCCGCGGGGCTTGAGCGCCGAAGAACAGGCGTTCCTGGATGGGCCGGTGCACGAGTTGTGCACGCGCCTGGACGACTGGCAGATCAATCAGCTGCGCGATCTGCCGACCAGCATCTGGGCGTTCATGAAGACCAATGGTTTTTTCGGCATGGGCATCCCGAAGGAATACGGCGGCCATGCCTTCTCCGCGATCGCGCATTCGCGCGTGGTTTCGCGCATTTCTTCGCGCTCGGTCGCGGCGGCAGTGACAGTGATGGTTCCGAACTCTCTCGGCCCCGGCGAACTGCTGCTGCACTATGGCACCGAGGAGCAGAAAAAATATTATCTGCCACGGCTGGCCAAGGGCGACGAGATCCCCTGCTTCGGCCTGACTGGCCCAGAAGCCGGCTCTGACGCCGCGGCGACGCAATCCGAAGGTATCGTCGAAAAACGCATGATCGACGGCAAGGAAGTGCTCGGCCTGCGCCTTAACTGGAAGAAACGCTACATCACCCTCGCACCGGTCGCGACCCTGATCGGCCTCGCGTTCCGCATCAAGGATCCGGATCACCTGATCGGCGACAAGGAAGATCTCGGTATTTCCTGCGCGTTGATTTCGCGTGATCTGGAGGGCGTGGATATCGGTCAGCGCCACGATCCGATGGGCGTGCCGTTCATGAACGGTCCCATCGTCGGCAAGGATGTGTTCGCGCCGCTGGATTGCGTCATCGGCGGCCGCGCCGGCATCGGCCAGGGCTGGCGCATGCTCATGGAATGCCTCGCCGCGGGGCGCTCGATTTCGCTGCCCGCACTCAGCGTCGGCGCCGCGCAGATGATGACGCGCATCAGCGGTGCGTATGCGACGGTGCGCGAACAATTTGATACGCCGATCGGGCGCTTCGAAGGCATCGAGGAACCGCTCGCTCGCATTGCCGGCAAGACCTACATGATGACGGCGACGCGCACGCTCACCTGCGGCGCGCTGGATGCCGGCGAAAAACCCGCAGTGCTGTCGGCGATCGCCAAGGCATATCTGACCGAAGGTATGCGCGAAGTCGTTACCGACGCGATGGACATCCGCGCCGGTGCCGCGATCCAGAAAGGCCCGCGCAATACCCTTGCACGCGCCTGGGATGCCGTGCCGATCGGCATCACGGTGGAGGGCGCGAACATCCTCACGCGCTCGATGATCATTTACGGGCAGGGCGCAATCCGCTGCCATCCGTTCGTGCAGCTGGAGATCGCCGCAATTGCCGAAAACGATCTGAAGAAATTCGACAAGGCGATTTTCGGGCATGTGAACTTGCTCGCGCGCAATGCGACGCGGGCCAAGCTGCTGGCGTGGACCGGCAGCCGCCTCGCCGCGGCCCCTCGCACCGAAGACACCGCGCGCTACTTCCAGCACCTGTCGCGATTTTCGGCGGCATTCGAACTGTTGTCCGATGTCGCTATGGGCACGCTCGGCGGTTCGCTCAAACGCCGGGAGAAAATTTCGGGACGCCTGGCCGATGCGCTTGCCTACATGTACCTGGCTTCGTGCGCGCTCAAGCGCTATCACGATGAAGGCAAGACCACGGCAAACTACAATCTGGTGCGCTGGAGCGCCGAACACTGCCTGTACCGCGTGCAGGAAGCGCTGCTCGGCGTGCTGGAAAATCTGCCGGCGCGACCGGCTGCGTGGCTGTTGTCGTGGGCGGTGTTTCCGCTCGGCGCGCGCTTCCGGCCGCCGTCGGACAAGCTCGGTGCGCGCGTCGCCCGCGACATCCTGGAAGACCGCGAAGCGCGGATCAACCTGACCACGGACATCTTCGTGCCACCGCCAGGCGAAGTGGGCCTCGGCGCGCTTGAAGCGGCACTGACGAAAGCGGTGCGTGCGATTCCGGTCGAAACCAAGTTGCGCGATGCAGTACGCGCCGGACAACTGGACCGCGCCCCCGGCTACATGCTCGACGAGATGGGCTTGAAGGCGGGCATCATCTCGGCTGAAGAGTATAAAATGCTGCAAGACGCGGATGCGGCGCGCAACGAAGTGGTAGCGGTCGATGCGTTCGATGCGCAGACGTTCAAGACCTTGCATTGAAGCGGGCGCGATGAAGCAAATCTGCCGCCAATTTGCCTTCCTGTCGGCGTTGTTGGTGCCTGCCGCTGCACCGGCGGGAACGGTCGATATCATCCTGCTGGACGGTTTCGAATCCGGTTGCGGCAACCTGACTTACGCCGAACCGTTCACGCTCGGCGACGGCAGCGCGTGGCCGGCGCCATGGGCGGTGCTGGGCAATGTCGCGCTCGCCGACATCCAGCAAGGCGGGGCGCGACTTAGGCCTATGCCGACAAACTATTCGCTAGCGCGCATGGGCGCGACGACAAGCACCCGCGATGTCGAAGTGCGCTTCAGCCTGCGTCTGGAAGATATGGCTACGCAAGGTGTCGGTTTCTACGTGCGTCAGAACGGCGGCTACCTGACCCAGACCACGACGCATGGACAAGGCTACGCGGTATTTGTCGAAGGCGGCTTTCGCGGTCAGCCGGGTATCGGCCTGTGGAAGGAAACCGACGGCACCGAAAGCCAGCTTCCGTTCGCCCACGCCTCGCCGGCGATCACTGCCGGTGCGGATTACCGCGTGCGTTTTCAAGTGCAGCAGACGAGTCCCACGCAAACGCTGTTGCGTGCCAAACTCTGGCTTGCCAGCGATGCCGAACCCGGCGCATGGCAAACCAGCGTTGTGGATACGACCGGCGTGCTGCAGAACATCACCGGCGGAATAGCGGTCGATTCCTGGAGCAGCCTGATGTCGCCGACAATGATTTCAGCGCATACCTTCGTCGACAATCTCGAACTTGTCTCCCTGTGCCCGCCGTGATCCAGGCAAGCCGCCATGCAAGCTGACTGGTATTTCGATTTCATCTCGCCGTTTTCGTATCTGCAACTGCGCAAGGTGCGCCAGTGGCGGCAGCGCTTCGCGATCACGCCGGTGCCGGTGGCGTTCGGCGCGATGCTCAAGCATCACGACAATATCGGGCCCGCGGAAATTCCCGCCAAGCGCGAATTCACCTATCGCTTCGTGCTGTGGCAGGCCGAAAACGAAGGCACTGAGCTGCGCTTTCCGCCGGCGCATCCATTCAATCCGCTGTCGGCGCTGCGCCTATGCATTGCTGCCGGTACGAGCTGGGAGTCGGTCGAGGCGATTTTCAATCATCTCTGGCGCGATGGACGTGCCGGGACGAATGCTGGGGAATTGGCCGAGGTCGGTCGCGCGCTTGGGGTTGCCGATGTGGAAAATGCAACAAATTCCACAGAGGTGAAGGCCCAGTTGCGCGCAAACACCGACGCGGCGCTCGCGGCGGACGTCTTCGGTATTCCCACGTTGCGCATCGGCGGCGAACGCTTCTGGGGAAACGATGCGTCGGCAATGATCGAGGACTGGCTCGCGCATCCTGACCGGTTTGCGAGCGCCGAGTACCAGCGCATCGCCACGTTGCCGGTGGGCGTGGAGCGCGCGCGCTGAGCTAGCGCAGGATTTGTTTGAGCGCGTCTAGCGCCGCATCGATTGCCTTGCTGTCGATATCCAGGTGCGTCACCGCCCGGACCGTGCGCGCTGCCATCGCCCACAGGCGTACGCCGCGTGCCTGAAGAGCAGCGCAAAGTTTTTCCGCATCCCAGGCCGGTGCCGTAACTTCGAAATAGACGAGATTGGTTTGCACGCCCGCCACGTCGATGCGCAGTCCGGCGATCTTCGCGATGCCGTCGGCCAGGTGTTTCGCGTTCGCATGATCGTCGGCCAGACGCGCGACGTGGTGATCCAGCGCGTATTCGCACGCTGCCGCGATGATTCCACTTTGACGCATCGCACCGCCCCAACGCAGTTTCAGACGCGTGGCTTCGTGGATGAAATCGCGCCCGCCGGCAAGCACTGCACCGCCCGGCGCGCCCAGGCCCTTGGAAAAATCGATCCACACCGAATCAAACTCGCGCGCATGGTCCGCTGCGCTGACACCACTGGCGACACAGGCATTGAGCAGGCGCGCGCCATCCATATGCGTCGCCAGCCCGGCGGTGTGCGCGACCTTGGTTACCTCCTGCAACGTGGACAAGGGCCAGATCGCGCCGCCGCCGAGGTTCGTGGTTTGTTCGACGGCAACCAGGCGCTGGCGCGGCGCATGCAGCCAGTCGGGATGGATTTTTTCGGCGAGCTGCGCAGCCGAGTAGATTCCGCGGACACCGGCAATAGGATTGAGCATGACGCCGGCAAGCGCTGCCGGTCCGCCGCCTTCGAAGCCGATGATGTGCGAGGTCGCGTCGCAGATCACTTCATCACCCGGCCGGCAATGCGCGGCGAGTGCGATTTCGTTGCACATCGTGCCCGAGGGCAGGAACAGCGCGGCCTGCTTGCCTAATAGTGCAGCACAGCGCTCCACGAGGCGGTTGACGCTGGGGTCTTCGTTGGCGCGCTCGTCGCCGACTTCGGCGTTTGCCATTACCTGACGCATCGCCGCGGAGGGCCGGGTCTTGGTGTCGCTGAACAGATCGATCATGGTTGCGCACGTTTGCTCGGGGGCTGAAGCATCGCAGCCGTTCGGGCGTCGGGCAAGGGGTCGCGCTAGAATGCGCCAGAAGGAATCCTCATGCATTTACGCCGAACTGTTCTGCTCCTGCTGCTCGCGCCTTGCTTACCCAATGGCGCGCATGCTGGCAATGTGTACAAGTGCACTAATCCACAAGGTGCGATCACGTTTCAGGATCAAGCGTGCCGCAGTGGCGACACGGAAACGGCAATCCATGTCACCACGCCGCCGCAAGCACCGGCCGCCGCAAGCGGTGGCGAAGGCTCCACGCCCGAATCGTCATCAGCGCTGCCGCCGCCACCAGTGATTCCGCAGCGAGTGGAACGGGTTTTGCCGCCACTGTGGCTGTGCACGCGCCCGGAAGATGGCACCCACTTCGTAAGCCACGATGGTGCGACGCCACCGCGCATGGTGCCCGCTGGCGTCCTCGGCATACCCAACAAGCCACTGACCCAGGCTTACGGTCCTGGCGGCATAAGCGTTTCCGCGCCCGGCGTGCGCAAGATCCCGGTCGACACCTCGCCGCAGGCGGCCGTTGCCGGCGCCTATGTCGCCATCCAGGATCAATGTGAACGCGCCACGCCCGAGCAGACCTGCGACTACCTGCGTGAACAATACGATCAGGTGCACGCAAAACTGCGGCGCGCATTCAAGGACGAACAGGCCGAGCTGCAACCGCAGGCGGACGAGATCGACAAGCAGATTCGCGGCTGCTGAGCCCGCTTACGGCGCCAGGGCGAAAGTGGAGTTGCGCTGCTCGTGATCGAGCAGAAAGCGCTTCACCGGCAGACCGCCGCCGAAGCCCGTGAGACTGCCGTCGGCGCCGATCACGCGATGACAAGGCACAACGATCGGCAGAGGATTGCGGCCGTTTGCGGCACCCACGGCGCGTGACGCGGTCGGATCGCCGAGGCGGCGCGCGATCTCTCCGTAACTCATCGTCGCGGCATACGGAATACGCAGCAACTCCAGCCAGACCTGCTGCTGGAAATCCGTGCCCTGCGGCGCCAGGGGCAGATCGAATTCGGTCAGGCGTCCGGCAAAATACGCTTTCAATTGCACGCGCGCTTCGTGCAGGGCGCCGGCGCCGCGCTCCCAGTCTGCGCCGATCGGTGTCGGATGGCGGCCGCTTTCGAAATCGATGTGACGCAGGCCCTGACCATCGAGCGCGAGTAGCAGGCGGCCGACCGGCGTATCCAGGAAATCGTAGTACATCATGTGCGGATGCTAACTCTGACTGCGCCACAAGTGCAGCACGGCGTAGGCGCGCCAGGGTCGCCAGGCATCGGCCATGGCCTGCAATTGCTTGAGCGGCACGGGCACGCCATCTGGCGACACCGCCTTGCGCAGTACCAGGTCGGCCGCAGGAAACGCGTCGGCGTGGCTCAGCGCACGCATTGCAATGTAATGCGCAGTCCATGCGCCGATGCCGGGCAGTTGCACCCACTTGCCCACGAATTCTTCAAGGCTCTGCTCGCGACGAAAATCCACGCGGCCCTCGCACAACGCCTGCGCCATCGAGCGCAGAGTCTGCGCCCGCGCCTGCGTCAGGCCGATCGCGCCGAGATCAGCGTCGACCAGATCGCGCGGTGCTGGAAACAAGTGGCATTCTTCGCCACTCGGCAAACTGACTTGCATGCCGAAGCGCTGCACCAGCCGCGAGGCGAGCGTGCGCGCCGCCGCAACACTGATCTGCTGACCGAGCACCGCGCGTACCGCAATCTCGAAGCCATCCCAGCCGCCCGGCAGGCGCTGGCCGGGATGCCGACGCACCAGCGTGCGCAATGGCGCCTTGCGCCCCAGCCGCGCATGAATTGTGGCGATGTCGGCATCCACATCGAACATCCGGCGCACGCGCGATGAGATATCGTCGATCTGTGCAGCGCGCGGAAAATCGATTACCAGGTCGAGCGCATCGTCGTCTGCGATCTGGCTGACACGCAGGCTGCCGATCGCTCCGTCCAGCGCGAATCGTCGCGAATAGGTTTCGCTGTCGATCTGCTCGACGCCCGGAATCGCACGCCGCGCAAAGAACCCCAGCAATGCGCTGAAATCGTATGGCGGTTGATACGCCAAACGCAGAACGTGTTCGCGTTTTCCTGCAGCCATGGTGACCACTACCTGTGCTCGTCCATGATCACGAAGATCAAAAAGCGTCCATCCATGGCCGCACTCCTAAAATCCGTAACGCAGGAACCCGCCATCGACGGCAATGCATTCGCCGGTGATGTAGGCCGCTGCCGGCATGCACAGGAATGCGACTGCCGCGGCAACTTCCTCGGGTTCGCCAATGCGACCCATCGGCGTGCGTGCGAGCACTTCGTCCAGGTAGTCCGGATCAGCCAGCGCGGATTCGGTGCGCTGCGTGCGGATGTACCACGGTGCAACCGCATTGACGCGGATACCGTCGGCCGCCCATTCGCAGGCCAGGTTGCGCGTGAGTTGCGTGAGTGCGGCCTTGGCCATGCCATATACCGCACCGGTGCGCACATGCACCAGACCGGACACGGAGGTCACGTTGACGATCGCCGCGTTCGCGTGTTCGCTCAAGTACGGATGCGCGAGCCGGCACAGTTCAAAAGCCGATACCGCATTGATGTCGAGCAGCGCACGCACTTGGCCTTCGTCGTAGTCCAGCGCCGGTTTGCTGGCATTGCCGCCGACATTGTTCACCAGCAACGACAAGGGCATTTCAAGATCGGCAATCCAGTCGAAAATCTCCAGGCGTTGCTCGTGTTGCGTGGCGTCCGCGGCGAACGAAAAAAATTCGCGCTCGGGAAATTCCTCGATAAGCTCGTTGCGCGCATGCTCCAGGTGCGCCTCGTCGCGCGCAATCAACAACACGTCGGCGCCGAGCGCGGCGAGCTCGCGCGCGCAAGCCAGGCCAATACCCTTGCTGGCGCCGCTGACCAGCGCGGTTTGGCCATCCAGACGCCAGCGCGCGAGGTTCGTCGTCATCTTTCATCCTCTCATCGGATTTGCCAGCACGTGCCTTGCGGTAACCATGCTCACGGCGCAGACTTTACCCACCGTTTCGGGAGAGTGCCATGCGTAGTCCGATTTTGCTCGTCGCCGTAGCGTTGACGCTCGCCGCCTGCTCAAGCAGCAAGACCCCACCACCGCAGGCGCAAACGCCACCTCCTGCGGAAAAAACCGTGTTAGATACGCAACTAAAGGCACTGCAGAGAGCCAAAGACGTGCAGAAGACGGTGGATCAGCAGAAGGCGGATGCGGACAAGAAGTTACAGGATGAAGGTGGGTGAGGACGAGCGCGCGCGCGATGCGTTGAAGCGCATCGCGCGCGAGGCCGAACGCCGCGCGCCGGAGCGAGCGGCCGGGTTGCTTAGCGAGCGCCGGATGCGCGAGCTTAGCAACAGCCAGCGAGGCGAAGCCGAGCGCTGACGCTTGAACTTGAGTCGTCCGCCCCTTAGCGAATCTCACAAAAACAATACGCAAACACTCCAATCTTGTTGCCGCCAAGGCTGCGCAGCAACGCGAGCTGGTTGCGCAGATCCGGCGCCGCCAGCCAGCCACGCGCAAACTCGGGAATGGAGGCGCGGCCGACGCCGGCCAGCGCCTGACTGTTCAGATCCAGCGCAAGCTTTTCCCAGAACGTCAAATCCTTTTCGACATAGCGCACGTGATAGTCGGTGCCGAGATTGGCTGCCTGTGCGGCGGCGGCAGTGGCCTGGCTCAAGCCACCGAGTTCGTCGACCAGGCCGCGTTCCTTGGCCTGGCTGCCGCTCCACACGCGGCCGCGTGCGATCGCATCGATTTCTGCGGGCGTCTTGTTGCGGGCCTTGGCGACATTGCCGATAAAATCGCGATAGCCCTTGTCGATCACACTCTGGATCACGCTGCCGATTTTTGGGTCGAGCGCGCGACGTATGTCGAACGCTCCGGCGAAGGGCGTGGTACCGACGCCATCGGTGTGCACGCCGATCTTGGCCAGCGTGTCGGGGAAATTCGCGATCAAGCCGAAAATGCCGATCGAGCCGGTGATCGTTGTCGGCTCGGCGAAGATGCGGTTTGCATTCATCGAGATCCAGTAGCCGCCGGACGCGGCGACGTCGCCCATCGACACCATCACTGGCTTTCCGGTGAGGCGCGTGAGCTCGACCTCGCGCCGGATCAGCTCCGACGCGAACACTTCGCCACCGGGCGAATTGACCCGCAGCACGAGCGCCTTGACCTTGTCGTCCTCGCGCGCAGCGCGGATGAGGTACGAGGTTGATTCGCCGCCGACCGTTCCCGGTGGCTGATCGCCGCCGACAATTTCGCCTTCGGCAACGACCACGGCGACCTGCGCACGCGTGTCCGGCAGTTTTTCGCGGTCGATGCGATGCAGGTAGGACAGGAAGTCGATCTGGCGGAAGGTCTTGTCGTCCTTCACGCCTTTTTCGATCAGCAGGCTACGCGCTTCGTCGCGTGTCGCCAGGCGATCAACGAGTTTTTGCTTCAGCGCAAGTGCAGCCAGATCGCCCTCTGCCTCCTTGATGGCGTCTGGGTAATTCTGGATTTGTGCAGAAAGTTGCGTCGCATCGAGTTTGCGCGCGGCGGCGACGTCCCTGATGTAGTCGCCCCAGACACCATTCATCCAGTACAGATCGGCGTCTTTGGCCTCAGGCGACGAGTCGTTGCGCACATAGGGCTCGGCCGCGGACTTGTATTCGCCGACGCGGAACAGATGCACGACGACGCCAAGGCGATCGAGCGCATCCTTGTAATAGCTGCGGTAGCGGCCCAAGCCTTCCAACAGCACGGCGCCTTGTGGATGCAGCAGGATCTGATCCGCATGTGCCGCAAGATAATACTGTCCCTGGGTCATGCCATTGGAGACAGCGATGACTTCCTTGCCACTCTGCTTGAAATGATCGATTGCCGCGGCGATCTCGCGCAGGCTGGCCAGTCCCGCGCCTTCGATATCATCAGGGACCAGCACCAGGCGTTCGATGTGCTGGTCGTCTGCAGCCGCCGCGATCACGGCGAGAATGTCGCGCAACTGCACCTCGTGAACCTTGTCGCCGAAAAATCCGGCGAACGCACGCTGTGCCGGCGCACTCGTAAACTGCTCCACGATATTGCCTTTCGGATCGAGCACGAGCGCGCTGCGCGTGCGCAGCATCGGCGCGGCCGCCAACAACGCGACGACGAATGCGACCACCAGGAACACGAAGATCAGGTTGAAGGTCAGACGCCGAAGGAAATTCAGCGCGCCCCACAAACCCTGGAAAAGGCTGACAATGAATCCGGGTTTTTTGTCCCCCATGCCGAGCACTCCAAATCAGATTTGGCCAGCCTACCCTAAAGACTGCGGCACTGGCACGCGCCGCAAGTCATGCAATTTCGCACCGGGCCACCTCTAAACCGAATGGTTTCGCGGGGGGCACGCTTCACGCCCGATAGTTTCGCGCGAGGCGCGCTTCACGCCCGATAGTTTCGCGCGAGGCGCGCTTCACGCCCGATAGTTTCGCGCGAGGCGCGCTTCATGCCCGATAGTTTCGCGCTAGGCGCGCGAAACGGGCGAAAAGCAGCACGGCGGCGCCGGTGAGGCCGGCGATGAGGCCGATCCAGATGCCGCGCGCGCCCATGCCCAATCCAAAACCCAGCCAATACGCCAGCGGCATGCCGATGCCCCAATAGGCGAGCACGGTAATGACCATGGGCACGGTGGTGTCCTTGAGCCCGCGCAGTGCGCCATTGGCGGTCACCTGGATGCCGTCGGAAAACTGGAAGATGGCGGCAAGCAACAGCAATTGCGCGGCGAGCGCGGCGACCTCGGGATCGTCCGTATACAGCGCGGCAATTGCGCCAGGAAAAAACGCCATCAGTGCGCACGACAGCGTTTGCGTGAGCAGGGATGCGCCAATGCCGACAAAACCGGCGTAACGCACGCCGTCAGCATCGCCCGCGCCGACGGCGCGGCCGACACGCACGGTGGTGGCCATGGCGACGCCGAGCGGCAACATGAACGCAACCGACGCGACATTGATCGCGACCTGGTGGCCGGCCACCATCGTTGTGCCGAGCGATCCGATCAGCAGCGCGGCGGCAACGAACAACCCCGCCTCCATCAACAGCGCCACGCCCATCGGCACCCCCAGGCGCAACAAGGCGAAGATCGCGTGCGGCCGCGGCCAGTCGAAGCTGGCGAACGGCGCGAACGGTCGATAGTGACGACGCGCGGCGATGTAGACGGCGAAGGCGGCGAGTTGCAGCCACAACACGATTGCGGTAGCCATGCCCAAGCCCTGCGCGCCGCGCGCCGGCAAACCCAATGCGCCGTACATCAGCACATATCCGACCGGCGCCAGCGCAACCAGGCCGAGAAAACCGAAATACATGGTGGGCCGCGTCAGCGCCAGACCTTCGGAAAATCCGCGCAAGGCGAAATAGCCGGTCAGCGCCGGCGCACCCCAGGAAATGGCGCAAAGGAACTTTTGTGCATCCTCCACAATGGGTAAACCTATACCTATCGCGCGCAACAATGGTTCGGCCTGGCGCGCGCCGATGAACAACGCCAATCCGAGTGCCAGCGCCAGCCACAGCGCCTGACGGAACAGCGCGCCGATCTTGTCCTGCGCGCCGGCACCGGCCAGCTGCGCCACCGAGGGCGGCAGCGCCAGCATCACGCCGATGGCGGCGACAATCGCCAGCGTCCACACGCTGGTGCCGATGGCGACGGCCGCCAGAGTCTGGGCGTTGAAGTGCCCGGCCAACAGCACGTCAACCACATTCATGCCGATCGCGGACAACTGCCCGAGCACCAGCGGTGCCGCCAGAATGAGAGTGTCGCGGAATTCGCGGCGCCAGCGCGCCGAAGGCGTGCGCAAGGGGGCAGACATGCGTTCAAGGGCCAACTTCGGTTGCGCAGTGTAGCCGAAGACGCAACCTCCACCGGCTGCTGCACAGGCGCGGAATCGGCTAAAGTGCGCGCGATGAATACCCCCGATGCCACTGCCCCCACCCCGGAATCGGATCCGGCTCCCGCAACCCCGGCCGTCGCGCCGCCCGCGACAAAAACGCTATGTGCCAATTGCGGTGCCGAGCTGCACGGCAAGCATTGCTACTCCTGTGGCCAGCCAGTCAAGGGGATGATCCGACCGCTTTCGAGCATGCTGCATGACGTCGCCGACACGATTTTCAATATCGACTCGCGCATTTTCCGCACGCTGTTTCCGCTGTATTTCCGCCCGGGCTATCTTTCCAACGAATATTTCGCCGGGCGCCGCGTGCGGTACGTCACACCGTTCCGACTATATTTTTTCCTCAGCATTGCCGCGTTCCTGCTGATTCAGTGGAGTCTGGACTCGCTGGATATGGCCAATGCCATACATAGTGATGCTGGCGACAAGATCGTTGTCGCGCAGACGCCGCAGGAAGTCATCGCTGCGCGTGACCTGGGACTGGCGGAAATCGAGAAAGCGAAAGCGACGCCGGGCTTCCCAGCCGCGGCGGCCAAGGGCATGGACAAGGCCGCTGACGTCATTCGCAGCAGGGCCGACAAGCGTATTGCATACCTGCAACGCAGCGCTGACGCGAAGGCCAAGGGCGAGGCAGCGCCTCAAGTTGCCGAGGCCGACGACGAAAAAGGAATCTCGCTGGGAGTGAGCAAGTGGGATCCCGTCGCTGATCCAGTGCACATTGCTTGGCTGCCCGATGCCGCCAATGCCAAGCTCACCAAGCTCGGCGTACGTGCGCGCGACAATCTGAAGCGGATAACCCAGGACCCAAAACCCTTCGTTGTCGGCATCTTCAGCGTGCTGCCGCAGGTGCTGTTCGTGTTGATGCCGCTGTTCGCCTTGCTGCTGAAGATTTTCTATATCTTCAAACGCCGTCTGTACATGGAACACCTGATCATCGCCCTGCACAGCCACAGTTTCATATTTATTTCACTGCTGCTGATCACGCTGGTGGTTCTAGCGCATGGCGCCGTCCAGGAACGGGCGCACTGGCTCTACGCCCCACTGGGCCTGCTGATCTTCGTCATGTGCTGGTGGGTGCCGATCTACCTTTTCCTGATGCAGAAAAAAGTATACAAACAGGGCTGGTTCTTCACCACGTTGAAATTCTGCGTGATCGGCCTGTGCTACACGATCATGATCACGTTGGGCGCGGCCGTGGCATTCCTGGTAAGCCTGGCGACAACGTGATCGTGTACGAAGTCAATCTCGATGTGGATGACGCCATCTTCCCGGCGTATCGCACATGGCTGGACGAACACATTCGCGCGATGCTGACCTTGCCCGGTTTCATCGGCGCTGAAGTATTCGAACGGCGCGATCCGCCTCGCGCAGCGCAACGACGCAGCCTCAGCGTCCAATATCGACTGGCGAGTTCGGGGGATCTAGATCGCTATCTGCGCGTCGATGCGCCACGCATGCGTGCCGACGGCCAGACGCGTTTCGCCGGTCGATTCAGTGCCAGCCGGCGGATTTTGCAAGCATTGGCCCAGGACTGAAGCTGACGCATCAGGTTCAATCAGGGTTTCGCCAGTTCCACTTCGCGCTGCTCGGGTGACATCTGCAACAATTTTCGGCGATATGCCTCGCGCTGCTCCGCTGGCAAGCCAAGCCATGTCTGGCGGAATGCACGGCGCTGTTCCTGGCTGAGCGACTGCAGCATCTGCCGGGTCGGCCGGCGCTCTTCGACAGGTAGCGACTGCAATAATTCATGCGCCATCCCGGCGCGGTTCTGTGCTGCCGCGCCAGCGAGAAAGGCCTGACGTTCTTGCGGATTCATCTGCTCGAACTTGTCGCGCAGCTGCTTGCGTTGCGCCGGCGGCAAGCCCCCGAAGCGTCGGAAGGCCTTGCGGATACGCTGCTGCTGATCCGGCGGCAAATTGCGGAATTGCTCGAAGCGGGCGCGCATTCTTTCGCGCTGTTCGGCATCCAGACCATTCCATTTGCGAAAGCGCTCCTGCACTTTCTCGCGTTGTTCGGGAGTCAGAGTCGACCAGCGTTGTGCGCCGCGTTGTAGCCGTTGCTGGGCACCAGGCGGCAGTTGCGCCCATTTTTCCTGCACCGGTGTGAGCACCTGCTGCTCGGCCGGACTCAACGCCGACCACGGTACCGACGCCACGCCGATGACGGTCTGCGGCGGCTGGCTGGGCGGCTGGCTATCCCGGGCCCCGGCCGTGGCGGCAGCAAGGGAAATTGCCGCGGCTGCGATCAATCGAGCAAGTCGGCGCATGCGCATCATCCGTGGCCGTCGCCGAATTTGGACGACACCACTTCGGGATCGGTCAGTCCCATGGGATCAAGACCGTCGGCGGCCTCATCGTACTCGCCCAGGTATTCGATCAGGGCTGCATCGGGATGGGTTTCCACTTTTGTACTTTTATCCATATTCCTAGCGTGCTGCCCTTGCATTTTTTCCGCGTCGCGTGGCGACGTCGGTGGCGACGCGGCCGTATTGGCCGGCGGCGCCTGTGCGACTACGCTGCCCGCCGCGATCCCCGCGACGAACAGAACGGTCAACCGTCGGAACCTTGATCCTGTGCATCCAACCACGCGTAGAACTCCAGGTCTTGGTACAACTCAAGATTGTCGTCGCTGGAAACCAGATCGATATCGCTACTGGTGGGGCTTGCGCTGGCTGGGAACGGCAAATCTTGGATGCGCCCCGCGCCACCCGGCCCCTGCGCGTGCCAGGCAACGACCGCGAACAGCAGGACGCCGGCACTGGCCATTCCTGCAGGCAGAAACCAGCGCTGGGCTGCGCGTGGCCGCACTCGCCGCAATGCAGCCTGGCGCGCACGATTGAGCCGCGACAAGGTGGCAGCATCCAGGCCTTCGGCGGACTCGTCCAGCAAGGTCTTGGCACGCCTGGTCCAGTTGTCCTGGTCCAATGGGTTCATGCGTGATCCTCCAACGCGCGCCGCAGCGCCGTCAAGGCGCGCGAGAGATGCGTTTTTACGCTGCCTTCGCTGCAGCGCATGGATTTGGCCGTTGCCGCCACGTCAAAGCCCTCCCACACGCGCAGCAGGAAGGCCTGACGCTGGCGCAGCGGCAGGCGGGTGAGCGCGGCATCCAGGTCCCGCGCCGCCTCGCCACCGGCCAGGCGCAGCAGCGGACCTGGATCATTCAGGTCAGGTGCCTGGGCAATTTCATCCGTTTCATCATCGCCCGGATCCCGGGTAAATACCGTCATCCAGCGACTGCGCACCTGGCGCCGCCGATGCCAATCGTTCAGACGGCTGTCGAGCACTCGATAAAATAGCGGAGCCCATTCTTGCGGGGGCTTGCTGGCGTAGTGCCTGACGAAGCCGAACATCGCGTCCTGCACCAGATCCAGCGCTTCGTCACGCTGGGCTGTGGCAAGCTCGGCCATGCGCAATGCCCGGCGTTCCACGCCCTTGAGAAACAGATCCAGCGTGCGCTTGTCGTCTTGGGCCGCGTCCACGCGCTCGGATATCCAGCTTGCTGCCAAGGTCAGGGGGATTGTAGGCGTCATTGTATCCATGGCGTATGCTCGCACGAGGGTTTACAACGCGCCGCCAAGCGCTCGGTTGACCGCCCGCCGAGCCGGATGACGCACAGCATCACGCGGCACGGTTGTGCACAACCCGGTTTGGTCGTCGCAGACTCTGCGACAGTTTTGTGAATTGCTGCATTTTCCACATTTTTTCTTTTGTAAGCCTCTGATTTGGAATATATATTTCATATTGGTTAAAGTTTCGCCAAGCTGGTCGCGGCCTCGTAACCATGGGCTTTGCGCAGGCCTGCGCAAAGACCCATGCACAGACTTATCCACAGCTCTTGTGGATAAGCGAAAAAAATGATTTTTTCCCGTGACTTGAACGAACATCTTGAGTTTTTACTTACGATTTCCATCCAAACCATGACTCCTGCGCATAACCACGTCTGGAACAGCGCATGAAAGCGATCCTGCGCGTAGCGATTCCAGTGCCCTTGCCGCGCCTGTTCGACTATCTGCCACCAGCGGGAATCGACGCCAGCACCATCCTTCCCGGCACGCGCGTCAGTCTGCCGTTTGGGCGCGGCCAGCGGGTCGGCATCGTCATCGAAACCCTGGATCATTCCGAGCTCGCACCGAACCGACTCAAAGCGGCCAGTGCCGTGCTCGACCCGCAGCCGCTGATCACGAGCGAGTTGCTCGCGACCCTGCAATGGCTCAGCCGCTATTACCTGCACCCGCTGGGCGAGGTGGTGGAAACTGCCCTGCCCGCCGGCCTGCGCACAGCACGCGCCCTGCCTGCGGAGGGCGAACCCGCGCTGATACTCGTCGCCGACGCGAAGCTCGAACCGGGTGGGCGCGCCGGATCTGCAAGCGCAGAGCTGCTTGCGCTGCTCGATCGTGGTCCGTTGCCCACGGCGATGCTGGACGGGTTGCTCCCGAACTGGCGCCGCGCCGCGACGAATCTGCGGCGACGCGGCCTGGTCGCCAGCACCCGGCTGGACGCAAGCGCGTTGCCACGGGTCCGCATCGACCCGCCGCCGCTGACGACCGAGCAGCAACAAGCCGTCGCCGCGATCTCGCAAACTCTCGGCGGCTATGCACCGTTCTTGCTGGAAGGCATCACCGGCAGTGGCAAGACCGAGGTCTATCTGGCGCTGATCGAGCAGACCCTGGCGCGCGGCGAGCAGGCGCTCGTGCTGGTGCCGGAGATCGGCCTGACGCCGCAACTCCTGCGTCGCTTCCAGGAACGCTTGCCGTGCCGGATTGCCTTGTTGCACTCCAATCTGGCCGAGGGCGAACGCACCCGTGCCTGGCTCGCTGCCTGTCGCGGCGAGGCCGGCGTCGTCCTCGGCACCCGCTCGGCGATTTTCGCGCCGCTGCCTCGCGCCGGCCTGGTCATCGTCGACGAGGAACACGATGCCTCCTACAAGCAGCAGGAAGGCTTGCGTTATTCGGCGCGTGATCTGGCGCTCGTCCGCGCCAAGGCGTTCGGTGTGCCGGTGGTACTGGGTTCGGCTACGCCGTCGCTGGAGACCCTGGCCAACGTCGACAACGGCCGTTATCAGCGATTGCCGTTGAGTTCGCGACCCGGCACCGCGCGCGTGCCGCAGACGCATTGCATCGATCTGCGCGGCAAGCACCTGGCCGACGGCCTGGCCCCGGAAATGATCGCCGCTGTTCGCGCCTGCATCGGCCGCGGTGAACAGGCGCTGCTGTTCCGCAACCGACGTGGTTATGCGCCGGTGCTCATGTGCCACGACTGCGGCTGGCACGCGGCGTGTGTGCGTTGCGACAAGCCATTGACCTGGCATCGCGGCGCGGCGCGGCTGCGCTGCCACCATTGCGGCGCCAACCAGCGCGTGCCAACACAATGTCCACAATGCAACAATGCCGCATTGGCGCCGCAGGGCCATGGCACCGAACGCCTGGAGCAGACGCTCGTTGCGTTGTTTCCGGGCGTGCCAGTGATCCGCATCGATCGCGAAACGACGCGGCGCAAAGATGCACTCGACACACTGCTCGGCCAACTTGGGTCGGATCAACCCGGCATCCTGGTCGGTACGCAGATGCTGGCCAAGGGGCATGACTTGCCAAATCTCACCATGGTGGGTCTGGTCGGCGTCGACGAGGGGTTGTTCAGCGTGGACTTCCGCGCCAGTGAGCGCCTGTGTCAGCTGATCGTGCAAGTTTCCGGACGCGCCGGACGTGCACGCAAAGCAGGAACGGTCTGGCTACAGACCCACCACCCCGACGATCCGCTGTTGCGCAACCTGCTTCGGAACGGCTACGCCGCAGTCGCGCACCAGTTGCTGCAGGAACGCCGCGATGCCGGACTGCCGCCGTATGCGCACCTGGCGCTACTGCGCGCCCAGGCAAAAACACAAACGCCAGTCGACGAATTCCTCGCCCAAGCCAGCGTGGTGGCGGGAGCGCCCGATGGCGTGAGTCTGCTCGGTCCAATGCCGGCACCGATGCCACGCCGCGCGGGTATGGTCCGCGGTCAATTGCTGTTGAGTGCCGGCGAGCGCGCTCCGCTGCATGCATTCTTGCCCGCCTGGATCGAGCAGGTGCGGGCCCTGAAGCAAGCGCCTCAGGTGCGCTGGTCGCTCGATGTCGATCCGATGGATCTGTATTGATGCGGGGATTTGAATTGATGCGGGGATTTGTACTGACGCGCGATTGTTTGACGCAAAAGCAAACGGCCCCATGCGGGGCCGTCGGCTAGCGTGCGATTGACGCCGGATTCAAGCAGCGAACAGCGTGCGCATCTTCTTCATGGCGTTGACTTCGACCTGACGAATGCGCTCGGCCGAAACGCCGTATTCGTCGGCCAGTTCCTGCAAGGTCGCCTTGTCTTCATCGCGCAGCCAACGGCGCTGAATGATGTCGCGCGAGCGCGCATCGAGTTTTGCCAAGCCCTGCTTCAACGAATCCAGATCGGACTCTTCCTGATTTTCATTTTCCAGCGTGTGGTATGGATCGGCGGCATTGTCGACGAGATACGCCCCCGGTGAGGGCTTGGATTCGTCGTCGGCGTCAGTCGGCGCATCGAATGCCATGTCGTGACCGGACAGGCGCGACTCCATTTCCAGCACATCGGCAACCGGCACGCCCAGATCCTTCGCCACGGCTTGCACTTCTTTGGAATTCATCCAGCCCAGGCGCTTCTTGGACTTGCGCAGGTTGAAGAACAACTTTCGCTGCGCCTTGGTTGTCGCAATTTTCACAATGCGCCAATTGCGCAAAATGAACTCGTGCATTTCGGCACGAATCCAGTGCACGGCAAACGAGACCAGACGCACACCCATATCCGGATTGAAGCGCTTGACCGCCTTCATCAGACCGATATTGCCTTCCTGGATAAGGTCCGCCAACTGCAGGCCATAGCCGTTGTAGCCACGCGCGACGTGAACGACGAAACGCAGATGCGACATCACCAGTTGGCGGGCGGCATCGAGATCGTTTTCGCTACCGTAGCGACGCGCCAGCGCCTGCTCCTGCTCGAGCGTCAGCACCGGAATCTGGTGCACGTTAGAGACGTACGCGTCCAGACTTCCCAACGCGCTCGGGATCGGAAGATTGTTTGCCACTAAGGCATTCATTGTCATGCAGGTCTCCTTGGAGCGCATTTTAGCACTCGAGATATGAGAGTGCTAAAGGTGCCAAAAGTTCACTCTAGGATAATTTCGCCAGAGTTTCTGAACTGAATGGTACACCAATTCAGAGGCCCGCGGCAAGACCCGTCACGGGAGGCAGACGCCAATCGATCTCGGCTTGGCCGTTATCCCGCAACCACTTGTTCGACAAGGAAAAATGTTCACATCCAATAAACCCGCGGTGGGCAGACAGGGGCGATGGGTGCGGTGCCTTCAGCACCCGGTGCCGGCGCGTATCAATCAATTTTCCCTTCGCTTGGGCGTAGCTACCCCATAGCAGGAAGACCAGACCCTCGCGTTCGTGATTCAGATGATCAACCACCGCATCGGTAAAGCCTTCCCAGCCCTTGCCCTGGTGCGAACCGGCCAGCCCATGCTCGACCGTGAGCACGGAATTGAGCAACAAGACCCCCCGTTGCGCCCACGCCGACAAACAGCCGTGATCCGGACGCGGCAGGCCCAGATCGCGCTGCAGCTCTTTGAAGATGTTCTCCAACGACGGCGGCGGCGGCACACCAGGCAACACCGAGAAGCACAAACCGTGTGCCTGACCGGAACCGTGATACGGATCCTGCCCGAGGATGACGACTTTGACTTGATCGAAAGGTGTGGCATCGAGCGCAGCAAAAATCTTTGCCGGCGCAGGATGAACGATCTTGCCCGCGCGCAGTTCATCGCGCAGGAATTGCGCGAGCCGCTGCATTTCCGGTCGATCGAAATAATCCCCGACCCGCGCCTTCCATGACGCCTCGAGTTTGAGCTTCTGGCTCACGCCGCGCTGGCGGCCCGTTCGCGCAGATGCTTGGACACGCGCATCTGGAACAGAAGCTTGGTGATGAGCAGGCGCTCCTCGATCGGTTTCTGCACCAGATCGTTCGCCCCCGCACGCAGCAGGGCAGCCTGGTTCCGCGGATTGTCATCACCGGTCATGATCAGCACCGGCAACTGGCCTTTGGAATAGCAAAATTCATTGCGCAGGCGATCCAGCAGATCGCCGCCAGTGAGCTCGCCTTTCAGGTTCACATCCGAAAGCACCACATCGACGCCCGGAATGCGCCCCTGGGCCATCGCCGTTTCGAGCATCGCCACCGCATCTTCGACGCTGGTGACATGCAGCACGGTCAGCCCGTATTTTTCCAGCATGCGGCGGGTCGCCAGGGCAACCACGCGACTGTCCTCGACGTACAGCACATCGCCGGAAGCCTGTGTTGCCGGGCGCACGTAGCCGCGAATGAACGTGGTCAACGCATTGAACCCGAGCGACTTGTCGAAATAGTCGGTAACGTATTCGGACAATTCCCGATTGATCAGGCGTTCGTTGACGTCGCCGGAGACAATCACGATCGGGATGTACGCCTGCGGCGCATGTTCGCGCACGTAGCGCGCCAGCTCCAGGCCATCCATGTCGGGCAGGCGCAGTGCCGTGGTGACCAGATCAACGACTCCGGCTTCGAGCTGGTGCTTGGCTTCCGCGCCGGTTTCGCACGACAACACGGTAACGCCGGGCAGATCGGCCTTGAGCAATTGCTCGATCAGGCGGCGCACGACTTTGGAGCCGTCCACCACCATGACCCGCGGTGTTTCGCTGGCGATATGGCGGGTGAGTGCGCTTTCCATCATTCAGTCTCTGGTTTACTGCGGCTGGCCGAGCGCTATATGACGCGACGCAGCCAGCCAGGCTCCGAGCCAGCCGAGCAGCGCTCCCGCGCCAAGCACGATGCCCATGTCCGCCAACGCCAGCCCATGCACATCGAATCGATGCTCGTAGCTTGCCGCCAGCTGCGCCAGCGGCGCGGCCAGGGCCCACTCGACAATTCCGATCAGCACCAAGCTCAGCACCCCTGCAAACGCTCCATACCAGAAGCCGGTATACAAAAATGGGCGGCGCACAAAACCATCATTGGCGCCGAGCAACTGCATCACCGCAATCTCGTCGCTGCGTCCCTGGATATCAAGGCGCACCGTATTGCCTACCACCAACAGTGCCGCCATTCCCAGCAGGCCCGCCAGCACCATCGCTACGCGTGCGGTCAGCGCCAGGATTGCATTCAATCGCTGCCGCCATTGTGCATCGTATTGCACCAGATCCACCGCCGGATCGCGTTGCAATTCCGCCACCAATGCCGGCGCCGCATCGACAGCCAAGGCATCGCTGCGCGGCGTGACGATCAGCACCGCTGGCAGGGGATTGTAGTGCAAAACCTTGAGTGCATCGGCAAACCCGGACTGACCGCGGAATTCAGCCAGGCCCTGATCCGGAGTTTTGACCTCCACTGCCGCCACGTCGGTGCGCTCGCGCACAGTGCGCGCGAATGCCTGAACGACCGCGGCGTCCATGTCGGGCTTGAGAAACACGCTAAGCGCGCGCGCATCCTCGACACTGCCGCCAAGCTGGCGCGCATTGTCGAGCAGCAGCCAGAACAAGAGCGGCAGCGCCATGGCCAGGCTCATCACTGCCAAGGTCAGCGCGGTGGCCCACGGTCGCGCGACGAGCCGGCCAAGACTCGAAAACAAGCTGTACAGATGTTGTTCGCGCCAGGCGCGCATTCCGGTACGCGAACGAACGACGGGCACCCGCGCCGGCGCCACCGGTTTCAGACGGTTCGTGGATTTGCGACGGTTCATGCGACGGGCCGGAAATCGTCGATCAAGCGGCCGTGATCCAGCACCAGCACACGCTTGCCCATACGTTTTACCAGGGCCAGATCGTGACTGGCGACGAGTACCGTCGTGCCCACCTGCTGAAATTCGCCGAACAGCGCCATGACTTCCGCTGACAACTGCGGATCCAGATTGCCGGTCGGTTCATCCGCAATCAACAGCGGCGGCTTGGCCACGATCGCGCGCGCAATGCCAACGCGTTGCTGTTCACCGGTAGACAGCGCGATTGGCGCGGCCTGTTCGCGCGCGAGCAGGCCGACCTTGTCGAGCGCCGCGCGCACGCGTTTGCCGATTTCCTCACGCGCCATTCCCGCGATCACCAGCGGCAGCGCGACATTATCAAACACGCTGCGATCCAGCAGCAGGCGATGATCCTGGAACACCATACCGATGCCGCGGCGCACCTGCGGTATGCCGCGCCGGCGCGTATGGTTCAGATTCTGGCCGTTGACCGTGATCTGTCCGCGTGACGGACGCTCGAGCAAGGCGACCAATTTTAAAAGTGTGCTTTTGCCTGCGCCGGAATGCCCGGTGACGAAGGCCATCTCGCCCGCAGCCAGTTCGAAGCTCAATTCCGCCAGCGCCTCGTGCCCGGATGGATAGCGTTTGCCGACCAGGTCGAAGCGGATCATTTGACCATCTGGTTGAGGTTGAAGATCGGCAGCAGAATCGCGAGCACGATGAACAGCACCATGGCACCGACCAGCAGGATCACCAGTGGGCCGAGGATCGCGGTCAGCGTCGTCATCCAGCGATCCAGTTCGCGCTGCTGGTGATTGGCCGCTTCATCGAGCATGTGTGCGAGTTCGCCGGCACGCTCGCCGCTTGAGATAAGGCGCAGCGCCACCGGTGGGAAATAGCCGCTGTCGCCGAGTGCGCGCGAAAAGCTGCCACCTTCGCGCACTTTCAGCGCCGCGCGTTTTACCGCCGCGCGCATCGGCAGATTCGGCATCACCTGTGCGCCAATATTCAAGGCATCCAGAAGCGGCACGGCGCTCGCCGTGAGCAACGCCAGCGTGCGCGTACAGCGCGCGGTATTCGCGGCCCGCACGAGCTTGCCGATCAACGGCAAGCGCAACAACATGCCGTGCCACGCGTAGCGCACCTGCTCGGTACGCAAGGCCAGGCGGCCGCCAATCGCAGCAACGACGATCGCCAGCAGCAACAACCAACCCCATGCCTGCACGAAACTACTCAGCGCAAGCAATGCGCGTGTCGGCAGCGGCAAGACCTGATGCATCTGGGTGAACACGCCCACAATCTGCGGCACGACGTAGACAAGCAAACCGCTGACTACGGCGACCGCGACGATCGTCAACAGCAGCGGATAGGCGAGCGCCGCCCAGACCTTTTGATTCAAGGCATCGCGCGCTTCACTGTAGTCGGCGAGCCGCGCGAGTACCTGATCGAGGCGGCCGGATTGTTCGCCGGCCGCGATCGACGCGCGATAGATTTCGGGAAAACTGTCCGGCGAGTCGGCGAGCGCAGCGGCCAGGCCCGCGCCTTCGAGCACGCGTGCACGCAGCGCGCCGACCAGGGCACGCGCGCGTTGATCATCGTTCTGCTCAGCCAGTGCCGCGAGCGCCTCGTCGACCGGCAACCCGGCTTTGAGCAAGGTCGCCAGCTGACGCGTGAGCAGGGCCAATTGCGCGCCGCTCAAGCCGCGCCGGAAAAAACTGCTGCGCTGTTGCGCTTCGGTTACCGGAGCGACGTCGAGCGGATTCAGGCCGCGTTCGCGCAAAACCGCGCGCACAGCGCGCGCAGTATCGCCCTGCAGCACGCCGCGCTGAGTCTTGCCGGTGCTGTCGAGCGCCTGATAAGCGAAGGCAGGCATCGCGTCGCTACTTCTGCGCGCCCTGCGCGAGTTTGCTGTGGCGGATGCCGTAGCCGAAATAGATCAGCAAGCCCAGGGCGAGCCACACCAGGAAGACCATCCAGGTGATGAAGGCAAGTTCGGACAGCAGCCAGACCGAAAATAGAATGCCGATCACAGGTATGACTGGTACCCACGGTGTGCGGAACGCGCGCGGCAGTTCCGGCTTGCGCGAACGCAGCAGCAGCACCGCAGCGCAGATCACGATAAATGCGGAGAGCACGCCGATGTTGACGAGCTTGGCCACTTCGCCGAGCGGAAACAGCCCGGCGACGACGGCGGTGAATACTCCGAGCACAATCGTAGGCCGATGCGGCGTGCCGTAGCGCGGATGCACTTTCGCGAACCAGGCGGGCAGCAGACCATCGCGCGATAGCGCAAACCAGATGCGCGCCGCCGCCAGCATGAAGGCGAAGATCACGCTAAGGATGCTGGCGATGGCCGTGGCGGATATCGCCGCGCCGATCCACTTCATGCCGAGCGCCTGGAACGCCTGGGAGACTGGCGCTTCGTTGCCGAGTTGCGTGTACGGCACCATCCCGGTCAACACCAGCGTGATCGCGATGTACAACGTCATCGACACCCCGAGAGACAACAGGATCGCACGCGGCAGGTCGCGCTGTGGGTTCTTGGCTTCTTCGGCAGCCGTGGTCAGCGTGTCGTAACCGAACACGGCAAAAAACACGACGGCGGCGGCGGTGACGACGCCTGGCCAGCCGAAGTGCGCGACGCCCTTTGCGTCAACGACCTGCTCAGGAACGAACGGATGCCAGTTCGCCGGGTTGACATAGAAAACGCCGACGCCGATGACCAATACTACCGCCACGATCTTGATCGCGACGATCAGCGTATTGGCGCGCGCGCCCCACTCGGTGCGCAAAGTCAGCAGCACGGCGACCGCCATCGCCACGATGGCGCCGATCAAATTGAATACGTGGCCGTCGCCCGATCCGGGGGCGCCTCGCAATGCTTCGGGCACGTGGATACCAAACGCATCGAGCAAGTTGAGCACGTAGCCGGACCAACCGCTGGCAACCGCAGCGACAATCAAGGCGTACTCGAGCAGCAGATCCCAGCCGATGAGCCAGGCGATGCCTTCGCCGAGCACGGCGTAACCGTAGGTGTAAGCGCTGCCAGTGACCGGGATGAGTCCGGCGAATTCCGCGTAGCACAGTGCAGCGGCGGTACTGGCGATACCGGCGATGATGAATGAAAGCGCCACGGCGGGTCCCGCGTTCATCGCCGCTTGTTGCCCCGCGAGCACGAAGATGCCGACGCCGATGATCCCGCCCAGGCCGATTGCAGTGAGTTGCCAGAGTCCGAGCACGCGGCGGAAATCCTTGCGCGTGCCCAGATCCGCCTGCAGCTGTTCGATGGATTTGTGACGCGTGAGTTGCGCAATCAGGCTCATGCTTGCTCCCCGAAAATTCTGCTGCCGATCATACCGGAGTCCGCCCCACAGACTTCAAATGTCGCGCGCCTGCAATGAAACCTGCTTCATGCCAGCGCCCACCCGTTGGCGGCCGACTTCGCGGAAAGCATAACGCTGATGGAATCTTGCCGAGACCGGGTTGGGCGGATCCAGATCGAATTCGCAGGTTAGTCGCGTGACGCCGGTGCGTGACGCGAATGCGATAATGTCGTCGTACAACTGTATACCCAGGCCCAGACCTCGCGCCGCGAGATCAACGACGATGCGGTCGATGTAGAGGAAAGCCGGGTAATGCTGCGTGAACCACAGATAGTTCGGACTGTCGTAGTGCGCGTCTTCGCGGAATGCGAGCAGGAATGCAGCGACGCGACCTTGTAGTTCAACGACACGATGGTACGCAGCCTGCGCGTGCAGGTGACGCAAGCCGATTGCGTCCAGCGGACTCAGGAAATGAACGGATGCCGCGTTCAACTCCAGGATTGCCGAAAAATCGTTTGCCGAAGCGTCGCGAATCATGACGTTCGTGTTGTCTGCCGACACATCACTCTTCCCGCGTCACCCTGAGCACTTCCTCGACCGAGCTTGTGCCGGCGACGCACTTGTCCCAACCGTCGTCGAGGATGCTTGGCGAGCGCGTGCGGGCGTGACGTTCCAGCTCCGCCTCGGCGGCATTGGCGTGGATCAGGCGACGCAGTTCTTCGTCGACCGGCACGAATTCGTAAATGCCCGTACGGCCGCGATAGCCGGCATGGCGGCCCAATTGCTGAGCGTCGGGACGGTACAGCGTCGCATGCATGTCGGCAGGTTTGCCGAACGCGGCGACTTCGCGCGGCGTGGCGATGTAGCTTTCGCGCAGCGCTGGATCGAGCACGCGCACCAGGCGTTGCGCGAGCACGCCAATCAGCGACGACGACAGCAGAAAGGGTTCCACGCCCATATCGCGCAGGCGTGTCACTGCGCCGACCGCGGAATTCGTGTGCAGGGTCGACAGCACCAGGTGTCCGGTCAGGGACGCCTGCACAGCAATCTGCGCAGTTTCCAGATCGCGGATTTCGCCGATCATGACCACGTCCGGATCCTGGCGCAGGATCGCGCGCAGGCCGCGCGCAAACGTCATCTCGACCTTGGTGTTGACCTGGGTCTGGCCGACGCCGTCGATGTAGTACTCGATCGGATCCTCCACGGTCATGATGTTGCGGCTGGAGTCGTTCAGGCGCAGCAGCGAACCGTAAAGCGTCGTGGTCTTGCCCGACCCGGTGGGGCCGGTGACCAAAAGTATACCGTGCGGGCGCTCGATGATTTCGCTCAAGGATTGCAGCGTGCCCGGCGCCATGCCGAGCTGGGCCAGGTCGAGTTTTCCAGCCTGTTTGTCGAGCAGTCGCAGTACAACGCGCTCCCCATGCCCGGCCGGAATCGTCGACACGCGCACATCGACCGGACGCCCGGCGATGCGCAGACCGATACGGCCATCCTGCGGCAGGCGTTTCTCGGCGATGTCCAGCCGCGCCATGACCTTGATACGGCTGACCACCGCGTTCGCGATCGCCTTTTGCGGCGCCAGCACTTCGCGCAACACGCCGTCGATGCGAAAACGCACGACCAGGCGATTCTCGAACGGCTCGATATGGATATCGCTCGCGCCCTCTTTCACCGCTTCAGTGAGCAGCGCATTGATCAAACGAATGATCGGCGCATCATCCTTGGACTCGAGCAGATCTTCAGGTTCCGGCAAT
Source organism: Lysobacterales bacterium (assembly GCA_038244165.1). GTDB lineage: Bacteria > Pseudomonadota > Gammaproteobacteria > Xanthomonadales > Rhodanobacteraceae > Rudaea. The sequence goes on along the minus strand of JBBRTT010000010.1, from coordinate 36,700 downwards.
TCGTCCGCGAGCGTTTTCAGATCCATGTCATCGTCGAAATCGGCGACCATCGCACGGGCGTCGTCGCCCTGCTCGTACAGCGCACGCAGAAGGCGCTCGTACTCGGCAGCGCTGTGGCGCGCGATCTTGAGCGGCGCGCCCAAATATCGGCGCAACTCCGCCAGCACTTCGGGTTTGACGCCTTCACGGCAGGCAATCTCGGCGACGTTCTCGCGCCACGCGGTCAACGTGGCGCCGTTGCGCCGGGCAAATCCAAAACTCGGCCGCGGTGGATGCGCCGTAGGCGTCGTCGTTGCCGGTGCAGACGCGATCGATGCCGGTGTCATTGCGCCGTGCTCACGGATGCTTCTTGCCTTGGTCCTTCGGCGCCACATCCATGGCTGGACTGGCGAGGAAATCGTGAATTTCCGGCAGCATCGGTTGTGAGCCGCGCGGCGTGATCGTCTCGCCGTTCTCGCGCATCATCAATTGTTCAGTACGTATATAATTATACTTCTCCCCGGACACCACCGCTTCGCTCGCGGCATCGCGCAGGATGCGCGGGTGCAGGAAGATCATCAGATCCTGTTTCTGGTGATCGTTGCTGCGATAGCGGAACAGGTTGCCAAGTAGCGGAATGTCACCGAGTGCCGGCACTTTCTGCACACTGTCCTTGACGTTGTCCGAGATCAGGCCACCAAGCACCAGCAGCGAATCGTTCTTGATCAGCACCGTGGTTTGCACTTCGCGCTTGCTGGTGATGAGATCGGCCGCGCCCTGCACCGGCGGCAGCAGGTTGGACACTTCCTGATGGATATCCAGACGCACAGAGTCGCCGGAGTTCACATGCGGCGTCACTTTCAGCGTCAACCCAACGTCTTTGCGCTGGATCGTCTGGAACGGATTGCCGATGCCGGTCGTGCTGCCGCTCGTGCTCGTGCTCGAGCTGCCCGTATTGGTCGTGTAGGAGCCGGTCAGAAACGGCACTTCCTGGCCGACCTTGATCATGGCTTCCTGGTTGTCCAGCGTCATCACCGAGGGTGTCGACAGGATATTGTTCTTGCCGTTGCTGCGCAGCGCCGAGACCAATGCGCCGAGACTCAGCAGATGCTGGCCGGCTAGCGTGATCGTGTCGAAATAGCCGACGTTGAAGCCATTACCGACAGTGACAGCAGGGCCACCCTTGGTGTTCAAGCCCGCGGTCGCAGTGAGGATGTTGTTGCCCGGCGTGTTGCCCGTGAAGTTCGTGCCGCCGATCACGTGTGCCTTGTCGCCGACCGGGAACTGCCACTGCACGCCCAACTCATTCGCCGTTTCGTCGGAGACTTCCGCGATCACCGCTTCGATCAGCACCTGGGCGCGACGGATGTCGAGCTGGCGGATTACCGAAGCCAGCGAACGGAACACCGCCGGCGGCGCGCTGATGACCAACGCATTGTCTTCCTCGTGCGCCTGGATCGTCGCCGTCGACACTTTGTCCGATGATGTGGCATTTGTTGCATTTGCCGCAGCGCCGCCCTTGGTCGGCGGCGCCTCGCCCGTGAGCGTGGAGGCCACGCCTTGCAGGATCGGCACCAGGTCCTTGGCGCTGGCGTAGTTCAGGTACACGACCTGGGTGTCGCCGCCATTGCTGACCGGTGTATCCAGATGCGTCACCAGCGCACGCAGGCGCAGGCGCCCACTCTTGCCGCCGGAAAGCAGGATCGAATTCGTGCGCTGGTCGGCGAACACTTTCGGCGCATCGCCGCTCAGATCGGGCGCTTTGGTGTCGGCAAGCTGGGTCAAGATGCGCGCGACTTCTGCGGCACTGGCGTGCTGCAGCACAATCACTTCCACGCCGGAGTCCGACACGGTATCGATGCGCTGGATGATGCTGACCATGCGCTCGACGTTGCCGGAGCGGTCGGAAATCACCAGCGAATTGGATCCCGGATGCGCGATCAGCTGCGCGCCCTGCGGCATCAACGGACGCAGGATCGGCACGAGTTCCGTCGCGGAAATGTGCTTGACCGGAACGATCTGGGTGATGAGTTCGTCGGCTTCGTGGCCATGAGTGCCGTCCAGGCCGCCGGAGCCGTCCTGCTGTGCGGCCGCTTCCGGCACGATCTTGATCATGCTGCCGGCCTTGATCGCGGCATAGCCGTGCACGCGCAGCACCGACAGGAACACATCGTAGATTTCGTCCGGGTGCATCGGCCGCGCCGACACGACCGTCACCTTGCCCGTCACGTTCGGGCCGATAATGAAATTCTTGCCGGTGATCTCCGACACCGTGGCAATCAGCACCTGAATGTCGGCGTCCTTCAGATTGAGCGTATGCGTGCCGGGCGGATTGGCCGCATCGGCCCGTACTGCGGGCGGTGCCACAACCGGCGCAGCAATCGCGGAGTTGACCGACGGACCGCCGGGAGAGATCGGCGTCACGTTCACCGGATCGCTGGATCGCGCGGAGGCCAGCGTGGCACCCAGGCTGACGACACTGACAAGAAACAAACGGCTGGTCATCGTATACTTCTCTACAAATATATAAGTGTAAATCAATGCAGGGTCAGGGTCAGCGTGGCCGGCTTGCCGTCGCGCAGCACCGTCACCTGCAGGCTCGTAGCGTATTTCAGATTGTCTATGAACTGTTGCGGATTCGACAGCGTCTTCAGCGACGTGCCGTTGACCGTGGTGATGAGATCGGTAGGCTTGAGTCCGGCCTGGTTCATCAGCGCGCCGAGCTGACCGCCGCCGGACAGGCGTGCGCCAGCGAGCTTGCCACTCTCGAACACCGGCTCGACATGAATCTGCTTGGCCAGTTCGGTGGGGTCGATCTGCAATTGCTTCTGCGCCTGGCTCCAGTCCAGCGCGCCATGAGTCATCTGCGGCGGCACATACGTTGGCGGCACGCTCAGGGCTTTGCCCGCCTGCGCACTCGCGAGGTTTTGCCGATTGACGTCCGGCATGTCCGGCGCATGCGTTTCCGGCCGCGGCAATTGCAAGGTTTCCGACGCCCCCTCGTGGCTGAGCACCACATGATCGGTGTAGACCTCGGTGAGCTTGGCTCCGGCGACGTCGTCGCCGACGTTGTAACTGCGCTCGTTGCCCTGTTCGTCGGCGATCATCGCGATGCCCTGCTTGGGATCAGCCAGCGCGAGCGTGCCGCGCAGGGCGAGCTTCAATGTGGTGGCCGGCGCATTGCGCGCGAACTGGGCCAGATTGACGCTTTGCGGATTGCCGAACAGATGCCACTTCGCGATCGATTGCGCTGTCGCGGCGGCCACCGGGCGCGGCGCGGCAGCCGCCAGGTCGCCAGCCACATCGGCGTGCGGCAGGGCCAGCCACAACAGGCGCACCAACAGCCACAGGCACAGCGCCGCGGCGATCGCGGCAACCATCAGCGCGGCAAGCCGTGACAGGCGTTCGTTGTCGGCGTGGGTCAGCGGGTTCAGCATGCGCTGTTACTGGCAAAGGCTGGCGCGGACTGTAGCAGATCGATCCCAATGGAATCAGGACCCCACAAAACGAGCGCCAAGATCAGCGCTTGAACAGATTGCCCAGACGACGGAAAAATCCCTGCTTCTTGGGCGCTGCAGTCTCGCTCGATGGCGCCGTCGTGGTGCGAGTGTCGTGGCCGCGGCTGGGCTGGCGGTTTTCCTGGCGCTTGCCCGAAGCTTGGTTCGCGTTTTCTTTTGCCGGCACGGCCGAATCAGACGCGTCTGCGCCACGACGACGGCCGCGACCACCGCGCCGGCTGCGCTTGGGCGCACCCGCAGGAGCGGCGGTTTTCGCTTCGTCGACCGGAGCAGGCGCACGCGGCGGCGGCGGCGGCGCGGCAGGCCTGGCAGCATGCGTCGCTCGCGGTGCATCGCGACGCGGTGCACGCTGCGGCGGCCGCGTGCGCGAACGCGACGGCGGCGGCGCGGTCGGAATCGAACCGTCGTCTTCGTCCTCGGTGCTGACCGGAAGCGGCGTCGTGCGCACGCGCGGCGGCGGTGCCAGCAGCAATTCCGGCTCAACCCGCGCTACGGGAATCTTCTGACCGATGTACGTTTCGATGTCGGGCAGACCCTGCGCATACATATCGCAGGCAAAACTGATCGCATCGCCCTCGGCGCCTAGGCGCGCCGTGCGGCCAATGCGATGCACGTAGTCTTCCGCGTCTTGCGGCAAGTCGTAGTTGAACACGTGACTTACGTCGGGAATATGCAGGCCACGCGCGGCCACATCGGTCGCGATCAGGATTTCGATCTCGCCGCGCTGAAACTTGCCGAGCAGGCTTTGCCGCTTCTTTTGCGGAACATCGCCGGACAGCATGCCTACGGCAAACCCCTGGCGGTCCAGGCGCCGCGCGACTTTCTCCGCAGCGACCTTCATGTTGACGAAGACCATGCTGCGCTGCGCATCGGTGCGTGACAACAGACCGATCAGCAGCGGCAGTTTTTCCTCGCTCGCCGGAAAATAGATGACTTGGCGCACACGGTCGGCGGTGATGTTTTCGCTTTCGACGGTGAGCTTTTCCGGCTCATTCATGTGCTCGTAGGCGAGCTCAAGCACGCGATGGCTCAACGTTGCCGAGAACAGCAGGCACTGGCGGCGTTCGCGCTCGGGCAAACGCCGCAGGATGTAGCGCACGTCCTTGATAAAGCCCAGATCGAACATGCGATCGGCTTCGTCGATCACCATGACTTCCACGGCGCTGAACGAGAAAACGCGTTGCTTGAAATAGTCGAGCAAGCGGCCGGGCGTGGCGATGATGATATCGACGCCGTTGCGCAGCTGGTCGCGTTGCTTGTCGTAGTCGACGCCGCCATAGATCAGCGCGGATTTGATCCCGGTGCCGCGGCCGAGCTGCTGGAAATCCTTCTCTATCTGGATCGCCAGTTCGCGCGTTGGCGCGATGATCAGCGCACGCGGATCGCTCGGGCCGCGTTCAGCAAACGCCGGCTGCGTCAGCATGCGCTGCACAATCGCGACCAGGAACGCGGCGGTCTTGCCGGTGCCGGTCTGCGCCTGGCCGGCGACATCGCGCCCGGCCAGTGCATGCGGCAAGGTCAGCGCCTGGATCGGCGTGCAGCGGGTGAAGCCTGCAGCATGCAGGCCGGAAAGCACACTCGGATGCAGATCGAAGCTTTCGAAGAAAATATCGGTAAGGGGTTGTTGTGCCATTCTTTGGGAAATCGTGGGCCGGTTGACGGCCATGGTTGTAAGGATGTGTGCCGCTGTGCGGTCAACGCTACGCCTGCTTCGTAGTGTCTTGAATCCGTGCGCACGCGGCCCAACTTGAATTGCACGGCGGCTTGGGCTCAAATGGCTGCCGGTGACCGGAGCTTGAAGCCTACGCACGAGCGCAATGGCGCCAGTGTAGCCCAAGCGCGGCCCGACCGCTGCATTTTGCGCCATCAACGAACGTGGAGAACAACATTGAGTGCAGCCATTGCCCAGGTCAGCGACGACCAATTCGAAGAACAGGTGCTGAAGTCCAGCGAGCCGGTGCTGGTGGATTTCTGGGCGGAATGGTGCGGCCCCTGCAAGATGATCGCGCCAATGCTTGACGAACTGGCCACCAGTTACGCCGGCAGACTCAAGATCGCCAAGATCAATATCGACCACAACCAGAAGACCCCGCGCAACTACAATGTGCGCGGTATTCCGACCCTGATGATTTTCAAGAACGGCAAGGTCGAGGCAACCCAGATCGGCGCCGTGAGCAAGACCCAACTGGCGCAGATGATCGACAAGGCGCTGTAGGCGCCGCGCGACTGCCTGCGAGGTGACAAAAGCAAGAAATATCCAATGTGGCGCGAAAGCCCTAGACGCTTGCGCGCCGTAGTGCTAAGTTAATGCGTATCCGCGAGGGCGATCGCCCTCGCTGTTTCATCCCCGATACTTCAACCCTCCGTAATTTAACGGCACCCATGAGGTCCGTCTGTGTCCGATCCTATTAGCACCCCCGAAGGCAACGAGAACGGCGAAATCCGTCCGACCGAACCCCGTCCGGAAGCGCGTCAGCGCCCGGCGCGACAGCAACAGCAACAGCAACAAGCTGATGCCGATTCTGATGCTCCGCCACCCGCGGAAAACCTTGCGCCGGAGGCGCAGAGCGGCCAGGCGGCCGATCCACAAGGCGGCGGCGAAAATCGTCAGCAGGACAACAACCGCCATCAGGGCCGGCGCGATCGCGGACCGCGTCCGCGTGGCCCGCGGCATCCACAGCATCAGCAGCAACAGCAAGCCGCGCAAGCCGAAGAAAGCGACGAAAATTACGAAAACCGCGGCGGCCCCAATGCCGGCATCGTGATCGACCTGAACGAGCTCAAGCGCAAGCCGGCAGCCGAACTGCTGACGCTCGCGGAGAGTTTGGGCATCCAGGAAGGCGTCGCACGCGCACGCAAACAGGACATCGTGTTCCTGATCCTGAAGGCGCATGCGCGCGCCGGCGGCAGTATCTACGGCGAAGGCGTGCTGGAAATCCTGCAGGACGGTTTCGGCTTCCTGCGCGGTCCGGATGAGTCGTACCTGGCCGGCCCCGACGATATCTACATCTCGCCCTCGCAGATCCGCCGCTTCAACCTGCGCACCGGCGACTACATCACCGGACGCATCCGTCCGCCGAAGGAAGGCGAGCGCTATTTCGCCCTGCTCAAAGTCGACAACATCAACGACGAGCCGCCGGAAGCGTCAAAGACCAAGATCCTGTTCGAGAACCTCACACCGCTGTTTCCGCGCAAGATGTTCCATTTGGAACGCGGCAACGGCTCGACCGAGGACATCACCGGCCGCATCCTCGACCTGATTGCTCCGGTCGGACGCGGCCAGCGCGGCCTGATCGTCTCGCAGCCCAAGGCGGGCAAGACGATGATGCTGCAGAACGTGGCGCAAGCCATCGTGCACAATCATCCGGACGTGCACCTGATCATCCTGCTTATCGACGAGCGCCCGGAAGAAGTCACCGAAATGCAGCGCGGCGTGCGCGCCGAAGTCGTTTCCTCGACTTTCGACGAGCCGGCCGTGCGTCACGTGCAGGTCGCCGAGATGGTGATCGAACGCGCCAAACGTCTGGTCGAACACAAGAAAGATGTCGTCATCCTGCTCGATTCGATCACGCGCCTGGCGCGCGCCTACAACACCGTGGTGCCGGCCTCCGGCAAGGTGCTGACCGGCGGCGTCGACGCGAATGCGCTGCAACGCCCGAAGCGTTTCTTCGGCGCCGCGCGCAACGTCGAGGAAGGCGGCTCGCTGACCATTCTCGCCACCGCGCTGGTGGAAACCGGCTCGAAGATGGACGAGGTGATCTACGAAGAATTCAAGGGCACCGGCAACATGGAAGTGCACCTGGATCGCCGCATCTCGGAAAAACGCGTGTACCCGTCGATCAACATCAACCGCTCCGGCACACGCCGCGAAGAGCTGCTGATCGAACCGGACATGCTGCAAAAAATCTGGATCCTGCGCAAACTGCTGCATCCGATGGATGAGCTGGCGGCGATGGAATTCATGCTCGACAAGATGAAGAACACCAAGTCAAACGACGAGTTCTTCAATTCGATGAAGCGCGGCTGATTGTCATCAGCACGTAGTCATCGCACTCTGAAATAAAAAGGGCCGGCAATGCCGGCCCTTTTTTTGCCGAGGTGCGGATAACTTTAGTCGACAGAGAAGTCTTGCAACCTCACTGGCGTTCCGACGAAGTTAATGCACCAGCCGCCGGAGATCGAACCGCTGTCGCCACCGGTGAGATCTTCGACATACAGATTCCAGGTTCCATTGGCGTTGGTCGCGCCGTAGATGGAGGCGAATGTTGCCGTTCCGGCACCGGCCGGGCCTGGGTTTCCATAGGTCGTGCCCGGTCCGGGCGCGGGGAAATTATCGCCGGTGAAATAGGTAGTCGGTTTGTACGTACCTGCAGTCCAGGCCGTCGCGGTCGGGAGTTGCGTGGCACCGGCGTCGGCGAAACTGTAAGTGACGTTCACCATGTCCGGATCGTCGCCGGCACCATCCTGCAACAGCAACGCCTGCCCGCCGGGGCCGACCAAGGCAATGGCGACATCATCCGGGAACGTGTGGCTGAAGCTGTTGAGCGTTACGTCGACGCTGGTGATGCTTCCAGGTGCGCCGCTGACCACAATCGACGACGGATAGGGCGTAGACGTGGTGGCATCGTCGATGGAAATCGCCGCCAGATTGCAGAAACCGTTGCCAGCAACCGCCAGCGTTGAAAAAAGGGCCAGTCCCAAGCCGCATAGCCCCGAACCGCATGCCAATTTGTTTTTATTCATCATGTTCTCCCCCATCCCATCGAAACAATTTTCGCGATCATGCTCCGCGGATACGCGCGGGTCAACCGAAGGACGACCTCGGCAAGAATCTGAACAAGGCGATTGAAAAATCTACACGCCAGCGCTTGCCTGGTTCGAATCGGTCCGGTGCAGATTGGGCAGCAGGACGGTCAACAACCCAATCGCCGGCAGATACGCACAAATCTTGTATACAAATTCGATGCTGGTCGCATCCGCGAGCTCGCCCAGCAGCGCCGCGGCGAGGCCACCCATGCCGAACGCGAAGCCGAAGAACAGGCCGGCGATCATGCCGACCTTGCCCGGCAGCAATTCCTGCGCATACACCAGGATCGCCGAAAAAGCCGAGGACAGAATCAGGCCGATCACCACGCTGAGCACGCTGGTCCAGAACAGGTTGGCGTGCGGCAAAAGCAAAGTGAACGGCAGCACGCCGAGGATCGACACCCAGATGACGTACTTGCGGCCGATGCGGTCGCCGACGGGGCCGCCGACCAGGGTACCCAGCGCGACCGCACCGAGAAAAAGGAACAAATGCAATTGTGCACTTTGCACCGACACACCGAAATGGCTGATCAGGTAAAAGGTGTAGTAGCTGACCAGACTCGCCAGATAAAAATACTTGGAGAAGATCAGCGCCAGCAGCACCGCGACCGCGATCCAGACTCGATGCGTCGGCAGCGCATGTGCATGCGGCGGATGCGCTGGACTGCGGGTCAGCACGTGCCTGCGATACCAGCCGCCCACCCGGGTCAGCAGCACGATGCCGAGCAAGGCGACTAGCGAAAACCAGGCGATGCTGCGCTGACCAAACGGCAACACGATGAACGCCGCGAGCAACGGCCCCGCGGCCGAGCCCGCATTGCCGCCGACCTGGAACACCGATTGCGCGAATCCATGGCGGCCGCCGGAGGCCAGTCGCGCGATGCGCGAGGATTCAGGGTGGAACACCGACGACCCGGTGCCGACAAGGGCAGCCGCCAGCAGCAGCAGCGAGAAGTTCGACGCCAGCGCCAGCAAGAGCAAGCCACACAGGGTGAAACTCATGCCGATCGGCAGCGAATACGGCAGCGGACGGCGATCGGTGTAGGCGCCTATCAGGGGTTGCAGCAGCGACGCGGTGACCTGGAACGTGAACGTAAGCAGGCCGATCTGGCCGAAATCCAGTGCATATTGCGTCTTCAGCAGCGGATAGATTGCCGGCAACAGCGACTGGATCAAGTCGTTGAGGAAATGGCAGAAGCTGACGGCGAAAAGCACGCTCAACGCCGTACCGCTGGGGTTGCTTTCGCGAAGGGTCGTCGGCGTTGCGTTCACGGTTGCACCCACCCGTCAGACATTGGTCAATTCTACTTGCCCGGCGCCAGCCGCGCGAAATGGATCGAACCTTCAGTGCTTGTCGGTGCTGCGAAAATGCTTCAGCGCCTGGCGCGTGCGCAGACGACCCAGCTCGATCAACTCCTCGGCGCGATGGAATTCATAGAAGGCGCAAGCATTGCGTGGAATGGAAATGACCAGATCCGGCGGTTGCGCGGCCAGCTTGAAGCGCGTGATCGTTTCCTGCACCACATCCAGCGAACGCGCGAACAATTCCAGGATGCCCGGATCGGGTTCCTGCGGCGGCTTCTTGTCGCGCTTCAAGCCGTCGATGACTTCGCCAATTCTCTGCCGGTAGGTCGGCGACTGCACGGTATCGCCGTTGGGCACCAGCGCCGCTGATTCCGTCCCCTCAGCCGAGGCGGAATCCATCACCGGCGGTGCGCCGGCCGGCGGCAGCGTGGCGGTCGTGCTGCCGAAGGTTGCATCTACCGGCGACTTGTCCGTCGGCGTTTCGCCACCCGCCCCACCATCCAGCGCCTCGGCCGGCGCGTTGACGTCGACCGCAATGGTGCAATCGGTGAGATCGCGCAGCGTCGGCGTGATCGGCACGGGATTGAGCAGGCCGCCATCGACGAGCGTGCGCCCCTGATAGTGGTGCGGCCGGAATACGGTCGGAATCGCGATCGAGGCGCGGATCGCCTCGAACAGCGAGCCGCACGAAAACCAGACTTCGCGCTGGGCCATCAGGTCCACCGCCACTGCGGTATAGCTCAGCGGCAGGTCCTCGATGTTGATTTCGCCGATCAGGTCCTTGAGTTTGGCGATGATGCGGTCGCCCTTGATCAGGCCGCCGCCGGTGAACGTCCAGTCAAGCAGACGCAGCACGTCGAATCGCTGCAGCGCCTTGGCCCAATCGCGATACGCATCGAGCTGGCCGGCCGCGTACACGCCACCGATCAGCGCACCCATCGAAGAGCCGGCGATGCAGCGGATGTCATAGCCCTGGGCGAGCAACTCTTCGATCGCGCCGATATGTGCGTAACCGCGCGCGCCGCCGGAGCCGAGCACCAAGGAAACTGTGGGTGATGTCATGTGCAGCGACCTCTTGTCGTATCCTCATTCTGAACCAGCAACTGCATGAACACGAACACCTGCATGGTTCTATAGTTCGGCTTTGCCGGTTACCTTAGCCCAAAAACATCCACACTCAGGACCCCGTCATGCTCGATTTCCGCACCGGCCAGATCTTCGGCTTGCTTGTCCGCACCCTGCCTTTCGTGCTGTTGCGCCTGGTCGTCTACATCGGCATCACCCTCGCGTACATTGTCGCGGTCGGCGTCGGCAGCGGCATGGGCTATCTGTTCGGCTCGATCGGCAGCAACGGCGGCGGCGGCGCAGGCATCGGTGGCCTGATCGGCTTCGTCATCATCAGCGGCATCCTGTACTGGGCGCGCGAATACCTTTTGTACCTGGTCAAAGCCGGACATATCGCGGTGCTGGTCGAACTCATGGACGGCCGGCAGATTCCCGGCGGCAAGAGTCAGATCGATTTCGCGACGACGATCGTCAAGCAGCATTTCGCCACCTCATCGATGCTGTTCGGTCTGAACCAGTTGATCCGCGGCATCCTGCGCGCGTTCAACCGGATTACCGTGAGCATCGCCTCGTGGTTACCGATTCCCGGCCTGGATGTACTCGTGAAATTGGCCGATGCAGTCATCAACACCAGCTTGAGTCATCTGGATCAGGTGATCCTCGCGCAGATCCTGCGCAAGCAAACGGATAATCCTTGGGCGATAGCGCGCGACAGCACCGTGCTCTACGCGCAAAATTATAAAAGTGTACTCAAGAACGCTGCGTTCCTGACCTTTATCATCTGGGGATTGACGCTCGTCATTCTGTTGCTCGTGATCGCGCCGATCGCCGCACTGATCGGCCTGTTTCACGTCCATGCAGGCATTGTGACCTTCGCCCTTGCCGCGATTGCAGCGTTGAGCCTGAAGGCTGCACTGATCGATCCGTTTGCGACCGTCGCCCTGATCCAGGTCTACGACAAGATCACCGCCGGACAGACGCCGAATCCGGAGTGGAGCGCGAAACTCGAATCGATGTCGGACAAGTTCCGCAAGTTGACGCAGAAGGCGCGGGAGGTAGGGACACCGTCACCCGCAGCGCAACTGCCGACGGCAAGCGCGTAGAGTTACTGGTACGCCCCGATCGCCAACTGCAGCATGATCCTCATCTCTTCGCGCAGCGATACCGGCGCGACGATTTCGGCATCGGGGCCGTACTTAAGCACATCCATCAACAGCTCGCGTGAATTGCTGTACGGCAGTTTCAATTCGTAGCGGCCGTCGCTGAGCCATTGTCCCTGCTGCTGCGAATGCCAGTGCTCGTCGGCAACCCAGCGCGCCGCGTGCGGCGAGAAACGAATTGTCGCCATCGCTTTCGGCGCGCCGGAGAAAATGCCGTAGCTCGACGCCAGATGCTGGTTGAGTTCGGATTCCTCGCGATCGAGCGCGGCCTCATCCTGCACTTCGGCGCGCGCGATGCGATCCAAGGCAAAGCTGCGCAGGCCTTCGCGCTGATGATCCCAGGCGTCCAGATACCAGTTGTCGCGGTAATGGGTCAGGCGCTGCGGCGATACCGTGCGCGCAGTCGGCTCGTTGGTTGAACGCGCGCGATAGTTGAACTTCAGGCGTTTGCGTCCGAGCACCGCGCTGGCCACATGCCGGAAGGTGGATTCGTCCACCTTGCGCGTGCCGCTGCCGATCACGCGGATGCGCTCGAGCGGAAAATTCTTGCCGTCGTTCTGGTCAGACAACAAGCGATCGATGCGCGTGCGGAACGGCGCAAGCGCACTGGAGAGAATGCCGGGGCCGGTGCGGCCCACGAGCTCGTTCAGCGCCAACAATGCCTGCAGCTCTTCGCTGGTCAACCACAAACCGGGCAATTCGAAGCGTTCGGCCTCCCCCGTCGCGTAATGGAACGCGGCCTGATCGCCGTCGCTGTCGATCGGCGCACCGAGCGCGTCGCGCAGGAACGCGATATCACGGTACGCGGTCGCGCGCGAACAACTCAGTTCGTCCATCAACCGCGCCAGGGGTACCGGATAGCGCGAAGATTTCAGAATCCGGTGCAGGGTGGAGATGCGTTCGTAGCGGTCCATGCCGCTATGGTACGCGAGCGGCCGTCACCTCGGCATGACTTCCTCGTCCAGGATCGCGGCGCGCTTTGCCTGCTCGATATTGTGCTGCCAGTCGGCGGCCATCTTCGCAGCGCCGCCTTGATCCTTGCCGACCTTATCGGCCAGTTTGCCCAGCCAGGCCGGCGGTTGCGCGGGCAGGTCGCTTACCTTTGCTCCAGCCGTGCTGGAAGCCAGGTCCCACAAGATCTTGAGCGCGATCAGCACATACAGCACGGCAAGGGGAGATTCGGTCGCCATCATGCCCAACATGCCGAAGATAATGGCCAGATGCATGACTAGCACGCGGCCCATGCGCTTTCCCACATAGGACTTGATCCAGGCAAAACTGCGCGCGCGCATCGTCGCTGCGTCGATGAGCAGTTCAAGTGTCATTGCACCTGCCATCCACTGCGCGCCTTGCCGAACCTGCTCGCCCGAGATTACCCAAAGTGGTTCGTTCGGGTGGTTCTGGCTGGCGATAAGGATGAATGCGCCGACGAAGATGCCATGCGCCAAAGTGAATACGAAAGCGATCGTTGCATATTCGCCGAACAGGCCCAGCCCACTCGGTTTCTCGTTGACCTTGACGCCGAGCTGATTGGTGCGCCAGTGCCCGCGTTTGCGCGTCAGCGCGCGATGCAGCAGGATGCGCGCGCAGGTGAATATCGCGACCAGCAAATTCTCGACCCAGTAGAGCGCCACCACGGTGAGCGCCGACCAGTCGTAGTATTTGACGCCGACCAGTGGCACGGCGTTGACCGCAAGTACAAACAGCAGATTGAGCCAACGCATCGTCGCTCCCCGGCGTGACCAAAGTATAGCGCGCGCCTGCCGCGCCGCACGGCGTCCGCAGCCCAATCCGCTATCATGTGCGCGTATGCCGCACGCGAATCTCAAACTCAACGAGCCCGTCGGCGACGATGTCAAGACGACGACGTGCTACATGTGCGCGTGCCGCTGTGGGCGAGCCGGCGCGCTTGCGCGATGCGTTGACGCGCATCGCGCGCGACGGCGAGCGACCGCGCACGGATGCGCGGGCCGGCGCCACCCACCAGGGAAGGTTCGCATCCATTGCGGGCCGACCAACGCAGTGGAGCAGCTCGCGCATGCCGCACGCTGATTTGCGCCTCAACGAACCCGTCGGCGACGAGGTGAAAACCACGACGTGCTACATGTGCGCGTGCCGCTGTGGAATAAAAGTGCATTTGAAAGACGGCCGCGTACGCTACATCGAAGGCAATCGCGCGCATCCGGTCAACAAGGGCGTGATCTGTGCGAAAGGTTCAGCCGGGATCAAGCAGCATTACTCGCCGGCGCGATTGTCCAAGCCCTTGTTGCGTGTGGGCGAACGTGGTGCCGGCGAGTTTCGGGAGATCGAATGGGACGAAGCCCTCGCGCTGGCGACAACCTGGCTCGGCGATATCCGGCGGACGAATCCCGACAAGCTCGCATTCTTCACCGGCCGCGACCAGTCGCAGGCATTGACCGGCTGGTGGGCACAGCAATTCGGCACGGTGAACTACGCCGCACACGGCGGTTTCTGCTCGGTCAACATGGCCGCTGCCGGAATGTATACTTTGGGCGGTTCGTTCTGGGAATTCGGTGAGCCCGATTGGGATCGGACCAAATACCTTCTGATGTTCGGTGTCGCCGAGGATCACGATTCCAATCCGATCAAGCTGGGCCTGGGCAAGATCAAGGGTCGCGGTGCCAAGATCGTTGCGATCAATCCGGTGCGCACCGGCTATGCCGCGATCGCCGATGAATGGATCGGCATCCGCCCCGGCACGGATGGTCTCTTTGTCGGCGCGCTGATCCAGGAATTGCTGATCCACGACTGGATCGATTTCGACTACCTGGTCAAGTATACAAATGCGCACTATCTGGTGGTGCGCAACACCGATGCGGCGGACGACGGCTTGATCGCACGGGATGCGCAGGACAACCCGTTGTGCTGGGACAAGACGACCGCGACGGCCAGACCTGCTGGGGGGCTGGATATTTCACCGGCCATCGCCGGCGAATTCGCCTTGCCCGACGGGCGCACGGCGGTGCCCGCATTCCAGCTGATGGCCGAACGATTTCTTGGCGCGGAATACGCGGCCGACACCGTTGCCGAGCAATGCGGCGTGAGCACGGACACCATCCGCCGCATCGCCGCGGAAATGGCCGATGTCGCATTCAAGCAGGAAATCCGCTTGCCACAGCGCTGGACGGATGCGCACGGCCGAGAACACGACGAAATGATCGGACGCCCGGTGTCGATGCATGCGATGCGTGGCATCGCCGCACATGCCAACGGGTTCCACACCTGCCGCATGCTGCACACCTTGCAGATGCTGCTCGGCGCGATCGACACACCCGGCAGCTTTCGCTATCAGCCGCCGTATCCGAAATCCGTGCCGCCGGCGAATCGGCCGGGCAAGACGCGCAAGGACAACGGTACGCTGGATGCGGGCCCGCTCGGTTATGTGCACGCGCCGGAAGATCTTCTGGTCGATGCGAACGGCGCGCCACGACGTATCGACAAGGCGTTCTCGTGGGAGTTTCCGCTGGCCGCGCACGGCATGCTGCAAAGCGTGATCCGCAACGCTTGGGCCGGCGATCCGTATCCGATCGACACCTTGTTCCTGTTCATGGCGAACATGGGCTGGAACTCGTCGATGAACACGATGCAGACGCAAACCATGCTGTGCGACCGCGATCCGGCGAGCGGCGAGTATACAATTCCACATCTTATCTACGTCGACGCCTATTCGTCGGAAACGGTGGCGTTCGCCGACCTGGTATTGCCGGATACGACGTATCTGGAGCGCCACGACTGCATCTCGCTGCTGGATCGCCCGATTTCCGATGCCGATTGCGCCAGCGATGCGATTCGACAGCCCGTAGCCAGCCCCGATCGAGACGTACGCCCGTTCCAGGATGTGTTGCTGGATCTCGGCGCACGCCTGGGCCTGCCGGGAATGATCAAGGACGACGGCGCGCCGAAATATCCTGGCGGCTATGCCCAATATATGGTTGAGCACGAGCGCGCGCCGGGTGTGGGCCTGCTGGCCGGCTGGCGCGGCCGCGACGGCAGCAAGCACGGCGTCGGCGAACCCAATCCGCACCAGCTCGAAGTATACAAAGCGAACAATTGCTACTGGCACGCGGAGGTGCCCGCGGCCGCCCGCTACTACAAGATGGCGAACCGCGAGTATCTGACCTGGGCCAAGTCGCTCGGTTTCGTCGGTTCGACCGACGCAATCGTGCTGGAACTGTATTCGGAGCGCCTGCAGAAATTCCGACTGGCAGGACTAGGCCATGGCAGGCAGCAGCCGCCGGATCGCGAGCGTGAGCGCGTGGCGAAATATTTCGATCCGCTGCCGTTCTGGTACGCGTCGGATCAGGCAGCGGAAAATTTCCCGTTGTCGGCTATCACCCAGCGCCCGATGTTCATGTATCACGCCTGGGGTTCGCAGAACGCATGGCTGCGCCAGATCGCGACGCGTAATTTCCTCTACCTGAATCCGCAGACCGCGACCGCGCATGACGTTGCCGATGGCGATTGGGTCTGGGTCGAGTCCGCCCACGCACGCATTCGCGTACAGGCGAAATTTCATGCCGGTACGGCACCGGGGACGCTGTGGACGTGGAATGCGATCGGCAAACGCAAGGGCGCATGGAAGCTTTCCCACGATGCACCGGAAAATACCCAGGGATTCCTGCTCAACCACGTGATAGACGATTTGCTGCCTCCGCGCAGTGACGGTCATCGCTACGCCAATGCCGACCCGGTGACCGGACAGGCGGCGTGGTTCGACCTGCGTGTGCGGATGTCGGTCGCGGAGCCTGAGTCATGAGCTGGCAAGCCTGGGCGGTCGCCGCAATCGTCATCGGCGCGGTCGCGCTGTTCGTCAGCGAGAAACTGCGCTATGACGTGGTCGGACTGCTCGTTCTGGCCGCCCTTCTCGTGCTCGGCATCCTGTCTCCGAGCGAAGGCCTGAGCGGTTTCAGCAACGAAGCAACCGTGGTCGTCGCCGCGATGTTTGCGCTCAACGCGGGCGTCGTCGGCACCGGTGCGCTGGAGCCATTGATCCGCATGCTGTCGCGCATCCGCACGCCATGGCTACTGACCCTGTCGATCATGCTCATCGTTTGTATACTTGGCGCGTTTGTGAAAAATACAGCATTGGTGGCGACGTTCCTGCCGGTGACCTTGAGCGTGTGTGCACGCAGCAAGACATCCCCGGCGCGGGTGTTGATCCCGATGTCGTATGCCGCGCAAATGGGCGGCGTCTGCACCCTCCTGGGTACGTCGTCGAACCTTTTGACCAACAGTCTGGCGATTCAGCATGGGCTGCCCGGTTTCAGCGTATTCGATTTCACCAGGCTCGGCGCAATCCTGGCCGTCGTCGGCATCGCGTATCTGATGTTGATTGGGCGCTGGCTGCTGCCGCGCCACATCGACACCGGGCTCGCGGAGAATCTGGAACAGGGCAAATTCGTCACCGAGTTGCGCGTGATGGCGGATTCGCCGCTGATCGGCGAGTCGGTCGGGTCGGCCAAGCTCGGCGAAAAACACGGCGTGTATGTACTCGAACTCCTGCGCGGCGAGGAACATTTGTGGGCACCGCGTGAACAAAAGCTGCAGGAGGGCGACGTGCTGCTGACCCGCGGCGACTGGCTGCAGCTTGAAGAGTTCAAGCAGCAGGTGAAACTCGAGATTGCCCCAGTGTTGGATTTTGCCGATGCGGCACCGAGTACGACTCGCCGCATCCTGGTCGAAGCAGTCGTCGCCCCGGGTACACGCCTGGTCGGACAAACCGTCGAAGAAATCGATTTGCGCTGGAACTACAAGGCCAGCCTGCTCGCCCTGCAGCGGCGCAATCGTATCGTGCGCGAACAGCTCAAGAACGCGCACCTGGAAGTCGGCGATATCCTGCTGCTGATGCTGGACGAAGCAGCCATGCCGCATCTGCGCCGTGAATCCGGACTGGTCATCCTGAGCGAACGCGGCGATACGCGCGCATCGAGGCGCAAGGCGCCGATAGCGATAGCGATCCTCGTCGGCGTGATCGCCATCGCCGGTTTCGGCCTGCTGCCGATCGTGGTCAGCGCCTTGCTCGGCTGCGCGGCGATGGCGCTGACTGGCTGTTTCAATTTTGAAAATGTCTACGAAGCGATGGACTGGAAAGTCATCATCCTGCTCGGCGCGATCCTGCCGCTGGGCATTGCGATGGACAAGACCGGACTCGCCCAGCACCTGGTCGACAACGGCATGCGTCTGGTCGGCGTTCACGGCCCGCTCGCCGTACTGTTGATGGTGTATCTGCTGACCGCCGTGCTGACGGAAATGATGGGGCACAATCCGTCGGTCGTGCTGATGGTGCCGATCGCGATTTCGGTCGCAACGGTATTGCACGTCAACCCGGTTCCGTTCGTCATCAGCGTCGCGTTTGCCGCGGCGACTTCATTCGCGACGCCGGTTGGATATCCCACCAACACGATGGTGTACGGCGCCGGCGGTTATCGATTCGTCGATTTCATGAAAGTCGGCATTCCGCTCATCCTCATGTTCTGCGCGCTGTCGATGCTGCTGATTCCGCGCTTCTGGCCATTCGCGCCATGACCATGCTGCCGCCCTCGGCGCCGAAGAAACTCGGCCTCGTCATCGATCTGGATATTTGCGTGGGTTGTCACGCCTGCGCGGTCGCGTGCAAGGAATGGAACGACGGCGGCCAGTTCGGGCCGCTGCCGGACGAGAATCCTTACGGCCGCGAACCGCTCGGCGTGTGGTTCAATCGTGTGCATACGTATGAAGTCGAGCCGAAGAGCAATGGCAAGCCGCCAATGACAGTGCACTTCCCGCGCTCGTGCCTGCATTGCGAGACGCCGGATTGCGTGACCGTGTGCCCGACCGGCGCCAGCTACAAGCGCGCCGAGGATGGCATCGTCCTGGTCGACGAGGACAAGTGCATCGGCTGTCAGTTGTGCGCCTGGGCCTGCGCCTACGGTGCGCGCGAATTCAGCGAGCAACGCGGCGTCATGCAAAAGTGTACTTTGTGCGTGGATCGCATCTACAACGAAACACTCGACGAAATCGATCGCCAGCCAGCGTGCGTGATGGCGTGCCCGACGCGGGCGCGCCACTTCGGCGATCTCGGAGATGCGGATTCGGCGGTGTCCAAACTCGTCGCCGAACGCGGCGGCTACGATTTGATGCCGGAGATGGGCTACAAGCCAGTGAACAAGTATCTGCCGCCACGCGAACGACGTGATGGCTGCGCATCCACGTCAGCCGCCGCGCAAGATGAGAAAGTGGATTTTTCCACAGCGTCGCCGTTGCTGCGCTGGATGGACAGAATCCTGTCACGCTGAGGAAGACGAAGACCCGTGCGCCCCACCTTCTCGATTATTTTCTTCACGGTATTGTCCGGAACCGGATACGGGCTGCTATTTTTGCTGGGTGCCGGCTTGCTTGCGCTTTGGCCGCACTACACCGCACCAGGCGCACCAGACAAAAACGGCATCACGTTGACGCTGTACACCTATCCGCGCGTCATCGACTACGGATTGCTGATAGGTGCTCTTCTCATCAGCGTGGGATTGTTTGCTTCGCTTGCGCATCTCGGCCAGCCGCAGCGCGCCTGGCGCGCATTGAGCCAATGGCGTAGTTCGTGGCTGTCGCGCGAAGGTGTCGCGGCACTGACCAGCTACGTGCCATTGCTGAGTCTCGTCGCTATATTTTGGCTGCCGTGGCTTTCGCCCTCCACTGGCGCCGATTCGTTTGTTTGGAGCGTCGGCACGCTGGCGCGCCCACTGGGTGCCGTGCTCGCGATTTGCGCGATATTGACTGTCTACTGCACTTCCGGGATTTATACCTCACTGAAAACAATACACGCCTGGCACAACGCTTATGTGCTGCCGGGGTATCTGTTTTTTTCGCTGCTCGGTGGCGCCGCTGTTTTCTGGATGCTGCACGTGCTGTCCGGCAACCTCTCCGATCCCACGTTGCGCGCCACGCCGTTTCTAATTATTTGCCTGGCGCTGATCTGCAGCGTCCTCAAACTTGCGTATTGGCGTTTCATCGATACGACGCGGCATCCGGCAACCGCGGAATCGGCCACGGGTCTGGGTCGCCTCGGCCAGGTGCGCAGTGTCGAGGCGCCGCACACGGAGGAAAACTATCTGACCCGCGAGATGGGTTTCGCACTCGCACGCAAGCACTCGGCAAAATTGCGCGGCATTGCACTGATCCTGTTCGGCGCCGTCCCGATCCTGTTCGCCATCATTGCGTCGATGTGGCCTGCACTGGACTGGGTCGGCGCATGTTTCGCGCTTGCCGGCGTGATCGCCGGCACCTTTGTCGAGCGCTGGCTGTTCTTCGCCGAGGCCCGGCACGTGGTGATGTTGTACTACGGCGCTGCCCGCGCCTGAACGTGAGCAAAATCGCTGCCGCGCGCTTTGCACACAATTCCACTTTGCCGCAAAGGATGCGGCTAGAATGCGGCCCCCGTCGACTGCGACGGCTCTATTTTCAAGGAGGATGTCATGAAAACGGCTTTGCTCGCTTCCGCCATATTATTTGCCCTGCCGCTCGCCGCATTTGCCGCTGATCCGCCGCCGCCGCCCGAAGGCTGGTCCGGCAGCGGCGAGGCTGGCCTGTCCGTCGCCAGCGGCAACACCAAGTCGCAAAACGTCAACGCCAAACTGGATTTCAAGTTCAACGACGACCAATGGAAAGACGATTTCTATCTGCTTGCGCTGCGCAACAAGAGCAACGTCAAGACCACGACGATCGACACCAGCACGACCCCACCGACCCTGGTCAGCACGTCCAGCTACGACCTGACATCCAATCGCTACGAAGCCGGCGCTTCTGCTGGCTACAAACTCGATGAGCGCAGCTATGTCGTCGGCGCCTTGCGCTATGAACACGATGGATTCTCCGCGTACGATTATCAATACATCGCTTCCATCGGCTACGGCTACCAGGTAGTGAAAAACGCCAGCGATCAACTCTCCCTGGAGATCGGTCCGGGCTACAAGGTGGTGCAGCCGGCACCCTACTACCTGATTCCGGTGGATCCGGGTTCGCCCATCGTGAAAGTGCAGCCGGATTCGGACGGCAGTATCGTCGCGCGCGGCAAGATAGACTACAAGCACAACTTCAGCGATACAGTTTCGTTTGTCGACACCTTCATCGTCGAAGCAGGCAGCGGCAACAAGTTCATGCAGAACGATGCGGGACTCGCGGTCAAGATGAGCGACCGGCTGGCGCTGAAAGCCGGCTATCAGCTCCGTCACAACTCGGAAGTGGCGGCGGGCTTCAAGAAGACCGACGGCTTGTTCACCACGAATCTCGTCTACAGTTTCTGATCGGGTGCGACTTTGTACACAACGGACCTGCTTGCGGGTCCGTTGCCTTTCTGCGCGAAAACGTCCCCGGCGACGACTATCGATTTTCCGGGCCGGGTTTCAACAGCACCCACATCATGCGCAGGAACAGCTGCGGATTGGCATCGTAGATCGTCAGCGCGATCGCCAGGATCACCACGGCGACCTGCGCGACGTCGGGCGCCGCGATGGCAATGATGACTATCGGCACCAGCAGCAGGGTGCGCATCAGCAACAGGGCGAAGCGAAGCGCGGATTCGCTCTCGAACGCCGCTCGATCTGCTGGTATCGGCTGCGGCGCGTGCAACTTGCGCATACTGGTGATGACTTGCGCCACGATCGCGGCGACCAACAGCGCCGCGTCGGGCACGCTGGATGGCACGGCGCGTCGCAGCAGATCGATGCCGTCCTGGCCGGCCTGGATCAGCAGCGCCACGATCGCGATGGTCACTGCCAGCAAGGGCAACGAGCCGAACACCGCCAGCGCTTTGCCGACGCGACGCCGTTGCTCGGGCGTGGCATCCGGATCGTCGACCTGGCTTCCATCGCGTTCGAACGCCAGCCACGCCGGCACGCGCAGCGCCGCATCGAGCCAGTAGAACAGTAAAACCGTGACCGGCTCCCAGCCGAGGATGCAGACGCCGATCACCGGCATGAGTTGGCGCAATGCGGCGCCGATCCATATCCGCGCCAAACTCAACGTCATGAATGTTGCTGTTTGCCCAGTAGCGCTGCGGCGCCTTGCGCCAACAATAACTGGGCGACCTCGCGACCCAGCGCATCGGGCGCATCGCGTGCACCTTCTCGTGTCGCGCGCAGCAGCCTGCCGCTCTTCGCATCGCCGACCAAGCCCGCCAGATGCAGGCCGCGTTCTGTCTCCATGCAGAAGGCGGCGATCGGCACCTGACAACTGCCTTGCAGATGCCGCGTCAGGGCGCGCTCGGCGTTGACGCAGCGCGCGGTGTCTGCATCGTGCAATGGCGCCAGCAACTCGGCTGCACGCGCATCGCCGGCGCGTTGTTCGATCGCGATTGCGCCTTGTGCCGCGGCAGGGAGCCATGCCGGCGCTTCCAGGCGGCTGCGAATGCGCTCTGCCAGTCCGAGCCGTTCCAGGCCCGCGCAGGCAAGCACGATCGCGTCGTAGTCGCCGGCATCGAGCTTGTTCAGGCGAGTGTTGACGTTGCCGCGCAGATCCAGCGCGACCAGGTCCGGACGCAGCGCCTTGAGCTGGGCCTGGCGTCGCAACGACGACGTACCGACGCGTGCATTTTGCGGCAAAGTATCCAAACGCGCAAAGTGTACGGAAACAAAAGCATCAGCCGCATCGGCACGCTCAAGCACCGCGCCGATCGCGAAGCCGGCTTCCAGATCCATCGGCACATCCTTGAACGAATGCACGGCGATGTCCGCATGGCGCTCGAGCATCGCCACTTCGAGCTCTTTCAGGAACAGGCCCTTGCCGCCGATGTCGGCGAGCGGACGATCGGTGATCTGATCGCCACGCGTGGTCATCGGCACGAGTTCCACCGCCAGCCCCGGGTGTGCCGCACGCAATCGCGCCGCGACATGCTCGGCCTGCCACAACGCCAGCGCACTCTGGCGCGTGGCGATGCGCAGCAGTGCGCTCACAGACTGCGCACCAGTTTGCGCAAGCCCGGCAAGTTGCGCCGACTGACCTCCAGCGTGGCGGTCACCCCGTTGAGCTGGGCGAAGATGCGGCCGTCGGCGCTGCGCGTGAGGCCGGACAGACGCTCGCGCGCGACAAGGCAATTGCGATGGATGCGCACGAAACGCTCGGCGAACTCAGTTTCCAGAGCCCTGAGCGCTTCCTCGACCAGCACTTCGCCGCCGGCGTGGTGCACGACAACGTATTTGTCTTCGGCCAGCAGGTACTGGATATCGGCCACCGCCACGAGCACCAGGTTGCCGCGCACGCGCGCACACAGATGGCTGCGGTGCGGCACCGTGCCGGCGCTCTGCATCTGCGCCAGTTGCGGCGCACCGAAGCGGCGCGCGCGTTCGAGCGCCGCCTGCAGGCGTTCACGGCGAATGGGCTTTACCAGGTAGTCGAGCGCATGGGCCTCGAACGCGGCCAGCGCATGCTCGTCGTAAGCGGTACAGAAAATCACTGCCGGCGGGTTGTCGAAACCGGCAATGTGGCGCGCCGCCTCCAGGCCATCCATCAGCGGCATGCGGATGTCGAGCAGGACCACGTCGGGCGCCAGCCGCGCCACCGCTTCGACCGCCTCGCGGCCGTTGCCGGCCTCACCGGCAATTTCCACATTTACACATTCGCGCAACAGGCCCGCCAGGCGCTCGCGCGCGAGCGGCTCGTCGTCGACGATAAGAACTTTGGTGTTCATCTGGACGCAAGCGCCTCCTCACCCTTCGCATCCGGCAAGCGCACGGTGCAGATGAAATCGTCCGCACCGGCAACCACTTCGAGCGCGCCGTGCCGGCCGAAATGGTACTCGATACGCGAGCGCGTGTTTGCCAGGGCCATGCCGTGACGTCCGGCGGCGCGCGCTCCGGCCGGGGGGCGTGGATTGCGGATCACGATTTCGATGGCGCCATCGAGCCGTCGCCCCCGGATCTCCACGGTGCCGCCCGCAGGCAATTGCTGGATGCCGTGATACACCGCGTTCTCGACCAACGGTTGCAGCAACAGCGGCGGCATCGGCAGATCGCCCGGCAGGTCGGCGACGTCCAGGTCCACGCGCAGGCGCTCACCCAGGCGCAGCTTTTCGATATCCAGATAGCGCTGCACCAAATCGAGTTCTTCGCCAAGCGTGCTGCGCGCGGTGTCGTTGCCAAGCGCGGCGCGGAACAGGTCGGACAAGTTCTCGACCGCGCGCTCGGCATCCTGCGGCCGCAGCGGAATAAGGCTCGCGATCGTGTTCATGCTGTTGAACAGGAAATGCGGTCGGATACGCGCTTGCAACGCCTCGAAGCGGGCCTTGGCCTCGGCGCCCACGCGCGCGCGCCATTGTTCCAGCACGTAGAAATAACGCAGCAGCGCCGCACCGATCAGGGCACACAATGCCGCGCTGCGCCAGATGAAACGCGCCTGAAACTGCGCCGGCAAGGTCAGGCCGAGATTGAGTTGCTGATCGATGCCGAAGACCAGGGCGCTGCCGAGGACCGTCACCAGCAGCATCAGGGCATACGCCGTCATCACGCCCAGTAGCGGCGTCAACTTTGCAAGTTGCGGACGCAACTTGCACAGGCAGACCGCGCAGACCAGCGCCAGCCATTGCACGAACACACTCGCCGTGGTCAGCCGAGGCAGCAGCGGACGCGACTCATCGCTCGGTGCAATCAGAATCACCAGCGCCAGCAATTCGGCAACAACCATCACCGCGAACAGCACTGGCAGGCTGCAAAAATCCGGCAACCAGTAAGGCAGTACGGGCGCTTTCCCGGTAGCCGGCGGTGGGGATGGCGCTGCGCTCATGAAACCCAAGTCGCCCTTAGGCCAGACGCGCGCCGATCCAGCGTTTGAGATCGGCGATTTCTTCCGCGCAGACCTGGTGCGCCATCGGATAGCTGTGCCAGTCAACCACGTAGCCGCGCTGCTTGAGGTAGTCGCGGCTCATTTCCCCGAGCGCGTGCGAGATCGTTGGATCAAGCTTGCCGTGGGCCATGAACAGCGGCACGCCGCGGTTTGCCGCACTGATTTCGGCATCGGTTTTCTCCGCCATCGGCAGGTACGTGGACAGGGCGATGATGCCGCCAAGCCGTTGCGTATGGCGGATGCCGCCGGCGAGCGCTATCGCGCCGCCCTGCGAGAAACCGGCGAGCAGGATGTTTTCGCTGGCGATGCCGCGCGCGACCTCGCTCGCAATCAACTCGTCGAGCAGGCCGATCGAGGCGCGGATGCCGACTTCGTCCTGGCGTTGCGCGATCTCCTGTCCGGAAATGTCGTACCACGCGCGCATCGGCATGCCGCCATTGATCGTGATCGGCCGCACCGGCGCATCCGGAAACACGAAGCGCAGAGCCGGCCAGTGGGGGTCGACGAGCTCGGGCACGATCGGCTCGAAATCGCGTCCGTCCGCCCCCAGACCGTGCAGCCAGATCACCGCGCGGCGTGGATTCGGTGCAGTTTCGATCTGGATGCTGGGCAGGCCCATGGGGTTTTCCGACGCGGCTCGTGATTCGGCTGATGTTGCCGTATTCGGCACGCCGCCGCCATAGCGCCGTGACTTTCGGGAGCTTGCGATGAGTCCGCGCTTGGTTATGCTGCTTGCTTTGCGCCTGAAGGAAGACGTCGTGGTCCGCATCGCCCTCGCAACACCGCTTGCCCTGCTCGCGTTTGCAACCGCGCCAACCCAGGCGCAGCCTTCGGCGGCGACGCCGGCCCCACTACAGCTCGAGCAGATCATGGCCGATCCAGGCTGGATCGGCGCACCGGTCGAAAATGCGTACTGGTCAGCGGACGGTAAATCCGCGTACTACGAACTCAAGCGCAGCGGGTCGCCGATCCACGACCTGCACCGGGTCGACACAGCCGACGGCAAGGACACGCTGATTGATGCCGCAGCGATGGCCAGCGCCGACGGCAACGCGGCGGTTTATGACGACGCCGGCGCGCACGCCGCGTTCGTGCGCAACGGCGACGTTTTTCTGCGCAGCCTGGCCGACGGCCGCCTGATCCAGGTGACGCGCACGGCAGAAGCCGAATCGGCGCCGCAATTTTCCGCTGACGGGCGCCGCTTGAGTTTCCGCTCAGGCCACGACTGGCTGGTCCATGACCTGGCCAGCGGCGTCACCACGCCGGCCGCGCTGCTCAAGGCCGAAAAAGATCCGGATGCGGCGCCCAAGCCTGATCCACTACGAGACATGCAATTGCGCATTTTTTCGACTTTGCAAAAAGTCCACGATGATAAAATTGCGACGCGCGAACATGCCGAGACGTTGCAGCGCGACGACCCGACCCGCGCGCCACTGCCGTTCTGGCTCGGCGACGACATCCAGATCATCGAAACCACGCTGGCGCCGGATGCGCGCTGGCTGATCGCCGTGACCGCGCCGAAGAGCACGGACGAAGGCAGGAAGGGCAAACTCACGCGCTTTGTGACCGAGTCGGGCTACGAGGAATTCGAGGACGAGCGGCCCCGCGTCGGTCTCAACGATCCGGCGCCGCAGACGCTATGGCTTTTCGATCTGGTGAAACACACGAGTGCCAAATTGAGCTACGACGATTTGCCCGGAATTCACGACGACCCGCTCAAGGCCATTCGCAACGAGAACTTGAAGGCCGGCGAGTTGCCCAAAAAAGACAAGAACGACAAGGACAAGAAAGAAGAAGGCGACAAGGACGCGAAGGACGAGAAGGAAGAAAAACCCGGAACCGGTGCCAAACCGAAACAGCGCGAGCTGCAGATTGCCGGCGTCGAATTTTCCCGCGACGGCGCCAACGCCGCAGTGCAACTGCACGCGAATGACAACAAGGATCGCTGGCTGGCGACCATTGATTTTGCCCACCGCACGATCGTGCCGCAGCATCGGCTGACCGATCCGGCCTGGATCAACTGGAACTTTAACGAATTCGGCTGGGAACGCGACAACCGTACGCTATGGTACGTGTCCGAGGAAAGCGGCTACGCGCATTTGTACACAAAGCTGCTGGGCGCCAAGGCGCAGGCGCTGACCCAGGGTGCGTTCGAAGTCATGCATCCCGCGACGTCGACCGATGGCCGCTGGTTCTATCTGCGCGCAAATGCCGAAGCCCCGTACAGTTACGACATCTATCGCGTGGCGACCGGCGGCGGGGCACTGCAACGTGTGACCCGCTATCAGGGCGTGGAGAATTTCGCGCTGTCGCATGACGGCGCAAGTCTGCTGATCACGCATTCGGCCAGCTATGTGCCGGCGCAGATCGCGATCGCGGCGGCCGACGGCACCGGCACGCCACGCGAGCTGACGGATACGCGTACGCCGCAATACAAGGCGATGCAATGGGTTGCGCCGCAGATCGTGCAGGTGCCCTCAAGCCACTTCAAAGGCGTGATCCATGCGAAGTTTTACGCACCGGCCAGCTTCGATAAATCGGTGAAGCATCCGGCGGTGATGTTCGTGCACGGTGCCGGCTATACACAGAACGTGCATATGCAGTTCCCGTATTATTTCCGCGAGCAGATGTTCCACAACCTGCTGCTGCAGCACGGCTACCTGGTGCTGGACATGGACTACCGCGCCTCGGAAGGCTACGGCCGCGCCTGGCGCGATGCGATCTACCGCAACATGGGCCATCCAGAGCTCGAGGACCTGCGCGACGGCAAGGCCTGGCTGGTGCAGAACTGGAACATCGACCCCAAGCGCATTGGCATGTATGGCGGTTCGTACGGCGGCTTCATGACCCTCATGGCCTTGTTCCGCGCGCCGGGCGAATTTGCCGCCGGCGCCGCGCTGCGTCCGGTCACCGACTGGACCCAATACAACGACGACTACACATCCGACATTCTCAATCGCCCCCAGGTTGATCCGATTGCGTACAAGCGCTCGTCACCACTCGAATTCGCCGATGGCCTAAAGGATTCGCTGCTGATCTGCCACGGGATGATCGACGACAACGTGTTGTTCGCCGATTCCATGCGCCTGTACCAGCGCCTGATCGAACTGCACAAGGATAATTTCACCCTCTCGCCGTATCCTCTGGATCGTCACGGTTTCACCAACGCCGATTCCTGGCTCGACGAATACAAGCGCATTTTTCGGCTGTTCGAGACGAACCTGAAATTGCCACCCTGACCTTCGCGCGGCGTTCAGTGCAGCGCGGGCTAACTGTGATGCCGGCGACAGCGTGACCCTGGTTCCAACCGACAAGGAGCAATGAAGCATGGAAAAGAGCGAAGTTCTGAGCAAGGTTCCCGAAGTCACCTTGGTCTTCTGGATCATGAAGATCCTCGCCACGACACTGGGCGAAACTGGCGGCGATGCAGTGTCGATGTCGATGGATCTGGGTTACCTGGTCAGCACCGGAATTTTTGCGGCGCTGTTCCTCGTCGCGGTATCGGCCCAGGTGTCGACAAAGAAATTTCATCCGACCCTGTACTGGCTAACCATCATCGCCACCACGACGGTGGGGACGACGCTGGCCGATTTCGCCGATCGTTCCCTCGGCATTGGCTACACTGGCGGCAGCGCGATCCTGTTTGCGCTGCTGATGGCCTCGCTGCTTCTGTGGTATCGCGTCATGGGCACGGTCGCCGTCGACTCGGTGAGTTCGCCGAAGTCGGAAATATTCTACTGGGTGACTATCATGTTTTCGCAAACCCTGGGCACGGCGCTAGGCGATTGGACCGCCGATACCGCCGATCTTGGCTATGCGGGCGCCGCGATTATTTTCGGGTCGATGCTGGCAATAATTGCCGCGGCCTATTTCTGGACCAAGATATCCCACACCGTATTGTTCTGGGCCGCGTTCATCCTGACCCGGCCGCTCGGCGCCGTACTCGGCGATTTTCTGGACAAGCCCCATGATCACGGCGGTCTGGAGTTGAGCCGGTACACCGCGTCGGCGGTGCTCGCCATTCTCATCGCGCTGTGCGTCGTCGTATTCGCGCACAAGCCGGCGCAACGAACGCACTGAGCGCGGGATGATTCCAGTGCGTCGTCAATCCGTGGATACTGATGCCCGCGCGCCCGTCGGCGCGGGGAGAATCCATGTCGCTTCGAGTCGATCCCGCGTGGCTTGCGCCGCAGGCACTTGAAACCGCGAGCGCGCTGGCCGCGCCGTTGTATACCCATGCCGACGTCGCCGAATCCGAGCGCGCGGCGATTTTCGCGCGCAGCTGGCAACTGGTCGCGCATACCGCGCAGCTCGCCGCAGCGGGCGATCACATCGTCAGCGAAGTCGCCGGCGTGCCTATGCTGGTCGTGCGCGGCGACGATGGCGTGATCCGCGCGTTGCACAACGTCTGCCGCCATCGTGCCGGCCCGCTCGCCACCTGCGATGGCCGCGGCGCGCGTGCGTTGCGCTGCAAGTATCACGGCTGGACCTATAACCTGGATGGCCAATTGCGCAGCGCGCCGGAAATGGGCGAAGCGGAAAACTTCGACGTCAGCGCGATCCGCCTGCCGCAGGCGCAGGTCGCACAGTGGCAGGGATTGGTATTCGTCGCTCTGGATGCAGTGCCCCCGCTCGCCGACGTGCTCACCGGCATGGATGCGCGCCTGCACGGGCATGCGCTGGCCGATTACGACTATCACCATCGCATCAGCTACGAAGTGAACTGCAACTGGAAGGTATACATCGACAATTACCTTGAGGGTTATCACGTCCCGCATATCCATCCCGAATTGAACCGCATGCTCGACTACCGCAGCTACACGACCGAGCTGGCAGATTGGTACTCGCTGCAGAACTCTCCGCTGGAAAGCGCGGACACGCTCTACGGCAACGGCGAGGCGCTGTACTACTTCGTCTGGCCGAACACGACGCTGAATATCCTGCCGGGACGCTTGCAGACCAATCGCGTCGTGCCGCTGGGCGCCGATCGCTGCCGCATCGATTTCGACTACCTGTATGAATCCGACTCGACCCGCACAGGCAAGGGCGACGCGCAGCAGCGCGCGCAGGACCAGAACTTTTCCGATGAAGTGCAGCACGAGGACATCGCAATCTGCGAACTGGTACAGCAGCGCCTGGGGTCGGGCTCGTATTTCGCCGGACGCCTGAACCCGAAACGCGAGAGCGGCGTGCATCATTTCCACGAGCTGTATCGGCAGGCGCTGCGCACATGAACGCCAGCGCGTCGCGACCGCTCGGGCTGTGGAGTGCGACCGCGCTTGTCGTCGGCAACATGATTGGCTCAGGCGTGTTCCTGTTGCCGGCCACGCTCGCGCCTTACGGAGCAGCAAGTCTGCTCGGCTGGGGCGTGAGCATCATCGGCGCGCTGCTACTTGCGCTGGCATTCGCCAATCTTGGACGCCGCTATCCGGTGTGTGGCGGGCCGTATGTTTACGCGCGGCTGGCCTTTGGCGATTTCGCCGGCTTCGTCATGGCCTGGAGCTACTGGATCTCGACCTGGTGCGCGGTCGCGGCGATCGCTGTCGCGTTTGCCGGCAGCATGGGCGCCTTGATGCCCGGAATCCTGGATACACCGCTACATTCGGCAGCATGCGCGCTCGGCGTGTTGTGGCTGTGCACGGCGTGCAACCTGGCTGGCGTGCGCGCCGCGGGCATCGCGCAACTGGTCACGACCGTGCTCAAGTTGTTGCCGCTCGCGGCGATCATCGCGTTTGGCATCGGCGCCGTGAATGCGCACTCATTCCAGCCGTTCAACCCGAGTGGACACGGCCTGCTCGATGTCACCACGACGACCGCCGCGCTCGCCCTGTGGGCCTTGCTCGGATTCGAATGCGCGACGATTCCTGCCGAACACGTTGCCGATGCCGAGCGCACGATTCCGCGCGCGACCATGATCGGCGTCGCGCTTGCGGCAATCGTCACCGTGGCCGCGTGCACGGTCGTGCAAGCGCTGGTCCCCTTGGAAGCGCTCAAGGATTCGTCTGCACCATTCGCCGACGCCGCGCGCAGCCTGTGGGGCAATGGCGGCGCCGCGGCGATGGCGGCGGCGATGGCGGTGTCGTGCCTGGGTGCGCTCAACGGCTGGATCCTGATCCAGGGACAAATCCCGTTCGCCGCCGCACGCGACGGCCTGTTTCCTGCCATTTTTGCAAAAGTGGATAAATACCAGACGCCGCAAGTCAGCGTTGTGGTCGGCAGCGTGCTGGCGACGGGGCTTGTCTGCGCCAACTACAACGGCTCGCTTGTGACTGTGTTTACTGCGTCGATTCTGCTCGCGACAGCAGCCGCGCTGCTGCCTTATCTGTTTACCGCCGCCGCGTTGTGGCGGCTGGAGGGCGACGCCCCGGATCGCGCGGCGTGGCGCAAACCCGTTGCTGTACTCGGACTCATCTACAGCGTCTGGGCATTGATCGGCACCGGCGCGCAGGCGCTGCTGTGGGGCGCGGGCCTGCTGCTGGCCGGTGTGCCGGTGTACCTGCTGATGCGTTATCGCAAAACCCGGGTTGCGAAAGCCGCTGAATGAAGGTTCTGCTGCCCTTGCCGCGGCGCGACTACGACCCGACCGAAGTCGCCGTCAGCTGGAAGATTCTTGCCGACGCCGGTCACGTCATCACGTTCGCAACGCCCGATGGTCAGGCCGCGCGCGCCGACCCGGTGATGCTCGATGGCGCTGGCCTGGACTGCTGGAGCCGCGTTCCCGGCTTGCGGCGCCTGAAGCTTATCGGGCTCGCGCTGCGCGCCGACTGGCGCGGTCGCGCCGCGCACCGCGCACTTGTGGAAAATGCGGCATTTCGTGCGCCAATCAGTTACGCGCAAATTCGCGGCAGCGATTTCGGCGCGCTCCTGCTTCCCGGCGGCCATGCCCAGGGCATGCGCGAATATCTGGAAAGCGAAACGCTGCAGCGCGCCGTTGCCGCGTTCTTCGACGCCGGCAAGCCTGTCGCGGCCGTCTGCCACGGCGTAGTGCTCGCGGCGCGCAGCATTTCGCTACTCAACGGCAAGTCCGTACTGTACGGACGCAAGACGACCGCGCTGACCTGGAAGCTAGAGCAGTCCGCATGGTTGCTGTCGCGCTATGCCGGACGCTGGTGGGATCGCGACTACTACCGCACCTATCTTGAACAGCCCGAGGAGCCGGCCGGCTACCGCAGCGTGCAGGCGGAAGTCACCCGCGCGCTGGCGCGGCCGCAGGATTTTCTCGATGTCGCCGCCGATACGCCGCAGCGCTGGCGCAAGCGCAGCGGCTTGTTCCGCGACTCGCTGGAAGACACGCGTCCCGCCTTCGTCGTACGCGATGGCAACTATCTTTCGGCGCGCTGGCCCGGCGATGTGCACACCTTCGCGCGCCTGTTTGCGCAGATGCTGAACTGACAGTCATCACTTCCGCTCGCGCGCAAACTGCGGCAGCATAGAACAAACCTTCCTCAGTCCAATCCCATGTCCTCGATGCAACGCCCCACTCGCTCCCTTACCGAAGGCGCGATCGGCAAGACCCTGTGGCTATTTTCATTGCCGGTGCTGGCCGGAAACGTGCTGCAATCGCTGAACGGTTCGGTCAACGCAATCTGGGTCGGTCACGGCCTTGGCGAGGCCGCACTCGCGGCGAGCTCGAACGCAAACACGATCCTGTTCTTCCTGATCGGCACGATGTTCGGCATGGGCATGGCCGCCAATATCCTGGTCGGCCAGAGTATTGGCGCGAAGAATCTGGACCAGGCCAAGCGCACCGTCGGCACGAGTCTCACGTTCTTCATCGTGCTGTCGTTGCTGTTCGCCGCGCTGGGGTTTGCGTTCTCCGAGCGCATGATGGCGTGGATGCACATGCCCGCGGATGCGCTGCCGCTCGCGGTCGCCTACCTGCGCGTGATCTTCCTCGGCATCCCGTTCATGTATCTGCTGGCCTTCATCAGCATGGTCCTGCGCGGCGCCGGCGACGCACGCACGCCGTTCCTGTTCCTGCTTTTGTGCGTGGTCCTGGACATCACGCTCAATCCCTTGTTCATCTTCGGCTGGGGTCCGGTGCCACGCATGGGCATTGCCGGGTCCGCCACGGCCACCCTGGTTGCGCAGGTCGTCACCTTGATCGCGTTGATCACGTACCTGTACCGCAGCAAGCATTTCCTCTGCCTGCACCGCGGCGAGGGACACTACCTGCGCATCGATCCGGTGATCCTCCGCGCCTTGTTCGTCAAGGGCATTCCGATGGGGCTGCAGATGATCGTCATGTCGTTGTCGATGGTCGCGCTGATCGCCCTGGTCAACCGCTTCGGCTCGCAGACGACCTCGGCCTACGCCG
This sequence comes from Lysobacterales bacterium, assembly GCA_038244165.1. Classification (GTDB taxonomy): domain Bacteria; phylum Pseudomonadota; class Gammaproteobacteria; order Xanthomonadales; family Rhodanobacteraceae; genus Rudaea. The sequence goes on along the minus strand of JBBRTT010000010.1, from coordinate 3,722 downwards.
CCTGTTTCCAGTTGTGGAATTATATACAAATGCCGGGGTTCGCGGTCGGCATGGCGGTGTCGTCGATGGCGGCGCAAAACGTCGGCGCGGGCAAATGGGATCGTGTGCATCGCGTGGCAATGACCGGCGTGGCCTACAATTTCCTGCAGACCGGCGTCCTGGTACTGCTGGTATATTTTTTCAGCCGCGGCGCGTTTGGTCTGTTTCTACCGGCGGATAGTCCCGCAATCGACATCGCCCAGCACATCAATGCGATTGTGGTCTGGTCGTTCATGTTTTTCGGTGTGTCATTCGTTCTCGCTGGCGTGGTGCGCTCGACCGGCGCAGTGATTCCGCCGTTGATCATCCTGTTTATCGCCCTGTGGCTGGTGCGCATTCCGTTCGCCTACACGTTGGTGGACCGCTGGCAGGCGGACGCGATCTGGTGGAGCTTCCCGCTCGGTTCGCTGGTGTCGATGTCCCTTTCGATCGCCTATTACCGCTACGGCAACTGGCGTAGCGCTCGCATGCTGCAGCCCACGACAGCGCCTGCGCCGGCTACGGTGGCTGCCGCGGTGGCGATCAGCGACACCGACGCCGGCTGACGTGATTCAGACGAATTTAATGCGCGGCAGTACAGTCTGGGCGTTCCGCACTTCCATTGCTGCCTGCCCATGCTGCGCATTCTGCTGATCGAAGACCAGCGCGACATCGCCGCCAACATCTGGGATTTCCTCGAGCACCACGGCTTCGTGATGGATCACGCCTCCGACGGCGTCAACGGCCTGCGCATGGCGCTGGCAGGCAGCTACGACGTGATCGTGCTCGATCTGGGCTTGCCCAAGCTCGATGGCCTGGAGTTGTGCAGGGCGCTGCGCGATGCCCATCGCGAAACTCCGGTGCTGATGCTGACCGCGCGCGATACGCTCGACGACAAATTGGCCGGTTTTGCCCGCGGCGCCGATGACTATGTGGTCAAGCCCTTCGACATGAAGGAACTGGAAGCGCGCATCCGAGCGCTGCACCGGCGCGGACGCCTGCAGCAGGGCGAAGTCCTGCGCGTCGCCGATCTGGTGCTCGATCCGGTCAATGAAACGGTGCGACGCGCGCAGCAGACGTTGACCCTGACGCGTGCCGGCTTTGTCCTGCTCGAAGCGCTGATGCGCCGCGCGCCTCACCTGGTGCGGCACGCGGAGTTGGCGCATGCACTGTGGGGCGAAAGCGGCGGCGACATCGCCACCCTGCATACGCATTTGTCGGTGCTGCGGTCTATCATCGACCGCCCGTTCGAGGTCCATCTGCTGCACACCGTCCATGGCTTTGGCTACCGGATTGCTGAAAGCGTTGAAACCTAGACTCAGCCTTCGCGCAAGGGTCGCGCTGACGTTTGCCTTGCTGGGCCTCGTCGTCAGCGCCTGCGTCGCCCTGGTCGCGGTACATTTTTCCGATTCCTACGTGCATCGCCTGATCCAGGAAATGCTGCGCGTGGAAGGCGATTATCTGCGTGAGCGCTTCGCCGACGACGGGCGCACGCCGCATCCGCACACGCGGCACTTCTACGTGTACAACGAAGGCGGCAGCGGCCGCGCCACGCCGCCGCCGGAACTGACCACGTTGGAACCTGGGGCTTACGAGATCTCGGACGACCATGGCGAGCGCCACGTGGCTGTCTACCTGGTCAACGCGCACAAACTTTACGTGGTGTTGGATATCGGCCTGGAAAGCGTGCGTGAGCGCCGCTTGCTGCGCGATCTGATCGCGCTGGTCGTGTTCGGCACGTTGCTGTCGGCCTGGCTCGGATGGTTGTGGGCAGGGCGCGCGATCGCGCCGGTGCGGCGCCTGGCCCAGCAGGTCGAAGTGCTGGAGCCTTCGCGCGACGGCGTCGCCGCGCTGGCGCAGAATTTCGCCGATGACGAGGTCGGTGCGCTGGCCCAGGCCTTCGATCGATATCAGCAAAAACTCTATGAATTCGTGCGCCGTGAACGTGCCTTCACTGCCGACGCCAGCCACGAGTTGCGCACGCCGCTGGCGGTCATTCGCGGCGCCATTGAAGTGATGCTGGACAATGGCAATTGCAGCAAAGCCGATGAACCACGCCTCAAGCGCATGCAGCGCGGCAGCGACGAACTACGCGACCTGCTCGACGCGTTGCTGCTGCTGGCGCGCAGCGATGACCGCGACGGCGATGGCCCCACCGACGATGTCGACGCGATTGTCACCAGCCTGCTGCGTGAGCGCGCCGATGCGCTGAGCGAAAAGCATCTGCAGATCGAGCGCAGTGGCGGCCCGCGCATTTCCGTGCCGGCGCCCCAGCGCGTGGTCAAAGTGGTCATAGGGAATCTGCTGCGCGTCGTCACCCAGTTCGCCGAAGGCGGCATCTTGCGCGTGCAGCTGTCAGATCGGGCCTTGCTGATTGCGCACGATCGCAGCGCGGACGCCTCTCCGGCGAGCATGCCACCTGCCGGTACCGGCGAGCGCGTGCTTGGCTTGGGCATGATCCGGCGCGTGTGCGAACGGCGTGGCTGGATTCTCGACGAGAATTCCGGCGATGGCGGCGAGCGAGCGTTCATGTTGCGATTTGGCTGACACAGCGCTCAAGCCGCAACGCCGTTCAAGGCAGCCATTGCACGCTATCGATCGCCCACATCGGATCGACAGCCGCGCGGGTAAACACGAAGCACACGTCATGCGTGCCATGCTGCGGCGCCAAGGTTGCTTCGAGCCTAGTCGTGCCGGTCGCCTGCCCTAGCGGAATCGTGAACAGCATACCGCCGTCGCAACGATCCAGGCGAACCTGCAATTCGCCGGCGGCTGTCGCCGGCTTGCGCAGCACGATTTTTTTCGCGTCTTTCCACAATTGGAAATTGTACGGCAGCCTGGCGGCGACCACGGCCAGGGAGCGCACCGCGTCCAGATCGACCTGCGGATAGATCCAGCACGGATCGAAGATATCGACGTTATAGACGCCATCGTTGCCGGCGAGGCCGGGTCCGGGCAGGCGCAGCGCCAGCCCTTTGCCGGGATTGCACGGCAACAATTGGTCGCTGTTGCGCAGATTGTTTTTCGTGGCGGCGTCGACCGCACTGGCCGCCTGCGCAAACTGCACACCCAATGCCCGATAGCGTTCCTGTTGTGCCGGCAGGCGCGCAAGAAAGTCCGTCCAGCTGTGCCGTGATCGTGGCGACCACACCACTTCAGCGAGCGCAGCCACGCGCGGGAAGGCCGCGTGCTCCACGCGTTGCGTCGTATCCATGTATTCCGACCACAGGTTTGCCTGCGCGCCGAGCACGTGCTGCGCTTGCGCCTTGTCCAGTTCCGATGGCAGCGGCTCGTAGGCATAGACGTCGGCGAGCGATACGACGTCCGGGCGCCCCGGTGGTTCGTCATGGCGCTGGCTTTGCACGTGATCGAAATACATCGGCGGCGACGGCGACATGACCACATCGTGGCCAAGACGCGCCGCATCGATCCCGCCCTGTGTGCCCCGCCATGACATGACGGTGGCACGCGGCGGCAGACCGCCTTGAAGAATCTCATCCCAGCCGATCAACTTGCGGCCGTGCGCGCCAAGAAAACGTTCGATCCGGGAAATGAAATAGCTTTGCAGCGCAGTTTCGTCGGCGACGCCGAGTTCACGCATCCGCTTGCGCACCTGTGGCGACGCCTGCCATTGATCCTTCGCCGCCTCGTCCCCGCCGACGTGGATGTAGGTTCCCGGAAACAGGTCGATCACTTCCGTGAGG
>JBBRTT010000009.1:0-105857 GCA_038244165.1 Lysobacterales bacterium | reverse complement strand
GCCAAGACACACGTGTTCGACTACATTGAGGTCTACTACAATCGACAGCGGCTCCACTCGCGACTGGGCTATCTCAGCCCCGAAGCGTTCGAGCTGTCCAAGGCCGCTTAGACGGATGTCCGAAATTCGGGGGCAAGATCAAGCTGTCCCCCGCTCTGTTGATGCCCAACAATATAATTTTCGTAGTCGTTGACTCTGTGTCTGCCAACAACTTCATGTGATCGGCCAAACTCGACTTCAACTCATTTGGTAACTTGTGAAAGTCATCAATTAGAACTATTCCAGCATCCCTTATATTCGGTAGATCAGCGATCACCTGAAGGTCACCAGGCTTTCGCGCGGATAATTTGCAAACCGCTGTGGTCAACCCGACTTCTTCCAGGGCTTGTTCGATAGCCGTGGTTTTGCCAATTCCAGAGGGGCCCTCAACAACGAGTCCACGCCCGCTAATGCCAAGATTCAAAAGCAAGTTTCTGTATTTTTTGGGCTGGACAAACGTGTAGGTCGGTACACCATTGACCTTGAAGACATCTTGAAGACGCGGCATGTCTGTTCTCAGAGATGAAAGCAAGTCACCCGCACTTCGAATACCCACAACTCAAACACGTAGCGCACCCATCCATCAGGATGACGGCATTGGTGTTGCACTTGTGGCACATGGTGGCGCCCGGAGGAAACGCGCTGGACGTTTCTTCGTCATCGGGTTCGCGGCGGTTGAATTCGCCCAGGGCGCCGGCGAGGTCGTCGGAGACCTCGACGTTGGGGTCGGCGCTGGGTTGGCGGTTTATTTCAGATTTTTTTTTTGAGCCGGTCATGCGCGTCTCGTAGGCGGCGCGCTTCTCGTTGATCAGCTTGCGCTGGTCGTTGCTCATTTCCGGATCGTGCATCAGACCGATCGATTTCAGGTGCTGCTCGATGAGTGCGCCGAGCTCGGCGACGATCGACGGCATGTACACGCCGCCGGCTTTGAAGTAGCCGCCGCGGGGATCGAACACGGCTTTGAGTTCCTCGACCAGAAAGGTGACGTCGCCGCCCTTGCGGAACACCGCGGACATGATGCGGGTCAGCGCCACGATCCACTGGAAGTGGTCCATGTTCTTGGAGTTGACGAAAATCTCGAACGGGCGGCGCAGTTCGTATTCGGTGCCGGCGTTGAGCACGATGTCGTTGATGGTCACGTACAGCGCATGCTCGAACAGCGGCGACTTGATCTTGTAGGTGGCGCCGATCAGCGTATCCGGGCGCTCGACCTTTTCGTGCATCTGGATGACTTCGGCCTTCGGCACGACGATGACGTCAGGCGAATCCGGGCCGACGCTCGCGATCATTGCCGCGGTGTCGTCGGGTTTGGCGACGCTGTAACCCTTGATCTTTTTGGAAATCTTGATGGTCATGATTTGATGGTAGTGGTTTGCTTGTGTTGACTGTTGCTGCCGGATGAATGGAACCCAAGCGGAGCCGCGCGTGGCGGCTCCGCCGAGGGGTTATTTCTTCTTCTTCGCCTTGGCGGCGCTTTCGGCTTTGGACTTGCGTTTCATGTCCATGCCTTGGGCGCGCTTGTAGGTCTGGATATCCTTGAAGTGACCCTTGGCATCGCGAACGGCGTAAAGTTTTGTGCCCTTGCTGCTGCGCAACGTGGTGCGGCGGCCTTTCTTGCGCGCGACTTTCTTTGCGACCTTCTTGGCTGCCTTTGCTACTTTCTTCGCAGCCTTCGCGGCCTTTTTGGGCGCTGCCTTGCGTGCGACCTTTTTCACTTTGCGCACGGCTTTCTTCACGGCCTTGCGTGCCGACTTCTTCGCACCGGCCGCTTTCTTCGCGACCTTCTTCGCTACTTTCTTGGCAACTTTCTTCGCGGCTTTCTTGGCTTTCGGCTTGGCTTTGGCGGCAGTTTTCTTCGCTGACTTCTTGCCACCGCTGACTGCCTGCTTGGCGCTCTTTACCACGGCCTTGACGCGTTTCTTCGCCGCATTGCCGGCTGACTTGGCCTTCTTCACCACAGCCGCGCCGACCTGCTGCGCCGTCTTTACCGTGGCGTCCTTGACCGTGGTCGCCATGCTGCCCGCTTTCTGCATTGCAGCCTGGCCGACCTGCTGTGCCTTGTCGGCAACGGCCGATCCGACTTCCTGCGCTTTCTCAACTACTGCGTCGACCGCGTTCGCGGCGCTTTCGCCTATTGGCGTATGTTCGTTCTGCATAATCCCTCCGACCCTTTGTGCGCTGAGCTAGAAATAATAATCCTGGGCTTTGTGGATAAATATACTAGTTCACAAAGTTCAGAATTTACCGTAGTAGCCTTCTTTCAGGGCATCGAACAGATTGGCGGCGGAATGAGTTTCGCCGTCGTATTCGATCTGTTCGTTGCCCTTGGCTTCCACTACGGTACCGTCTTCCAGCTCGAAGCGGTAGAGGGTATTTTCAAGGTCGGCTTCCTTCACCAGCACGCCCTGGAACGCGGCCGGATTAAAGCGGAACGTGGTGCAGCCTTTCAGCCCCTGCTTGTGCGCGTAGCGATAGATGTCCTTAAAGTCCTCGTAGGGGTAATCGGTGGGCACGTTGGCGGTCTTGGAGATCGACGAATCCACCCAGATCTGTGCCGCTGCCTGGATATCCACGTGTTCCTTCGGCGAAATATCGTCGGCGGAAACGAAGTATTCCGGCAGCTTCTCCTCGGGCTTGTCCGAAAGCGGCATGGCGTCGGCGTTGATCAGTTCGCGGTAGGCCAACAGCTCATAGCTGAACACCTCGACCTTTTCCTTGGACTTCTTGCCTTCGCGGATCACGTTGCGGCTGTAATGATGCGCAAAGCTCGGCTCGATGCCGTTGCTGGCGTTATTGGCCAGCGACAGCGAGATCGTGCCGGTCGGCGCGATCGAGGAATGGTGGCTGAAACGCGCGCCGGTCTCGGCCAGTTGCGCGACCAGTTCCGGTGCGACGCCGGCCATGCGCTGCATGTAGCGCGAATACTTCGCGTGCAGCAGGCGGCCGGGAATCCTGTCGCCGATCTGGTAACCGTCGGCGACCATTTCCGGGCGCTTGCGCAGCATTTCGGCGCTGACATCGAAGTCTTCGGTCATGATCGGCGCGGGACCTTTCTCCTGCGCCAGGCTCAGGGCCACTTCCCAGCCGGCCACGGCCATGTCGCGCGCGATCTGCTCGGTGAATTCGCAGGATTCGGCTGAGCCATAGCGCATCTTCAGCATGGTGACGGTGGAGCCCAGGCCCAGGAAGCCCATGCCATGGCGGCGCTTGCGCGTGATTTCCCCGCGCTGCTGCTCCAGCGGCAGGCCGTTGATCTCCACGACGTTGTCGAGCATGCGTGTGAACACGCGCACGACCTCTTTGTATTCATCCCAGTCAAAACGCGCCTTCGGCCCGAACGGATCGCGCACGAACGTGGTCAGGTTCACCGAACCGAGCAGGCACGAACCGTACGGCGGCAGCGGCTGCTCGCCGCAGGGATTGGTCGCGCGGATGTTCTCGCACCACCAGTTGTTGTTCATTTCATTGACGTGATCGATGAGGATGAATCCCGGCTCGGCATAGTCGTACGTCGAGGTCATGATCATGTCCCACAAGTGCTTGGCGCGGATCTGGCCATACACCTTGCACGCGACCAGGCCATCCTCGCGGGTGACGTAGTTCTTGTGCGTCGGCCATTCACGCCAGATCACTTGCGCCGGATCGTCGAGCACGACCTCGTCTTTTTCCTTGAAGTTGATCGGGAACACCAGCGGCCAGTCCGTATCGTTTTCCACCGCCTGCATGAAGTCGTCGGTGATCAGCAGCGACAGGTTGAACTGGCGCAGGCGGCCGTTCTCGCGCTTGGCGCGGATGAAATCCTTGGCGTCCGGATGAGCGACGTCAAACGTGCCCATCTGCGCACCGCGGCGGCCGCCGGCCGAGCTGACGGTGAAACACATCTTGTCGTAGATATCCATGAACGACATCGGTCCGGACGTGTACGCGCCGGCGCCGGCGACAAACGCGCCGCGCGGGCGCAGCGTCGAGAATTCATAACCGATTCCGCAGCCGGCCTTGAGCGTTAGCCCGGCTTCGTGGACCTTGTCCAGAATGCCGTCCATCGAATCCTCGATCGTGCCCGACACGGTGCAGTTGATCGTGGACGTCGCCGGCTTGTGCTCGAGCGCGCCGGCATTGGAGGTAATGCGGCCGGCCGGAATTGCTCCGCGGCGCAAAGCCCAGAGAAAACGCTCGAACCAGTATTTCTGCTTCTCGGGCGTACTTTCCGCATCGGCCAGCGCCTTGGCTACGCGCTGATAGGTGTGATCGATACTCGCATCCACCGCTTCGCCTTGCTTGGTTTTCAGGCGATATTTTTTGTCCCAGATGTCCAGGGATGCCGGCTGCAGCGGAATTTCCGCGGCGCCGCGGCCAAGGGCCTCGATACGCACCGTGCTCATGTTTTCTTGTTCCTCCCAAATTTCTTCAAATCTTGCATTTCGTTCGTACAGCTTCTTGTGCAACTTTTATTTTTGGACCATTAAAGCCGGGGAAAACTCACCCGTCAGCGCCTCAGCCGGTAGTCCCGGTAGGGTGCGCTGAATGTCGTTTTCTAGTCCGTTATCGCCGCCTCCAACGTTCAAATCCGATCGGTTTGAACGCCTCACCCCCAACCAGCCAAACCCAAACCTTGGGCTTGGCATCGATGGCAAACACAAGATGTTGTGATTGCGACGCTGGGAAGGTACGCCTGCCAAAAGCCAATGTCAAAAGTTTTTTTTGCCTCAGAATAATCAGCAGGTTGCGAGGCGAAATTCACGCAGTGGCTGAATTTTTCATCAAGATGTCAAAACTCGATGCTCGCTTGCAATTTTGGGAAACCGCAGACGCTATTTGCGGTCTGCATTGGGTCGTTCAACCACCATTGGATACGAGGTTCCCATGCCCGCAACTAACCCCGGGTTTGTAATGAAGCGCGCTTTCTTCGGCTTGATCGCCGCCTGCGTCACCCTCGCCGCGTCGCACCCGACGACCTGCCAGGCGGCGCTGCCGCCGGTCCTTGACGGCCAGCCGTTGCCGTCGCTCGCGCCGATGCTGGAGCGAGTCACGCCTGCGGTGGTCAACATAAACTCCAAGACCCGCGTGCGCGTGCGCAATCCGATGATGGACGATCCGTTCTTCCGCCAGTTCTTCGGCATGCAGAACGCGCCGCGCGAGCGTATCGAACAAAGCCTGGGTTCCGGCGTCATCACCGATGCCGCCAAGGGCTATGTGCTGACCAACAACCACGTCGTCGAGGGCGCCGACGATATTGCCGTGACCTTGCATGACGGACGCACACTCAAAGGTCAAGTCGTCGGCAGCGATCCGGACACGGATGTTGCCGTCATCAAGATCCCGGCGGAAAACCTGGTCGCTTTGCCGCTCGCCGATTCAAGCAAGTTGCGCGTGGGTGATTTTGTCGTCGCGCTCGGCAATCCATTTGGCGTCGGCCAGTCGGCCAGTTCCGGGATTGTCTCCGGCTTGAACCGCACGGGCCTCGGCGGCCGCGGCTATCAGAATTTCATCCAGACCGATGCCTCGATCAATCCCGGCAACTCCGGCGGCGCGCTGGTGAATCTGCGCGGCGAACTGGTCGGCATCAACTCGCAGATTTTCTCGACCTCGGGCGGCAGCAACGGCATTGGCTTTGCGATTCCATCGGATCTGGCCAACGACGTCATGCAGCAACTGATCGCGACGGGTTCGGTCAAACACGGCACGCTCGGCGTGCAGGCCCAGGACATGACCGCGGAGATCGCGGGCATGCTTGGCGCGACGCCGGGGCAGGGTGCCGCGGTTACGCGCGTGCGCGCCGATTCACCGGCAGCAACCGCGGGCTTGAAGGCGGGCGACGTGATCCTCGCGCTCAACGGCAAACCGATACATGGCGAGAACGAACTGCACAACGCCGAAGGCCTTGCACCGATCGGTGCCGACATCGAATTGAAGCTAGTCCGCGACGGCAAGCCACTGACGCTGAACGTGCGCCTGGCTGCCGAATCGCTGGACAGCGCTGACGGCGCCACTCTCGATGCGCGCTTGCAGGGGGCAGAATTGTCGGACGCCGGCGACCGCGTGCGCCGCGAAGGACTCGCTGGCGTCAGCATCAACCGGGTCGCGGCGTCGAGTCGCGCCGCGAGTGCGGGATTGAAGGCCGGTGATCTGATCATCGGCATCAACCAGGTGGATATCGGCGGGCTCAGGGATCTCAAGCTCATGCTCGCGCGCAACCCTCGCCAGGTGCTGCTGTCCGTTGTGCGCGGGCGCAATGCTTTTTTTGTGCCCTTGCAATGAGACGCGAGCCCCGGGACTGCGCGATAATGGCCGTCTTGAGTGGCAGCGGAAAATCCTCGTGAAAAATCCTGTTTGTACGCGCCCGACCAGCTTGGGTCCGGCTCTGATCATGGTACTTCTGATCCTGGCGGCTGCGTTCTTCGGCGCTTCGGTCTCCTTTGCGCAAACGCCAGCGCCGGCAGCGCACAAGAAAGCGGCAAGCGCTGCGAAAGCGGCGCCCGCGCCGGCGACGCCGACGATCATCTGGCGCGGCGATCACTCCAGCGCACGCGTGTTCAACGATCTGGTCAAGCAATACGAGGCAGGCAGGCAGGGCAAGATCACCATGCAGCCGTTCAATACGATTTCCGGGCTGGATGCGGTCAACGCGGGCACCGCCGACATTGCCGGCAGTGCGCGCTCGGCAATGATGGAACGTGACGAGGAAAAATCCACCACGTTTTACCCGGTCGCCTGGGACGCACTGGTGCCGATCACATCGACAAAGAATCCGGTCAGCAACATCACGCTCAAGCAGCTGCACGACCTGTATCTGGGGCGGTTGACCGATTGGAAAGACCTCGGCGGCGAGCCGGCGGAAATCAACCTGTATGGCGTGGCCGGTCCCCTCGACGGCATCGAGTACTCCACGCGCGTGCTGTTGTTTCATCATGGTGACCAAGTAGTCTCGGTGCCGCGGCTTTACGTAAACACTGAAAAGCTCGAGGAAGGCATCGCCATCGATGCGCATGGCATCGGCATGAGCACGCTATCGGGCGTCGGCAGAAACCCCGCGATCAAGATGCTCGCGGTCGAAGGCGTTGCCGCATCCAGCAGCAGCATCGCCGACGGCAGCTATCCGCTATACAGCGCCTTGTATCTGGCCGCACGCGATGACGGCAAAAATCAGGACGCGACGATGAAGTTCATTCGCTATACCGAGGGCGACTCTGCCAAGGCGATCTTGCGCAAGCGCGATCTGGTGCCCTACGCTGACGCCCCCAACCTGGTCGAGAAACACGACGCGCACATTGCCTGGGTCGACCGTCACGTGCGGCCAACTGCGACCGCGGACGGCACGCCGGTATCGGCGCCGAACGCAACGGCACAGGCGCTGCAACGCATCGCGCCGACTTCGGAACAGGCAACGCAGGCCAAGGAACGCGCGGCGCGCGCTGCGGCGGAAACGAAAAACGGCAAGCCCGACGCTGGCGGTTGATCACAGCCATGCGCATCCGCGCGATTAGCCTGGATCTGGATGACACGCTGTGGCCGATCGAGCCGGTGATGCTGCGCGCCGAGCTGCGCCTGGACGCGTGGCTGAAGACACATTGCCCGCGCGCTGCCGAGCACTTTCCTATCCAGGCGATGCGCGCGCTGCGCGATCGGGTCGCCGGAGAAAATCCGCATCTTGCGCATGATTTCACCGCGCAGCGCCGGCTTTCGCTGAGCGCAGCGTTGACTCCGCACGGCTACGGAGACGATCACGTCGAGTCCGCGTTTGCCGAATTCTATGCAGCGCGCAACCAGGTCGATTGCTACGCCGACGCGCTGCCGGCGCTGGAGCGGCTCGCGGCGCAATTCCCGCTCGTGTCCCTGACCAACGGCAATGCAGATTTGGACAAGATCGGCTTGTCGCGCTTTTTCCAGTTTTCCATTTGTGCACGCGATTTCGGCGCGGCAAAGCCGGCACCGCAGATTTTCCACGCCGTCTGCGATCGCCTGGGCTTGCCGCCCGACGCGGTGCTGCATGTCGGCGACGACCCGGAGCAAGACGTGGGCGGTGCCTGCGCTGCGGGTCTGCGCAGCGCCTGGTTGAATCGCACGCAGGCGGCGTGGCAGCACCCGAAGTCGCCGGATCTGATCGTACGTGACCTGGCCGAATTGGCCGATGCGCTGGCCGCGCTGGCAATCAGCGAAAGTTCTTCGAGCGCGTTGGCATAGTCTCTGCTTGGCTGTCATGTGTTGCCGTAAATAGTCGGCTTAACACATTGAGTCGCAAGGCGCAGTTCAGGAGCAAGACATGCACGGACTGATCGAATCCAAGCACGCCGGGCAGGCAGCCACTGCGCTCATCGCGGTGGATGCCAAGACTCTGGCGGGCGTCGCCCGTTCTCTGGGCAAGGGTGCTCCCAGCTGGATCGGGGCCAGCGGCTTCGCCGGCGAACCCGGCAGGTTTTGTCTCGTGCCTGACGCGCAGGGGCAACTCCGCGCAGTGCTTGTCGGCATTTCAAGTGTCGAGGACATTTACGCATTGTCCACATTGCCGCAAAGTTTACCGGCCGGAAACTATCGCTTGGGGGATTCGCCTCAGGATGCGACCGGGATCGCGCGGGCTGGCATCGAGCTTGATCCGCTGCGTGCAGCGCTGGGTTGGGGACTCGGCGCGTATCGCTACGCTCGCTATCGCAAACCGGTGCGTGCTCCGGCGCAACTTGTCGTCGACCGCGCCACGTTGCGCGCTGTGGCACCAACGCTGGATGCGATTTATCGCGTGCGCGATCTGGTCAACACGCCGACCCAGGACATGGGCCCGGCGGAACTCGCCGCGGAAATCCGCCAGTTGGCAAAAGCGCATGCCGGCAAGTATCGCGACTGGGTCGGTACGCAGCTGCTCAAATCCAACTTCCCGACGATCCACGCGGTCGGCCGCGCCAGTCATCGCGAGCCGCGTCTGGTCGAGCTGACCTGGGGCAAGTCGCGCGATCCGCATCTGGTGCTGGTCGGCAAGGGTGTGTGTTTCGACACCGGCGGACTGGATCTGAAAACCAGCGACGGCATGCGCTGGATGAAGAAGGACATGGGTGGCGCCGCGCACGCGATCGCATTGGCGGGCATGATCATGCAGGCGAAACTTCCCCTGCGCCTGAGCTTGCTGGTGCCTGCGGTCGAGAACGCCATCGCGGCCAATGCCTATCGCCCCGGCGAAGTGATCCGCACGCGTGCCGGCATCACCGTGGAAGTGGACAACACCGACGCGGAGGGCCGCCTGGTGCTTTGCGATGCGCTCAGTTTTGCCGCGGAACAAAAACCCGACCTCATCATCGATTTCGCCACCCTGACAGGAGCGGCCCGTGTCGCGCTCGGTCCGGAGTTGCCGGCCTTGTTCGCCAATCGCGATGATCTGGCCGATGCCGTGCTGCGCAACGGCCAAGCCGAGCGCGACTGCCTCTGGCGCATGCCGTTGTGGAAACCCTACCTGAGCATGCTCGACTCGCGCATCGCCGACATCGGCAACGCCGGTAGTTCGAGGATGGCCGGCGCCATCACCGCAGCGCTGTATTTGCAGCGCTTCGTGCCGGACAACCTGGCGTGGTTGCATCTGGATGTGTACGCCTGGAATGACGCTGATCGGCCAGGTCGACCGTCTGGCGGCGAAGCCCAGGGGTTGCGCGCGTTTTTTGCATGGCTCAAAGAGCGTTACGCACCGGGCCGGGGTGGTTCAGTGCGTAAGGCGTAACTGCCGTCCGTTGCGGTCAACAGCCCCGATCGCAGCGATCGGCGGGGGTGAAAGGGATGCGGCACGGCTCGAGCCGTGCCGCATCGTTTCAGAATGAACCTAGTCCACTGAGTCCTTGCCCGGCCCCGGATGCGGCAGCACCTGCGCGGCGAGCTTGGTGTCGCTGTGGATCAGATCGATTTCGTCGCCGAGGATGCGCGAGCCTTCGGTCAGCACGACATCCTTCTCGTTCTTGCGTTTTTGTTCCTGCGCGAGATCGGATTTCAGGCTGCGTTCGTCGGCTTGCAAACCATCGTCGGAGCGATCATCTATTTCGGTGCCCTTGTCTGGCGCGCCGGCAATAACATTCTTCTTGTCCTTCACTACGGGATCGATGATCACGACATCATTGGCGGTATCGATATCGACGCGCCGGATATTTTCCTGCGTACCCTTTTTCGGCGCACCCGGTAGATGTGCCGAAGCCTGTTCCTTTGCGGTGGGATCCAAGGTGCCGTCGGTGGCCGCGCTTGTCGCCTTCGTCGCCAGCTCCGGGTGTCGCTCGAGCCGCTTCTTTTCCTGCTCGTCGCGCTCCACGCGGCGCGCCTGCTCGTTCAGCGAGATCGTCGTTTCCTTGCGCTGCTTGCGCGCATCGGCGACGTCTGCTTCGTAGGCTTGCCAGTCTTTTTGCCCAATCGTGCGGGCCTCGTGGCGCGCTTCCAGCATCGGCACGATCGCCTTCAGATCCGACGTCGGCGCATAGCCGGCGGCGGGGATCGATGTCCACGGCAGCGAGTTGTCGAACGCCTGCTCGCCATTCTGGTCGAAGTCGGGCGTGACCGCGAACGCGATGTCCGGCGTCACGCCGCGCAATTGTGTTGAACCGCCGTTGATGCGGAAGAACTGCTGGATGGTCATCTTCAATTCGCCGAAAGTCGGCTTCTCGTTTTGCGACATCTGGTCCAGGTCGACCAGATTCTGCACGGTGCCCTTGCCGTAGGTCGGCTCGCCGACAATGAGGCCGCGTCCGTAATCCTGGATCGCCGCAGCAAAAATCTCCGACGCCGAAGCGGAATTGCGGTTGACCAGCACTTCGAGCGGGCCGTCCCAGACCATGTCGGTGTGGATATTGCGCCCTTCCTCGATATGCCCGTTCGCATTGCGCACCTGAACGACCGCGCCCTTGCCGGTGAACAAGCCGGTCAGGTCGATCGCTTCGGACAGCGAGCCGCCGCCGTTGTTGCGCAGATCGACAAGGACGCCGTCCACATTTTGCTTTTTCAGCCCGACCAGCAATTTCTCCACATCGTGCGTGGCGCTCTTGTAGTCCTTGTCGCCGCGGCGGCGCGCATCGAAATCCTCATAGAACGTGGGCAGCGTGATCACGCCGATACGATGGTTGACATCGCCGCGCTTGACCTCGATCACCGAGCTCTTTGCAGCCTGTTCCTCGATAGCGACTTTCTTGCGCACCAGCGCAATCTGTTGGTGCTTGCCATCGGGACCGGCGTCGACCGGCAATACTTCCAGGCGCACTGTGGTGTCCTTGGCGCCGCGGATCAGATCGACCACATCATCCAGACGCCAGCCGATGACGTCGGTCAACGCGCCGGATTCGCCCTGGCCAACACTGACGATGCGGTCGCCGACCTTGAACTTGCCCGACAGCGACGCCGGGCCACCGGGCACGATCTCGCGGATCGCCGTGTAGTCGTCGTCACGCTGCAGGACCGCGCCGATACCTTCCAGCGAAAGCTTCATCGCGATATCGAAATTTTCGCTGGCGCGCGGGCCGAGGTAATTGGTGTGCGGCTCGATCGCCATCGCGTAGGCGTTCATGAAAGTCTGGAATACGTCTTCGGACTTGAGCTGATGCATGCGATCCAGATAGTTCGCATAACGCTTGTCCAGCGTGCTGCGGATCTTGTCGTCGGTCTTGGCGGTGAGCTTCAGGCGTAACCAGTCGTTCTTGACGCGCTTGCGCCAGATGTCGTTGACCTCGGCCTCGGTTTTCGCCCACGGCGCTTTTTCGCGCTCGTAGCGGTAGCTTTCATCCTTGCTGAAATCGAAACCCAGTTTGAGCTGCTCGCGCGCGAACGCGGTGCGCTCGCCGACGCGCTGCTCATACAGGTTGAAGATGGCGTAAGGTACCGACAGATCCTGGCTGTAGATCGCATCGCCGAGCTTGTCGCGCTGCGCGGTGAAGGCATCGATGTCGGCCTGGGTGAAGAACAGGCGATCGATGTCGAGCGCGTTGAGATAGCGGTCGAAAATCTGCGCCGACATCTTTGCGTCCAGCGGTTCAGCCTTGTAATGGAAACGCGTGAGGAAACGCGTCGCCAGCAGTGCGGCCTGGGTCTGATCCGGCGTCGGCTTGAGCAGCACATTGCCGGCATCCGGCGCGGG
Source organism: Lysobacterales bacterium (assembly GCA_038244165.1). Taxonomy (GTDB): domain Bacteria; phylum Pseudomonadota; class Gammaproteobacteria; order Xanthomonadales; family Rhodanobacteraceae; genus Rudaea. Next base: position 93,736 of record JBBRTT010000009.1, on the reverse strand, counting down.
CTTTGCCCAGGCAGTGCCGGCGAGCACCAGCGCGATCAGGGCCACATATTTGGACATCTAAATTCTCCGGTGTTTTTGCAATCGTCCCTGATTGCGAAGATCACAAAGCAGTCATCCGTGACTGCACTTCAATTTATTTTTGCAATCATTCTTGATCGCGAGGGTCAATAAGCAGCCGTCCTGGCTGCACTTCTCAAATTCTTTCGATCATCTCCAAGACAATCGTACTTTCTAAATCACGCAACTTCCGCATCGACGTAACCCGCCGCGTGCGCCATCTGGTCGGCGTGATACGACGAACGCACCAGCGGTCCGGAGGCCACGTGCTCGAAACCGAGTTTGTGTCCGTAGTCCGCCAGCGCGTCGAATTCCTCCGGCGTCCAGTAGCGCAACACCGGATGGTGATGCGCCGTCGGTTGCAGGTATTGTCCGATAGTCACCATATCGACAGCGTGGACGCGCAGATCGTTCAACGCGCCATGGACCTGGTCCAGGGTTTCGCCCAGACCAAGCATGATCCCGGATTTGGTCGGAATCGACGGGTGCTGCGCCTTGAACTGCTGCAATAATTTCAATGACCAGTCGTAATCGGCGCCCGGCCGCACGTTCGGATAGAGCTCGCGCACGGTTTCCAGATTGTGGTTGAACACGTCCGGCGGCGCCGCGGCGAGCACTTCCAGCGCGCGTTCCATGCGGCCCTTGCCGCGGAAATCCGGGGTCAGGATCTCGAGCTTTATGCCGGGACTGGCCGCACGAACCTCGCGGATACAGTCGGCAAAATGGCTGGCGCCGCCGTCGCGCAAGTCATCGCGGTCGACCGAGGTGATGACGACGTAGCGCAGGCCCATGTCGGCAATGGTCTCGGCCAGGTGGCGCGGTTCCTCGGCGTCCGGCGGTTTCGGCCGGCCATGGGCGACATCGCAGAACGAGCAACGCCGCGTGCACACTTCGCCCAGGATCATGAACGTGGCCGTGCCCTTGCCGAAGCATTCGTGGATGTTCGGGCACGAGGCTTCCTCGCACACCGTCACCAGGCGGTTCGCGCGTAATTTCGATTTGAGCCTGGCCACGGCATTGCCGGGCGGAATGCGCACGCGAATCCAGCTGGGTTTGCGCAGCATCGGCACGGCGGCATCGAAACCGGCTCGGTTGCGCGCGATCTTGTCTTCGCCGAGTTGCTTCGCACCTTCAACGACGACGGCGATGGGAATGGTCTTGTCTACGGAAACATTCATGTCGGTACGCTAGTGCGGTTTGCGGTTTCGGCGCCAGCGCCAAAAGTAAGAGGTGGTGCAGTCGGTATGGCTTTCAAGCCGAGTTGTCGCGCGAGTTCGGCAATCAGCACGGTTTCCACGTCCGCCAGCCGCGACGGGCCGCCCAAGTCTAGCATTTGCGTGACGTCAAGGCCCTGAAAGCCACAGGGATTAATGCGCTGGAACGGCTCAAGATCCATGTTCACGTTGAACGCCAGGCCGTGGAATGTGCAGCCCCGGCGCACACGCAGGCCCAATGCGGCGACTTTGGCCCCGGCCACGTAGACACCGGGCGCACCGTCCTTGCGCGCGGCGACGATGTTCCATTCGGCCAGGGTGTCGATGATCGCCTGCTCTATCCGCTGCACGAAATCGCGTACGCCGATTCCGCTGCGGCGCAGGTCGACCAAGGGATACGCCACTATCTGACCCGGCCCGTGGTAGGTCACCTGGCCGCCGCGATCGACCGGCACGACCGGGATATCGCCGGGCAGCAACACATGCTCCCACTTGCCAGCCTGGCCGAGGGTGAACACGGGTTCGTGCTCGACGACCCACAATTCGTCTGCGCTCTCCGGCGTGCGCGAGTCGGTAAACGCCTGCATCGCACGCCACACCGGTTCGTAGGGTTGCAGGCCGTGCAGGCGGCGCACCAGCAAATGCTTTTCCACCTCTCCTGGGGATGGAATCAAAGCGTCCACTTCACCGCCGGATCCGCGCGCAATGCCGCGTGCACTGCTTCGTATTTTTCTCGCGACGGACAAGTGAACGTCACGCTCACGGAAATATAGTTGCCTTCATTCGACGGCCGCGTGCGCAGACTGCCGTTGAGCACGGCCATGCCCAGCGCAACAATGATTTCCGACACGCGATCCTCCAGCCCGACATGGCCCTTACCCACGGCGGTGACTTCGAAGGCCCCGGGAAACTGGAAGCCCTGCTCGGGATTTTGTGGTTGCAGGTCGTCGAGGGATTTCATGAGTCAGAACAACATATAGCTGCAGGTCGTCCAATTCCAGCTTGTGCGCTCACTCACCGCGTATTCGGTAGCGCCGAAACATCGCTCTTCTTGTCGCCCTTGAACCACATCAGGATGCCGTCGGACATGCGGCCCCAGAAGCCGGCTTCGGGCGCGTCGGTCAGGGCAACCAGCGGGCGTTCGACCAGAACCTTGCCGTCGAGCGCAACGCGCACCATGCCGACTTTCTGGCCCTTGGTGTACGGCGCGATAAGGCGGCTGGGCAGGTCCATGCTGGCCTTCAGATCGTTGTAGCGTCCGCGCGGCAGGGTCACCAGCACTTCTTCGGCGACACCGAGCGCAAGTACATTTTGTGCACCTTTCCACAATTCCGGCTGGGCCAGAGGCTTGCCGGCGTCGTACAGCTTGTGGCTTTCATAGAAACGAAAACCATAGTTCAGCAGCGACTGGTTGTCGTCCGCGCGCTGTTTTTCGCTGGTCGCGCCCATGACCACGGCGATCAGGCGCTGATCACCGCGCTTGGCGGACGTGGCCAGGCAGAAACCGGCTTCCTTGGTGTGGCCGGTCTTGATGCCGTCCACGGAGCCGTCGCGCCATAGCAAGGTGTTGCGGTTGTGCTGGGTGATACCGTTCCACTCAAACTCCTTGATCGCGTAGATCTTGTAGTCCTCGGGGAAATCATGGATCACGGCGCGCGACAGCAAGGCGATGTCGTGCGCGGTGGAATAATGATTTGGATCGGGCAGGCCCGAAGAATTGACGTAATGCGTGCCGGTCATGCCGAGCTTTATCGCGTACTGATTCATGAGCTCGGCAAATGTCTGCTCGGAACCGGCAATGTGCTCGGCGAGCGCAATCGCCGCATCGTTACCGGACTGGATGATCATGCCGTACATCAGATCCTTCAGCGCGACCTTGGAATTGACCGCAAGGAAACTGGTCGAGCCGTCCGTGCCCGCGCCGCCGCCGCGCCAGGCGTTCTCGCTGATGAACACCTGATCGTCGAGCTTGATCTTGCCGGCGGCCAGTTCCGCTGAGACGACGTACGCTGTCATCACCTTGGTGATCGATGCCGGCTCCACGCGCGCGTCGGCATTGTTGTCGCCGAGCATCTGGCCGGTCGCGAAATCCATCAGCGCCCAGCTCTTGGCGCTCAGCGACGGTGCCGACGGCATCGGCACGTTGATCGCGCCGGGCTTGGGCGTGGCCGCAGCATTTGGAGTTGGCAGATTTGCAGGCGCGGCTTGTGCGTCGCTTGCCGGCGGCGACGCCGACGGCTGGGTTGAGGCGGGTGCCGCAGCCTGACTGTGCTGCGTCGCCGCGGGATTGGGTTTGGCATGCGTGCGCGCGAGCACGGTCAACGGCGTGGTCGCGATGCACAAAGTGAACAATGCGGTAAAATATACTCTTGCCGGTGCCTGCTGCAAAAACTTCATTGAGAATTCCGTAAAAATAGAACAAGTAATGTGGGGGAAGCCATTGGAAAACGTAGCGAGCGAAGGTAGTTCGTGTGCGGGCGGCGCGCAGGAACCGGAGTGTACTCAGATGTACATGAGGATTCCGAGCACCGGCCGCGCACGAAATATCAAGCGCAGTAGTTTTGCAACGGCTTCAGCTAATTATCCACTGCTACACGCGGCATACCTAATCCCAGATCGCGCAGGCGCGGGGCGAGGCGGTCAGCCTCGTCCGCATCCTTGAGCGGCCCCAGACGCACGCGCTGCACCGTTTTCGCGTCAACCTGCACCTGAACGACCTGCACCGGACCCAGATGCGCTGCACGCACCCTGGCTGCCGCGCGTTCGGCGTTCGCCGCATCGGCAAATGCGCCCACCTGCAGATATAGCGTGGGTTTGGGCGTTTTCTGTGGCGAAATGCTTCCCGTTGTGACCGCGGCGCTGCGCATGGGTTCCTGAGGACGGGATGGATCGATGCCGCGTACCTCGACCATCGCCGTGCCCTTGGGCCACACCCCAATCTTCACGGCGGCGACGTAGGACAGGTCGATGATGCGGTTCGAAACGAACGGTCCGCGGTCGTTGACGCGCACGATCACGCTGCGCCCGTTCTCCAGGTTGGTCACGCGCGCATAGCACGGCAGCGGCAGGGTCTTGCTTGCGGCGGTGTAGGCGTACATGTCGTAGCGCTCGAAATCCGAGGTCATGTAGCCGTGGAATTTGTTGCCGTACCAGGAGGCCAGGCCGCGCTCGACGTAGCCGTTGGCCGACGCGAGGACCCGATAGCTCTCGCCGAGCACCGAGTACGGCGATTTGTTGCCGTATTGCGAACGCGGTTCCGTCTTGGGCACGGGTTGCGGAATCTTGCTGATATCCGGGACTTCGCCGGGCGTCGAATCATTGTCCTGGGCGTAGCGGCCGCCCGGGGCGCGTGAGGCTGGCGGCGCAACGCTGGACTCGCGTGGCGGAAAACTTGGTTTCGTCGCCGGCTTGTGCGTGCAGCCGCTCACTACGACCGCCAATATAATCAGGATGAGCGCGACCGCGAGGCGCGCGCCGCCTGGCTTCATGGCGCCGGCACAGCCGCCGTATCGGTGGCGATTTCTGTGGCGATCGCCTGGCTCAACTGGTACACCGCAAGGCTATACAGCGGACTCTTGTTGTAACGCGAAATCGCGTAGAAGTTTTCGAACGTGATCCAGATTTCGGGGCCTTCCGCACCTTCCAGCGTGATCAGGCTGGCCGGCGTCATCGGATCGACCTTCGTATCGATGGCATAGCCCCATTCGGCCAGCTGCTGCAGCGGATAGGCCGGTTCAAGGCTGGCCGGCGTCACTGCGCGCGGCTCAGCCGCAACGCGTGCGCGCAACGCGACCAGACCGCCTTTCTGCCAGCCATGGGCGATGAAATAATTGGCCACGCTGGCAAAGATATCCGGCAACGAATTCCACAAATCCACTTTTCCATCGCCGTCACCATCGCGCGCGAAGCGGGCAATGCTCGTCGGCATGAACTGGCCCCAGCCGAGCGCGCCGGCGTAGGAGCCCATCAACTCAGCCGGTGCGTACGGGAAGCTCGGGCTGCGCAAGGTGAGCAGCTGCGCCAGTTCGCCGCGAAAGAAATCCTGGCGCGGCGGGTAGTAGAACGCGAGCGTGGTAAGCGCATCCAGCACGCGGTAGCGCCCGGTGACGCGGCCATAGTTGGTTTCCACGCCGAGGATGGTCACGATCAGTTCCGCTGGCACACCGAAATCGGTTTCGGTCTTCTTGAGCAGCACGGCATTGGCGCGATAGAACGCGGCGCCGTCAGCGATGCGACGCTCGGTGACGAAGATCGGCCGGTAATCCTTCCATGCCTTGGATTCGGCGGGTCGTGAGATCGCATCGATGACACTTTGCTGATAATGCGCTCCGGCCAGCGTCGCCAGCACATCGGCCTCGTTCAGGCCGTGGTCGTTCGCAAGCTTCTCGGCGAATTGCTTTTCAGCGGCCGCGACTGTCGCGGCGTCGGGAACGGCTGCATGTGTCGCGCTGGCGACAAGCAAAAGCAGGACACAGCAAGCAGAATACAAACTGGCAAAACCCGGCATCGAAAAAACCTGAAACATGCGTGTCGCGATGCGCGCTAGGTTAGCATGCGGTTGAGAACCTCTGCAGAAGCGTAGCGAGCGAAGGTAGGTCGTACGAATACTGCGCGCAGGAACCGGAGTGTACTCAGATGTACATGAGGATTCCGAGCACCGGATTCGTACGAGATACCGAGCGCAGTAGCTTGTGCAGAGGTTCATCGAGGCAGCAGCTTGCGGTGGCCATGGATCGACATCAGAACGCCGAAACCGGCCAGCAGCGAGACCGCCGAGGTGCCGCCATAACTGATCAGGGGTAGCGGCACACCGACCACGGGCAGCATCCCGGTGATCATGCCGCCGTTGACCATCACATAGACGAAGAAGGACATACTGATCGCACCGGCGAGCAGGCGCGAATAGGTGTCGCGCGCGTTCGCGGCAATCATCAGGCCGCGGCCGACGATGAACAAGTACAGCGCGATCAGCGCGATCACGCCGATGAGGCCCCATTCCTCGGAGAACACGGCGAACACGAAATCGGTCGTGTGTTCGGGCAGGAACTCCAGACGCGACTGCGTGCCGTGGTGCCAGCCCTTGCCGAACCAGCCGCCGGAGCCGACCGCGATCTCGGACTGAATGATGTGCCAGCCGTTGCCGAGCGGATCAGATTCCGGATCCAGAAACATGCGCAGGCGGTTGCGCTGATATTCGTGCATGAAGTGCCAGGCAACCGGCGCCGCGCCCGCCGCCGCGCCGAGCACGAGCAGGATGCGCCACCAGGCCAGGCCCGCCAGAAACACGGCGAACACACCGCTGGCGGCCACCAGCAAGGCGGTACCCAGATCCGGTTGCCTGGCGATCAGCAAGGCCGGTGCAATGATCAGCAGGGCGACAGCGGCCAGGGTCAACCAGCGCGGCGGCAGCTCGCGCGTGTGCAAGTACCAGGCAACCATCATCGGCAGGGTCAGCTTGACCAGTTCTGATGGCTGAAAGCGCATGATCCCCAAATTCAACCAGCGGTTCGCGCCGCGACCCTGGCCGAGCAGCGCGACCGCGATCAGCAGCAGCAGGCTGGCCGCGTACAGCCACGGCGTCCAGTTGCGCAGCACCGACGGCGGAATCCGCGCAATCGCCAGCATCAACACGCCGCCGAGCAGGAAACGTGCGGCCTGGCTCAGCACCAGATGCCGATCCAGATCACTTGCGCTGTACAAAGTTACAAGTCCACAAAGCGCCAAAAGTATCAATGCGGCGATCAGCGGCAGGTCGAAATACGGGCGGCGCACGGCACGCAGCGCCCACAGTTGCAATCGCGATACGAGGCCGCGGTTCATGTCGGCCCGCCGGCAGCAGCGGAAGCAGGTGCGCCATCGTCGTTCTTGAGCCAGGCGTCGAGCATCTTGCGCGCGATCGGTGCGGCATCGTGCGCGCCGCTGCGCCCGGCCTCGAGCGCTATGGCTACGGCGATGCGTGCATCGTCGGCGGGCGTAAACGCCTCAAACAGCACCTGGTGACGTTCGATCGGCGCGGTGCTGATGCTGGTCCATTCCTCGTCCGTGCGCGAAAAGCGTTCGGCTGTGCCGGTCTTGCCGGCAATGACATACGGAAATTCCTTGCCTAGGCCGCTGGCGGTGCCGCCGCCGTTGACCACGGCGATCATGCCTTGCAGTACCGGAATCCAGTTTTGCGCATTGTGGATAATGCTCGGATCGGCGGGCGCCACAGCCACCGCCTGCGCGGGCGCATTGAGCCCATCCTGGATAGTGCGCAGCAGATGCGGCGGGTGACGCACGCCGCGCGCGGCCATCGTCGCCATTGCCTGCCCCAGCTGCAACGGCGTGATCACCCAATAGCCCTGGCCGATGCCGGCGATCACGGTCTCACCCGGATAAAAGGCCTGGTTGAAGCGTCCCCATTTCCATTCACGCGACGGCAGCACACCGGCGCTTTCGCCGATGAGGTCAATGCCGGTGGGTTTGCCAAAGCCGAACTTGCCCATCCAGCCGCTGAAGCGGTCGATGCCCATGTCCAGCGCGAGTGAATAAAAATACGTGTTGACCGACTGCGAGATCGCCTGCACCAGGTCGACGCGGCCGTGGCCGCCACGTTTGTCGTCGCGATAGCCGCGCGATTGGCCGGGAATGAAGAACTCGCCGACCGACAATACCGTGTCTTCGGGGCGGCGCAGGCCCAGTTCCAGGCCACCGAGCGCCAGATACGGCTTGACCGTGGAGCCCGGCGTGTAGCCGGCAGCAATGGCGCGATTGAGCAGCGGCTTGTCCACAGCATTCAACAATGTGGCGTAATCCACTTTGCCGATGCCGTTGACGAACAGGTTGGGATCGAAGCTCGGCACGCTGACCAGGGCCAGCACTTCGCCGTTGCGCGGATCGATCGCGACGGCCGCCCCGGCGCGGCCCTCGAACGCTTCTTCGGTCACCCGCTGCAGGCGCGCGTCGATGGAAAGGTAAAGATTCTTGCCGGGGGTCGACGCCACGCGATTGATCTCGCGCAACGGCCGCTTGTCGACGTTGACTTCCTCCAGTACGTAGCCGGGTTCGCCGTGCAGGGCATCCTCATAGGTGCGCTCGATGCCGGTCTTGCCGATATGCGTGGTTCCTGCGTAGCGCTGCGCATCGAGCTTTTCCGCGTCGACGACGTCGATGCGGCCGACGTAGCCGACCAGGTGTGCGAATTCTTCGCCCTGCGGATAGGAGCGGGTGAGATACGGCACGATGTCGATGCCGGGAAAACGCCAGCGCTCGGTCGAGAAGCGCGCGATCTCGTCCTCGGACAACTTGAAGCGCAAGGGAATGCTTTCGAATGTGTGCTTGGCCTTGCGCAGGGCGGTGAAATGCTCCAGGTCGTCGTCGGACAGGGCGATGACCGCGCCCAGGTCCGCGAGCGTGTGCGCCATGTCCTGGACCTTGTCCGGCACCACTTCCAGGCGGAACGCGGCAACGTTTTCCGCTAGCAGCACGCCGTTGCGGTCATAGATCAGTCCGCGCGTCGGCGCGACCCGGCGCACCGAGATGCGGTTGGAATCCGAGCGCGAACTGAATTCGCTGTGGCGGGTGACCTGCAGATATGCAAAGCGCGCGCCGAGCAGGCCCAGGCACAGCGCAATCAGCACGAAGCCGACAATCGCGCGCAAGCGGAACCCGGCCGATTCGTTCTGTGCATCCTTGATCCGCAGGCGCGGATCGCTGGCGCCGCGGCGGATCACGTCTCATGCACGCGCAGGCGCGCGCGCAGATCGTCGAACAGCAGGAACAGCCACGGCCACGCCAGCATGCCGGCGACCGGAGCCAGCCAGAAGGCCGCCGGTGGCGACGGTTCGCCGGCGCAGGCGCGGATCATCAGCAGCACGACGCGGTCGTTGAGCAGGAGCACGAACAAGGCGAGCGACTGCTGCCACATCGGGAAAAAGCGCAGACGCGAGCGAAAGCGCAGAATGATGAAACAAAGTATACAAAGCCGCAGCGCCTGTTCGCCGAGCAGTTCGCCGGTGAGCGCATCACCGATGAGGCCGACGATAAAGGCCAGCCCCAGGCCGACGCGTTCCGGCGTTTCCAGCGCCCAGTACACCAGGATCAGCGCCAGCCAGTACGGCTTGAACGGCAGCAGCGCCTGCGGCAGCGGCATCAGCTGCAGCAGGAAGCACAGCACGACGCTGCTCCAGAACAGGATGGCGTTCGTGCGCGCGCGGTTCATGGTCGGGTCTTCGTCGGAAGCGGGCCAGCCGCGTCGCCGGCCAGATTCGCTGGCGGTCCGGCGACGGGGGCCAGGTCCGGCGGCCCAATCGGATCGGGTAGCTCGTGCAGCAACAGCACTTCGCCGCTGCGATCCAGCGCGGCGATTGGCGTCGCCGTTGCTGCGGCAAACATGCCGGTGACATCGTTGCTGATCGAGCGCACTTCAGCCACGGGAAATCCGGCCGGGAAATGCCCACCCAGCCCGGAACTGATGAGCTTGTCGCCCACTTTGACGTCGGCGCTCACCGGAATGTTTGGCAATTCCAGCGTATCGAGCGCGCCGCTGCCACGCGCGATCGTGCGCAGACCGGTGCGCTCCAGGGTGACCGGCAGCGCGTGCGCCGGGTCCGTGATCAGCATCACCGTCGCCGTGTTCGGCAGCGTTTCCACGACCTGGCCCATGATGCCGTGCGCGTCGATCACTGCCTGGCCGATCTTGACGCCCTGGTTGGCGCCGACGTTGAGCAACAGGCGATGCCGGAACGGATCGGTGTCCACATCTATAATTTTGGCCAGTTGCACGCTGATGGCGATACTGCGCTGCACGTCGAGCAGTTCCTGCAGGCGCTGATTCTGCTCGCGCACCGCGGTCAGGCGCTTTAGCTGTGCCTCGGCCAGCAGCAGTTTCCGGCTCAATTCAGCGTTCTGTTCGGTCAACTGCTCGCGATCAGACAGGGCCAGACCGGCTTTGCGCGCGAGCTGCGAAGGCAACGCAGCGATGCGGTACATCGGTTCGATCGCGATGCTCATGGCCCAGCGGATGCGTTCCAGGTAGCCGCCGCGATGGTCGGTCACCATCAGCACGATCGCCAGGGCAAGATAGCCAATCAGCCGCAGGGTGCTCGACGCAGTCGCGAACAGGTGGGCGTTATCGGTGTGAGTCAGCGCCATGAAGAAAAGGGCTGAGGGCTGAGGGTGGAGGGCTGGGCCATTTCGATGTGGCAGTGATGCTCGCGCGAACTGGGTGCGGAAAGTATACGCGGTCGCAATCAGTGCCCGATATCCAGCCCTCGACCCTCAGCCCTCAGCTATGTCCTGTTCATTCCGGCGCAAAGAAGTCGCTGCCGTGCTGGTCGATCAATTCCAGCGCGCGTCCGCCGCCACGTGCGACACATGTCAAGGGATCGTCGGCCACGTGCACGTGCAGGCCGGTTTCCTCCGAGATCAGGCGGTCAATATCGCGCAGCAGGGCGCCACCGCCGGTGAGCACGATGCCGCGTTCGGCGACGTCCGAGCACAATTCCGGTGGCGTCTGTTCCAGCGCGGAACGCACCGCGGCGACGATGCCGGCAAGCGGCTCGTGCAGCGCTTCGAGGATTTCGTTGGAATTGATCGTGAATGCGCGCGGCACGCCTTCAGCCAGATTGCGGCCGGAGACTTCCATTTCCTTCACTTCGGCCGGCGGGAACGCGCAGCCGACTTCGAACTTGATGCGCTCGGCCGTGGCTTCGCCGATCAGGGTGCCGTGATTGCGCCGTACGTAATTGATGATGGCCTCGTCGAAGCGGTCGCCGCCGATGCGCACCGACTGCGAATAGACGATGCCGTTGAGCGAGATAACGGCCACTTCCGAGGTCCCGCCACCGATGTCCAGCACCATCGAGCCGCGCGCCTCGTGCACCGGGATACCTGCGCCGATCGCTGCGGCCATCGGTTCTTCGATGAGGTAGACATCGCGCGCGCCGGCGCTCTCGGCCGATTCCTTGATCGCGCGGCGTTCGACCTGGGTCGAGCCGCAGGGGACGCACACCAGCACGCGAGGACTTGGCCGGAACAGGCGCGAACGATGCGCCTTCTTGATGAATTGCTTGAGCATTTCCTCGGTCATCGAGAAGTCGGCGATGACGCCATCCTTCAACGGCCGGATCGTGACGATGTTGCCGGGGGTACGGCCGAGCATGCGCTTGGCGTCGCTGCCGACGGCCGCGACCGAACGCGGCCCGCCCGGCCCACGATCCTGACGGATCGCGACGACGGAAGGCTCATTCAGGACGATGCCCTGGCCGCGGACGTAGATCAGCGTGTTGGCGGTGCCGAGATCGATCGAAAGATCGTTGGAAAACAGACCGCGTAAACCTTTGAACATGAAGCACTCGATGCGTGTATGGGAGGAGGGCGGGCAAAGCGCGACAGTGTAGTAACCAGTGTCGCCTTAAGCAAGAAAAAAGCCGTTAAGTTGCGGGCTGCGCCACACTTTTCCGGTCGAGATGCCGCGACTGCTGTGCTATCGTCGCGGGCCGTAAATCGCCCCGTTTTTGCCATGCAGATCGATCACGCCACCGTGCGCCATATCGCGCGCCTCGCACGCCTTGCCATCGACGATGCGGCCGCCCCCGCTCTGGCGGAAGAACTGGCCCGTGTGCTGGAACTGGCCGATCACCTGGCAGGCGTGGAGCTGGCCGGCATCGAGCCGATGGCGCATCCACACGCGCAGACCCTGGCCTGGCGTGCGGACCAGGTAAGCGAGGCCGATCGCGCCGACGCGTTTCTGGCCCTGGCGCCGGAAGCCCGCGGCGGCTTGTACCTTGTACCTAAAGTGATCGAGTAGGACGCGCGATGACTCCGGGCATTGCGCAACTGGCGCAGACATTGCGCGCGCGGGACACGACCGCGGTCGAGCTCACCGAGCGCGCGCTCGCCGCCGCGCAGGCGCGCGTCGGACTCAATGCCTTCATCACCCTATGCGCGGAGCCGGCACTGGCCGCCGCGCGCGATGCGGACGCCGCGTTGGCGACCGCGAGCGCGAGCGTGCTGGCGGGAATTCCCTTTGTGCACAAGGATATTTTTTGCACAAATGGTGTACGCACCACCTGTGCCTCGCGCATGCTCGAAAACTTCGTGCCGCCGTACGATGCGGCCGTCGTGGAAAAGCTCGCCGCGGCGAATGCGGTATCGATCGGCAAGACGAACATGGACGAGTTCGCAATGGGCTCGTCCAACGAGAACAGTTGCTTCGGTCCGGTGCGCAATCCCTGGGACACGACGCGTGTACCGGGTGGTTCGTCCGGTGGCTCGGCCGCCGCGGTGGCGGCGGGCATCGTGCCGTTCGCGACCGGCACCGACACCGGCGGTTCGATCCGCCAGCCCGCCGCGTTCTGCGGCATCACCGGCATCAAGCCGACCTACGGGCGCGTCTCGCGCTGGGGCATGATCGCGTTTGCGTCGAGCCTGGATTGCGCCGGCGTGCTCGCGCGCAGCGCCGCCGACTGCGCGCAGGTGTTGGCGGCGATCGCAGGTCACGACGCGCGCGACGTCACCAGCGCGGCCCGTCCACGCGAAGACTACAATGCCGCTTTGTCCACTTCGTTGAAAGGTATACGCATCGGCGTGGCGCGCGAATATTTCGGCGCGGGCGTCGAGGATGGCGTCGCTGGCGCAAACCACGCCGCGTTGCGCGAACTGGAAAAACTCGGCGCGATACTTGTCGATATCAGCCTGCCAAACTCAGCGCTCGCTATTCCCGCCTATTATGTCATCGCGCCGGCTGAAGCATCGAGCAACCTGGCGCGCTACGACGGCGTGCGTTACGGCCATCGCTGCGCCGAACCGAAGTCGCTGGAGGATTTGTACACACGCAGCCGCAGTGAAGGTTTTGGCGCCGAGGTGCAGCGGCGCATCCTGGTCGGCACCTATGCGCTGTCGGCCGGCTATTACGATGCGTACTATTTGCGCGCGCAACGCGTGCGCCGCCTGATTGCGAACGACTTCGCTGCCGCATTCGCGTCGGTGGACCTGATCGCCGGACCGACCGCGCCGACCGTCGCGTTCAAGCTCGGCGAAAAATCCGCCGACCCGCTGGCAATGTACGCGGCCGACGTCAACACTGTGGCGGTGAACCTGGCCGGCCTGCCGGCGATTTCGCTGCCGTGCGGATTCGCTGGGCAGGGACGCCCTAGTGCCGCGGGCGCAGGATGCGCAGGAGCGGCCAGTCATGGTCTTCCCGTCGGCCTGCAATTGATCGCGCCGGCATTCGGCGAGGCGCGCCTGCTCAATGCCGGGCATCAACTTCAGCAGCACACGGACTGGCACATGCGGGAGCCGGCGCCATGACCGATTCCCTGCGCTGGCAGCCGGTCATCGGCCTGGAAATCCATGCCCAGTTATCCACCTCGAGCAAGTTGTTCTCCGGCGCCTCGACCGCGTATGGCGCCGAACCGAACACGCATGCGAGCGCTGTCGATGTAGCCCTGCCGGGCACCTTGCCTGTGCCGAACCGCGCCGCGTTGGACAAGGCGATCCGTTTTGGCCTCGCGGTGAACGCGAAGATTGCGCAGCAAAGTATATTTGCCCGCAAAAACTATTTTTATCCCGACTTGCCGAAGGGTTACCAGATCAGCCAGTACGAACTGCCGATCGTCAGCGACGGGCGAATCGCGGTGCGCCTGGACGATGGGCGCACGCTCGACGTCGAAATCCAGCGCGCGCACCTGGAAGAAGACGCCGGCAAATCGCTGCACGACGCCTTCCACGCCGCGACCGGCATTGACCTCAATCGCGCCGGCGTGCCGCTGCTGGAAATCGTGTCAGCACCCGTGCTGTATTCGGCGCACGAAGCAGTCGCCTACATGCGCACGGTGCATACGCTGGTGCGCTGGCTCGGTATCTGCGACGGCAATATGCAGGAAGGCTCTTTCCGCTGCGACGCGAATGTGTCGGTGCGACCGGTCGGCGAAAGCAAGCTTGGAACACGCGCCGAGATCAAGAACGTCAACTCGTTCCGCTTCGTGGAAAAGGCGATCGAGTACGAGATCGAACGCCAGATCCGCGCGTTGGAGAATGGCGAGAAGATCCTGCAGCAGACGCGCCTGTACGACGCCGCGCATCACCGCACCGTGCCGATGCGCAGCAAGGAAGACGCCGACGACTACCGTTACTTCCCCGATCCCGATCTGCCACCGCTTTCGGTTTCGTCCGCAGAGATCGCCGCGATTGCCGCCGACATGCCGGAACTACCGGCAGCGCGCCGTACACGCTACATCGACGCTCTGCATCTGCCGGAAGCTGACGCGACGCAACTATGTGTCGACAAGGCCAGCGCGGACTATTTCGAGACACTGCTGGCGGCGCTGCCCGGCGACGCGAAGCTGTGCGCGAACTGGACCCTGGGCGAACTTGCCGCGGCGCTGAATGAAGCGGCACTGCCGATCGAAGATTCACGCGTTTCCGCGCATAACCTGGCGCAGCTGCTTGCGCATGTGCGCGATGGCGCGATCTCCGGCAAGATCGCGAAAAGTGTATTTGTCGCAATGTGGAATGGCGAAGGCGATGCCGACGCCATCATTGCCGAGCGCGGCCTGCGCCAGATATCCGACAGCGGTGCGCTGGTTGCGGCGATCGACGCGGTACTGGCCGAATTTCCGGCGCAACTGTCCGCATATCGCTCAGGTCAGGATAAACTGTTGCAGTTCTTCGTTGGCCAGGTGATGAAGCGCACCCGCGGCCAGGCCAATCCGCAGCAGCTGAATGCGCTGCTCCTGGAAAAGTTGAAAGCGTGATATTCACCTCTCCCGCTGGCGGGAGAGGGGGCTAAAATCGACATCTGCAATTTCAATCATTGACTCTTGGACAATTTACTCATGCCAGCTCTGATCTGCGGTTCGCTCGCCTACGACACCATCATGGTGTTCCAGGACCAGTTCAAGAATCATATTCTTCCCGACAAGGTCCATATCCTGAATGTCGCTTTCCTGGTGCCGCGCATGCGCAAGGAATTTGGCGGCTGCGCTGGAAACATCAGCTACAACCTCAAGTTGCTCGGCGGCCATCCGGTGCCGATGGGCACGGTCGGCCAGGACTTCGGGCCGTATCGCGAGCATTTCACCAAGTGCGATATCGACTTGAGCCAGATCAAAATGATCGACGACCTGTACACCGCGCAGGCGTTCATCACCACGGATCTTGACGACAACCAGATCACCGCGTTCCATCCCGGCGCGATGATGCGCAGTTTCGAGAACCATGTGCGCGACGTGCCGGATGTGAAGTTCGGCATCGTCGGCCCGGATGGACGCGAGGCGATGCTGCAGCATGCGACTGAATTTGCCGAGCGCAAGATCCCCTTCATCTTCGATCCCGGCCAGGCGATGCCGCTGTTCAGCGGCGAAGAATTCCGCGCCTTCATCGCGCAGGCGCAGTACGTCACCGTCAACGACTACGAATCCAACCTGCTGCAGCGGAGCACCGGCTGGGACGAGAAACAGATCGCCGAGCGCGTCAACGCCTACATCGTTACGCGCGGCCCGAAGGGCTCGTACATCCATACGAAAAAAGAAACCTTCGACATTCCGCCGGCGCACGAACGCCGCGTGTCGGATCCGACCGGCTGCGGCGATGCGTATCGCGCCGGACTGATCTACGGCCTGATGAAGGATATGGACCTGTCCACCTGCGGGCGCATGGCGTCGCTGATGGGTGCGCTCAAGATTGAGCACCCCGGCACGCAGAATCAGCGCTTCACCTACGACGAATTCGCCGACCAGTTTCGCCAGCAGTTCGGATACGCGCTGGATTGATCACTGCGCAGGCGCAGCAGCCGGCTTCGGTTTATCCGCTGCACCGATATCGATCAGGCCTTTCCATTCACCCTTGACGTTCTTGCGCCAAACCGTGACGTAGGCGCCGGTAGCCTGTTTGGTTGCATCGGCTTTCGCGGTCGCCGTCCAGCGGCCGCGGGTTACCCCCATGTCGCCGGACTTGGCCGCGAACGCTTCCAGCGGGTGCCATTCCAGCGTGCTCTCGTCTGCTGCATCGCCGCCCATCTTAGTGTAGATCGCATCGCTTCCGATTGCCGGCTGCGAGCCGCCGGCGAATACGGTGCCGTCGGCTGCATCCATCGCGTCGCGGAATGCCTTGGCGGTGCCTTCCTTTTTCGCCAGCACGCCGAAGTCCAGATCGGCCTTGACGATAGCGCGCGCGGCATCGAGGTTGCCGTGCAGGTTCGGTTCGCCGGCCAGCGCCGAGGTGCTGACAAGGGACAGGATCGCGAGGGCGAGCAGATTGCGCATGGCAGTTCTCCAGAAGGTGAAGGTCTAGCCAAAGACGCAGACGCAGGCCGGATCGACGCAAGATGCGTACATGACTTTCGTCACGTACCGATCGAGAAGGGCGTGAACTTCGTGTCGCGGTCGTAGTAATCCTCGTGCTCGGCGCGCTTGAGCACAGCCACGATTTTGTAGGTCAAAGGCGTGGCCAGGACTTCCCACAGCACCTTGAGGATGTAGTTCGACACCATCACGGTCAGCACCATCTGTGTTTCCCACACGCCGAGAAATGCGGCCGGATAGAACACCAGCGAGTCGACGCCCTCGCCACAGATGGTTGAGCCGATGATGCGCGACCACAGCGCGTTGCCGTTCGTCCACACTTTCATTTTTGCCAAAGTATACGAATTGACAAACTCGCCGAGGAAAAAGGCGGTGATCGAGGCGAATACGATGCGCGGGGTCTGGCCGAAGATGCTTTCGTAAGCTTCCTGGCCGTGCCAGCCCGCTGCGGCCGGCAGCTTGACCACGACGGTCGCCATGATCGAGGCGAAGATCAGCGCGGCCAGTCCCGACCAGATGACGCGGCGCGCGCGCGCGTAGCCATAGACCTCGGTGAGGATATCGCCGAACACGTACGAGATCGGAAAGAACAGCACGCCGGCGCCAAAGGTGAACGGTCCGATCAGTGGCAGATTCACTTCCGCGATTTTCGCCGGGCCGATCAGGTTCGAACACAACAGTACGCAGACGAAGGCGCCAAGGATGAAATCGTAGTAGCGATAAGTGCGCTGCGGCGTCGCGGCGGTGCTCATGACAGAACCGGCTCGATATGAATCTGCGTCTTCACCGAATTGGCGAGGAAGCAATGCTCGTGTGCTGCATGATGCAACGCATCCAGTTGCATCCGCGTCGCGGCGTGTGATGGATCGAACACGACGCGCGGGCGCAACGTCACTTCGGTGATCGCCATTTTGCCCGGCGCGATCTCATGCATGTGACCCGTGGCATCGTCCTTGTAGCTGTCGACGATGAACCCTTTCGCGGCGGTCAGCGACAGGAACCACAACATGTGACAGCTCGACAGCGCCGCAACGAATGCCTCTTCCGGATCCACCGCGCTCGCGTTCGACCAGGGTGCCGGCACCACGTCCGGCGATGCGCTGGCGGCAACGACTACGCCCCCATCGAAGCGCCATTCATGCACGCGCGAGTAGCGGCCTTTTTCGAATGTATCCGTGCCGCGTTGCCAGGCCACGGTCGCTGTATGTTCGCTCATGACGTAAGGTTCCACCGCTGGAAGCGGTCATTGTGGTTTATCTTCGCGGAGTTCGCCATGGCATTGTATTTGAAGATCGCCGGTTTGCTTATGGGTCTGATCGCTGCTCCGTTGTTCGCCCAGGAGAAGCCGACGGATCGGGCAATTGCATGGGAGGGAAAGAGTGCCGATGGCCAATCCATCCATTTCGATCCACAGCATCTAACGCGTCCCGCGCTCCTTCTGTTCTGGGCAACCTGGTGCCCTTACTGCGAGGCCCTTATGCCGTACTTGCAAAAAGTCGCCGACGCGGCCGGCAAGGACAAGCTCGACGTCTACGCGATCGACATCAAGGACGACGGCGATCCGGTCGCGACCCTGCGCGCGCGAAAACTGACGTTTACCCTGGTGCGCGATGGCGACGCGATCGCCGAACAATACGGCGTCAAGGGCACGCCGGGATTGTTCCTGGTGAATGCACAAGGCGAAATTGTGTACAAACGCACGGGCGGCGATGCGCCGGAAAAAGTCGAGGCGATGTTGCGCGAGAAGCTCGGCTTGGCGCCGCCCGAAGCGAAGAAAAATCGCTAACCGCCGGGCTGCGCCAGCGTCCAGATCACGCCACACACAGCCGCGCCGAGCAGGGTCCATCCCATGCCAAGCTTGAAGCGGAGCATCGCCACGAGTGCGGCCAGCGCAATGATCAAAGCGCCCCAGTTCAGGCTCGCCCACTGCGGCAGCTGCGCGTGCAGTGGACCGAAGTCGACCGCCTGAACCGTGCCGAAAATCGTGTGCAGGGCGAACCACACGGACAAATTCAGGATCACGCCGACCACCGCCGCGGTCACGGTCGACAACGCGGCATGCAGCGCGCGGTTGTTGCGCAGCTTTTCCACGTACGGCGCGCCGACCAGAACCCACAGGAAACACGGCGTGAACGTGACCCATGTCGTGAGCAGCGATCCAAGAATCGCTGCCGGCAGCGGCAGCAGATTTCCCGGATTGCGGAACGCGGCGAGAAAGGCGACAAATTGCACGACCATGATCAAGGGGCCGGGTGTCGTCTCGGCCAGGGCCAGTCCATCCACCATTTCGCCGGGCCGAAGCCAGCCATAGGTTTCGACGGCGCGTTGCGCCATGTAGGCGAGCACCGCATAGGCACCGCCGAACGTGACGACGGCCGTCTCGCTGAAAAAGATTCCGAGTTCGGCGAAGACGCTGCTGCGGCCAAACAGAAAAATCATCGCGAGTACCGGGACAAACCAAAGCACAAGGCAGGTCGCCAGGATGGCCAGCGAACGCGCCGGTGAGCGAATGGTCTGGGTGAACTCGCCGCGGGCAATGCGGTTGTCGATGTAGTAGTCGCCTTCGGCCAGTTTCATGGCCGTGGCCGGAGCGGGGAAACTTGCCGGTTGCCAGCGCTGGCCGACAAGACCAATCAAGGCCGCACCTAGCACGATCAGCGGGAACGGGACTTTGAACAAATAGATGGCGACGAACGCTGCGCCAGCAATCACGACCATCGTGCGGTTCTTCAACGCGCGCCGGCCGATACGCAGCACCGCTTCGATGACCACAGCGAGCACGGCGGCCTTCAATCCGAAAAATACCGCAGTCACCGCCGGCAACTGCTGGTACGCGGCATACAACCAGCTCAGCGCGAAAATCACGATGACACCGGGGATGACAAACAAGGTGCCGGCGATCACGCCGCCCACGGCGCGGTGCATCAGCCAGCCGATATAGATCGCCAGTTGTTGCGCCTCAGGACCCGGCAACAGCATGCAATAGTTCAGCGCATGCAGAAACCGCGCGTCGCTGATCCAGCGCCGTTTCTCGACCAGCTCGCGATGCATCAGCGCGATCTGCCCCGCGGGGCCGCCGAAGCCGAGCCAGCCGATTTTCGTCCACACGCGCGTGGCTTCGGCGAGCGAAATCTCGTGCGGCGCGCTGGCGGTCGCAGCGCGGTTCACGCGGAGCTCATGCTTCGCACCAGCGTGCGCAGATGGCCATCAATGCGCCACCAACAGCGGCAGATCGCTGTGCTGGAACAAATAGCGCGTTGCGCCGCCAAGAACCAGTTCGGCGATGCGCGAGTGGCCCCAGGCACCCATGACGATCATGTCGGCCTGTACTTCATGCGCGGCAGCAAGAATCGCGGCGCCGTAGTCGGCTTTCGGCTTGAACTCGCGAAATTCCGCGCTCACGCTCTGCCGCGCAAAATATTTTTGCAGATCCAGATGCGGCAGGTGGCGCGCTCCGATCAGCGCATCCTGGCGGGTGCCATCAAGCACAATGTTTTTCGCTGCCTGGCGCAACAGTGGCAGGGCGCCATGGATCGCGCGCATCGCCTCGCCGCTGTGGTTCCATGCAATCAGCACGCGTGCTCCGAGCGTTTCGATTTTTGCCGCTTGCGGCACCACCAGGACTGGCACACCGGCGCCGAACACGGTGCGCGATACCGTGCCCCAGCCGGTGGGGGCATCCGGATTCAGGGTCGGTCGTTCGGCGACGACGAGGTCGCACCAGCGCGCCGCATGACATAGCGCCTCGACGGGTTCGCCCTGCGCCACCAACCAATCGCCGCTGACCGCATGCGTGTCGAGCTGGTTTTGCCACCAGCCGCGGCGGGCAAGCGCCTGCGTATAGAACTCATCGGCTTCCTGCGCCTGGAATACGACGGTTTCGGGCGTACTGAACGCGACTACACCGAGCGAGGCGACGTACAGACCATGCAGATATGCGTCCAGCCGCGGCGCCAGCGCAAAGGCTGCGTCCGCGGCGCGCGATTCTCCGTCGGCATTGCGTACATGGACCAGCACATCTGATCGCGGCATGGCGGACTGCGGCATGGCGGGCTCCGAACTCGGCGTCGCGCCTAGCATAACTCCAACTTAAACGGGTGACCTTGTACACATCCGTCGCGGATTCGCCTGCGCTAATATCAGCTCATAGATGCGCAGTTGCCGGGTCGAAGTCGTCGGAAGGAGAACGCCATGTTCAAGTTGCTGATCGTATTGCCGATGCTGTTTGCCGGCTTTATCGCCCTGAGCGTGGGCGGCTTGATCCTGCTGCCCTTGCTGGCTCTCGTGCCGGGATTGCTCGCGCTGTTTGCCGGCGTGTTTGCAGTGGCACTGACATTGGCTGTCATCGTGCTCCTCGTACGTATTGTCGCGGCAATTTTCATCGGCGTCGGCGGCCTCGTCGTGGGCGTCTTCGGCTTCGTCTTTCTGCTCGCCGGCGGCGCCATCGTGCTGGCACTTGGCGTCGCGCTTATCCATCTGTTGCTGCCGTTGCTGCTGATCTTTGGTCTGATCTGGCTGATCCGCCGCAGCGCACGCACGGCGCCGCCACCATTGCAGGTCAGTCACGGCTGATCGACGGGTCTGTGCACGCAAATCCAGGCGGATCGCGTTGCCCTTGAGCGGCTGCCAGTCAAGGTGGGCACCGCAGGTCATAGTGGTTCTATGGCCAAGGCACACGCCGCAGGATTGCGGCCGCTCAAGGGCAACCCTTCGGGACTAGGCCCTTTGCCCGCATCGCCGCAGCGCCGCTCGCTCATGTACACCGGGTACACATCGCTCACCGGCACCTCGCGCTGTTGGCAAAGGGCCGGCGTCGCGACCGTCTGGATTTGCGTGCACAGGCCCTAGTTGCCGGTTACTCGATCTTGGGTGAGACTGCCTGCGTCCAACAGACAGGAGCAAGCCGATGCGCCCGACCAGATTGTGCTCGACCCATTCACTCGTCGCCGCCATGCTGCTTGCGGCCGCCGGTTTTTATTCCGCGCAGGCCGGCGCTGCCGGCAAGATCGATTGCCAGATGAAGTTTTCGGTGACCGGCTGGGCGGCGATATACAAGCACGCCGAAGGTAGCGGCACCATTGCCTGCAGCAACGGCAAGAATTACACCGTTGATATTGTCGCCGTTGGTGGCGGTCTGACCGCCGGCAAGTACAAGCTGGAAGACGCCACGGGCAAATTCTCCGAGGTCTACGACACGTCCGAGTTGTTCGGCAGCTATGCTCAGGGTGAAGCGAATGCTGGCGTGGTCAAATCCAGCGTTGCACAGGTCCTCACCAAGGGCAACGTCTCGCTCGCCCTGGCCGGTACCGGCGAAGGCGTGAACCTAGGGATTTCCTTCGGCAAGTTCACC
The DNA here is from genome assembly GCA_038244165.1 of Lysobacterales bacterium. GTDB lineage: Bacteria > Pseudomonadota > Gammaproteobacteria > Xanthomonadales > Rhodanobacteraceae > Rudaea. The sequence continues at coordinate 71,831 of JBBRTT010000009.1, read as the reverse complement.
ATTCGCAAAGTGAAATAATCCTGGCGCTTGCGCCAAAACGGCTTGGCGCTCTTGCCAAAAAACGGGATGCCTAGCCCGGAGTCCCGTTTTTTATTTGTATATTTTGTAACAAAGTTTCCATAAACCTGAAACCTCGGCGCAACCCCGCCGCCATCCTGATGCAACCGGCAACGCACATGCTGCGTGCACCCGATCTGGGTGGCGCTGCCGGAGTCGCATGCGCGGGCTGCCGATTGAAAATATGCCGAATCACGCACGCCGCCGACTGCTGCGGGCCGCCGCGGGCGTGGCAGGCCTCGCCGCCACCGGCATTGGCGCGCGTCTGCTTGCGCGTCCGCATTTCAGCGCTGATCCATTCAAGGATGATCCATTCACGCTTGGCGTGGCTTCCGGTGATCCTTCGGCAGACGGTTTCGTTCTGTGGACGCGCCTTGCGCCCGATCCATTGCATGGCGGCGGCATGCCCGCGCTCGACATGCCGGTGCAATGGGTCGTCGCCGAAGACGAAGCGTTCGCACGTGTCGTGCGCCGCGGGGTGGCAATCGCTTCGCCGGAATGGGCGCATTCACTGCACGTGGAAGTCGAGGGCCTCGCACCCGGCCGCTGGTACTTCTACCGTTTCATCAGCGGTGGGGTCGCCAGTCCGGTCGGACGCACGCGCACGTTGCCGGCTGCCGGCAGCGACATTTCGCGCCTGCGTCTGGCCGTGGCTTCCTGCCAGCATTTCGAACAAGGATACTTTTGCGCTTACCGTCACATGCTCGACGACGATCTGGATTTCGTCGTGCACGTTGGTGACTACATCTACGAAGGCGCCTGGGGCGCGCAGATTCGCCTGCACGAATCCCCGCGTGGTGCGTTCACGCTGGACGACTACCGCAATCGTCACGCCTGCTACAAGACCGATGCGGACCTGCGCGCCGCGCACGCCGCCTATCCCTGGCTTCTGACCTGGGACGATCACGACGTCGCCAACGACTATGCGGGCCTGGCGCCGGGTGATGACCAGCCGGGGCCTGAGTTCGCTCTGCGCCGCGCGGCGGCCTATCGCGCGTACTACGAACACATGCCATTGCGCGGCACACATCGGCCGCGAACGGACGGCGGCATGCTCATGCAGTCGCGGCTGGATTTCGGCGCGCTGGCGCGGATCAATCTGGTCGACGATCGCCAGTATCGTTCGCCGCGTCCCTGCGCGGAACGCGGCACGATGATCCGCAATTGCGCGCAGCGCACTGCGGCCGATCAGAGCATGCTCGGCGTGGCACAGGAGCAATGGCTGGACGCTGGCCTGGCGGAGAGTCCAGCGCAGTGGAACGTGCTCGCGCAGCAAACGCTGATCGCGCCGTTCGAGTATCGCGCAACGGACGGTGGCGACGACGTCTGGAGCGACGGCTGGGACGGCTATGCCGGCGCGCGCACGCGCTTGTTGAACCGCATCGCCGAACTCGGCACGCGCAATGTGATTGCGCTTGGCGGCGACATGCACGCGTTCTATGTCGCCGACCTGAAGACCGATTTCAGCGATGCAGATGCGCCGCCCATCGCCACCGAATTTGTCGGCACCTCGATAACATCGGATGACGTCGACTACGCGGCGGTCAGTCGCGACCTGGCGCACAATCCGCAGATTCGTCATTTCGAAAGTCGCAATCGCGGCTACCTGTTCTGCGAGGTCACGCCGCAGCGCTGGCGTACGGATTTACGCATTGTGGACAATGTGGAAAACGCGCACTCCGGCGGGCGCAATCTGATGAGTTTCCATGTCGAGGATGGCCGCCCCGGCGCGCAGACCTGACGGTTTGCCGCAGCGCACACAAACGGTTATCTTGCGGCATTGCAGCGCCGTCCGCGCTGTATGCCGCCAGGAAGCGATCCATGTCCAGCGCAACCGTCCGCGCGCCGTATACGTTTGGCGAAGAACTGGCGAACAGCCTGATTCACGGCTGCGGAATCGTGCTCGCGATCGCCGGTCTGGTCGTGTTGGTCTCCGCGGCTGCGATCACCGGCGGCGCTCGCGAAATCGCTTCCTGCGCGATTTATGGCACGAGCCTGATCATGCTCTACACCACGTCGACGCTATATCACAGCGTCAAGCACGTCGATGCCAAACGCGTGCTGCGTACCCTGGATCATCTGGCGATTTTCCTGCTGATCGCCGGGACCTATACGCCGTTCGTGTTGATCGCCCTGCATGGCGCGTGGAGCTGGTCGCTGTGCGTCATCGTCTGGAGTCTGGCAGCGCTCGGCACGATCTTCGAGTTGACCGCGCTGCGTCGCTTCCGCGGCGCGATGGTCGCGTTGTACATCGCGATGGGCTGGGTCGGATTGATTGCGATCAAGCCTCTGGTGGCGGCGCTGCCCGCGCCAGGTCTGTGGCTATTGTTCGGCGGCGGCGTGAGTTACACCTTCGGCGTGCTGTTCTACCGCTGGCACAGCCTGCGCTATCACCACGCCGTGTGGCATCTGTTCGTGCTCGGTGGCAGCGTGCTGCAATATTTCGCCGTGCTGTGGTACGTGTTGCCGCAAGCATGAGCGCCATGGTCACTCATCGCGGCGGTTGTCATTGCGGCCGCACCCGCTTCGAAGTTGACGCGCCGGCGCGCATCGATGCGCTGCAGTGCAATTGTTCCATTTGCCACATGACCGGCTTTCTGCACCTGATCGTTCCGGCCACGCGCTTCCGCCTGCTGAGTGGGGCGGAGGATTTGATCGAATATTCATTCAATACGGGCGTCGCGAAACATCGGTTCTGCCGGGTCTGCGGCGTGAAGGCGTTCTATGTCCCGCGTTCGAACCCCGATGGATTCGACGTCAATGTACGTTGTATTGATCCGGCAACAATCGAAAGCGTGAACAAAAGCTTGTTCGATGATGCGGATCGGGATGCTGCCACCGCCGCAATCGTTGATTTATCGCGCTAGGCGCTTGTCTGAGAAATGCAAAAGCTTCCACTCTCAGGGCCAGAGCTTCCACTCCTCCTGCGGAGGAGCGGGTAACTTCTTTCTTTACTCGTGTAAAGAAAGAAGTCCCCAAGAAAGAAAGCACGTAGGTATAGGCGCACGAGGTTGCGCCCCCCCCCCCCAAACCTGCGATGGCGCGCACCCACCGGTCCAAAGGTTCGCGCCAGAACGTGCTGTGTTGTCAAGCAACACCGGCGATACTCAAAAGCGTGCTTTGAAGGCTTTTACGCAGCTTCGACGAACACGTAATTGCCGTCTGCGCAGCCCCTCCGATCTTACGTGCATCAAACCTGGGGCTCAGGCTGACGTGCTTTCTTTTGGTGACTTTTCTTTGCACAGGCACTGCGCCGCAGGAGCGGCGCGAACAGCGAAGCTGGCCGCCAAGCGGCGAAGGGCAGGATGCCCTGAGTAAAGAAAAGTTACCCGATCCTCCGCAGGCGGAATGGAAGCTCTGACGTCAGCCAATCACAAACGCAAACAAGAAAATCCCCAGCATCGTGAAGCACAGCGCGAGTTTGGCGAGAGTGCCGAACAGCAGCCCCAGCCAGGTGCCGATTCCCACTTTTGTTGCTTTTTCCATTTTGCTGCCTGTCGACAGTTCACCTGCGACGGCACCGACGAATGGACCGAGCAGCAAACCCGGCAGCCCGAAAAACAGACCGATGAGGGTGCCGAATGTTGCGCCCCACAACGCGCGCCCGCTGGCGCCGACGCGGCGGGCGCCGAGCAGGCCGGCGACGAAATCGATCAGCATCGCAAACAAGGCAAGTATCCCGAGCACGCTCAGGGTCAGCGTGCCGACATGCTGGAAATGATCGGTCCACGCTGCCAGGCAACATGCCGGCAAACACCAGCGGCACGCCCGGAATCGCAGGCAGCACGGCGCCGGCCATGCCGGCGACGATCAGCACGCCGGAGAGGATGAAATACAGAGCTTGCATCAGCGCGAACCGCGCTTGAGTTCTTCGGTATCGACCGAGAACGCATCACGATATTCGGGCTTGAGCAGGTCGTAGAATATTTTTGCCGGCACTTCCACTTGCTGCTCGCCGCCGCTGCTCGCAGCCAGTTGTGCCTGCGGAAAGATCAGAGTCAGGCCGATCGCCTTGCTGTCGATGCCATCGATCAGGAACACGGTGAAATTGGCGGCGTCTGCATGGGTGCCATGCTCGACCCCGGACTGCATGTTCTTGAGCAGCGGCGCCAGTGTATTTTCGTTACCCGCACTCTGGCGCAGAATCGCTTCGTAGCGGCCTTCGATCTGGCGCCGGCTTTCGTCGCTCAGGGCCTGCAGGGCAGTGGCGGGTGTTGTAAACAAATCCACAATGGATAAAAGTTTAGCGTCCGCCGGGTGCAGCACGAAGCTGGCGATGGCGGGAGCCGCGTCCGCGCCGGAGTGCGCGGTCTCGCGTGCGACGACGCTGATGAAATCTTCGGTGCGCCGGGCGATATCGAATTCCAGGTCGAGTGCCGCGAGCGGCGTGTCGGTTGCGCGATCGGCAGCGGGCGTCATCGCGCCGAGAAATTGCTGCTTGCGCTGTATGGCGTAGTTGCGCAGCGCCTGGTTCAGGACCTGCCATTCCGGCGCAAGATCGGGATAGCGGATATGGAACTCATAGCCCTGGCCGCGACCCTCCTCGGCAAGCGCGGTTGAATTTGCCGCGCTGGCTGATGGGGAGTGCGCCCCCGCGGGATCCACGGGTGCGCCAGGGTCGCAGGCGCATGCCAGCAACGCCAGCAAACACGGCGCCCCAAGCCGTGGACGAAACAAGACAAGCATCGAATTTCACCCGGTAAAATTGGCGCACAGTGTACGGGCGTGCGGCCGCCGATGCCACGTGCGCACGCCATAACTTTTTTTTTACAAAGTGGACAAATCAAACGCGATCGGCACGCGCGCCCAGGCGCTGTGGGCCACGCCGTCGCGCGTGCCGGGGCGGAAGCTCCAATGCTTCACCGCGTCGCGCGCCGCGATATCCAGACTGCGTGATCCGCTGGAGGTTTCGATCTCCACGGTTTGCGGCAGGCCATCCAAGCCGACCAGGACGCGCAAGACCACGGTGCCGTGCTCGCCGCGCAGCAGCGAGTCGCGCGGATAGGCCACGCGGGTGCGTGTGTTGTAGGCCAGCGCGGTTGGAGCAACCTCCTCGACTGCCGAGGAAGTCCCTGTTTCGGTCGGCGGCGCGGTCGTGGGGATGGACACCGCGGTTGGTGGCGCAGTGATCGGTGGCGCCGGGTGCTCGACAGACGCGATATGCGGCGTGACGCGAGGATGGGTTTCGCGATGCACAGGTATTGGCGGCGCGGGTTCCGGTTTCACGATTTCCACAGGCTCTGTAATGACGCGGAAAAACGTGGGCGGGTCCGCTTCGGCATGCTTGAGCAATTGCATCGCAATCGGCGGCGTAAACAACAGGATGAGCGCGTACAGGTGCAGCGACATCGATCCGGACAAGGCGCCGATGCGCGGCCAATTCAACGTGAAGTTGGTGTTGGGGGCGTGGGTGGCGATCGCAGTCATGATGATCCCCTTGCAAGTTGCCACGGCGCATATGCGGGTGGCGACAGCCGGCGCTGTCGAAAGTTACAACGACAGGGAAGAGGACGCGGGGTTGGGGAGCCTCAGCAAAACCGTAGCGAGCGAACGCCCGCGCCGCTGGCGCGGGCCGGGGAGCACCGCCGGCGCGCCTGATTCAATATAGGATCAGGCCGAGCGCAGTAGGTTTTGGCGTCAATCCAGGCGTTTGCGCGTGCGCAACACAGCGATGCTCAGGACCACTGCGCAGAAGACTCCAAGCGCGGCCAGTTCGCGCCACAAATCCGAGAGCGTCGCGGCGCGCAGCATGATGCCGCGGATCAGGCGCACGAAATGGGTCATCGGAAATATCTCCGCGAGCCATTGCGCGGGCCAGGGCATGCCGGCGTAGGGAAACATGAAGCCGGATAACAGGATCTGCGGCAGAAATGTGAAGAACGCCAGCTGCATCGACTGGAACTGCGTCTCCGCCAGGGTCGAAAGAAACACGCCGAGCGACAAGGAGGCGATGATGAACGTCAACGCCGCGCCATAAACGTCGAGGAGGCTGCCGCGCACCGGCACATGGAAGATGGCCACGCCGAGCACGAGCACGACGGTGACCTGGATCAGGCCGATGCCGACGAAGGGCAAGACCTTGCCGACGATCAGTTCCAGCGGTGACACGGGCGTGGCGATCAGGAATTCCAGATTGCCGCGCTCGCGTTCGCGCACGATCGCCATCGCCGTGAACAGCACCATGGTCATGGTCAGGATCACGCCGATCAGGCCCGGCACGGTGTTCACCGGCGCACGCCGCTCCGGATTATAGAAATTCACAATTTCCACATTTGCCGTAGGCTGGGTGCGGCTCGGGTCGAGCAGTGATGCCAAGGGCAGCGCAGCGAGCTGGCGCGCCGCCTGCTGCACGATCTGGTCGGAGCCGTCGACCACGATCTGCAACGGCGCGCGACCGGCTCCGCCGCTATTGAGTTCAATCAAGCGCCGCTCGAAATCCGGTGGAATGATCAGCGCTGCGCTGATCTGGCCCGCGCGCAGCAAGGCGTCGATCTCCTGCGGCGTGTGCAGGCGATAGTGGAAATCCATCACTGCCGTCTGCGCCATTGCCGCCACCACCTCGCGCGAATGCGCGGTTTGCGCCTGATCGAGCACGGCCGCATCCAGGTGGCGGATGTCCATGTTGATCGCGTAGCCGAACACCAGCAATTGCATGGTCGGGATGCCGACGATCATGGCGAAGGTCAGCCGATCGCGGCGCAACTGCCGCAGCTCCTTGACCACGATGGAAAACAGCCGGCGCAGGTTCATGGCAAGCGCTCCGCGCCGGGTTTGGGTGCCGGCGGCGTGCGTGTCGCGGTGACGAAGACATCTTCAAGATTGGGTTCTGTGGGTTCGACCTTGGCCTGGATGCCGGCACTCTGCAGCGCATCGGCGACCTGCGCTCGCGCATCGTCGCCGTCGCGCGTGAGCACGCGCAGGTGCGCGCCGATCTGGGCCATGGCGACGACGAAATCCTTTCCTGCAAGCGCCGCCTGCGCCTTGCGCGCGGCCTCGCAGGAAATCAGCAACGTCGCGCCGGGCAAGGCATCCTTGAGTTCCTGCGGGCTGCCGTCCGCGACCAGGCGGCCATGATCCAGAATGGCCAAGCGATGACAGCGCTCGGCTTCGTCCATGTAGTGCGTGGAGACCAGGATCGTCGTGCCGCCATCGACCAGGTCGAACAGCGAGTCCCAGAATTCCCGGCGCGATTGCGGATCCACCGCGCTGGTCGGTTCATCCAGCAGCAATAGCTCCGGTTCGTTCAACACCGCTGCGGCCAGAGCCAGACGCTGTTTCTGTCCGCCGGACAAGGTGCCCGCCAGTTGCTTGCGCAAGTCGCCCAGCCAGTAGCGCTTGCACAGCTCATCGATGCGCTGGCGCGCGCGCGCGCGATTCAATTCGTGCACGGCGGCGACGAAATCGAGGTTTTCGACCACGGTCAAATCGTCGTACAGCGAGAACTTCTGCGTCATGTAGCCGATGCGGCGCTTGAGCGCTTCGGCCTGTTGTGGAATTTTATACCCGAGTACTTCGATGTTGCCCTCGGTCGGCAGCAGCAGGCCGCAAAGCATGCGGATCGTGGTCGACTTGCCGCTGCCGTTGGGACCAAGGAAGCCATATACCTGGGCGCGGCCCACGGTCAGATCGACGTGATCCACGGCGATGACGTTGCCGAAGCGGCGGGTCAGGCCGCGCGCGATGATCGCCGGCGCCTGGTCCTGGCTGCGCCCGGCTGCTGCGGCAGTCGCGCTCATGCTCACTTGGCCGCGAGCGGCGTCGCTTGGCACGGCAGGCCCGCCGGCAACTTGCGCGCGGCATCGCCGTCGAGCACGAGTTCGGCGCGATAGGTCAGGCGGCTGGCGTCGTCACCGCTGAGCGCGAAGTACGGCGTGAAACTGGCTTCGCTGCGGATGCGCGCCAGGGTCGCGGTGAGCGGCTGTGTGACGCCGTCGACGTGAATGTTGAAGCGCGCGCCTTGCTGCACGTTCGCGCGCTGCGCTTCCGGAACATAGACTCGCGCATATGGCGCGTCGCCCACGAGCAGGCTGACCACGCTCGCACCGGCGGGTGGGCGGTCGCCGAGCTTGAACGGCAACGCGTCGACGCGGCCGGCGCGCGGCGCGTGAACCGACAGATGCGCCAAGGTGACTTGCAGCTGCGCGACGGACGCCTGCGCTTGCGCCAACGCGGCTTCGCCCTGAGCCAGGTCTTCCACACGCGTGCCGTGCAGCAATTGATCCAGGTTCGCACGCGCGCCATTTGCGTCCGCGTTGGCCTGGCTCAGTGCAGTGGCCGCGCTGTCGAGGTCGGCCTGGCTATTCAAACCCTTGTGCCGCATTTCCGCGGCGCGATCGCGCGTGGTCTTGGCGTTCGCGGCCGTCGTCTGCGCGCGCGCCAGTGCGGCGCGCGAGGCGTCGATCGTCTCGCTGCGAGCGCCGTTGCGCAGTTCGTCGAGTGCCGCGCCGAGACGTTGCGCGTCGGCCTCGGCCGCATCGAACTGCGCCTGGATGCGGCGCGGGTCGAGCGTTAGCAGCGGCTGATCCGCCGCGACCTGGTCGCCTTCGCTCACCAGGATCTGAGTGATCGGTTCGGATACTTCGGCCGGCACGGCAATGCGATCCCATTCCAGCGTGCCGAGCAGTGGCTGCGGGCCACTATCGCGGCCGCAGCCGGCGAGCGCGGCCGCGGCGAAAAGTATACAAATTCCGTTGCGCATGTCCGGCTCCCAGGTGCCGTGCGTCGGCCAGCGCAGATTCTAAGCGTCCACGGCAGGTAAATGTCGCTGTCCGGGATATTTCTCTGCCTGGACAATCCGCCAGGCAGCGTGATCGCCGTCGCAGCAGTTGCGATCGCGGCCCGGCACGATACGGCGCCGACACGGTATGCTTGCGCGTCGATTTTTCCATGATCCAGGGGTAATGGTTGCAGTGACAGCGACGGGATACTGGCAGCTACTTGCAGCGCCGCTGCTCAATGCCATCGCATTGCTGCTCGCGCTCGGATTTCGCCGCAATCGTGCGGTGATCGTGCTTGCCATACTGACGTTTTCCTCGCTCGCCCTGGGTGGGGTGATCGTGTCGGAAAGTGAGCGCGGCACCGAGGCGGCACGCATGTTCGCGCCCTGGCTGCTGCTGGCCGCGGCCGCGCTGCCCGAGCGCCGGCTTCTCGCCCGCCGCAACCTCATCCTGCTGTTGCTGCTGGCGATTGCGGTCTGGCTGACATTGGCGGCGCCCGCGCACGTCTGGCCCGGACTGCGGCGCGCGTTGCCCTTCGGCGTGTTGCCCTGGAGCGCGGGCGCCGTGGCGGCGACGCTGACGTTCATTGCGGCAGGTTTATGCCTGCTGCGTTGGGTGTTGCATGGAGCGCCGATGGAAGTAGGGCTGTGCCTCGTGCTCGGCGTGGTCGGCCTGGCCTTGTTGCCGGCGCTGCAGATCGAAACGGCACGCCAGGCGTTCGCGGTGGCCGGTGCCGGTGCATTCGCCGCCATCCTGTATGCCTCCTATCGCATGGCTTTCGTGGATGCACTGGCGGGCTTGCCGAACCGGCGTGCGCTGGATGAAGCGCTGGCGCGCCTGTCCGGCGACTACGCACTGGCGATGGTCGATGTCGATCACTTCAAGCAGTTCAACGACACTCACGGACACGACGCCGGCGATCGCGTGTTGCGCTCGGTCGCGCAGCAATTGCGCGCGACGCGCGGCGGCCATGCGTTCCGCTACGGCGGCGAGGAATTTTGCCTGCTGTTCACCGGCACGCGCATGCAAACGGCAAGGCAGGCCTGCGAAGAAGTTCGCGAGCGCATCGAGCAGATGCGCGTGAGCGTGCGCTCGGCACCGGCCAAGCCGCGGCGCGGACAGGCGACGAAGCGCCACGACCCCAGCGATGTGCAAGTCACGGTCAGTATCGGTCTTGCTGAACGCAACGCAGAGCTGCGCTTTGCCGGCGATGTGCTCAAGGCCGCCGACACCGCGCTGTACAAGGCCAAGGCAAAAGGGCGCAACCGCGTTGTCGCGCCGCGTTGAAAGTTCCTAGGACTTCGCTCCCGCCCCGCCTGCGTGGTCGGCAAGCCGCACGACGGCGCTTGCCGCGCTGAGGAATTCCGAAGGCATCATCACGACGGTCATGGTGTTTTGCTCCGCGCCCACTTCGGTCAACATCTGCATCCTGCGCAGCTCGATCGCCATCGGCGACTGCGCCATCTTCGCCGCCGCTTCGGTGAGTTTCATCGCCGCTTCGTACTCAGCCTCGGCCTTGATGATGCGCGCACGTTTTTCGCGATGCGCCTCGGCTTCCTGGGCCATGGCGCGTTGCATGGACTGGGGTATTTCCACGTCCTTGATCTGCACGCGCTCAACCGCCACGCCCCACGGCTCGGTGACCTTGTCGATGACCTCGCCGAGCATGTTCGAAAGTTTTTCCTGTTCCTTGAGCAGCTCGTCGAGCGAATGCTGGCCGATCACGCTGCGCAGCACGGTCAGCGCCGTCTGGCGCACCGCATCTTCGAACCGGACGACCTGGATAATTGCGTTTTCGGGATTGATCACCTTGTACCAGACCACCGCACGCACCTTGACCGGCACGTTGTCGTTGGTCATCGTTTCCTGCGGCTCGATGTCCTGGGTGACGACGCGGATGTCGACCACCTGCAGGCGATCGATCACCGGAATGATCCAGGTCAGGCCGGGCCCGCGCGTTGTCTGGTAGCGACCCAGGCGAAACACCAGTCCGCGCTGGAATTGCTGCAGCACGCGCAATCCGCTGAAGATGAACACGACGAAAACGAAAAATACGTAGAACAGCATTTCGTGCTCCCGCATGTCGAAGCCATATCGAGTTTAGCGCGATCTGCCCCGATGTTGCTGCCGATAGCGCCTTGACGTTTGCCTGATCGTCGCCAGTTCAATGTAAGCCGATTCAATGTAAGGTTTAGTGCTCCTGGTCCGTCTACATCAGCAAGACACCTTGCGTTTGCCGGTGTCATGAAGGCAAGGAGAAGATAGTGATTTTCATGAAAAAGAATTCGCCCAGTCGCCTCACCCGTCGCGAAATGCTCGGATTGTCGACGTTGTTCGCGGCCGGTGGACTGGCTTCGATGCTGGGTTTGGGCGGTGCAGGTAAAGTGCGCGCCGCAGGCGGCGAATTGTTTGAAGTAAACCATTCCGATGCCGAGTGGCAGTCGTTGCTGACGCCAGCTCAGTACCAGGTGCTGCGAAAGGACGGCACCGAGCGCGCGTTCACGAGTCCGCTGGATCACGAAACCCGGGCGGGCATTTTCTCCTGTGCCGCGTGTGCTCTGAGCCTTTTTTCATCCGACACGAAATTCGACAGCGGCACCGGCTGGCCCAGTTTCTGGAAGCCGTTGCCGAATGCGGTCGCTCAACGCACCGACGCTTCACTGTGGATGGAGCGCCAGGAAGTGCATTGCCGGCGCTGTGGCGGACATCTGGGCCATGTGTTCGATGACGGTCCGCCGCCGACGGGCCTGCGCTATTGCATGAACGGCGTCGCGCTGAAATTCACGGCGGTCGCATGAGTATGTCGCTGCGTACAGCCGACTTGCGCCGAATTTTATTGGCTGCGGCGTTTCTTGCGCTTGGCGTTGGCGCGCTGTTTCGCGCGACGCCGGCCAACGCCGCGTCCGTGGCGCCGGAAATCGCGCGCCCCGGGCTGCAATGGTTCAACGTCGCGGCGCCCGTTCCGATTGCGTCTCTGCGTGGGCGTATCGTCATTCTGGATTTCTGGACGGAAGGCTGCATCAACTGCATCCACATCATTCCGATCCTGCGCAAGATCGAGGAACGCTATCCTGACAAGGTCGTCGTCATCGGCGTGCACTCGCCGAAATTCGCCGAGGAAAAACGCGCTGCCAGCGTGCAGGATGCGATCCGTCGTTACGAGATTCATCATCCCATCGTGCACGATCCGGACTTGAGCATCTGGCGCGACTATGGCGTCGAGGCGTGGCCGTCGCTGGTGATCATCGATGCGGACGGAAGCGTGCTCACGCGCCTGGCCGGTGAACCGGATCCGACGGCGTTCGCCAAGGTGATCGACGAACTGGTTGCGGCCGCGGGAAAATCCGGCGATCTGCAACCCAAGCTGCTCGCGCTGAAACTGGAGGAAGTGCCGCAAGGGCGCTTCCTGTTTCCGGGCAAACTCAAGCCGGTTCCGGGAGCAACGCCGCGATGGGTGCTCGCCGACGCCGGCCACAATCAAATCGTGTTGCTCGACGACGCGGGGCTGGATTTGAAACGCTACGGCAGCGGCAAGAGCGGATTCGCCGATGGCGATGCCGCCGTGGCGACGTTCGATCATCCGCAGGGGCTCGTCGCTTCCGACGACGCGATCTTCGTCGCCGATACCGGCAACCATGCCATCCGCCGCATCGATCTGAAGACCGGTGCCGTGATCACGTTGGCCGGCAATGGCAAGCGCGGTTCGTTGCTGCCAACCACCCCGCAGGCTGCAAAAGGTCTTGCGCTGGCATCGCCGTGGGATCTGGCAAAGAAGGCGGACCACTTGTTCTTCGCCAATGCCGGCACACATCAGCTCGGCGAGCTTGATTTGAAATCCGGCACAGTCAGCAGGCTCGCCGGCAGCGGCGCGGAGGATCTCGTGTCAGGCACGGCCGAGCACGCTGCGTTCGCGCAACCCAGTGGCCTGACCCTGAGCAGGGATGCAAATACGTTGTATGTCGCCGACGCCGAGAGTTCGGCAATCCGTGCCGTAGCGCTCGGCGATGGCGCGAAGACGAAGACGATCGTCGGCACCGGCCTGTTTGATTTCGGACGCATCGACGGCAGCTTCACCGTCGCCCGCCTGCAGCATCCATTGGGCGTGGCGGTGGATGGCGACAAGATTCTGGTGGCCGATACCTACAACAGTCGCATTCGCACACTCGATCTCACAAAAAAAACCGTATCGGATTTCGACGGCGGCAAGTACACCTGCATCGATCCGATCTGCTATCCAACGCGCGAGCCCGCAGGCATCGTCGTGGCGAACGCCGATCGCATCCTGCTCGTGGATACGGGCAATCACCGCATCGAGGAATACACGCCGTCGACGAAAACGTCGCGTACCTGGGCACGCTGATACGCGCACCACTGGCGTTGGTCAAATGCCAAGCCCCCACAGGAAAGGTCGCCACACGAACATGTAGGCAGAATAGATTCCGAAGCCCATCAGCGCGGTCAGCAAAAGTATACTTCCCGCCATGATGTAGCGGTCGCGCGGTCCGCCGCTTTCCTTCACGCGCAAATATATTTCGAGGACGGCGAGCGGGAGCAGGTAACAGCCGAACGCCCACGACAGATCGAACCAGCCGTCGAATTGTTTGGTCATGCCGACAGCGGCCTGGTGAAAAACCATCCAGCCGAAGATGCCGACGCGCTGAAACCACACGCCGTTCGCCACGAGGTAGGTGCGCAGCGCCCAGCGTCGATGGGTCGCGACGTCGCGCGCCCGGACTGCGCGCCAGGCGAGCACGCCGAACGCGATGATCAGCGCGGCGTCGAGGCTGGTAGCGAGCCCGGCAGTGAAATTTGCACGGCTGCCGCGCACCCAGATCATGTACAAGCCGCTGAGTGCGCCGGCAATGGCGGTCAGCAAAAACAGCCGGCCGTTCCAGCGATGCACGGCGATAAAACGCGTGCGAATTTGCGGAATCAATTGCAGCGCGCCGCCAAACGTGACGATCGCGGCGAGCAGGACGTGGGCGGCGAACGCCAGGTTGCCGACCGTATCACCAGGGACGTAGCCCTTGAGCAGAAGCCGGTTGTTGCTCCACGCGGCGAAGTCGCCGCGCAACGTCGCTGCGTCATAAAAAGCGGCGATGTAATAAAGGAATGCCCACTGCCCGATCAGCGCGGTGAGGAACCACAGCCGCGCCGACGCAGCCAGTGCGGCGTTCGCGCTGGCGAGGCTTGCGCTGTTCGACGTAACCGCGTGTGGCGTTGCGATGTTCATGCGCGCTGCCGGGTTGTGCAATCCAAGCTAGTCTATCGATGACCGGCGCAAGAGACGAAAAAAGTCACCGAATCGACGCTTCATCCATCGGATTGCCGCTCGGGCGCAATCTGCCCTCGAGCAACGACACTGCTGGCAGTGAGGTCGGCGCTGACGTTGCCGACGGTGGCGAATACATCCGGGATGGTATCGACCGCGAGCAGCAGGCCGAGCGACTCCAGCGGCAATCCCATCGCCGAGGTGACCGGCATGGTCGCGGCCATGAAGCTGACCTGGCCGGGCAGACCGACCGCGCCGAGGCTGAGGACGACGGCAAGTGCCGCGGCGACGGCCAGATGCGCCGCGGACACATCGATGCCGTGCATCCACGCGACAAATGTCGCGGCGCCCAGATACTGCATTGGACTCGTAATGCGAAACAAGGACACCGCCATCGGCAGCACCAGGGCGACGACACTCGATGGATGTCCCAGGCGCGTGCGTGCGCTGTCGATCATGGCGGGTAGCGAGGCGAGTGAGGATTGCGTACTCGCGGCCACGATCTGCGCGGGCAGGATGCCGCTGGCGAAACGGCGCAGGCGTTCGCCGCCGAACACGACGGCGATGGGATATAACAGCAGGGTTACGGAAATATACATCGCGCATTGCAATCCGATGTACCAGCCGAGCGCGCTGATGACGCCGGTTCCGGCACGCGCGCAAACGGCGAGCACCAGCGCGAACACGCCGAGCGGCGCGGCCCATAGCACCCAGCGCACGATCACGATCATGGTATCGGCGATGGTCTGAAAAAATTCGACCATGCGCGCGCGGCGCGGCGCTTCGATGCGTGTCAGCGCAAAACCGAAGAACAGCGCGAACACGACCAGCGGCAGCATCGCGCTCTGCGCTGCCGCGGCGATCGCGTTGTTCGGAATGATCGTGGAGAACCAGTCGGCGAAACCCACCGGTACCGCGGAAACAGGAGACGTCGTGTGCAGCTTTTCGATCAGGGTCGGGTCGCTCGGCAGCAGCGACAGCAACAACGGCGCGACGATCGCTGCGAATGCGGCGCCGGCGCTGAGCAGCAGCGCGAACACAACCATCGCGCGGCGCGCCGTGCGGCCCGATGCGGCCGCATCGTTGGCCGCGCTGACGCCGACGACGACCAGGGCCAGCACCAGCGGCACGACGGTCATCTGCAAGGCATTGAGCCAGAGCCGGCCGATGGGCTGGGCAAAATCCGCACTGCGCGCAGCGAGCACCGGGTCGAACCAGGCCAGGAGCAAGCCGGCGAGCGCGCCGGCGAGGAGTCCGAGCAGGATGCGTGTGGTCATCGACATGCGCTGTGACGTTCCTTATTGTGGAAAATGGGTAGTGGAAAATATGGAATTGTGTACTTCAGCGTGACTTAAGATCAGGCAAGCCCCACGTCGCTTGCAGGCGCGCGTATTCGTCGTTCGGCAGCAGCACGAAGACCGGATGATCCTCGGGACGCAACCAGCCCAGCAACGTGCGCATCGCCGGCTCGGTCATTGCGGTGCAGCCCGCGGTCGAGGAATCGGCCGAAATTTGTAGGTGCGCAAAGATGCAGCTGCCGGCGCCGGCTACGCCGTGCGGATTGTGTTCGATCACGAAGCCGAGCTTGTAGCGCTGGTCGCCGTCGGCGTGCAGGTCGCGGCGCATCGGTTCGGTCGAACCGGCAATTGCCGCCGTGCCGACGTCGCGTGCGTTGACGATGCGGTTGTACAGCGGCGATCCATCAACATCGATGCAGTAATCGTCGGCGTCCAATGCGGTGTAGGCAAGATGCGTGGATATGGATTCGGCATAGCCAAATGCAGGTCCCAGCGCGAACACGCCGGCCGGACTGCGTCCGTCGCCTTCGTGCTTCTGCGCTCCGGTTTGTGGCGGATGCAGACCGATGCCCCAGGCCGCGCCGGTGCGGCCGATGACGACGGCGATCGGATCGCCGACGGCATTCCATCCGTGCGCCGAGCGCGCAAACGTTCGCAGCGTTGCGTGAGTGGCGTTCCAGTCCGGCGTCGTCACCAGCACAAGCTGACGCGCATTGGACCAGGACAGGTTTGCTGGCCTGACCTGCGCGTGCCGGCAGGCGCATGACGACAACAGCATGGCTATGCAAAGCCATGCCATGGCCAAGTTGCAGCGCGATTGGTTCAAGCCCTTCACGGTTCGAGCATGTTCTGGATGCGCTCGTAATTTGCATCGAGCTTTGCCAGGCGCCCGTCGCCGTCCTCGCATACGAGCACGAAGATCATGTCGAGCAGATGGCGCAACGCGGACTGGTACAGCAAGGGTTCGATATGCGGCCGTTCGTCGTGCGCGGAGATCAGCAGGGAATGGTCGGCATGCGCGCGCAACGGATTGGCGGTGTGCCGCGTCACCGAAATGACCTTGCCGCCGCGCTCGCGAAACTGCCGCCCGATCTTGCACAACGCGGCCTGCTGGCCATGTTCGGAAAACACGAGCAGTACATCGTTCTTTGTGGTGGTGGCAATGCTCGCCGTCATCAGCACCGCATCGAAATGGTGCACGGTCAGCACATCGAGCAGCGACAGGCGCAGCGCGAAGGCGCGCGCCGGAATGCCGTCCTCGCCGAGGCCGATGATGAAGACCTTGCCGGCCTTGCTGATGACCTCGGCAATTGCATCGATCTTTTTCGATGGATTGATCAGCCGCGTTTCCTGCTCGGCCAGGGACTTGCTGTGCCACAGGCTTTCGGCCAGGGCCGCATGCGGATCCTGACGTTCCGGCGCGGCGCTGCCATTGACCTCGCCGGCGTCGCCGCGCGCGATCGATTCGCCGACTGAATACTTCAGGTCCGGATAACCCTTGAAGCCGAGCTTCTGGCTGAACTTGACCACGCTGGACTGACTGATCTTCAGCGCGTTTGCCAGTTGCTGCGACGAGTAGTCGCGCAGCAGTTGCGCGTTCTCCAGGATGTAGTCGGCGATTCGGCGCTCGATCGCCGACATCTGGTCGCGTTCCGCGCGAATTTTCAGCAGAGGCGACATGCTTGCGCCTGATTGCACATTGTCACAAGATCGACTCCATTCCGCGGATCTCGCGGATGCCCAGACCCGGCGCGTCGGTGACGGTGATCTCCGATTCGTTGAAGATCACGCCGCCTTCGACCGGATTGAACGCGCAAAGCGACGGACCGTCCAGATCGACTTTCGTGATCACGCTCGCCTTGGCGACCGCCAGATGCACGGCCGCCGCGACGCTGATGCTGGTTTCGAGCATGCAGCCGATCATGCACTCGACCTGGTACATCGCACAGATGTCGGCGATGCGGATCGCGTTGGACAGGCCGCCGGTTTTCATCAGCTTGATGTTGATGATGTCGGCAGCGCGCATGCGGATCAACTCGATCACTTCGGTCGGACCGAACACGCTTTCGTCGGCCATGATCGGCGTGTGCACGCGTTCGGTGACGTATTTCATGCCGTCCAGATCGTGCGCCTTTACCGGTTGCTCGACCAGTTCCAGGCGCACGCCGGCCTCCTCAAGATTCTGCAGCGCGTATACCGCCTGCTTCGCCGTCCAGCCCTGGTTTGCGTCCAGGCGCAGCAGGGCGCGGCCCTCGACCGCGGCGTAGATCGCCTTGACTCGTTCGATATCGACGCCGATGTCCTTGCCGACCTTGATCTTGAGCGAATCGAAACCGCGATCGCATGCGTCGATCGAATCGGCCACCATCTTGTCGATGGTATCGACACTGATCGTGATATCGGTCGTGACCACCGGATCGCCGCCACCGAGCAGGCGATACAGCGGCGCGTTGTACAGCTGACCGAACAAGTCGTAGATCGCGATTTCCACCGCCGCCTTGGCGCTGGTGTTTTTTTCCATCGCGGTCTGGATCAATTGCGTGTTGTGGTTGAGGTCGGCGATATCGGCACCGATCAGGCGCGGCGAGATGTAGTGGCGGATCGCCTCGACGATCGAGCCATGCGTGTCGCCGGTGATGACGGCGGTCGCCGGCGCCTCGCCATAGCCGACGTGACCCGTGTCGGTATTGACCATGACGACGATGTCTTCCACCGCTTCGACCGTGCGCAATGCGGTCTTGAACGGCGTCTTCAGCGGCACCCGCAACATGCCGAATTGGATGTCGGTGATTTTCATGGTTTGTGTGGCGATTCCTTGGCAATGACGGGGCGAATCCGCACGATGCTGGTCATGCGGTCGACGTACAGTTGCTTGTCGTTGAATAGTAGCGGCGTCAGCGGCGAAACGGATACCTCGTTCAATTCGACGCGGGTCATCGTCCCGTCCTGGCGGCGATAGCTCAGACCGCTGGTGTCGTGGATCACGTAGGGCTCGCCGTCGATGCTGCCGATCGCCATCATCACGTGACCGGGAATGAAAATCAGATCGCCGACATCGAGCGCATGCACGGCGGCCATGCGCGTCGCTCGATTGTCACGCCGACCGAAAGCACGATGATCGAAGCCGGCGCTGACGGCCTGGTCGCTGGTGTTGCGCGGCATCTGCACGCCCATGCTGCGGTACACATCCGAGACGAAACCACTGCAATCGCGCGCGTCGTGCGCATGCCCCCAGCCGTAGCGTTCGCCGAGGAACTTGAACGCCTGGCGCAGGATATTGGCGCGCGTCAGGGCCAGGTAGTCGCCCTGCGTATCCGCATTTTTCTGCACCAGCGCCGGCGCCAGCGCGAGCGTTCCGTCGTCATTGCGTAGCGCCAGTTCGATCACGTGCGCGGTGTAC
Source organism: Lysobacterales bacterium (assembly GCA_038244165.1). GTDB lineage: Bacteria > Pseudomonadota > Gammaproteobacteria > Xanthomonadales > Rhodanobacteraceae > Rudaea. The sequence continues at coordinate 53,087 of JBBRTT010000009.1, read as the reverse complement.
GGATGCTGGCCGTTGACGGGCTTGGCAGCAGGCCAGTCGGCGAGCAACGGAACGCGCACGCCCATGTCCAGGCGCAACTCCGACAACGCCGGCTGTTGCGGCGTGGACACCGTTGTCGCGCTGGCGCCGGTGACGATCCGGTACGGTTTCTTGTCGACGTAAGCGAACACCTGTTCCGCGCTGCCCAGCGCGACGTACCTTTTTTCGACCCATGCGGCATAACGCGCGCTGACCACAAACCACCACTGACCATCGCTGCTTTGATGCGCGATGACGACCGGCGCGCCGGGGACCAGTGCGCTTTCCTGGAAGCGGTCGACATCGGTGTCGCTGAGATCGCTGAACGCCCCGTGCGTGGTCGGAAAAGTGCGCAAGTCGGCGCGGTGAACCACGAGGCCGTAGCGCGTGGGTTGTCTTTCGGGAATGTCGGCGAGGGCGAGACTGTCGATCAAAGCATCCACCGCGGCGGATGCAAGCGGCTTGCCGTCGGCATCGACAAGCGCACGGTCCGGCCGGCTGGACAGTGCTTGAATCCAGGCGCGCACTTGTTTGCGCGCCAGCGTCGGGGGCAGGGCATGCAGATCCAATACCGAGGAATCGACTCGCGGCAACCGGGCGTTGCGCGCCACGATTGCGTCGGCATCGAACACCACGGCATCAGGTTTTTCCAGGCGCGCGATCCAGAACTCGGGCGTGAGCTGCGCCGCGTCGACGCCGATGACATCGTGTGCCGGCGTCGCCCAATCGGCTGAGCCGCGCGCGCTCGTGGCCGCAGGAGACAGCGCAAGCGCGGTCGCGTTGATCAGCACGGTGGCGGTAATTGTGGAGAAGTATAAGCGACTGAAATTCACGATCCGATCCTAGCTGGCGTAGCCATTGTCGATTGTTCCGGCGGGGTGCCCACAGGCCTGCCGGCCCGCTCGCGCGCCTGGCGCGAGCGGAAAATCCGCCCCCGCGCAGCCGCCAAAAACGCTGGCGTGCGCCGCGCAGAAGCCCGAGCAAAGCCACTTGCAGCGGATTATTACCGGCCGTTGCCGCATCTGCCATGGTCCCCGTTGGAATTAATGATTCCAACATTCACGAGTTAAAGCATAAATTATTGACGGGAAATTGCAACCATGGTAGACAGCACACGTGGATATTCCATGCGGCGATAGTTTTTCAAGCGGCGAATAGTTTTCACGGTGGACTCAGCCTTGGTTTCGATCAGCGCCACACATGCGTTCGGCCTCTACGCGCGCAACCTCGTTGCTGCGTTCGTCTTGCTGTCGTGCGCAGCCGCCTCCGCCGCTACGAGGGTGACCGACACCCAGGTCGTCGCCGACGTGAGCGCACAGATCGATGCCGGTCAATTCGTCGTGAGCCAGGCGCACATTGCCAACGTACTGGCTGATCGGGCAACGACTCCTGCGACGCGTGCGGGATTGGAATTCCAGCGCGAGCGCATGCGCCGCATCCTGCTCGACTTCACCCTGAGCGAAGACGACGTCAAGGCGCGCGTGCGCGAACAAATTCCGGATCTGAGCGACGAAGAATTCGCCAACTGGAATGCGGCGGGATTGTTCGAACATCAAGTCATCGATGGCCGCAGCCTGTATTTTGAACGTTCGCCTTCAAACCTGTATCGCCTGAGCGCGCAGGCGCGTGCACGACGCAAGGTGCAGACGCCGCTGATCGACGGGCCGATGGAATCCGCCAACGCGCATCACCGCGAAGTGCGCGATTCAGCGCTGAAAGAACAACGCAGTTCCGTCGCGCCGCGGCATTTGCGCGTTACCCAGACGCTGAGCGTGCATGCCGATGTCGTGCCGGCCGGCGAAACCGTGCGCGCGTGGATTCCGTATCCGCGCGCCTTGCCCGGACAACAGGAGGACCTGCGCCTGGTCGGCAGCGAGCCGGCGCGGCATCAGGTGGCGCCAGAATCCACATTGCAGCGAACGGTATTTTTGCAAAAGCGCGCTGTCGCCGGCAAAGCCACCGCGTTTTCTATCACCTACGACATGACGGTGTATGCGCAGTACCACGCCGTCGATGCCGACAAGGTGGTCGCGACGACGATCACGCCGGCGCTTGCGCCGTTCGTTGCCGAACGGCCGCCGCATATCGTCTTTAGCGAACCACTGCGCATTTTTTCGCGACAGATCGTGGGCGAGGAAAAAAACCCGTGGCGCATCGCGCAAAAACTCTTCGCCGCGGTGGATCAGGTGCCGTGGGCGGGCGCGCGCGAATATTCGACGATCACCAATATCAGCGACTACGCCATGCACGCCGGCCACGCCGACTGCGGCCAGCAGACCCTGTTGCTGATGACGCTGCTGCGCCTCAATGGCATCCCGTCGCGCTGGCAGTCGGGCATGGTCTATTCGGAAGGCACCTACAACAACCTGCACGACTGGGGCTGGCTGTACATCGCGCCGTACGGCTGGATGCCGATGGATGTGACGTTCGGGCGTCTGGGCAGTCCGGATCCGGCCATCGCTGAATTTTATCTGGGCAGTCTCGACGCCTATCGCATCGCCTTCAACGACGACTTCAGTCGCGATCTGGTACCGGCGAAAAAATTCTTCCGCTCCGAAACCGTCGACTTGCAGCGCGGCGAAGCGGAGTCGGATTCAGGCAATTTGTATTTCAACCAGTGGGACTACGACTTTGCCTGGCAGATGCTGCCGGCAAAGCAATCGCGCAAGTAACGCAACCAGCACTTCATAAAATCGACGGGGAGATCGAACATGGGCAACCAATGGCGCAAGAGTGCCTTAAGCGTGGCACTTGGGATGAGTCTTTCGCTGCTGGCGCTGTCGTCGGCGCAAGCGGCCAATGACGACGGGTCCGTCGTCGGCCACACCACGGCCGGCGCGACGCTGACCGTCACCAGTCCATCTACAGGACTCACGCGCAGCGTGACCGCCGACGCGAAGGGCAACTATCGTTTTGCGTTCCTGCCGATCGGCCAATACACGCTGGAAGCGAACAAGGATGGCACGCGCGTCGGCGAACCGGTCGATGTCACCGTCAGCCTTGGCAATGCCACGACGGTCAACGTCGGCGGCGACGCGGTAGCGCTCGAGGGGATTCTGGTCACCGCCACGACGGCGTCCGTGGTCGACGTGACCTCTACTGAAGTTTCCACCAATGTCACCCGTGAGGAATTGCATCGTTTGCCGGTCGATCAAACCGTCACCTCGGTGGCGGTGCTCGCGCCTGGCGTGAACAAGGGCAACGCGGCATTCGGCGGCATTACGTTCGGCGGCTCGTCGATCGCGGAGAATTCGTACTACGTCAACGGCCTCAACGTCACCGATTTCTACAATCGGAACGGCTTTTCGGAAGCGCCGTTCGCGTTTTATCAGGAATTCCAGGTCAAGACCGGCGGCTACTCCGTCGAATTCGGCCGCAGCACCGGCGGTGTCGTCAATGCGGTGACGCGCTCGGGCTCGAACGACTTCCACTACGGCGCGGAACTGACGACCGAACCGCAATCGTGGGAATCGGCCGGCCGCAATGCGTACAACGCCGATGGCAGCCTGGCCATTGCCAACAGCCAGGACCGCAATCCGCTGACGAAACTCAATCTGTTCGCGTCCGGTGCGATCGTCAAGGACACGCTGTTCTTCTTCCTGATGTATGAGGGCCGCGACAACAAGCCGCGCAACACCGACAACGATGGTGAGCGCATCACCTACAACAATATCGACAGCGGTTTCTGGGGCGGCAAGATCGACTGGCACATCAACGATCGCAACCTGCTCGAGCTGACGGCATTTTCCGATGCGAACAATGGCACCGGCAAGGTCTACGACTACGACTTCGCCGCGGCAACGCGCGGCGCGCAAACCGACACGGTCTTCGCCGATACGGGCGGCCGCAGTGAGGCGCTCACCTATACCTCGTACTTGACCAATGACTTGTCGATGAAACTGCTGTACGGCGAAAACGACCACAAGAATTTCAGCCGCGCGCTCAGTGATATCGAATGCAATCGGGTGTCGCGCACGAATCCGGTGCCGTCGCCCGGTGTTGCGCTGGGCTGCACCGGCAACGCGTCGGTTATCTCGCGCCAGGACAATCGCACGGCGGCGCGCGCCGACTTCGAGTGGAAACTGGGCGATCACCTCGTGCGCTTTGGCCTGGATCACGAAGACAATGATTCGGACTACAGCAGCCACTACCCCGGGCCGGGCGCGTTTCGCTACAACGTCAACCCGACCAGCCCTGGCGCGACATTGCCGAACGGGGGCATCGTGCCCGACGGCTACACCGCCTACGTACGTGCGCGTCGCAACGAGCTGTTCGGCAGCTTCAGCACGATCGAATCGGCGTACTACATCGAAGACAACTGGAATATCACGCCGAACTTTCTGTTGAACGCCGGCTTGCGCATGGATGGATTCGACAACAAGGATGCTGCCGGGCGGTCCTACATCAAGACCGAAAACATGTTGGCGCCGCGCTTCGGATTTTCCTGGGACATGCACGGCGACGGCACTACGAAAATGTTCGGCAACCTCGGCCGCTACTTCCTGCCGGTCGCCAACGTCATCAACATCAAGCAGGGCGGTGCCTTCCTGGATGAGCGCACGTATTACGGATTCGGCGGCTGGAGCATCCAGCAGCGCAATGGCGCCAGCTACGCTATTCCGATTCTCGGTCCGCAGATCGGTGCGGTCGACAATTCACAGGGCGACGGCACCGTCGGCGATCTGCGTTCGGAAGTGGACAAGGACATCGACCCGGTCTTCCAGGACGAAGCGATCCTGGGCTTCCAGCAGATGTTCGCCGACCACTGGTCGTGGGGCGTCAGCGGCACGTATCGCAAGCTGCATAACGCAATCGACGACATGGGCATCACCGCAACACCGCAATGTGGAGATCTCAATGGCGGCGTCGGCTTCGTCATGGCCAACCCCGGCAAGCCGGTGACGGTCTGGGGCGACACCAATTGCGACGGCGTCAACGACGGCTACATCACCATCGATACCTCCAAGGAAGGCTGGGCCTTGTACGACAGCGACGGCAATTATCTTGGCCAGCGCGGCTGGGTGAAACCGCGGCGCAGCTACCGCGCGCTGGAATTCCAGATCGATCGCGCCTGGGATGCGAAGTGGGCGCTGAATGTTTCGTATGTGTTGTCATGGAACAAGGGCAATGCCGAGGGTCCGGTCAACTCCGACACGGATTTCTCCGACACTGGGCGCACCGAACACTTCGACGATCCGTGGGTCAATTTGCAGAATTACGGTTACCTGGCCAACGATCATCGCCATCAGATCAAGGCGCGCGGCACCTACGCGCTCACCGATCATTGGCAGTTCGGCGGCAACCTCAACGTACTGTCCGGCAGCCCGATCAGCGGGTTCGGCGTCGGTAACCCCTTCGACGACACCAACTACCACAGCAACTACATCTGCGTGGAGCACTGCGACGGCCCGACGGCCGAGCGCGTGTACGTGGTTTCGCCGCGCGGCAAGTACGGCACCATGCCATGGACATTCACCTTCGACGCCAGCGTCAGCTACCTCATGCAACTGGGTGAAACCAGCAAGCTGCAAGTGAAACTGGCTGTCTACAACCTGTTCAATCAACGCAAGACCATTGCGGTGGACCAGGATCTGCAGACCGACATCTCCAACGAGACCAACGTGAACTTCATGCAGCCGATCCGCTTCCAGTCGCCGCGCTCGGCACAGTTGACAGTGACCGCTTCGTTCTGAGGAAGCAGAGCCGCGGCCCGAATGCGGGCCGCGGCACGGGAGCAGTATCAGCAATGCCAATGTCAGCGCGGCAGGTTGGCTCATGTACACAATGACTCAAACTATACCCGGGCCAGCGCCCGCTGAATCGCCCGCGTCGGAGCCTGCTGCACGGCTCGATGGCGTCGATCTGCAGGCGTTGGCGCGCCGTGTGCCGACACCCTTTTATGTCTATTCCGCCAGCGCGATCCGCCAGCGCATCGAAGGGCTCAAAAGCGCACTGGTGGACCTGGATGCGCTGATCTGTTTTGCGGTCAAGGCCAACTCCAATATCGCGATCCTGCAGTTGATGGCACAGGCCGGGCTCGGCGCCGATATCGTATCGGCGGGCGAGTTGCAGCGCAGCCTGCGCGCCGGCATCGCGCCCGAGCGCATCGTTTTTTCCGGCGTTGGCAAACAAGCCGACGAAATGAGCCAAGCGCTCGCTGCCGGCATCGCCCGCTTCAATCTGGAATCGCGAGAAGAACTCGAGCTCTTGCAGCGCCTGGCGCGCGAACGCGGCGTCCTCGTGCACGTGGCGGTGCGCATCAACCCGGATGTCGATGCCGGCACGCACGCAAAGATTTCCACCGGCCTGGCGGAAAACAAATTCGGCGTGACCCTGGCCGAAGCGCGCCGCTGGTTCGCCGACTTCAAATGTTTTCCCAATGTCGTGCTCGACGGCCTGCACGTGCATATCGGTTCACAGATTCTCAGCCTTGAGCCGTTTCGGCGTGCATTCGAACAGGTGTGCCGATTCCGGCGAGAACTGGTCGCAGCAGGCCATGCGATAGCCAGCATCGACGTCGGTGGCGGACTCGGCGTGTGCTATCGCGAAGGGTATGACCAGCCCATTCCGGCGGTCGCCTATATCGAAACGCTGCGCCACGCCTTGCACGATTTCGTCGGGCGCATCGTGATCGAACCGGGACGCTATCTGGTCGCCGAAGCGGGCCTGCTGTTGACCCGGGTGATCCGCATCAAGCATGGCGGCGAGCGCAATTTCCTGGTGCTAGACGCGGCGATGAACGATCTGCAGCGACCGAGCCTGTACGACGCCTGGCACGACATCGAGCTGGTAACGCAAACGCCGCGTGGGCAGACGACGTACGATGTCGTCGGTCCAGTGTGCGAAAGCGCAGACACGTTTGCACGCGGACGCGAGCTTCCGGAATGCATGGCTGGTGATCTCATGATGATCCAGACAACGGGTGCTTACGGCGCTTCGATGGCGTCGACCTTCAATTCGCGGCCGCTCGCGGCAGAAGTGCTCGTCGACAACGGCCGCTATGCGATCATTCGCCGGCGCCAGACATTCGAGGAAATGTGTGCCGGCGAGATGGCCGCCAACGCATGGCAGACGGCATGAATACACTGAGAACGCTTGTCCTGGGTATCGCACTCGCCGTTCTGGTAACGGGCTGCGCTTCGCGCGTCGTCCGCGTCGATGCGCCGCTGACGTTGGATACGCACGTCGATATTCCTTTAGGCTACATGCGCGAGGCGCGGTTCGATGTCGGCATCGATACAGTACTCAAGGTCGATCTGGGCAAGATGCAGCGCGGCGGCCTCGATGCCGCTTTCTTCATCATCTTTGTTGAACAAGGTCCGCTCACGCCGGAAGGCTATGCGCGCGCAGTCGAACAAGGCGAGCGCAAATATTCAGCGATCGACCTTATGCTGCAACGTTATCCAGAGCGCATCCGCCGGGCAACAACGCCCGCGCAAGTCGTCGAGAATCACGCACAAGGATTCCTGTCGGCGATGATCGGCATCGAAAACGCGTATTCGCTCGGCCATGACCTCAAGCGCCTGGACGCCGCCTACGCGCGTGGCGCGCGCTATCTTGGCGTCGTCCATGTCGGCAACAACGACCTGTGCACGAGTTCGCTGCCGAACGCGGACCTGCATGAACCGCCGATTGCCACGGTTGGACTCAGCGACTTCGGCCGCGCCGCTGTGCGCCGCGCCAATGAACTGGGCATCATGGTCGATATCTCGCATGCATCCGATGCCTGCGTGCGCGATGTGCTCGAAGTTTCGACGGCACCGATCATCGCTTCGCATTCCGCGGCGCGCGCGCTGGTGGATCATCCGCGCAATCTCAGCGACGACCTGGCGCGCGCGATCGCGGCCAAGGGTGGAGTGATCCAGGTCGTGGCCTACAAGGAATTCATCAAGCGCGACACAGGGCGCGCTGCCGCCGAGAAGGCGTTGCAGAAAACCGTGGCGCAGCGGGCGGGGGATGCGGAGTTCGACAGCGAGAAGCACGAATACCTTTCCAGTTACAGCGAAGGCATGCGCCGCATCCAGGAACAGTTTCCCCTGGCGACACTGGAGGACTATCTGGATCACATCCGGCACATGGTCGACGTGGCCGGCATCGATCACGTCGGCATCGCCTCGGATTTCGATGGCGGCGGCGGCATCACCGGCTGGATGGATGCAGCGCAAACGCGTAACGTCACCGACGGCTTGCGCCGGCGGGGATTCGATGCGATGGCGATCGACAAGATATGGAGCGGCAATCTGTTGCGCGTGTGGGGAGATGTCGCTGCGAAGGCATCGCATTGAACTGTTCCCTACTGCTCGCGCTCGGAATACTTTCGCTGCCTGCGTCGGCAGCGGCTGCTTCGCCGTATGACACTGCGTTCGACGACCTGCAGGCGCGCTACCACTTGCCCGGCCTGGCGATCGGCGTGATCGAAAATGGCAAGGTTGTCTACACGCGCACGGCGGGCGAGCTCGAAGCCGGTTCCGGCAAGCCGGTCACGGCCGACACGCTTTTCAAGATCGCTTCGAACAGCAAGGCGATGACCACCTCACTGATCGCGCGTCTGGTCGCCGCGAAGAAACTCGACTGGGACGATCCGGTGACGAAATACCTGCCGGCGTTCCACATGTACGACCCGTGGGTGACGAAGAACATCCTGGTGCGCGACCTGCTCGTGCACAACAGCGGCCTGCGCGAAGGCGCCGGCGATCTGATGCTGTGGCCGGAACCGAACGCGTTCACACGCGCCGACATCGTGCATGGCGTCGCGTACCTGAAGCCGCAGATCGCGTTTCGTTCCGGTTATGCCTACGACAATCTGCTGTATGTCGTCGCCGGAGAAGTCGCTGCCGCCGCGGGTGGCGTGTCCTATGAGGACTTGCTGCGGCGAGAAGTGTTTACGCCGATGGGCTTGTCGTGCCGCGTCGGCGAGTGGAAGCGCGCGGACACACCGAACCTGGCGCAACCGCACATGCGCAAGGACGCACGCAATGTGGTGATCAATGCCGACGCCGAAGTCATTCCAGCGATCACCTCCGCTGCCGCCGGCGGTGTCCGTTGCAGCCTCAACGACATGCTGAGCTGGGCGCGCAACTGGCTAGTGCCGACGCCGCAGCAACTGGCATGGCTCGATGCCGACCAACGCCGGCCATTGTGGACTGCGCACACGCCCATGCCGATCTCGAAGTATCGGCACGAATGGGGCAACACGCATTTCTACGCCTACGGCTACGGCTGGCGCCTGGCCGATGTGGATGGCGTGTGGAGCGTATCGCATACCGGCACGCTGTCAGGCATGTATTCGGTTCTCGGCCTGTTTCCGGACCAGCGCAACGGCTTCGTCATGCTGACCAACGGTGAGGGCAGCCAGGCGCGCAGCGTGTTGACCGAGTTCATGACCAAGCATTTCAGCGCGCCGTCCGAGCATCACACCGTGGCCGAGTATGCCGAACAGGAAAACAAATCCGATTCCACCGCGGCGCCGGCCCTCCACGCGCCAGATGTATCCGCACGCACAATGGCAACGGTGGCGCAGCTGCAATCCTGGCTCGGCGTGTGGCGCGATCCGTGGTTCGGTGAGGCAACGCTCTGCGTGAGTAACGACGCGGTACGATTTGCTGCGACAAAGTCGCCGCTGCTGGCTGGCCGTGTGATGCAACTGGGCAAGCGTTACCTGATCGACTGGGATGATCCGTCGCGCGTCGATGCGCAGGCCTGGCTCGACTTCGCCGAGAGCGGCAAGCCGGCCGTGCGCACGCTGACGCTGGCCAAAGTGGATCCCGATGCCGATTTCAGTTTCGACTTCGAAGACCTGTCGTTTCGACGCGAGGGTGGATGTGACTGAGCGCACTCCATGGCTGCCGATACTGGTGCTCTGCGTCGCATTTGCCGGTTGCCGGAGCGACGGCGTACGCACACAACCCCAGGTCGACGACCTGATGCGCGCCTACAACGGCAACGCGCCCAGCGCCTCCGTTTTGGTGCTCCAAAATGGCACGCCGCTCGTGCGCCGCAGCTGGGGCTTTGCGAACATCGAGGAAAAAATCGCAGCCACGCCGCAGAGCAACTATCGCCTGGCCTCGATGACCAAGCAATTCACCGCCAGCGCGATCCTGTTGCTGTCCGAGGACGGCAGACTCACGCTCGACGATCACATCCGCAAGTGGTTGCCGACGTTACCCGACAGCGACGACGCGATCACGATCCGTCAGTTGCTCACGCACACTGGCGGCCTGATCGACTACGAGGACATCATTCCTGAAGCTCCTGCGGCGTCGGCGCCACCGACGACGACCGGCGGCGCGCTGCCGCCGAGCAGCGACGAAGTCGTCGACGATCCGAGCCGGCAGTTGCGCGACATCGACGTGCTGCATCTGCTGGAAAAGGAACGTCGTCTATATTTCAAACCCGGCTCCGACTATCGCTACAGCAACGGCGGCTATTCGATGCTCGCGCTGATCGTCGAGCGTGCCTCGGGCAAGACGTTCCAGGATTTCCTGCGCGAGCGGATCTTCGACAAGCTCGGCATGCACGACACGCTGGCGTACGTGGCCGAAGGGCCTCAGGTGCCGCATCGCGCGTACGGCTACACAGAAACGAAGGGCACGTGGCGACGCACCGACCAGAGCCTGACCAGCGCCGTGCTTGGCGACGGCGGCATCTATTCCTCGATCGACGATCTGGCGAAGTGGGACGCGGCGTCCTACGACAATCGCCTGTTGAGCGATGCGTCGCGGCAGCTCGCGTTCACGCCGTGGACCAAGACCGACGACACCAGCGTGCAATACGGTTTCGGCATCCGCCTGACTGGCGAGACGCAATGGCATTCCGGCGAGACGATCGGTTTCCGCAATGTGATGGTGCGCTACCCGAAGCGCCACCTGACGGTGATCGTGCTGACCAATCGCGATGATCCGGAACCGTATCGTCTGGCGTTGCAGATCGCGGAACGCTTCCGGAAATGAGCGACGCGGACGTGCAGCGATCTCAGCCGGGTAGCGCGGACGACGCGGTACCGACCTGGTTCGGCCAGCCGCGCGGGCTGACCATTATTTTCCTGACAGAAATGTGGGAGAAGTTTTCCTACTACGGCATGCGCGCGATGCTGGTGTACTACATGACGCGCCAGCTGATGATGCCGCAGCACCAGGCCTCGCTGACGTACGGCACCTACACTGCGTTCGTGTATTTCACGCCGATCATCGGCGGCGCCATCGCCGATCGCTGGCTCGGCAAGCGCCGCGCGGTGATCATCGGCGCGTCGCTGATGGCGCTCGGCCATTTCATGATGACGTTCGAGGTCTTGTTCTACGCCGCGCTCGCGGCGATCGCGTTCGGCAACGGCCTGTTCCTGCCGAGCCTGCCGAGCCAGATCAAAGGCCTGTATGCCGCACGCGATGCACGCGTCAAGCGCGCCTACAGCGTGTATTACGTCGGCATCAATGTCGGCGGTTTCCTTGCGCCGGTGGTGTGCGGCACGGTCGGGGAGTTATACGGCTGGCACTACGGATTCGCGCTCGCTGGTGTCGGCATGCTGATTGGCCTGGCCACTTATCTGGCCGGCACGCGCTATCTGCCGGTACAGGAAGTTTTGTCCGCAGCAAAGCCCGCGCGCGCGGCAGCGTCGCCGCACTCGAACAACCGCTTCCTGCTGCTCGCCGCCATCATGCTGATCGTGGTGCTGTTGCGCGGCTCGTACGAGCAGATCGGCAATACCGTGGCGTTGTGGGCGGCCGACGGCATCGATCGGACGACACACTCAGGCTTCGTGATTCCGATGACCTGGTTTCAGTCGCTCAATTCGCTGTTCGTGTTCCTGCTGACGCCATTCGTCATCGGCTTGTGGACATGGCAGGGCAACTCTCGGCGTGAACCGTCGTCGCTGAGCAAGATGGCAATCGGCGCGCTAATCGTTGCGTTGTCGTACCTGCTGCTCGCTGCGGTGTCCGCCGATGCAGCCGGCGCGCGCGCGGGCTGGTGGTGGCTGGTGCTGTTCTTCGGCGTGATCACCGCGGGCGAGTTGTACGTGTTGCCGGTCGGGCTCGGCCTGTTCGCGCGGCTCGCTCCGGCAGGTCTCGGCGCGACGCTCATCGCGGCATGGTATTTCGCCGCGTTCGGCGGAAATCTACTGGCGGGTGCGCTCGGATCACGCTGGCTGCTCATGGGTCATACGCAGTTTTTCCTGCTCATGGCTGCGCTTGCCGCAATGGCAGCGGCGCTGCTGTTGCTACTCAATCCTGCTGCGCAGCGCGCCGAACAGGCTGCAGAGTCCGAGTCGGCTGCGCGCCCGTCATTGGAATCCGTTGGCGAAGATCGCATCGGTTGAGAAGTGCAGGACGCCGGACGGTGACGCAATCCACGCGCCGGCCGCGTTTTGATTTACCTGCTCCACGCCGGCAGAAAGCACGACGGCGTAATGCGCGTTGGGAATCATGCCGAGCAAGGTGCGCGAAGTCGAGGTGGAAGCGGTGACGTTATATGACGTCGACGTGATCGGCGCCGGCACCTGACCAGCCTGGTTGTTGAACAGCACGATGCTGCGCCCTGCGCCAGCGCGCGCAATCTCGACGCCAATCATCTTGCCGTCGAGCGAAGCGATCTGCGTGTCAGTGGGCGATGTGCTGGTGTTGGGCCCCGGCTGCAAAACCGTGAGGAACGGAACGAACAGGGGATTGAGCGGATCGCGCACTTCGATCCGATACGTGCCCACATTGGCCTGACCGAATGGAACGCACGTGGGGACGCTGCCGTCGCAGGGATCCGGATTGGTCAACTCGTCGACCACCGCGAGGTTCGCGTTGGTCGGCAGCACGGTATCCAGAAACAGCCGCGATTGTCCGTAGTCCAGGCGCGTCATTTGGCCGACGATCACCGGATTGGCCGGAGTGTGCCAGCGGATGTGCTTCTTGTATTCGCCCAGCACATTGCTCGATGGCTTGGCCTTGACCTGATCGTAGACAACGAACACGTTCGGTGCGCGCAGATAGACAAAGTTGCGATAGAAGTATTCGAGCTCGCGGTTCGGCGTATCCGATGGATCGCCATTGCGATCGTAGGCGCTCGACAGATCGCTGCGCACGTAACCGAAGTCCGCAGTCAGTTCGTCGGCAACGACGTGATCGACGCCGACCGCAAACTGACCGCCGCTGGCGATTTCGTTCACGCTCTGGAAGTCGCCGAAATCATCGAAGTACAAGGTATTGCTGAGCGACGATTCCTGGGATTCAAGCGACGGGCCGAGCAGCCCGGAGCCACCGTGAATCGGATTGCCATCCACATCGGTGGCCGATTTCCAGTCGCCTGCACTGACCAGCAGGTAGTCGCTGCCTTGCGCGAGAACCAGGTGACCGGCCGCAAAGTGCTGATGATCGTCCCACCACTGCGTGCCCATCTGCACCGATGCCCAGGTGGCATTCGGTCCCCAATCGCTGCGCATGATGAAATACGGGATGGCCCCGTTCGAGCCGCCGGGGCTGCTCGCTCCTTGCGGATAGTTCGGCGCGAATGCCGTGTAGTAGGGTGGAAGCACGAGCGCCGTCGACGGACGGGTCGAATCGCTGAAGAAGAAATCGGTCCATTCCTCTTCCGGAAATACTTCAACGTCGGCGATGGTTGAAGCGGCAATCTCGGCCGTGGCGAAATGCTGCGCTGCCGGCCCATCCGCTGCGCCGGCGAGCACAAAGGCCAGACGCGTGGGCAGTCCGTGCGAGACGACCGCGCCCTGATAGCCGCCCCAATCGCCAGTCGGATCGATCATGAAGCGATTCGGGAACAGCGCGTGCTTTTCCCCGCGCAGGATTTGCGAGAACCAGCTTGCGTGCGGCGTGAGCACGTCTTCGCCCGTCGCGCTTTTCACCGTCAGCATGTAATCGATCATGCGGCCGAACTCTTCCGAGCCGTACGACCATCCCTGAAAGTCGAAACCGCCCTTGAACGGATTGCCGGTGATTGCCGGCCCGTTGAAATCGAACGCCACAGCCGGACTTAGTCCACCGTCGAAGACTTGCGTACGCCAGCCGCCGGGCATCGAGGCCACCGGCAGCACGGGCGTGCCGTCGAAGCGCGCGCGCGCCCAATCGATCATCTCCTGCGCGCGCGGGTTGTCGCCGGCCGATGCATAGCCCATCAGGGCTACGCCGTACAAATGACCACCGAAGTAATTGCCGTCGGCGGCATTGCTGTAGATTTGCGCCTGATAGCCGTTGACGCTGGCGTCGTCGAAATACTGATTCATCAACGTGATCATCTGCGACTTGAGCGACGGCGTGAGCTGGTCGTAGCAGTAGTCGTAAACAAAGGCGAGGGTGGACGCGACATTGCGCGAGGCGTAGTAGCTGTCGAGCTGTATTGGAAATCCGCCGGGAGGATTGTTCGCCGTGTCGCCCTGTGCGCGGATCATGTCCTGCACAAGTTCGATCAGCTTGCTCGAATATGTCGTCGTACCGGTCATCTGGTAGGCAAAAGCGAGCGGCAAGGTCGCCGAAAGCCAGCCTTCGCCCTGGTAGGTGTAGAAAATCGTGCCTAGCGGTGAGCTGGAACTGTTCGCGAATGTGTACGGGTTGATCGTGTAGGTGACGAGCATATCGGCGCGCGCCTTGAGCACCTGCCAGGAAGGGTCGTTCGCGTTTTTCTTCGCCAGCAGCCGGGCCTTGCCGGCGCTATCGAACAGCAGCCGGGGATGTGTGCCGATGACCGGCGCCCCCGACGCGTTGATAGCGGCAAGCGAAATGACGGCGGCGAACCCTATCGTGCGCACAAAGCTGAACATTTCCCACCCCCTTGAGCCGAATCCCCACAGCCGGCGACCGCGACGGCGCGCCAATCTGGGTAACTGGATACTCCAACAGGAAACCGAGCGCAATCCGGTCAGTGCGTGGGCTGTAGCGACCTATTCGAAGCCGTTGGCGAAAATCACGTCATCGACAGGAACGATCGCGCCGTACTCAAAGGCGCCGATATCGCACTCCAGGCCTGCGCCCACGGCGCGCCAGAAGAACAATCCGAACAACGATGGCATGAAAAGACTTCGGCGCGATCGACTACTCGAAGCTGCCCAGGAAAATCAGATCGCTCGATACGATCCGGCGGCAGGCCGAGAATTCGGAGACGATCAGTGCCGGCGCCGCGGATGCGGTTGCGAATCGGCGCGTGAGCGCGGTCAGGAATTTGCCGGGAGCCAGACCCGACGTCTGCCGGATGAAACCGGCATTGCCCACGGCATCGGTGGTCACGTTGACGCTCGATGACGGGAAAAATGTTTGTCCGCCTCCGTACCCACTGGAGTCACAGGCGTCGTTGATGTGGAAATGAATCTCGTAGCTGCTGCTGGGAGCGGCGTGCAGCGAGCCGGTGATAGTGGTCGTCAGGTTGCTGGAATCGAATATCGCCGACGCGATGACCGGAAAGTTGAGCAGCTCGTTGGGCCCCGTATCGCCATCACCGGCATCGTTGGGATTGACGCCAGCCGGGGCCAGATCGATCGCGAGCCCCGCGTTGCCCGCTATCGACACCGCTCCCGCATCGACGATTGCCGTGTCAGCCACGAACAAGCCCGCGCCGGCATTGTTCGCGATGTTCGCCACGACTGGCGTGAAGCGGAAGTGGCCGGCCACGGTCACGCCGGTGCTGCTACCGGCGACGAGAATTCCATTGCCGCCGTTGCCGAACGGCTGCGCGCCGACACCGATGCCAATGCCATTGCCGACCAACGACGTGCCGGGAACCGGGCTGTCGAGCACAGCCACGCCGTCGCCGCCGTTGGCGCTGATCAGGTTGTCGTGGATGGAAATGGCAGAACCGTTCAAGCCGATGACAATTCCGCGGCCGCCATTGGGCAGGGCCGCAGTGCCGCTCGCGTCGAGTCCAATGTAGTTGTTGCGGATGCGGTGCTGCTCGGACAAGGCATTCGCCAACGGCGATCCGATGAAGATCGCATCTGCGGCATTGCCGGAAATCACATTGCGCGTCTGTGCCAGCGGATCAGTCGGTCCGCCGTCCACAAGAACCTGGTCGCCGACGATGTTGTAGCTGCTGCCGCGTCCGAACAGCAGCGCCGGTCGCCCGGTACCGTTGCCGTTGCCCAGCGCGAGCGTGCCGGTCACGTCGGTGCCGATGAAGTTGCCCTGGATCCTGACGCCACCGACCTGACAAAATGCGTTGACCGCGCACAATTCCTCGCCCATCGAGATAGCGGCGCCGGCAAAACGGTTGATCGCCAGGCCGACGATTACGCTTCCACCCGCGCCGCACAGAGACGATCCCGCCACCGAAGCTCCGATCACGATGGCATCGCCAACGCCTGCGAAGCTGCCATCCAGTTCGATCGCGATCACCGCATTGCTGCCCTGCGGCGACGTGTTCTGGCTGGCGCCAGGTTGCGAATAGCCGTCCACCGTGATCGGGATGTTGAAGCGCGGCAGCAACGACAGCGGCCGGATGGTATGCGGCCCTGCGCCCGGGATGTTGAATGCAATCGTGTGCGGCGCGCACGCGGTGCCGCCAGTTGCCTGTTTTGCGTTCGCGTTCAGGATTGCCTGGCGCAGGCTGCCGGTGCCTGCATCGGCCGTGTTGCTGACAACGAACGTGTCGGCATGAGCCAGCGCTGCAGCCACTGCAAACCAGATCGCAACATGCAGGGTTACCGCCGAAATTGCTGGTCGCTTCATGTATGATTTTCCGCCGATGCAGGTGCCTTGCACCTACTAACAGGCAATGGCGGGAAATCCGGCCATGTCAGATCAGGGCGATCTGATGCGACTTGTCCGTCAATTAAAGCCGTCGGCGAAAATAGTATCGACTACCGGGCCGTACTCGAAAGCGCCCGCATTCGCAGTGCAATCCGGCTACCCGCGGCGCTCCGCGTCGGTCGGTCGTCAACAAGGCACGTTGTCGTCGATGCAGCCTTGCGCGGTGGTAGTGTCGACGCGCTTGGCGCCCGCACCCAGGATGCTGATCTGCTGGCCGGGGGAAGGCGGCGTCACATTGAGGTCGCCGTTGTCGTCGCCGTTACTGCCACTCGGCGGAATCGACAGATTGTACTGTCCCGCCGGGAGGTTGATGATGACCAGGTCGTCCAGCGAGTTGGCTTTCATGATCGCCGCGCGCAGCGAACAGGTGCCAGCGCTGGTATGGCAGGTAGTTGCGCCAAAGCCGTCATCGATCAAGTCAGCCGTGGTATTGACGTCAAAGACGCGAAAGGCATGCGCAATGGGCGCGACGAACAGCATCAAAGTCAACAACCGACTCGAAGGACAGCTGTTGCCACGAGCAGGTCTTGGATGGGAGGTTTGTTCGCGATCTTCACTGCCGTTGTGTCCCGCCCGCAGGAAGTTGTTGAGACATCCGTATTCAACAACAAGAGATAGGGGGAAATCCGGCCAGTCTTGGGGCTGACTGCAACTGACTTTTACCTGGCACGGGCGCGTTTATTCAAAGCCGTTGTGGAAAATCGCATCGACGACTGCGCCGTACTCGAACGAACCCACATCGCAGCGAAAACCGTTAACCCGCGGCGCACCACGCTGGTCGGTGGTCAACAGCGCGCCGGTGTCATCGATGCAGCCCTGGACCGTCGTGCCGTCGATCGCCTCGCTAGGAAACAATAGCGCGTGGGTCAAGGTTGGGCCGCCGTTGTCCAGCAATGGACCGATCGTGCTGCGTGTAACCAGACCCCGCGCGCCTGCGCCATTGCCGGTAAACAGGCAACCGGATAAATCACCAAGCAGGTTGAAGCCGTAGACTTCCAGCGTTCCATCGCAATCGCTGAATGCCTGGCCGGCATGGACCCTGTTCGAGGCGATGAGCGTGTTTACCGCGACGAACCGATGCCCGCTTGCGGAGTCGGCATATGCACCGCCGCCGCGTCCACTGCTGAAGTTCCCGTCGCTGTCTGCGGCGTTTCCGATCAAGGTCGTGTTGTATACAAAGGTGCTGCCAAAATTGTAGATTCCGCCACCGCTCGCTTTCACCGCGTTGTAGCTGATCGTGCTGTTGACGAGGGTCAACTGGTCGAGATTGAAGATGCCGCCGCCATTGCCGCTCGGGGCGCTGTTGAAGGAGAAAGTACTGCCGATCACTTTGGTCGGGCCGCCCGCGTATATGCCGCCGCCGCCGAAGCCAATGTTGTGCGCAACGTTGGATTGAAAGCCACTGCCGCCAACTGTCAGTGAACCCGAACTGTAGATGCCGCCTCCGTTGGCTTGCGCGATATTGGCCTCAATGCCGGTGCGCACGACCTTCAATACGCTGTCGCTGTAGATTCCACCGCCATTGCGACTGGCGGAATTATTTTCAATCTCGCACTCGAAGATGTTCAGGGAACCGCGATTGAGGATCCCGCCGCCGTCGCCGTTCGCACGCAGGCCATTGCGGATGGTGACATTGCGAATGCCGGCTATACGCATTGGATCAATCGTGAACACGCCATCCAGCAGATTTCCATCGATGACTGTGGCAAAACCCGCGCCGGTAATCGTGATGAATTGAGCGGGGTTGTTGGGTAGGGTCAGATTCAGATCGCCATTGTCTTCGCCATCCGGGCCGTTGATGGGGCGCGTGAGCTTGTAAACGCCGCTCGGCACGATCACGCTCGCGACCCCGGGATCGAGCAGGTGGTTGGCCTGCATGATCGCCGCACGCAGCGAACAGGTACCGGCGCTGGTATGACATGTGCCATCGTCGGTGTTGTCGTCGATCAGGTCGTCGGTCGTGTTCACGTTGAAGGTGACATCGGCGGCATGCACGATGCCGGTGGCCAGGGCGACTATCGCCGGCGCCACGAGACGCAAGATACGATTGGGAACCCGTGAATTTCTCACCGTCGTTTCTCCGAGCCATCTGTTTCGCCGCTTTGGATTTTTGAAAATACCCGGCGTCGATTCATTCGAAGTAGTTGTAGAAAATCGTGTCGATCACTGAGCCAAACTCGAATGCGCCGACATCGCAGCGTTGGCCGGCTAGGCGCGGCGCGCCGCGTTGGTCGCTATCCAGCACGTGGCCTAGTTCGTCGATGCAACCTTGGTCATAGGTGGAATCGATCGCATTGCTGCCAGCGCGCAGCGCATGCGTGAACATGTGCCCGCGCACAATCCCGCCATTGTCCTGCAGCGGGCCAATATCGCTCGGCGACAGGATGTATCTCCAGGCGGCGGCGCCGTTACCGGCAAACGTGCAACCGATTACATTGCCGAACAGGTTGAAACCGTAGAGAGAGAAGGTGCCATTGCAATCGTCGTCGTCATAGCCACCGTTGATGGCGTTGCGCACGATCAGTGAGTTGGTCACCAGGAAGGTGCCACCGCTGGCTTCCGAGTACACGCCGCCGCCGGTGCCGCCCGCTTGGTCGTGATCCAGATCGGCAATGTTGTCGATCACCGAGGTGCTGTAAAGATAGGCGTGTATTCGGCTGTAGATTCCGCCGCCGTCGGCATTGGCCGTGTTGCCACTCACGGTACCGTTCACTACGATGAGGTCGCCATCGTTGTAGATCCCGCCACCGCTATTGGCAGAATTGCCACTGAGGGTGCTGCCTTCGATTTTTGCGGTGCCCGCGACAAAAATACCGCCGCCAGAATCCGCACTATTTGATCGAACGGTGCAATTGGCAACGTGCAGAATCCCGAAACTGTTGTCGATGCCACCGCCGGAAATACGCGCCTGATTGCCCTCGATGACACAGTAGGAAATATCCAGCGTGCCACGATTTTCGATGCCACCGCCATTGAAGAAGCCGTAGCCATTGGCAATGGTGACATCGGAGATTGTCACCTTGCGCCCTTGACCGATATCGAGGACGCCGTCGCTCTGATTGCCGTCGATCACCGTGAAGGGCGCGCCGGCGCCGGCAACAACCGTGAGCTGATCGGCATCGATGGGTGTAGGCAGATTCAGATCGCCGCGGTCCTCGCCATCATTGCCGTCCATGGTCAGCGGCAGCGTCAGTTTGTAGACGCCTGGTCCGACATCGATCCGGGTCAAACCATTCGTATTCTGGTGATTGGCCTGCATGATCGCCGCGCGCAGTGAGCAGGTATTTGCACTGGTATGACACACGTGGTCAGCGACGTTGTCGTCGATCAGGTCAGCGGTTGTATTGACGTGGAAGTAGACGGGGGCGTCTATTGCGCTGGCGGGTGCCGCCAAAGTCAGCAATGCGATCCCCAGCGCCGCCGCAAGACGATGGATGGCCAACCGGATACATCGGGTGCATGACATCGCTATGCTTCCTCGCAACAAAATAGAAATCGTCATCGGCCTTCACTACGCGATCGATTAGGCGCAATCGCCATCTAGTCAAAACCATTTTTGAAAATATGATCCACGACCGCGCCGTACTCGACCGCGCCGACATCGCAACGCTGGCCGGCACTGCGCGGGGCACCGCGCTGGTCGGTAGCCAACACTAGGCCGTTCTCATCGACGCAACCCTGGTCGTAGGTGTTGTCGATGGCATTGCTGCCTGCGAGCAACGCATGGGTCAAGGTGGGACCGCCGTTGTCCTGCAATGGGCCTATCGTGTTGGGCAACACGATTCTCCAGGCGCTGCTGCCATCGCCGCTGAAGGTGCAGCCGGTGACATCGCCGAACAGGTTGAAACCGTAGAGTTCAAAGGTTCCATCGCAATCTTCGTCGATGAAACCACCGCTGACCGCATTGCCTGCAATCAGCGAATTGACCACGACGTAGCGTGCTCCCGGTTCGGCGTACATGCCGCCACCCACGCCGCCATTGACGTCGTGATCGAGATCCGCGACGTTGCCGATGATGGATGTGCTGTAGAGGAATGCGTTGGCGTAGCTGTAGATTCCTCCGCCGTCGGTGGTCGCATTGTTGCCGCTCAGTGTGCTGTCGGCGAGCACGAGTTCGCCGGCGTTGTAGATGCCGCCGCCGTTGTCGGCCACATTGGCGTTGATGGTGCTGCCGCGAATCTTGGCTGTCGCTGCCTGATAGATGCCTCCGCCGAGATCGGCGCTATTGGATCGAACGGTGCTGTCCTGCAGGGTCAGCCTGCCACCATTGGCGTTGTAGATACCGCCGCCCTGGCTGCCAAAGATTCCGCCACCGATGCTGACGTGATTGTCTTCGATCACGCTTTCGGCAACGGTCAGGGAGCCGTTGTTGTTGTAGATGCCACCACCGTCGTTGGTATTGCCGCCATGGCGGATCGTGACATTGCGGAGAATCACCACGCGATCGGTTTCTATGTAGATGACGTGGGACAGTTGATTGCCGTCGATGATCGTGCGGCCCGCACCTGCGCCCTGGATGGAAATGACCTGCCCAGCGGCGAGCGGCGACGTCATGTCCAGATCGTAATTCTCCTCAAAGCTGCCCTGGGTTCGCGTCAGCAGGAAAATCCCGGCGGGGACGTGTATTTCGGCCACCGTGTTCTGAGTCGCCAGATGATTGGCCTGGATCACGGCCGCGCGCAGCGAGCAGTTGTTGGCGCTGGTATGGCACAAGCCGTCCGCAACGTTGTCGTCGATCAGATCGGCGGTCGTGTTGACGTTATAGATCTTGATCAGCGGTGGCGGCGGAATTTGCGCGTGCGCTGCGGACGCAGCGGCAAGCGCCACGCCCAGCAGCGCCACGTGCAAAAGCCGAAGTGCATTTGCGGCCGCGATTTTCACCGCAGCATCACCAGCATCTCGATCTGGCCACTGTCACGATCCAGTTTCTGCATCGCCTTGCCGATCACCGTGCCGGCACGCGGGCTTTCCGGTGCGCGCATTGCATGGCCGGGCCTGGATGCGGACACGAGCAGATCGCCCGCATGGATCGCGCCGTTCTCTGACGTGACTTTGACCGGTACGCGACCGCTCAGCGCCAGGCGTGGCATGCCTTTGGCCGCCGAGTCTTCAGCTGTCGAAGTGTTTAGGGAGACGCCAGGCTTTGTCGAGATGACGCCGCCGACCGAAGTACTGTTGGGGTGCGACGACAAGCGGAACGCCTCACCGTTCGTCTCATCGATCTCGACGACATCGCCAGGTTCGAGCTTGCCAGTCGCCGGAACGTATTCGGCTATGTCGGCGCCGCCGGTATTGTAGTCGCCGTTGGCGAACACCGAGCCATTGCCGTTGACGCGGAATACATCGGTTGCAGGTGTCCCCGAACTTGCCAGGATCAGGTTGCCGATGATGTCGTTCTTGATAGTCACGACACTTTCGCAAAACCGACCGCTACCAAAGCAGGAGATGTTGTCAGTAACATGGTCGGTAGCGAGCAGGCCGCCTTCTGCCCAGACGCCGGTATTGCCCACGCCGTGAACGCCGATAACGCCGAGACCGCGAACGCCATCTCCCAGTGTGCTGGCGCCACGAACACCGGTTCCGCCGGTTGCCCCGGCGGTACCGTTGACACCAACTCCGCTCACGCTCGTGCCTTGCACGCCGGTGCCCAGATTGTCGGCCTGGCCGCTGACGGCGATGCTGGTGTTGGAAAGGGTATTGCCTTTGACAGCGATTCCTCCAATACCGAACGCGACGCCATGAACAGCGGGAAATTGGGAGTTGGTAGCGTTGACGCCTTCGATGGAGGTGCCGCCGTCGGCTGACGAGATCTGAAACGCTGGTTGTGCACCAGTGTGGACGCTGCGCTGAAACGGCATCGGCAGACCCAAGGCGTAGGGCACTGCGGTCAGTGCCTGGCGCGGAGACAGGACCGTGTAGGCCACGGCAGAACCGGCCGTACGCACATGCACTTCAACCCATTTGACCTGGCCGTCGAACGTCGCCGCACCGAAATCGACCAGGGTGTTGATCAGGCCGCCGCTGACTGCAACGTTGGCCTGGGTGACAGTCTGCGAAGCGCTGCCGCCGGAGCCGACCGAGTACAGCGCAAACTCGAAGTCGTAATTGCCGTTCGCCGGAACGCCAGCGTCCGCGAACGTTCCCTGGTAGGTGAAACCGGAACCGAGCGTCTGCGCCGAAACAAGAGCGGCGAGAGAAAGCGACAGCGTTGCAGCAAGAATGAGGGTACGGATACGCATCAAGATTCTCCGAGATGTGAGTTATTCGAAGCCGTTGGCAAAGACGAGATCGCTGGCCATGCCGCCGACGGGACTCCAGAAGCCGTTGAAGAGGAAGTAGCTGCCGCCTGCCAACGTCGCGCCTGCTGGCTGCCCGAGCGTGCTGGTGATTTGATAGTTGCCGCCGGCAATCGGACCGCCACCGCCCGCGATGACGACGGGATCGATGCGGTATTGCCCGCCACTGGATTGCGCGCTGGCCTGCGCGGTGAACGTCGTGCCAAGGATCAGCGTGGCGACGGTCATCGTTGTACATGCTCGATTCATTGCTCATCTCCTGGGATGCGCTATATCGGGATTGGCCGAAACGGCGCACTGATCAGCGCTGTCTGATGGGTACAAACAGGAAATGCCCTGAAATCCGGTCAGCACTGGATGCGGCGCCCGATTGACGAGACGTCCGCTGCGGCACGACAGCTACTCGAGGCCGCCCGCGAAGATAAGATCGACGATCCTGCCGTACTCGCGCGCGCCGACATCGCAGCGCCGGGGATTTCCGAATACGGCGATGAGTACACGTGGCGCGCCGTGCTGGTCGGTGGCCAACAGCGCGCCGTTTTGATCGATGCAGCCCTGCGCGTAGGTGCTATCGATGCAGCCCGGGAATCGCCAGTGTGACGATCGCCAGCAGCATGAGGTGGCAGATACGAATTTGTGGATTTGTCATTGCCGCTTGTCCGCTTGGCCTACTCGAAGCGATCTTGGAAAATGCGATCGAGTGGATCGAAAGCACCGTACTCGAATGCGCCAACATCACAGCGCGCGCCCACAGGACGCGGCAACAGGCGCTGGTCGATGCTCAGTTCGGAACCGCCCTGATCAATGCACACCTGGCTGGCGCGCGTGCCATCGATCGCCTCGCTGCCCGCGAGCAGTGCGTGCGTCCAGGTCGGCCCGCCGTTGTCTTGCAATTGGCCAATCGTGCCGAGTGAAACGAAACCCAGGTTGGTGTTGGAGGTCGTGGTGGTGCACCCCGATGGGTCGTCAAGAAGGCTCAGTCCGTAGGCCTCCAGAGCCCCGTTGCAATTGTCGGGAATCGGGTTGTTGAGGATCGTGTTGCCGGCAATCAGCGAGTTGACCACAATGAAGCCGGACCCCGCTTTCGCGTAGACGCCACCGCCAATGCCGCCGGCCTCATCGCGATCGTGATCGGCATCGTTGCCGACGATGGATACGTTGTATGCCGCCGTGAAATGCGTGCTGTAGATCCCGCCGCCATCGGTCAACGCGTAGTTCCCGCTGATCGTGTCGTTGGTAGCGTACAGAACACCGTTGCCGGATCCGGCGCCGTTTGAAATGCCGCCGCCATTGTTGGCGCCATTGTCATTCAGCGTGCAGTAGACAACTTGTGCCTGCCCTGCGACAACTTCCACGCCGCCGCCGTTGCCGTTGCCTGCAAAATTCGAACGCACGGTACTGCTGTAGAGACTCAACGGTCCGGAGCTGGAAATTCCGCCACCGCCCGCAACGGCGTGATTGCCTTCGATTGTGATTGCGAAAATACTCAACGGTCCGCCTTGACCCAGGATGCCGCCGCCGTGCGAACCTACATCCTGACGCGTGCCGTTGCGAATCGTAAGGTCGTGGATGGCCAGTGCGCTGTCGGCAGCGAGATTGAACACGCGGTCCGAGCCATGGCCGTCGATGATGGTGAATCCGGGCCCAAAACCGTGAATCACTATGAAGTGACCGAGACTGGCGTCCAACGCTCGCGTGATATTCAGATCGCCATTGTCCTCGCCGTCGGCGCCACTCGGCGCACGCGTCAGAATGTAGGTTTGCGCCTGTAGCTGAATGTCCGTTCCGTCAGCATTGCTCGCATGGTTGGCCTGCATGATCGCCGCGCGCAACGAACAAGTATTCGCGCTGGTATGACACAGATCGTCGTTTACGTTGTCGTCGATCAGGTCAGAGATGGTGTCGACGTCGAAATGCGTGGAAGCACGAACCAGTGGAGCCGCGGACAACGCGGCTGCGCACAGCGCGCAGCGCAGGAGGTGGTAAACCGACCGATCGTTCAAGTCCTTCTCCATGCACGCCGCTGGATGCTGATATGGATGGGTGCAGCGCGTGCGCATCTGCAGCGGTGTCTGGGGTAAACAGGAAACGGTGCGCAATCCGGCCAATGTTTGCGGCCGGCGCGACATGGCATCGCTGCGCGTGGAATCGAATCCGGTCAGAAATCGTTTTCGATCATGTCCATGTTCACGGTATCGCCGGTGAACGTGTTGCGGTCGGTCGGCGTGATCGCGAAATGGCCGCCGCCGTTCGCGGCGACGTCGTCCCACCAGTCCGGCGCGCCGCCGGCGAACCAGGTGAAGCCGACGAGCGTGTCCAGATTGGCCTGGAAGTAGGCGATGAAATCGGCCCACGCCGCTGGCGCGTTGGGCACGCCGGCGTAGAAGCCCATTTCTCCCAGATACACTTGATAGCCCCGCGCCCGGGCTTCGTCGATCACGACGGTGAGGTGATCGCGCGCTGCGGTAATTGAGGTGATTTCTGTGGTGCCGCCGCCCTCGTTGCTATCCAGATACGTGTGCACTTCGACGAACATGTTGTTGGCCGGATCGATGATCGGCATTCCCGGCCCGTTCGCGTTGAGCCAGCCATAGGCGTTGGAGCGATGTGGCAAGGCGGTGTCGTAAAAATTGGACGTCCAACTGCTGGCAGCGCTGTAGCCGTTGCCGGGGACATAGATGCGCTGCACCGATCCGGTGTCGCGGATCGCGTTGACCGCTGCCTGCGCCGAACTCCACCATGCCATCGTCGACATGTCGTTGGGTTCGTTGATCAATCCATACGACACGCGTGGGTTGTCCGCAAACACCGTCGCCATCCGGCTCCAGAAATCGGCGAACGCCGCGGTAGGCACGAGAGCCGAGCCGACCAAATTGCCGCGATAGCGTGCGCCGCCCGCACCGCCGCCGGCGTTGGCATCCCACGGCTCGACGATTACCTGCATGCCTTTGACGTTGGTGGCGTAGTCGACGATGCGCTTGTAGTTGTCGAAGTAGTCCTTGTAGTTGCCGACAGGCGCCGCCGGGATCGGACCAAACAGATCCGACTGCATGCCTTCCCACGAAAACAGGAAGCGCACGGCGGTCATTCGTTTCGACGCGAAGTAGTCCATCAGGCGGGTGTCGTGGATTGGATAGTGCGTGCCGGCCACCGGCCCCGTGGCCTGTGGGAACCATTGATAGTTCATCTCCATGCCGGTGATGTTGGTGCCGCGAAAAGTAAGTGCGGGCATGACCTCGAAGCCGTCACGAAAGATCAAATCGGGATCGGCATCGGCATTCGCACGGGCGTTGGGCGCGCGAATCGCCCAAGCACCAGCCGCGAAAACGCCAGCGGCGAACAAGGCCAGCTTCAGCAGAGCAAGACTGAGCGAGCGGTGCGACCCAACATGGATGTCCATCCCCGACAAACAGCAAGCAGCACGAATTCCGGCCAACCCGGGCATCGGATCGAAAGACATCGATGAAATGCCGCAGGTAATCACAACCATGGCTCGCAAATATCAGTAAGATTGGCCGATGAGCAAGCCGCATCAAGCGTCACAGGTTGATCCGGCCGCTTCTTTGGATGCGGCGCTACCGCCGGACGTGCGCTCGCTCGCCGATCAACTGCTCCCACTGTTTTACGAAGACCTCAAGCGCATGGCCCACCGCGAGCGTAGTCGCGTCGGCGCGGGCGTGACGCTGCAGACGACCGCCCTGGTCAACGAGGCCTACTTGAAGCTGCGCGGTACCCACGCGTGGAACGACGATGCGCATTTCATGCGCGCCGCAGCGCTGGCGATGCGCCACGCCCTGGTCAATCACGCCGTGGCCAGGCTTGCCGGCAAGCGCGGTTCCGGAACGATCGCGTTGCCGTTGAGCGCAGCCCTGGACGTGGCCGTGCAAGATGACGACGCGACGCTCGCGCTGAATGAGGCGCTGGGACGTCTGGCGCGCGATTCGTTGCGTCTGGCGCAGGTTGTCGAATGCCGCTACTTCGCAGGATACGACGACGCCGAGACAGCACGCGCGCTGGACATTTCCGAGCGCACCGTCCGCCGCGACTGGAATCTGGCGCGCGCCTGGTTGCATCGGGAGCTGGCTAGTGCGGGCTAGCGCATCGGCCGTATTGACGACATGGCGAACGCCTTACTGGCGACCTGATGCGACAGTTGCCAGACGGACCGCGCCTTCCGCGTCGACAATCGCGGAGCTGGACGGATCGTCGTAGCGCCGGCTCGCTTCCAGTGCTTTCTCGGACCACTGGCGGGCGCCCGCCGCATCGCCGCTTTTCAGCAATACCGCGCTATGCACCAGCCAGAGTTGGGGTTGCACGCGCACGTCATACAAACCTTGCACCCGTTCGAGTGCGGCAAGAGCCAGGCGGCTTTCGCCGAGCGCGCCCGGGATGTCGTCGCGCGCGGTCGCGATGCGGGCAAGCCCCGCGTGCGCCAGGGCGGTCTCCAGGTAGAGGTGGCCAGCTGCCTTTTCCAGCACCTTGCGGAATTCGGATTCCGCCGCGGTGAAGTCAGCATCGCCGGGCCTTGAATGATCGAGCAGGAAATGCGCCCAGCGTTCGCGGACGTGCGGCACCTTGTCCGAATCCGGCCGCTCGGCGGCGAGAGTTTCGTCAAGGGCGGTCTTCAGCATTGTGCGCGCCTCATCGGTGCGGCCCGCGCGCGCATAGGCGTCGCCCAAGGCTCCGCGCCATACCTGCAGGTCACCGCTTAGGTCGCGTTTCGTGTAGCTGAGGTAGGTGGCTTCGAGCAGGGGAATGGCATCTCGCACGCGCCCCTCAGCGGCCAGACAGTCGGCGTAAGCGCCATACGCCCACTCTTTCCCGGTCGTTGCCTTCCAGTCCGGCGAAATCACCTTGAGCATCTGGTCGAACAGCGCATGCGCACGTTCGCGCTCGCCGCGCCTATGCAGCATGCGTGCGTGATAAGCGCGAATCACCCAGTAGGTAGCATGATGTTCGCCATAGGTCTTGCGCGCCATATCTTCGGCGCGTTCATAGCTTTTGTCGGCAGCGACGAAATCGCCGAGCTTCTCTTGCTTGCGCGCCAGATTGTTCAGGTAACCCGCGATAAGCGCATCGTCCCGGTCCGGCGCAGCCTCGGCCACCGCCAGAGCTTGTTCACTGATCTGCCCGGCCAGCACATGCTCGCCGCGGTCGGTGTGATACCTGGCAACCATGTTCAACACGGACGCATACTTGTTGCTGCGCGGTGACAGCTCCGCGTACAGGACACTGGCCTGCTCCAACGCGTTGTGCAGTCCGGCGTTGTCATTGCCGGATGCACCGAGCGCTCGTGCCTTGACTCGCCACCAATCGGCGCGAAGCAAGCTGTGATCCTGAACCGACGTTCGAAGAAGTGCGTCGATTTCGCCCAGAAGCTGGTTGGCCTTGGCGTAGTCCTGTCGGTATGTCGCTGCTTCGCCTTCCTTGAGCAGGCCTTCGATGACGATCGGATGAGTGGGTCCGTAGTGGGCCCGCGCCAGCTCGATGCGTCTTTTCTGGAGTGACGCATAGCGCGTGTCGTCGGTCAATTCTTCATAGATATCGGAGGTCAGGCCCAGCAATTCGATCTGCAGTTCCGGCTGACCGCCAAAATCCTTCTCGATGCGCGCAGCGGCGACGTCGAGCAACTCCTTGGCGGTGATTTGCGAGCGCGGCTTGTCGGCGGCAATGCGCGGGTCGCTGGCGCGGAACACGCTCAGCAAGAAATCCTTCGTCGCCGTCGCGCGCGCAGCTTGCACATTCGCCCGTTGCGTTTGCCAAGTGGTGCCGGCAAGTCCTGCAGCGAGCGTCACAATCAGCGCGGCGACGCCGGCGACCGCCCAGCGATAGCGGCGCAACAATCTTCCGAACACATAAAGGCGTGCTCCCTCGCGCGCGAGCACTGGCTCGTTGCGCTGGTGGCGTGCGACATCAAGCCGCAACGCGTTGACCGTTTCGTAGCGATGCGTGGCTTCCTTGCGCAGACACTTGGCCACGATCGCATCCAGATCGCCGAGCAGCAGGCGCGCGGGGACTGGCGCGTCGGATTTGCCTTGTGCAAGGCGACTTGGAGGCGGTGCATCGCGATCCAGCAGCAGTTTCATTGCATGCGTCGACGGCAAGCCGCGCGTACGCAATGGGCGCTCGTCCGTGAGCAATTCGAACAGCAGCACGCCGAGCGCGTAGATATCCGTTGCGGTAGTCACCGCCAGGCCGGTGAGTTGTTCCGGTGCGGCGTAGTCCGGCGTAAATGGCGCGACAGTCACGTCCCCGGTGTGTGGCGCGGCGGCGGCATCGAGCAGCTTGGCAATGCCGAAATCCAGCAGCTTTATTTCGCCTTGCGTATTCACCACGATGTTGTCGGGTTTCAAATCGCGATGGATCACCAGGTTGCGGTGCGCAAACGCCACCGCATCACAGACCTGGGTGAACAGCGCCAGACGCTCGGTCAAGGCAGAACGGCGTTCGCGGCAGTACTCGGTCAGCGACTGTCCTTCGACGTACTCCATCACCGTATACGGACGACCATCCGCTGCCATGCCACCATCAAGCAATCGCGCAATACGCGGATGTTCGAGTTTGGCCAGAATGCGGCGCTCGGCATGGAAGCGGTGCATTTCGCCCGCGGCTTCGTAGCGCAACAACTTCAGTGCGGCGCGCTGTTCGAAGGCTGCGTCAGCGCGCGCGGCCAAATACACCTCGCCCATGCCGCCGCGGCCGATCAGCTTGTCGATGCGCCACGGCCCCAGGCAGGCACCGGCAGCCAGCGAGGGCAAGGGTGCTACTGCGTCCGACGCATTCGGCGCATTGTCCAGCACACCCGGCGCAGCGTGCGAGCGCAGCAGGCCGTCGATCTCGCTGCGCAGGTCGTGGTCGCCGCCGCAGGCGCGCTCCAGATACTCCGAACGCGCCGCTGTCGGCAATGCAAGCGCCTCGGCGAAGACTTGCTCGAGCCGGTTCCATCGTTCACTTGGCACGGGCGCATCCCCCGACGCAATCAGACATTGATTGTGCGCCGAGTTTGCCGACATGCAAACCCTGCGCCCGAGTGGTTCGTTGTTTCGGCGCAGCATCAATCCGCCGCGCGCGCATCCGATCAGGCCAACGTCAGGCGCACGTCAATGTTGTCGCGCGTCGCGTTTGAGTAGGGGCAAACGCTGTGCGCTTTGTCGATCAGGGCGCGGGCCGCCTCGGGCGCCATGCCGCGCAGCGAGATCTTCAGTTCAACCTCGATGCCGAAGCCATTCGGAATGAGGCCGATGCCTACGCTGCCTTCGATGGAGACGTCGGCCGGCAAGGCGATCTTTTCGCGCGCGGCAACGAACTTCATTGCACCCAGGAAGCAGGCGCTGTAACCCGCTGCGAACAATTGCTCCGGGTTGGTGCCTTCGCCGCCGGCCCCGCCGAGTTCCTTGGGTGTAGTGAGCTTGAGTTCGAGGTTGCTTGCGGGCACGACGGCGCGTCCGTCGCGGCCACCGCTAGGCGTTCTTGAGCAACCTTGCGCGCAACAAGAGCAGGCGATCGCGGATGGCAGTCAGCTCACCCGGCGTGCACTGGCTCGCACAAAACATGCCGTCGGGCACGGCGGCGGCGCGGCGCTTGGACTCGCGTCCACGTGCGGAAAGGCTGACAATCACCTGGCGTTCGTCGTTCTTGGCGCGTGCGCGATGCACCAAGCCAAGGGCCTCCATGCGCTTGAGCAGCGGCGTCAGCGTGGCCGAGTCCAGGAAGAGCCTCTCGCCGATTTCGGACACCATCAGCTCATCGCGCTCCCACAGCACGAGCAACACCAGGTATTGCGGATAGGTCACTCCCAGCTCGCGCAGCAGCTTGCGATACACCTTGTGCATCGCCGCCATCGTCGAGTACAGGGCAAAGCACAGTTGTTCGCTGAGCAGCAGAGAGGCCGCGGACTTGCCGCGGCGGGAGATTTGTTTTGCCTTCATCTCGGTATATTACATCGTGTACGATTATTTAGCACGAGATTGAAATGCAAAACGGCCATCGACCCGGATTACATTTGCCGTTTCAAACAGTATACTTGCGTTGACATTTCTTACTATACCTAGTGGATTTTTTCTAGCTTTATGGAAAATGGCGCATATTCCATATGTATAGCCCCAATGATGGACTGGACCGACCGGCATTGCCGGTACTTCCATCGTCTGCTCAGCCCGCATGCGCGCTTGTATACCGAGATGGTGACGACTGGCGCGGTGCTGCATGGCGATCGCGGGCGGCTGCTGGATTTCGACGCGGCTGAGCATCCGCTGGCCTTGCAGCTCGGCGGCCACGAGCCGGCGCACCTGGCGCAGGCCGCGCGCATCGGCGTGGATTGGGGTTACGACGAGATCAATCTCAACGTCGGTTGCCCGTCCGATCGTGTGCAATCGGGGCGTTTCGGCGCCTGCCTGATGCGCGAACCGGCGCTGGTGGCCGACTGCGTCGCGGCAATGCGTGCCGCCGTGGACGTTCCGGTGACAGTGAAATGCCGTATCGGCGTGGACGACCAGGACGATTACGAAGGACTCCACAGCTTTGCCCATACCCTGATGGGTGCCGGGCTGCAGGTGCTGATTGTGCACGCACGCAAGGCCTGGCTGCATGGCTTGAGCCCGAAGGAAAATCGCGAGATTCCACCGCTCAACTATCCGCGCGTGTATCAGCTCAAGCGCGAATTTCCGCAACTGACGATCGTGGTCAATGGTGGTATTGTCGCGGTGGATGCAGCAAAATCCCATTTACCACAAGTGGACGGCGTGATGCTGGGTCGCGCCGCGTATCACGACCCGTATGTGCTCGCGCGCATCGAACAGGCGGTGTTCGCCACACCCTTGCCTGCGCGCGACGAGGTGCTGGCGCGGATGGCGCCGTACATCGCCGATCAGATCGCGCGCGGCGAGGCGCTGCATCACATCGCCCGACATGTGCTGGGGCTGTATCTGGGCGAACCCGGTGCGCGTGCGTTTCGGCGTTATCTGAGCGAGCACATGCGCGCGGCTGGCGCTCACTTTGGCGTGCTCACGGACGCGGTGGCGTCGTTGCGTGAACACGCACGAGCGGCGTGAGCTGCCAGGATACGCACCCATGATCGTGACCACGCCCGCAGAATTTCTCGCCGCATACTCGCCGGAACGGTTTCCGTTGTACGCCCCCGCGACTGCTCGAGCGGTGTTTCTGGTCGCGCCGCACGGTTTCGCGCTGGCCGCGGAATCGGCGACCGACAACCGCTATATGGCAATGCACGAAAGCGCCGATAGTCTGCGTGCATTGCGCGAACACGCCGCCTTGGCGGCGGAGCTGAGCAGCTGCCTGCCGACGATCGTGTTTCCCGGCGACGTGTCGACTCCTGACGCGGTGTTTCCGAACAACGTCTTCGCCAGTGCGCCGGGCCGACTGATCGTCGGCGCGATGCGTCATGCGGTGCGGCGGCGCGAGGCGCAGCGCAACGACATTCGCGATTTCTTCTCGGGCCTGCTGAATTGCGACATTGTGGATTTGTCCACGCGGCCGCTGGTCGCTGAATTGACCGGTTCGCTGGTGATCGATCGCGGGCGCGGCATCGGGTTTTGCGGCCTGTCCGAACGCTGCGACCTGGCCGGCGCCCGCGCCATGCACGACGCGTTTGGCCTCAAGCTCACGTTTTGCTTCGAGCTGGCGCCGGGCGAATACCACACGAACGTCGTGCTCGCGCAGCTGGCTTCGCGCGGCGTGATCATCGCTGCGGACGGCTTCGCCGATCCGGCGGCCGCGGCGGCGATTGCCCAGGTCTACGCGCCGCGTGTTTTGCTCCTGGATCCCGAGCAGAAGGCGGCGTTCGCCGGCAACGCCATCGCGCTATCGTCCGACAGCGTATGGATGAGTGCACGTGCCGCGGCCAGCCTGCGCACCAAGCAGCAACTGGCGCTGGCCGATTGGGGATTTACCCTGCATGGCGTCGAGCTGGCCGAAATCGAGAAAGCCGGTGGCAGCTTGCGCTGTTGCGTGAGTGAGATTTACTGAGCGCCGGCCTCCGAGGCACTTGGACTCGTGCCCGGCGCCTCTCTCGGCCATCTGACCGCCATGGATGGCGGAAATGCCGAAAATGCAGGAGGACTTTTCGGCGGCCTCCCAGGCACTTGGACTCCTGCCCGGCGACGGTAGGGCGAATCCGAGTTCGGATAGCAGTTCAGGCCTGATTTAGTCACGCGCGCCATAGTATGTGGACACAAGTGGCGCCGATGCCCTGTTTTGGCGCTGCACGCAGGTCATAGCGAAACGAATGAAACACGGTCTTGCCAAGGTCTGCCTGTATGTTGCCGCGTTATTCGCGGCTGCACCTGTTTTCGCGGCGGGTTTGACTCTGCAGGATGCGGTCGCCAAGGTCGAGCGCGAGACGCATGGCAAGGTGTTATCCGCCGAGACCAAGCACAATGGCCGGCAGACGGTGTATCGGATCAAGGTGTTGACGCATGACGGCCAGGTGCGGGTGATCGAGGTACCGGCCGAGTAAGCGTAAGGAGTGGCCGGAATATTGCACGAGGCAGGAGGCCTCGCCTGCGGATCGAGGTTCACCGATCCGCGTGGTAAGAGCTACTGGATTTACTGGACAACAACGCAAAGGACGAGTCATGCGCGTACTACTGGTCGAAGATGAGGCACCGTTGCGCGAAACCCTGGCGGCGCGGCTCAAGCGCGAAGGGTTTGCCGTAGACATGGCGGCCGACGGCGAAGAAGGCCTGTATCTGGGACGCGAAGTGCCGTTCGATGTTGCCATCATCGATCTGGGCCTGCCGAAAAAATCCGGGATGGAATTGATCGCGGAACTGCGCGAGGCCGGACAGCGCTGCCCGATTCTGATCCTGACCGCACGTACCAGCTGGCAGGACAAGGTCCAGGGTCTCAAGCACGGCGCCGACGACTATCTGGTCAAGCCCTTTCATGTGGAGGAATTGCTCGCGCGGTTGAATGCGCTGGTACGCCGCGCCAGCGGCTGGACCAAGCCGATGCTCGAATGCGGGCCGGTCGTGCTCGACACCACGGCGCAAACGGTGCAGGTCAACGGTCAAACCGCGGATCTGACCAGCTACGAATACAAGGTGCTCGAATATCTGATGCTGCACGCCGGCGAACTGGTATCCAAGGCCGATCTCACGGAGCACATCTATCAGCAGGATTTCGACCGCGATTCCAATGTGCTCGAAGTGTTCATCGGGCGACTGCGACGCAAGCTCGATCCGGACAATGCGCTGAAGCCGATCGAGACGGTGCGTGGCCGCGGCTACCGCTTTGCGATTGCGCGCAGCGGCGTCATCCCGGAACCAGTGCCATTGCCGGTGACGGGCGAATAAGACTATAAATCCAGCATGTCGCGCCGACCGCTGTCGCTGCAAACGCGGTCGCTTCTGGCCGCGGGTATCGCCCTGGCCGCGTTCCTGGGGCTGACCGGCTTCGCGCTCGACCAGGCGATCTATGAAACCCTGCACAGCGCGCTGCGCGATCGCCTGCAAAGCTACATCTATGGTTATCTTGGCGCGTCCGATGTGGCGCGTTCACGTCGCTGGTTGCCGCCGGAAGTAGGGCCGGATCCGCGCTTCGATCGTCCCGGCGGCAGTTTGTATGCCGGCGTTGTCGGCCCCGTCGAGGCCGATGGCAGCCGCGCCGAGCATTGGCGATCACCCTCGGCCGTTGGCGTGACCCTGCCGCTGGACACGAAGCTCGCGCCAGGAGCAACGGCGTTTTCCGGGCCGCTGGATTCGCCCAAGGGAAAAGTATACTTGTTCAGTCTCGGCGTGGCCTGGGAAGTGCCGAATCGCGAGCCGATCGACCTGACCCTGCACGTGGCTGAGGACGCGAAAGTCCTCGACGACCAACTCGACGTGTTTCGACGCACGTTGCTGGTCTATCTCGGCGGCCTGGGCGTGCTGCTGTTGCTTCTTCTGCTGGCGACGCTGCGCTGGAGCCTGCATCCGCTGCGTCGGGTGACCGCAGATCTCACCCGGGTCGAGCGCGGCGAGCGCGAACGCATGTCCAGCGACTATCCATTCGAGTTGTCGGGCCTGGCGACGAACTTGAACGACTTCATCGAAAGCGAACGCCTGCACCTGCAGCGCTATCGCAATACGCTCGACGATCTGGCGCACAGCCTGAAAACGCCACTGGCTGTGATGCGTGGCGAACTTGAATCCGGAGCCAGTGGCGAGCAATTGCGCTGGACCGTGCTCGAGCAGGCCGGGCGCATGGATCAGATCGTGGCCTACCAGCTTTCGCGCGCGGCGACCACAGGCCGCACGACCTTCGCCGCGCCAATCCTGATCCAGCCGCACGCCGAGGAAGTCGTCGCCAGTCTGGAAAAAGTATACGCGGACAAGAAAATCCTCTGTGAATTCGATATCGATCCGCGCGCGCAATTCTACGGCGAGCAGGGCGATCTGCTCGAACTGCTCGGCAACCTTCTGGAAAACGCGTTCAAGTGGGCCCGCCACCGCGTGTTGGTGACGGCGCGCACGCAGGCCGCTTCGGGCGCGCGGCGCGCAGGATTGGAAATCGTGTTCGAGGACGATGGCCCGGGGATTGCCGAAGACCAGATCGAGCGCCTTCTCCAGCGTGGCGCGCGCGGCGACGAGCGCGTGCAAGGCCACGGCATTGGCCTGGCCATCGTGCAGGATCTGCTCACGGCCTATCGCGGCTCCCTGGAAGTATCGCGCTCGGCAACGCTGGGCGGAGCTGCATTCACGCTGCGCTTTAGTGCGGCTTAGAGGTGCTGGCTGTGGAAACCGATCGGTAGGATCGCCGGATCCGTGAACTGGACTGCGCGCGGCCCTCCGCCGACCAGTGGGTCGGCGGAGCGACGAAGTCGTTAGCGCGAGTTCACCGTTATTCTTTTCCGTACGGTCAACAATCCAACCAAGGCGAGCAAACCGGCCAACAGGACAAGGGCCCACTGTGACAGCGTGGGAGTCAAGGCCGCGCCGGCGTTCCCTGAGATTGGGACGGTATAGATTTGGCTACCAGGGCAGGAGAAGGCGTCTATGGCTGTGACGGTAAAAGTATAACTTCCCGGCGTGGTCGGTGTACCCGACAGCAGGGCGCTGGATGGGCCACTGGAAGACAGATTGAGCACGGGAGGGAGCGACCCGGAGGTCACGCTGAACGTATACGGCGCGGTGCCGCCGTTGGCAGTGATGGTCTGGTTATAGGCGACGCCGGCAGCAGCCGCCGGCAGCGTCAACGGAGAGACTGTCACGGTAGGACACGTACCCAAGGCGTTGATGACGATCGTGTAAACCTGTTCGCCGAAACAGCCGGCCGAATCGGTTGCCCTTATCGTAAATGTGAAACTGCCGGCGCCGGTCGGTGAACCCGAGAGCGCGCCGGCGGAGGACAGCGTCAGTCCCGGAGGCAGCGATCCGGCCACTACGCCAAAGATGTAAGGTGCGGTGCCGCCGCTGGCGGTAATCGTCTGGTTGTACGCGATGCCCTCGGTTCCATTGCGAAGCGTCGGCGGCAACAGGGTGATCGGATTGCACGCGGCACCGCACACGGCAATGCTGTCGGTGTCCAGTGTCGCTGCACCATTTCGCGCAAGGACTCTACCCGACACGCTTGAGCCGGTAGTCGCCGTGACGCTGGTGAGCGCGAGAATATTTCCCGCGAATGCAGTCCCGGTGCCGAGAGTAGCGGAGCTGCCGACTTGCCAAAACACGTTGCAATTCGAGCCACCACTGATGACTTGAACACTCGAATTGCTTGCGGTGGTGAGCGTCGTGCCAATCTGGAAGATGAAGACGGCATTGGGGTTGCCTTGGGCGTCGAGCGTGAGTATTCCCGTCAACTGAGCCACCGAGGTAAAACAATAGACTCCGGGCGTGAGCGTGAGTCCACCCAGATCGGTACCCGTCAAGTCCGTATTGCACGCCTGGCCTGCCAGATTGTTGTAAGCCGTGGTCAGATCACTCTGAGCCTGCTGCGCGACCGCGTCAGCTGCGTGAATCGTTCCAATGACGGTGCCGGGAGGAAAGCCCGTGATCGAGCTCGCGGTATTTGGCCAGAGGCCCAGATCTCCGACGATAACGGTCGCTCCGGTATTGGTCACCGCCGAGCCACCCAGGACGGCAAAACTACCCGCCTGGCCGAGGGGTGGGGCCGTCTGGGCCAAGACCACAGAGGAATCGCAAGCCAGCGCTGCCAACCCGATGCTCGCCAGGATTCCGCAATACTTAAAGCTCATTCTGTTCATCTATAAATCTCCTTACGGTAAATCTCCTTACGGTCTGCACCCCTAAAAACCAGCACTGCAGCCGATTTTTATCTCAGCACCGTACTCCTATGGCCAGCGCGCCGCAAATCGCCATGCTTGCGTCCCGCATCTTCCACCGCGCCCAGGTCACCCCTGCTGCAGGCGCTGGTATTTTAGTCTTCACCGAATGCGGCTGCTTTTGCGTCGACACGCCCAAAGCGGCCGGTCGCCACCGGCGGAGATGGGTCGGCCCGCGACGTCCAATACGATCAAGGTCTGCCTGAATTCTGATCGCGATCATCCGGCACACGCACGTTGGCGTTCGCCACGGATTCCGCACCGATCGCATGGATACCAAAAGCGCGCGCGGCACTGATGTCGATCAGCGCATAGTCGGGACGATGGCGGCCGTCGAGGCGGTTCGCAACACGGGTATGACGCGCACGTCCCGCCGCCAGCGCCGCGGCGAATCCGGCCAGGCTGCTGCGGTTGCCGCGCGTCGGCGCGATGCCGGCGGCGAAGTCGGGGAATTTCGCTGGCGCCGCGACCGTGGCGCCAAGCAGGGTGGTTTCCACATACGCAGCATGCTGGGCATCGGCGTCGGTATAAAATCCGACAAAGGCGTGACCCGGCACCAGCACCAGAAAACTGCGCAGCCCGATGCGCTGCAGCACCGAAGCGATCAGCACGCTGCCATCGACGCAGTTGGCCGAGCGGTCGTTCCAGGTCTCGGCCAGTGAACGCACGCGCTGGCTGAATACCTGAGGGCCGCGGCCAATTGCCGGATCGGCGCTGGAGTAGCGAATGCCATGGTCTGTCAGTGCCTGCCAGATCGCCCAGATCTGGCGATAGACGATGACGGGATCGGCTCCGGTATAGCCGTCGAATTTTTCCACAATGCCGCTTTTTAGCGCCCCCTGGAGGATGCTGTCGACGGTTGCGTCGCGCTCATCGACGTAGGCCGCGAAGATCCACGACAGGTCAACGCTGTCGCCGCCATCGCGGACGAAATACAGCGCCTCATCCAGCGGCCGCAGGCTGACCGCCACTGCGCGTGCGCCAGTCTGGGAGTCATCGCGTTCGAGCGTGAACTTAAGTTGCGTCGCCAACGGCGTCGCCAATGCCAGCAGGCGCGGCACATCCCAGTCCAGCGGCGGATGCAACTCATATTCGACATCGGCCTGTGCCAGGGTTGCCTCAAAACGCACTGGCGCGCCGAGGCCGGGTGCGTCCACACCCAGGCGCACATGTTCGCCGGCGTGCCGGGCGCGCACGCGCACCGCAATGAGGCCGGTGCCGTCGCCGAGGATGTGATCGGTGGTCGCCGCGGCCGCATGCCGCCGTGCCTGCGACAGTTCCAGCGCGGGAAATACCTCGTTGAATGGCGTGACGCGGACGTGCCAATCCTCGTCCTTCGCGGAAATTTGCGCCGCCGCCAGGATGGGCAACAGCGACAGGCAAACAGGAATGAGTGCGCGCATATGCGCATTTGGGACAAGCTCGCCGGATAAAGTCAATCCCGCGTGCCGATTGCGTCGCCAGCGCGCTGCCGCTATCGTTCGCCTGCGCTGCCGCGCACCCATTTCCTTACCTTTCCGGAGTCGTTCATGTCGTCGTATCGCAGCGTTTGTCTAGTCGGTTTGTTCGCGTTTTCCGCCAGCGTCACCTGCGCAGCGGCTGCGCCTGTTACCGGCGCCTGCGGCAGCCAGGCCAAGGTCGCGCCAGAACAGCGCCTGAGCAATACGGCGCATTGGTCGACCGCCAGCGAAGAAGAAAATTTCGGTTACGACGTGTACCGCGGCAACGTCGAGAAAGGTCCGTTCGTGAAACTGACCAAGCAGCCCATTCTCGGCAACGGCACAACCAACGACACGCATAAGTACAAGTACGTCGACGACAGCATCGATCCATGCCACGACTATTGGTACTACGTCGAGTCCATCTCCAGCGACGGCGTGCGCGAGAAATTCACTCCCGTGTTCCGCGCCCCGGCCAAACGCCATGCTGACGACAAGGCCGCTGCCGCGCCGCCGAAACCGGCGGCGCACTGAATGCGCATGCGCGCCTTGCGCGGATTGACGCAAATTCCACAAATGCACATGTTGCCGCGCACGCAAGCACGGGCGCAGGCCTGACATGCGCCTGCACTACCTCGAACTGATCCTGTTTTCGACCTATGCGGAGCTGCGCGCGGAACGCGCGCGATCCTATCTCGGGCTCATCTGGTGGGTGCTGGAGCCAGCGATGATGATGGGCACGTTTTTTCTCGTGTTCTCGGTCGTGCTCAAGAACAACCAGCCGGACTATGTGCCGTTCCTGCTGGTCGGCCTCGCCCTGTGGCAATGGTTCAAGTCCTGCGTCAGCCACGGCGGCTATGCGATCTGGACCCAGCTCAACCTCGTACGTCAGGTGAAACTGCCGGCGCAGGTGTTTCCGACCGTGCAGATTCTGGCCGACACGGTGAAGTTTATTTTCATCCTGGTGCTGCTGCTGGCGATTCTTTGGAGCAGCGGCTATCCGCCGAATGTGACGTATGTGGCGCTTGTCCCGGTACTGCTGGTCGAGCTCGTATTTGCCGCCGGCGCAGCGTATCTCGTCGCTGCCGTCGTGCCGCTGGTACCCGATCTGCGATTTGTGATCGAGCAGTTCCTCACCGTGGTCATGTTCCTTTCCGGCGTGGTGTTCCCACTGACGTCAGTGCCGCCGGAGCTGCGCAGTTGGTTTGAACTGAATCCGATCGCCGTGCTCATCGATGCCGGGCGCGGAATCCTGATGTACGCGCGCTGGCCGGATTGGGCCGCGCTCGGTCGCGTTGCCCTGATCTCGCTCGCGCTTTACGCCCTGGGCTCGTTCCTGATCACGCGCCTGACCCCGCGCTACGTGAAGCTGGCAACCTGACGGACCTGATTAGATGAAAGTGATATGGCCGAAACCATAGTCAGCATGGAAAACGTCGGCGTGGCATTCAACGCGCAACTGCGCGTCGGCAGCCCACGCTACTGGGCGCTGGAAGACGTCAGCTTGACCCTGGCGCGTGGCGAGCGCCTCGGCGTGGTTGGTCGCAATGGCGCCGGGAAAAGTACACTTTTGCGCACGATTGCCGGGATCATCGCGCCGGATCGCGGCCGGGTGACGCGCGCACCGGTGTCGTGCCAGTTGTTGTCGCTGGCCGTCGGATTCATGCCGCATCTGTCCGGCCGCGACAATGCGATCCTGTCCGGGCTGATGCTCGGGCTGCGCTACCGGGAGATCGTGCGGCGCTTGCCGGCGATCCTGGAATTTTCCGAACTCGGCGATTTTTTCGAGCAGCCGATTTCCAGCTACTCGACCGGCATGACCTCGCGTCTGGGCTTCTCGGTCGCGCTGCAAGTCGAGCCCGAAGTGCTGCTGATCGATGAAGTGCTGGCGGTCGGCGACGCCGAGTTCCAGGAAAAATCCGGTGCGGCGCTGCGTGAACGCATCCATGGCGGCACCACGGTGGTCTTCGTTTCGCACGGCGACGAGCAAATCCGTCAGATCTGCGATCGCGCCGTGTGGATCGAACACGGACGCAGCGTGATGCATGGCAAGGTCGACGAGGTGCTGCGCGCCTACCATGCGGACGCGGCGCCTGTTGCGGGCAAGAGCTGAGCGCGATGCGCAGCGACGAGGCGGCGGCTGGCGGCGCACCCGGCGTCGGTACATCGAGCCTGTGGACGAGCTGGGATGGGCGCCGCCTGGCCTGGCATGGCGATGCGGCAAAATCCCTTTGTACTGAAATGGAATTGTGCATCGACGGCATCGTGTTCGAGCGATTCGCGCCCGGCGCACCGGCAGGCGAATGCAATTTTGCTTTGTCGCCCAATGGCCGTGCCGAGATCGAATTTTCATGGCGCGCCAGCGGCGGCGCTGCGATCGGTGCGCCGTGGCGCGTACTGCACGGCCG
The DNA here is from genome assembly GCA_038244165.1 of Lysobacterales bacterium. Taxonomy (GTDB): domain Bacteria; phylum Pseudomonadota; class Gammaproteobacteria; order Xanthomonadales; family Rhodanobacteraceae; genus Rudaea. The sequence continues at coordinate 11,918 of JBBRTT010000009.1, read as the reverse complement.
CGTTGCATCGGCCGGCACGGACCAATGGACGGGTGCGCCGCGCGCGATGCAGCTGCTGCCGGCGGCGGCGCTGCCAACGTGGACCGCCGCGCCAGCGGCGACGGCCATCATCATCCCGATTTTCAATTCGCCACAATTGGTCAAACGTTGCATCGAGTCCGTGCTGCGTTGGACGCGCGGCACTGCGCGCCTGATTCTCATCGATGACGCCAGTCCCGACGCGGACGTTGCACCGATGCTCGACGCATACCGCGGCCACGTCGGCATCCTCATCCATCGCAACGCGCAAAACCTCGGCTACACACGCAGCACGAATCTTGGGATCGAGCTGGCCGCCACGGCAGACGTGGTCATGCTCAACAGCGACACCGAGGTCGGCCCGCGCTGGCTGGATACGCTGCGTCAGGTCGCCTATGCCGACGCTGCGATCGGCACCGTCACCGCAGTATCGGACAATGCCGGCGCATTCAGCGTGCCGGAGATTGAGCAGTCCTGTCCGATCCCGTCGCGCTGGACCTTGCCGATGGCGCAACGTGCGCTGCTGCAAAATGCGGGTGGCTGTCTGCCCGAATTGCCGACCGGAAATGGCTTTTGCATGTTGGTCAAACGCAGCATGCTCGATCGCGTCGGAATTCTGGATGCCGATGCGTTTCCCTCCGGCTACGGCGAAGAAAACGATCTTTGCCAGCGCGCGGAACAGGCGGGCTTGCGCCACGTCATCGCCGGCAATGTCCTGGTGCATCACGCACGCAGCGCCAGTTTCGGCGAAGCCCGCCGCGCCGCACTCGGCGCGCAGGGCATGCAGGTATTGCGCGCGCGCTATCCCGACTATGAAGACAAGGTCGGCGCGACGTTGTTCAGTTTTGCGCGACGCGTGCTCAACTATCGCGTGCGCCGCATCTACGCCGACTGCGATGGCATTTACGCAACGCTGCCGCCGCGCCCCCGCGTGCTGCTGAGCGCAGGCGCGATCGCCAATGCCGCGGTCGTGCAATCGAGCTATGAATGTTTTGCGCTCGGTGACACTGGTGAGGTTGCGAGCCTGCAGCGATATGCTGATTCAAAGTGGGAATCCGTGGACGCATGCGGCGTCCGTGATCTGGATCTAAAGGCGTGGCTTGTGCGCCATGCCATCGAGCTGGTCGATGCGAATGGTGCTGATGCCAACTCCGCCGCGTTGCGCACAGCCGCCGTGGCTCTCGACGTGCCGGTGATCGATTCGGCGGGCGCCGCGGAAGTTGCTCTGTATCGCGCCGCCTTGCGTGCTGGCTTGAGCTTCCCCAACCTTGCCGTCGAGGATGCAGCATGAGCGCGCCGGCGCTGATCACAGGCATCACTGGTCAGGACGGCGCCTATCTTGCGGCGCAGTTGCTCGCCCGCGGCGACGATGTCGCCGGTACGCGGCGCGCAGGCGGGGGCGACGAATCGCTGTGGCGCCTGCGTGAACTGGGAATTGCCGATCATCCGCAATTGAGACTGGTTGAGCTGGACATCACCGATGCTGTCGCCTGCCGTGACCTCATCGGCGCAACGCAGCCGTCTGCGCTGTTTCACTTTGCCGGGCAATCGGGTGTGGCCGAATCGTTCCGCCAGCCGATTGAAAGTGCGCAAGCCAACGCGAACGGCAGCCTGCATTTGCTTGACGCCGTGCGCACAGAGTCCCCGCAAACACGTTTCCTGCTCGCCTCGACGGCGGAACTGTTCGGCGATCCGCAGACTGTTCCACAAAAAGAAACGAGCGCATTTGCGCCGCGCAACCCTTATGCGGTCGCCAAACAATTCGCGCACGCGATGACGCAAGCGTACCGCGCGAGTTACGCCCTGCATGCCAGTTGCGCGATCCTGTTCAATCATGAGTCGCCGCTGCGCGCAGCGGATTTCGTCACGCGCAAAATCGCCGCCGCCGCGGCACGCCTGGCGCGTGACGGCGGCGAGCCTGTATTGCTCGGCAATCTGCAGGCGCGGCGCGATTTCGGTTATGCGCCGGAGTATGTAACGGCGATGCTGGCGATGACCGAGCAGGCGCAGCCGGATGACTACGTGCTGGCAACCGGCGTGGCGACGTCGATCCGCGAATTTGCCGAGCTGGCATTTGCCGCGGCTGGAATCGCGCTGGACTGGCGTGGCACAGGCCTCAACGAGCATGCTCTGGATCGGCGCAATGGCAAAACCCTGATCGCCGTGAATGCGGAGTTCTTCCGCCCGCTGGATGCTTCGACGCTGGTGGGCGATGCCGCCAAGGCGCGCCGGCAACTGGGGTTTTCGGCGACGACCGGCGTTGCGGCACTGGCGCAACTGATGGTCGAAGCAGAGGTGCGTCGTTTGCGCTGAATCGTTCCGGCGCCGCGCTGAGGCTTGCTATTTTTGCGTTAATCGGTCCCATTCCCGGTAAACTAGTGCTTCGGGCGCGCCTGCGGCCGGCGTTCCGCAAGTCCGCACGGCGCAACCGATGAACTTCCGCTCTCAACCCAATCTACTCATGATCTTGCTTTCGTCGCGGCTGCTGCCGCTGTGTCTGGCGTTGTTCTCTCTCGTGCTGTCGATCGACGGCTTCGCGTGTTCAGGTCGCCTGCATATCGAAGTGCAGGAAGCCGGTGTCTACGCGCTCGACTACGAGGCCATTGTCGCCCAGCAGCCGCAGTTGGCCGATTGCGCCGCGCAGGATCTGGTTCTGTTCAATCATGGCCAGGAAGTGCCGATTCGCGTGTCCGCGGACGTCGGCGGCCGCTTTGATGTGGGTAGCCGCATCGAATGGGTGGGCAAGTCGCTGCATGGGCCGCAAAGCTGGTACGACCAGTATTCCTCGGTAAATGTATACCTGCTCGCCGCGATGCCGGGCGCGCACGCGCGCATGCGCGAGCTGGTTGATTCAGTGCCGGCTCAACCTGATTCGATCAAATCGGCGCCGATCAAACCAGCGTCATTCAAATCCGGGCCGACCAAATCAGCATCCTTGCGGCGCACCCAGCATTTCGAGCAGGAAAACCTGATGCTGCGTCTGAGCGACCGGCAGATGAAGCCGGGCGATGAACCCGATGTCTGGCAGTGGGCCAAGCTGACGCCGATCGACGCGAAGCCGTTCAGTTACGAATTTGATCTGGCTGATGTCAATCTGGCCGCCGTTGATTTGACCAGCACGCACGGCGATGCCGATGTCACGTTGACCCTGAATTTTCGCGGCGTGTCCAACGTCGTCCCTAACGCAAAGGTGGCCAAGGCCGTGGATCACGTCGTTGAGGTCTCGCTCAACGGCAAGCAGGTCGCGAACTTGCAGTGGGAAGGCCGCGATGAAATGCGCAAGGTTCTCGCTCTCAGCCGCAGCCTGCTGCGCGAACGCGGCAACACACTCAGTCTGCGCGTGCCGCAGCGGCCTTCGCCAACCGAGCCGCAGAACTTCATCGTCGATGTTGCGATGTTCAACTGGGTGGAAGTGTCCTATCCGGTGCGCGGCAAGCTGTCGGCGAGCAGCGCCATGTTTACTGCATCCGCGAGTGCGCCCATCGAAGTGGATGACGCGGCGGGAAGCACTCCTGAATTGTTTGGCAGCGACGGTGCCTACCGGACGCTGACAGCGCTCGGCAATCATCGCTTTCGCGCAACAGGCGCGGACGCCGGCGTGGATTTGTATCCCGTGCGCGACGGCAAGACGCTCAGCCCTGTGCTGATGAAGGCTGTCGCCGCGCAGGACCTTCATGCGGATGCCGCTGGCGAAGACTACGTGATCGTTGCGCATCCGCGTCTGCTCCAGGCGATCGGGCCGCTGGCGCAATACCATCGCCAACACGGGCACACCGTGGCGGTACTGAACGTCGATGACGTCTACGATCAATTCAACGATGGCATCGTCCATCCCGTGGCCATTCGCAATCTGATCGTGTGGGGAACGCAGCACTGGACGAACAAACCACGCTACCTGCTGCTGGTGGGTGATGCGAGCGCGGACATCCATCACGACGTGCGCGCCGATCACCGGCGATCCACATCCTATGCGCTGCGGCCCGAGCCGTTCCGCGAAGAACTCCTGATGCCCGGTGGCTTGTCGAGCATGCCCACTACCTCGTACACACAGTGGGCCCCGGATCTGGCCAATCGCAATTTGATTCCCACCTGGCAATTTCCTTCCTTCGAAGGACAGGCCGCCAGCGACAATGGCTTTGTGGCGCTGACCGCGGGGGATTTTCATCCCCAACTCGCCGTTGGGCGTTTGCCGGTGATCGAGCCGGCAGAAGTAACCGCCATTGTCGACAAGACGCTTGCCTATCTGACCAAGCCGACGCCGGGTCCGTGGCGCCGCGACGTGACCTTCATCAGTACGGATGAAGTGGCGTCATTCAAAAGCGAATCGGACAAGATTGCGGCGAGTCTGGAAAACGAGGGTTTCGCGGTCAACAGCATTTACACCAAGCTTGACGCCAAGGAAGCGGTCAACACGCATGCCGAACTCAAGAACGATCTCGATGCGGGCAATTTGCTCGTGCATTTTCTTGGACACGGCGGCGCGTTCATCTGGCGCGTCGGCCCGCCTGCCGACCTGTTCACGCTGGACGACATCAGCAATCTGCGCAACGCCGGCCGTTATCCCATGGTGCTGGCGATGACCTGTTTCTCGGCGCCGTTCGACAATCCCACTGAGGACTCCATCGGCGAACGCTTTCTGCGCGAAACCGACAAGGGCGCGGTGGCCGTGTTTGCCGCGTCATGGACGAATTCGCCGAATCCGGCCACTTCCAAAATCCTGGTTGAGCAACTGCTCAAGCCGGGCATGCCGATCGGCGATGCGATCGTGGCGACCAAGGCAAAACTGACGGATCGTACGTTTGTGGAAATGTATAATCTTCTCGGCGATCCGGCGCTCGTGCTCACGCGTCCCGACGCGCCGCTCGCTTTCGCGCGCAGCGCCGATCGCTGGAATCCACAAGTACTGGTGCGCGTGCCGGCGCAGGATTTCGCCGGCGAAGTAGACGTCGACTGGCTCGATGGCTCCGGCAAGATTCTGCTGTCGCGCCACTACCAGGCGCGCGATCCGCAGTTTTTCCTAGCGCCGGTCGAGCGTGCCGCGCAAGTGCGAGTGTATGCGGCCGACAGCCGCAGCGGGCGCAGCGCATTCGGCAGTTTCAGCCTGGAGCCGCCCAAGCCCGTTGCCAGTGTCACCGCGCCCCCAGCGACATCGCTGCCGAGAAGACCGCTACCGAAAAAGGCCGCGCCGGAGACGCCTGCGCCGCGCCCCGTGCATCCGAACAAGCAGCCGGATACGATAAAGCAGACGAATTTCGATGCCGTGCGCGCAGTCAAGGGCGCCGCATAATTGGAATTGTGGAGTCATCCGACCGACTAGGCGGCGCGGGCAGCGCCGGGGAATGCAGGTTCAGTGCAAGCATCGCAATCGCCTCCCGGCGCGGCATCTCGCCGCTACTGTTTCGTCTTCGTCTGCCAGGCCGGCGAATTGGAGATCAAGTCGCTGCTGCTCGCGGCATCGCTGAAGCGCTCGCTGCGCTGCGACTACGAGCTGGTCGCCGCGGTGCCGACACCAGCCACCGTGTGGGGCGAGCTGTCTGCGTCCACAAGTAAACTTCTACACACACTCGGCGTGCGCATCCAGACGATAGCGAATCCGATCGATTCGGAATACAAGATCGGCAACAAGCTGGCGTGCCTGTCGATTGCGACGGATGCGCAGAAGATCGTATTTCTGGACAGCGATATCTTGTGTCTGCGGGAGTTTCACGACACCGCGCTGTTCGACGTTGCATTCGCCGCGAAACCCGCCGACCTGCGCACGTTTTCCGCCCACGCGGAAGACTGGCGGCCGGCGTACGCGGCGGCGCAGGTGCAGATGCCGACGTTGCGCCTGCCGACCACCGTGTCGAACGAATTCGGGCTGGCGTACTTCAACAGCGGCGTCATCGCGGCCGATGCGAACGCGAATCTCGGCGCCGCATGGATCGATTGCGCCCGCGCGATCGATGCACAACCGGCGCTGCGGCCGCAGCGGCATTGGCTGGATCAGGTGTCGTTGGCGATCGCTGTGCACAAGCTGAGCCTGGACTACACGAGCCTGGACGAGACGTACAATTTCCCCGCGCATCTGAAGCGTTTGCGCGCACCGCTGCCGGTGTTTTGCCACTACCACTGGCCGCGCGTGTTGTGCAACGAACCGGTGCTGCGTGCGCTCGTCGGCGAACTCGCGCGCGAGCATCCGCCGGTCGCGCAACTGATGTCGGCGAATGCGGACTGGGCCGATCTGGTCGAATGGCGCAGTGGCCAGTCCCGGCGCGGGATTTTTTCGCGCCGGAGTGCGGTGAATCCGGAACTCATCATTACCGGCATGCCGGGCAGCGGTGCCGATGTTCTGTGCGATCTGCTTGCCGGATACGACCAGTGCGTCGTGCTACGCGATCCGGTGGAAATTACGGCGCAACTGAACCAAGCGCATCCGCCATGGGAGGTCGCCGCATTCCTGCGCGACGCGCGCGGCGATCTGGTTGCACGCCGGCCGATTGCACCCGGCGGCGATGCGGCATTGTATACGCGGCGCATGTTGAACCACGACTTCGTGCTCGCGTTGAAAAGCGAACTGCCGCTTCTGTGCCGTCTCGACGCGTTGAAGCGCGTATTGCCGCAGGCACGTTTCGTCGCCTGCATCGACAGTCCATTCGACACGATTGCCGCATGGAAGAACGCCGATGCGCCACTGCGCGATGCCGATGTGGCAAAGCTCGCCGGCAATCTGGCGGCCCTCTCGCTGACGCCATCCGAATCCGCGGCGTTGCAGGAAATTGCGGCGTGTAGCGACCCGGCTGAGCGCCGCGCCATGTTGTGGTGGTGGCTGGCGCAGCGCCTGCTCGAACAGGCGCACGGCGTGGTCATGTTGCAGCGACATGAAATGATTGCCGATCGCAGGAACAGTCTGCGCAAGGTGCTGCAAGGTTTGAATGCCGGGCACTCGCGCGCGCTTCCGGCTGAAGCCAGCGCGCGTTCGATGCAGGCGCTGGACGATCGCGACCGTCAGGCAATTCGGGCGATTTGTTCGCAGGCGGCGGCTGAGTTAGGCGTGCGCTGCGACGGATAGGGCCGGCGTCGCGACCGTCTGGATTTGTGCGAACAGGCCCTACTTCATTACGCCTGGCAGCAGCGATTGCCAATGCGCATTGCGTCGAGCCTTGTGCGCGGGCGCGCCGCCTGCCGGCGAGGCAGTATCGGTGCCCAGCGCCGCATGCGTGTTGTCGGTGCGGGTGACAACGGCGCTGTCCGGGGTGCGCTCATGCGCGGAAACGCCTGCGTTGGCCTCGCTATCGCGCGCGCCGTCATGCATGACGCCCGCGGCACCGACCTCGCGCGCCGTTGCCGCCGTCGTCTCCACTTCGCCAGCTCCGCCGCCGCCATGGGCGAAGTCGCCTGTAGGCATGCTCATTTCCACCGCGCAGGCATTGCCGACGCATATGGCCAGGCTCCAGCCGAGGGTGACGATGGCGACGACTTTGAGCATGACGTATCTCCCTGAGACGTAAAGTCCCGCGGCGTTGCAAGCAGCGAATGCTCGCATTTCCCTCATGACGCCGCCAGTGACTGCGCCAAGGCTTAGCAGCATTCGTGCCATGCCGGCTCCGCGCTGGGGACGGCTGTGAACCTTGGCGACGGCCCGGACAATCGCTGCAAATTGGCGTCCGCGCGGACGCCGCGGACACCCGGACAGTGGCGATTTTTGTCCAGTCCGCATATGCCGCCCACTGTCTGCACCCGGGTGTCGGGTCCGGCTACACTCGCGTTTTCCCCAGCGTACGCCGTATGACGATTTTGCCGGGCCGCTTTGCATCAGGCCAATTCTCATCGGGCCGCTCAGCATCAGGCAGACCCACGCGAACGGTGGCGCCATGAGCATTCAACCCGCCGCGTTGCTGGCCGAGCTTTCCGCGACGCACGCGGTGTCCGGCAGTGACCTGGCGCAGGCCCTTGGCGTAACCCGCGCCGCTGTGTGGAAGCAGGTCGAGGCGTTGCGCGCGCTAGGGGCGCCGATCCAGGCCGCTGCGGGGCGCGGCTATCGCCTGAGCTGGCCGCTGGAGCTGCTGGACGCCGGTCGCATCCGCGCCGAACTCGACGCGCCATCGCGAAAACGCCTGGGCGAGTTGACCGTACTGTGGCAAACGCCGTCCACCAGCGACGCCATGTTGCGCGCTGCGAGCGAGGGCGCACGTGATCTGTCGCTTTGCGTTGCCGAAACCCAGAGCGCTGGACGCGGCCGGCGCGGACGCGGCTGGCAATCGCCGCTCGGTGGAAATGTATACTTTTCCCTGTTGAAGCGCTTCCCCCAGGGCATGGGGGCATTGTCCGGATTGAGCCTGGTAGCAGGCGTGGCGCTGATTCAGGCGCTGACCGATTGCGCGGTCGCCGGAGTGGGGCTGAAATGGCCGAACGACGTGCTCGCTGATGGCCGCAAGCTGGCCGGCATCCTGGTGGAACTGGGCGGCGAATTCCTCGGGCCGTGTCATGCGGTCATCGGCATCGGCATCAATTTGCGTCTGGCCGACAGCGTATCGATTGATCAGCCGGCAGTGGATCTGGCGCAGCTGTGCGCCGGGACGCCGCCATCGCGCAATCGCCTGATCGGCCGCCTGCTCGCGCGCCTGATCGCAGCCATGGATCGCTTCAGCCGCGAAGGCTTTGCCGGATTCCAAGACGACTATGCAGCGCATGATCTTCTCGCCGGTCACCCGTTGCGGGTGAAGACCGCTGACGGCACGCGCGACGGCATCGCCGACGGCATCGATGCGCGCGGCGCCCTGCGCGTGCGGCATGGTGATGCAGTGGTGTCTTACGATAGCGCCGAAGTCTCGGTACGCCGCGCATGAAACTTCTGATCGACCTGGGCAATACGCGTTTGAAATGGGCGTTCTGGGATGGCGCCGCGCTGCATTCCGGCGGTGCGGTCGCGCATGCGGGTGAGCGGCCACTGGATTTCAACTGCCTGTGGCAACAAATCCACGGCGCGGACGCGGCCTGGGTCGCGTCGGTTGCGGCGCCGGCGCTGGACGCGCAGTTGACGCAGTCGCTGCGCGCGCGCGGCATCCACGCAACGCAGTTTGTCCACAGCAGCGCGCAAGCATGCGGCGTGCGCAACGCGTACGCGCAACCGGAGCGTCTGGGCATCGATCGCTTCCTCAGCCTCATCGCGGTGCACGCGCATGCGCCCGAACCCACGGTGATTGCCGGCTGCGGTACCGCGTTGACCCTGGATGCGCTCGCGGCCGACGGCACGCATCTGGGCGGCTTGATCGCGCCGGCTCCAGACCTCATGCGTGACGCCTTGCTCGGGCACACCGCGCGGCTGGGTGACGTGGCGTCGGCGCGGATCGTCGAGCGGGCCGACAATACGGCCGACGCCGTGGAATCCGGCTGCTGGCTTGCTGCTGCCGCGCTGATCGAGCGCTTCGTTGCGCGGTCGGCGCAAGACTTCGGCACGGCACCGGCCCTGGTTCTCAGTGGCGGTGGCGCGCCGCGGCTGGCCGGACTCGTCGCCTTGCCGTCGCGTATCGATGCCGAACTCGTGCTGCGTGGGCTGGCGATGTTTGCCGATCATGCCAGCCGCATCGCGACCAGTTAGAATCAGCAGTTCCAAGCGGCGATTCCGCGCCGACCCAAGACGAGATTGCATGCTTGCTCGGATGTTGGTTCTGCTGCTGCTCGCGCTGAATATTGGCGTCGGCTGCTGGCTGTATTTTGCGCCGCAGCGGCAAGCGCAGGCATTCGCCGTTACCGATCCGGGCATCACCCGGCTGGTATTGCTGTCCGAGCGCGAACATGCGGGCGAATCCAATGCGGCGGAACTGACTGCCGCGCCCGAATCGGCGGCGGACCTGCGCAACGACACCTGCGTCAGCATCGGGCCGTTCCCCACCCAGGCCGACATGCGCGCGGCGCTCAACGCGCTGACGCCGGCGGTGGCGCGCATCCAGTATCGCGAAGCGCATGCCACGGAAACGCGCGGCTATTGGGTTTTTCTGCCGGCACTGGCCAGCCGCGAACAGGCGCTGGTCGCGGCGCGGCAACTATCGTCCAAGGGCGTGCGCGACTACTACGTCGTCACCGCGGGCGATCAGCAGAACACGATTTCGCTGGGACTGTTCCACGATCAGGGCAACGCCGAAAAGCGCCGCAACGAAATCGCTGCCATGGGATTTCGCACCGAAATGGTCGCGCGCACCGAGGAGTTGCCGGTGTATTGGGTCGATTTCGCACAGGATTCGCACAACCCGGTGAACTGGCGCAGCCGCGTGTCAAGCCAGCCGGATCTGCGTCAGCAATCGGTGACGTGCTTCTGAGGTCGCGTCGCCTTACTCTGCATTTGCACACTCCATGGAGGTTGCTATGACCGACAAGATCCGCGCCTGGGCCGCTGCCGCGCCGAAATCCGCGCTCACTTCTTTCGCCTATGCCCCCGGGGCACTCGGCGACGAAGAGGTAGAAATAGCCATTTCGCATTGTGGAATTTGTCACTCCGACCTGTCGATGCTGGACAACGACTGGGGCAATACCACTTATCCACTCGTCGCCGGCCACGAGGCGATCGGCACCATCGCCGCACTCGGCGCGCACGCAAAAGGCCTCAGCATCGGCCAACGCGTAGGCCTGGGCTGGATGGCCGGCAGCTGCATGCATTGCAAGCAATGCATGTCCGGCCATCACAACCTGTGCCGCACCGGCGATCAAACCATCGTTGGCCGCCATGGCGGGTTCGCCGATCGCGTGCGCTGTCATTGGTCGTGGGCGATCGCGTTGCCGGATGCGCTGGATGCAACGTCGGCCGGACCCTTGTTCTGCGGCGGCCTGACCGTGTTCGCGCCGATCGTGGAGTTCGGCATCCGCCCGACCGATCGGGTTGGCGTCGTCGGCATCGGCGGCTTGGGTCACATGGCGCTGAAATTCCTGCACGCCTGGGGTTGCGACGTCACCGCGTTTACCTCCAGCGCGAGCAAGGCCGACGAAGCGCGCGGTTTCGGCGCGCATCATGTCGTCGCCACCGGTGATTCGGGAGCACTGAAAAAACTCGCAGGCACGCTCGATTTCATCCTGGTCACGGTCAACGTGCCGCTGGACTGGAACGCGATGCTTGCGGCGCTCGCCCCGATGGGCCGCCTGCATGTAGTCGGCGCCGTACTCGAACCCATTCCGGTGCCTGCTTTTGCGCTGATCGGAGGGCGCAAATCCATATCGGGTTCACCGCTTGGAAGTCCCGCGACCGCAGCGCAGATGCTTGAGTTCTGCGCGCGACACCGTATTTCTCCACAAGTTGAAATGTTCCCGATGTCGCGGATCAACGACGCCATCGCCCATCTGCGCGCCGGCAAGGCCCGCTACCGGGTCGTGGTCGAGAATGATTTCCGCTGAAGGAGAATTCGTGAGAAAATCCGCCGCGTGGGACGGTTCGTGCGACATCTATACAAGCCAAAGCATTTGAAATCGCCGGCATAGCTCAGTTGGTAGAGCAACTGATTTGTAATCAGTAGGTCACGGGTTCGACTCCTGTTGCCGGCACCATAAAAACATTGAGTTGCAGTGCCTGGCTTAGCGGTTAATCTCGGCAGAGGGACACCCTGGGTACAATTTTGGCGATCGAGGCGCCATGAGCGCCGGCTGACGCTTCAGTGGTCCTCTGCCTCCATCGTTGTCCACCAGCACGCCAGTAGCGACATTCCGGCAACCACCGCCATGAGGGTGATTGCCGATGCCGACAGCTCGCCGCTGATCCAGTTCTGCCAACCGGCATGCAGCAGCGACGTAGAAAAGAGGCTAAGCCAGCATGTCCCTATTCCGGCCAGGATGCCGGCCAACAGTGGCCACGCTGCACGACGGCGACGTGGCGGCAACTGGTGCATCACACGATCGGCAAAGCCGTCGTCGGGTACGGCGCCATCGAACTGCTT
>JBBRTT010000008.1:0-107525 GCA_038244165.1 Lysobacterales bacterium | reverse complement strand
GTCCCGGCGACGGTGACGGTGGGTAGCTGGACGTGCGTGGCGAGCGGAGCCGGTGCGGACTGCGATACGACGGCGGCAGGCACCGGCGCGAGCGGCGCGACGAACACAATTGCACTGAACAATGTGGCCCTGCCAAACGGCACGAGCCTGACGATCACGGTGAACGGCACGGTGCAGCTGAGCGCGACCGGATCGATCACGAACAGCGTGACGGCGACACCACCGGCAGGCACGACCTGCACGACGGCGCCGTGCGCGAAGACGGCAAGCGTGACGAACAACAACGGTGGCTCGCCGCTGCTCACTATCGTCAAGAGTGCGACGCCTGCGGCATTCGCCGTCGGCCAGACCGGAACCTATTCGCTGGACGTGAGCAACACCGGCAGCTCAAGCACAGGCGGCACGATTTCGGTCATCGATTTGCTGCCAACCGGTATCACGACAACGGGCCTGCCCGTCGGCGCTGGCTGGAATTGCAGCGCGAGTACAGCGACGCTGATCAGCTGCACAACCGCGGCGGTATTGTTGCCGCTGTCCAATGCTCCAGTGATCAATGCACCCATCGCGATTGCAGCGGGGACCGCTTCACCAGCGATCAACACGGCGATGGTGAGTGGCGGCGGCGATGGCAGTTGTCCGGCAGCGGCGCATTGCTCGAGCACGATCATGACGCCTGTCAACGCGCCGATGATCGATGTCACGAAGAGCCTGCAAGGCAGTCTGGTCGTTGGAGTGCCGACGACCTATCTCATCACCGCGACCAACAACGGCCAGGCCGCAACGCTCGCCGGGACGATTACGGACACGATTCCGACCGGACTGACAATCGGCACGCTGCCGGCCGGATGCAGCCCAGCAGGCGGCCAGAACATCTCGTGCACCTTGCCGGCCGGCATTGCGACGGGTGGCTCGATCAGCTACATCATCCCGGTGACGCCGCAGGCCAGTGTGAACGGACAGAACGTCAGCAACACGGCCACCGCGAACAACGGCGGCGATCCGACCTGTCCGGGCGCGCCACATTGTGATGGCACGACCACGAATACCGTGACTGCGCCGCAGCTACAGTTGCTCAAGAGCGCGACGCCGACAACGTTCGTTGCGAACCAGCCGGCGACGTACACCCTGACCCTGACGAATGTGGGCACCGCAGCGACGACGGCGGTGACGACGATCAGCGACACGATTCCGACCGGCTTGACGATCGGTGTTCTGCCGGCCGGATGCATCCCGGCGGGCGGACAGAACATCACTTGCACGGTCGCGTCCGGACTGGCGATCAGTTCAGCCGTGACGTTTGTCATTCCAGTGACGCCACAGTCAAGCGTGATCGGACAATCGGTGACGAATACGGCCGGTGCCACCGGCGGTGGTGATCCAGGTTGCACGACCGGCACGCCGATCGGTAGTCTGCCGGCACGTTGCGTCGGCACGGTCATCACGCCGGTGAGTGCACCGCAGCTGACGATCGTGAAGACAGCCAGTGCCGCGAACTTCGTCGTCGGTGTGGCCGCGAGCTACACCCTGCAAGTGACGAACACCGGCACGGCACCGACGAATGCGACCGCGACCATTACCGACGTGATTTCGGGCAATCTCACGATCGGCGCGTTGCCGGCCGGCTGTACTTCCAGCGGCCAGCAAGTCACTTGCACGATTGCATCGGGTCTGGCCACAGGCAATTCGGTCTCGTTCACGATTCCAGTGACACCGACTGCTGCGGCGAGCGGCACGAACTTGTCGAATACGGCAAGCGTGCTCGGCGGCGGCGATCCGACATGCCCCGCGGCGGCCAATTGCAGCAGCACGATCATCACTCCGGTGGGTGCACCGCAATTGACGATCGTGAAAACCGCGAGCGCGGCGAATTTCACCGTTGGGTCTGCGGCGAGCTACAGCTTGCAGGTGACGAACACCGGCAGCGCAGTGACGACTGCGATAGCGACCATCACGGATACCATCCCGGGCGGGTTGACGATCGGCGCCCTGCCGGCGGGATGCACCAACGCCGGACAGAATGTCACTTGCACGATCGTGGCGGGTCTGGCGATCAATGCATCCGTCAGCTTCACGATTCCGGTTACGCCGACGGCAGCAGCAAGCGGCACGACGCTGACGAATACCGCGAATGTTTCCGGTGGCGGTGATCCGAGTTGTCCGGGCGCAGTGAACTGCTCCAGCACGGTGATTACGCCGGTCGACGCACCGCAGTTGCGGGTGCAGAAAACCGCGAGCGCGCCAAGCTTCGTGGTCGGCGTCGCAGCTTCGTATACGCTGAGCGTGACCAATATCGGCAGCGCAGCAACGACCGCTGTGACGACGGTGAGCGACGTCATTCCGGCAACGCTGACGATCGGTACTTTGCCAGCGGGATGCACAAGCGCCGCGCAAACCGTGACCTGCACGATTGCTGCGGGCCTGGCGGTGAACAGCCCGGTGACCTTCGTGATCCCGGTGACCCCGACGCCTGCGGCGAACGGCACAACGCTGACGAATACGGCGACGGTGACGGGTGGCGGCGATCCGACATGCCCAGGTGCCGTGGACTGCACGAGCACCGTCATCACACCAGTGGGCGCGCCGATGCTGCAGATCGTGAAGACGGCGAGTGCACCGAGCTTCGCAGTGAATACGCCGGCAAGCTACACCTTGACCGTCACCAACGTCGGTGGCGCGGCGACAACGGCAGCGGCAACGGTCAGCGACACGATCCCGGCCACCCTGACCATCAACAGCGTACCCGGCGGATGCATCGCAACCGGCCAACAAGTCACGTGTACGATCGCGACCGGTCTGGCGGTCGGCGCAGCGAACGCGGTGAGCTTCACCATCGCGATCACGCCGACGGCGGCAGCGGGCGGCACGACGCTGAGCAATACCGCGACCGTCAGCGGCGGCGGCGATCCGACGTGTCCGGGCGCGACCGACTGCTCCAGTACGGTGACGACACCGGTCGGTGCTCCAGTGCTGCAGATCGTCAAGAACGGACCGGCGACGGCGACAGCGGGCAACAACATCACCTATGCGATCACGGTGACCAATGTCGGTGCCGCCTCGGCATTCAACGTGATCCTGACCGATCCCGCGCCCACCGGGCTGACCTACGTTTCTGCGGGCGCGCCTTGTGTGGCCTCGGGGTTCCCATGCAGTCTCGGTACGATGACGGTCGGCCAGAGCATCACTGTCAGCGTGACCTTCAAGGTCGCCACCACGTTCTCCGGCACCATCGTCAACACGGCGACGGTCATCAGTGACCAGACCAGCCAGAGCAGTTCCAGCGCGTCCACGGTTGTGAGCGGTGCGGTTGGAACTCCGACCGCGCCGGTACCCCTGGATGCGCGCTGGGCGATGCTGCTGATGATGGGATTGCTGCTATTCACCGGCGCATGGCGCGTGCGCGCGCGACGCTAAGGCATTCGGCGCGGCCCGGAGTTGATTCGGGCCGTGCCGCATTGTGGAAAATGTACGGTCTGGGCTACTTCACCCCGTGCATCCAGCGCTTGATCAGGGGACTCAGCAACAGCGCGACAACGGCAGCGCCGAGGCCCAGCCAGAGCATGTGATCAAATAGCGCTCCGTACTTGAGCTTGGCATCGACGATATCGACCTTTGCGCCGTCTGCAATATCCAGTGCGGCAAAACTGCCGAACAATGCGGCAGCCTGTTCCGATAGCGACGTCGCCAGCCAATACGCGCCCATCATGAAACCGACAACGCTGGGTACCGACAACTGCGTGACGGCGGCCAACCCGATTGGGGAGAGGCACAGCTCGCCGATTTCGAGCACCGTGTAGGCGAGCAACAACCACCAGACCGAGCCGAGATGGCCTTCGCTCACGGTCGCGTTCGCGGCCGACAGCACCAGGAACGACAGCCCGGTGAACGCGAGTCCGATCGCATTCTTGACCGGCTTGCTCGGGTTGCGTCCGCGCCGCTCCAGCCACGGCCATAGCCAGCCGAACAGCGGCGTCAGCATGACCAGCACCCAGGAAGCTAGGTATTCCAGCGATTCGGCAGTCTGCGGCAACACGATGCTGTCGCGCATGAACATGGCGAAGCCGAACAGGCTGATTGCGCTGACCAGGATCGTGGCCGCGCGTCGGTCATGCAGGCGCAGCGCGATCGCCACCGTCGGCGGCGCCAGCACCAGGGGGATGATGCACCACGGCCAGGGCTTGCCCTGCGTGATCACCAGCGACGGAAAGAAATCCTTGGTCAGCATGTGTTCGGTGAACAGCAGCCAGGAGCCGTAAGTCTGCTCGTACATCGAAAAAAACAGCAGCGCACCGGCGATGAAGAACGCGACGGCGCCCATCTGCTGGCGTTGTATTTGTGTACAACGCAAAGAAATATACCAAACCAGCCAGGCCAGCCACACGGCAACGAAAGAGAACTGCAGGTACAGCACGGCATGGCCAAGCTGCATCAGCAACCAGATCAGCGGCAGCGCGAGAATGGCGCACAGGTAGATGACCGATTCCAGCGTGAACGGACCGAATACGCGCCGTGCCAGGCGCTCCGGATCGCGCGGCTCGGCATGCCCCTGCAGGTATTTCTGGCCGCTGATGAACATGCCCAGTCCCGCAAGCATGCCCACGCCGGCCGCGCCGAAACCCCAGCCCCAGCCCCAGACTTCGCCGAGGTAGCCGCAGATGAGGCTCGAGAACAGCGCGCCGACATTGATGCCTGCGTAGAAAATGGTGAAACCTGCGTCGACGCGCGGATCGTTGTCGGGATAGAGCTTGCCGACGATCGTGGAAATATTCGGTTTCAGGAAACCCACACCGCTGATGATCAGGGACAGCGACAGGTAGAACACACCGAGCGCGAACGGATCGCGCTGCACGACGCCGTTGACGGTTTCGGCTTGATGGCCTTCGTAGGCCATGCCGAGGTGACCCAGGCACAACAGGATGCCGCCGAGCACGACGGCCTTGCGCATGCCCAGGTAGCGATCGGCGAGCAGGCCGCCGATCAGCGGCACCGCGTAGACCATGCCGCCATACGCGCCGACAATCACGTAGCCCTCGGCTTCGGCGAACGCATGGTGCTTGACCAGATACAAGAGCAGCAGCGCCTTCATGCCGTAGAAGGAAAAGCGCTCCCACATTTCGGTGAAGAAGCAGACGTACAGGCCCTTGGGGTGGCCGAACATTTCCTCGGCGTGGTCCGGTTGCACGGGCAGGGCGATGGCGGACATGCGATGTTCCTGAAAGCGGCGGGCATGTTGCCGCAATGCGGCAAGTATACGTGCGCAAACTTGCCGCGTGTCGTAGACTCCGCCGGCTCCCATGTGACGGGAATCAGGCAGAAAAAAGGATGAGCACCGTGACCAGCAAGCACCAACTAGCCGGCGCCGAGCCGCGCAAAGAACTGACAATCCGCGGACTCGTTCTGGGTATCGTCATCACCCTCGTATTCACCGCGGCCAACGTGTATTTCGGACTCAAGGCCGGCCTGACATTCGCGACTTCGATTCCGGCCGCCGTGATCTCGATGGCGATACTGCGCTACTTCAAGGGCGCAACGATGCAGGAGAACAACATCGTGCAGACGGTCGCCTCCGCCGCCGGTACGCTGTCGTCGATCATCTTCGTGTTGCCGGGGTTGATCCTGATCGGCTGGTGGACAGGGTTCAACTACTGGACTTCATTTGCCATCTGCGCGCTCGGCGGTGTTCTCGGCGTGATGTATTCAATCCCGCTGCGTCGTGCCCTGGTCACCAATTCGGATCTGCCATATCCGGAAGGCGTGGCTTGCGCCGAAGTGCTCAAAGTCGGATCGGCCGGTGAAGGCGTCAGCGCGGAAGCGGCTGCCGAATCCAACCGCGCCGGACTGCTCGCGGTGTTGTGGGGCTCGATCGTTTCTGCGGTTTTCGCCGTCGTGGTCGCGACGCGTGTGTTCGCGGGCGACGTGGTGACTTACTTCCGCGTCGGCGACAAGGGTGGCGTGACCGGATTCGATTTTTTCCTTTCGTTCGCATTGTTCGGCATCGGCCACCTGGTCGGATTGTGGGTGGGAATTGCGATGCTGGTCGGTGCCGTGATCGGCTGGGGATGGGGCGTCCCGCACTATTCGGAACTCGCGCCTGCGGCCGGTGCGATTGCCGATCTGGCCAACGCGACCTGGAGCCACAAGGTACGTTTCGTCGGCGCTGGCACGATCGGCGTCGCCGCAGTGTGGACGCTGGCCAAGCTGGTCAAGCCGGTCATCAGCGGGCTCGCATCGGCGATGGCCGCGTCGCGTGCACGGGGTGCCGGCAACGCTGCGCTGCTGCCGCGCACCGAGCAGGATATTCCGATCGGACAGGTCGGCATCATCTCGCTGGTCTGTCTCGCGCCGATCGGTTGGTTGCTGGCGAATTTCGCGATGACGGCCGGCCATGGTCTGGAAGATCACATGTGGCTGCTGGTCATCGCCGGCTTGCTTTACGTGGCGCTGATGAGTTTCTTCGTGTCCGCCATTTGCGGGTACATGGCGGGCCTCATCGGCTCGTCGAACAGCCCGTTGTCCGGCATCGGCATCATTGTCGTTATCGGCGCGGCGCTTTTGCTCGTGTTCGGTGTGCGCTCCTCGCTGCCGGTAAGCAGCGAAAACGCGCTGGTAGCGTACGCGCTGTTCGTCACCTCGATCGTCTTTGCGGCAGCCGCAATCGCCAACAACAACCTGCAGGACCTCAAGACCGGGCAACTTGTCGACGCCACGCCGTCCAAGCAGCAATGGGCCCTGGTCGTCGGCGTGTTTGCCGGCGCCGCGATCATTCCGCCGATCCTTGACCTGCTCAACCAGGCGTACGGATTTGTCGGCGCGCCAGGGCCGCATCGCGAACATGCGTTGGCTGCACCGCAGGCAGGCCTTATTTCAGCGCTCGCGCAGGGTGTGATCCAGAACAATATCGATTGGGGCCTGATCAAGATCGGCGGCGCGATCGGTGTGGTGATGATCGCGATCGACGAAGTGCTGCGGCGCACGACAAAATCCGTGCACTTGTCTCCGCTGGCTGTCGGCCTGGGAATTTACCTTCCGACCCAGAGCACGCTGATGGTCGTGGTCGGCGCAGTCGCCGGCTGGTATTTCGATCGCCGTGCCGATCGCACAGCGAAAAATCCCGAGGCGACCAAGCAACTGGGCGTGCTGCTGGCTTCCGGCATGATTGTCGGCGAGGGTTTGCTCGGTGTCGTGATTGCGGCGTTCGTCGCTTTTTCAGGCAAGGATTTCCCGTTGCAACTGGTCAGTGACGACTACGCCACGGGTCCGGCCCTGTTTGTCGGCGGCATCGCTTTCGCCGTCATCATGGCGGTGCTCTATCGCTGGGTCGGGCGGCTCAACCGTCAGGCAGCAGCGTAGTGTTTTCGACATCACGCATTTCAACAACAATATTCGTGGGAGTTTCCGGATGAAACCTGTATTGCCCTTGCTCGCCCTTGCCATCGCCGGCAGCGCTTTCGCCGCCCCGCATCCATTCGATGTACACGATCTGGTGATGATGGATCGCGTTGCCGATCCGCAGATTTCTCCCGACGGCACGCACGTCGCCTATCAGTTGCGCGAAACCGACTATGCAGCGAACAAGGGTGCGACCGGCATCTGGACGCTCGATCTGGCGGCTAAGAATGCGCAACCGCTGCGGCTGACGGACAAAGCCGTCAGTGCCAGCAGTCCACGCTGGTCGGCCGACAGCAAGAGCGTGTATTACCTGGCCAAGGGTGGCGACGCGATGCAGTTGTGGCAGCAAGGCGCCAGCGCCGGCAGCAAGCCGCTGCAAGCAACGGCGCTTGCGCTGGATGTGAACAATTACAAATTGTCGCCCAGTGGAAAAAGCGTGCTGTTGTCGCTGGACGTATTCACCGACTGCAATGACCTCGCCTGCACGAAGAAACGCCTGGACGACAAGACCGCGAACAAGGCCAGCGGCACGTTGTACGACAAAGTGTTCATCCGCCACTGGGATACCTGGGCGGACGGACGCCGTTCGCAATTGTTCAACGCCGACCTCGGCGCCGACGGCAAGATCGCGGCAGAACCGAAACTGCTGTCGCGCGGCATCGACGGCGACGTGCCGTCCAAGCCGTTTGGCGACGATGGCGACTATGCGTTCTCGCCCGATGGCAAGAGCGTGTACTTCGACGCGCGAGTTGCCGGCAAATCCGAACCGTGGTCAACCAATTTCGACATCTACAAAGTGCCGAGCGATGGTTCCAGCGCGCCGAAAAACTTCACTGCGGGTAATCTTGCGTGGGATGCCTACCCGCTTGCGTCCGCCGACGGCAACACGCTGTACTACCTGGCAATGAAACGTCCGGGCTTCGAGGCTGACCGTTTCGGCGTCATGGCGATGGATCTGTCCAACGGTCAGACGCGCGAAGTCGCGCCGGGCTGGGATCGCTCGGCCAGCGGATTGCAATTGTCCAAAAACGGGAAAGTGCTGTACACCAGCGCGGACGACAATGGCGATCACGCGATCTTCGCGATCGACATCGCCAGTGGCAAGGCGACGAAGATAGGTGCACCGGGTCAGGTCGAAGGCTTCAGCGCCGTCGGCAACGACATCGTGTTTTCGCGCAGCACGCTGACATCCCCCGCCGACCTGTTCCGCATCGTGAACAGCGGCAAGCCCGTGCAGCTCACGCATCTGAATACCACGCGTCTGGCCGACGCAAAGATGGGCGACTACGAGTTCTACACGTTCAAGGGTGCCGATGGCGCCACCGTGCAGGGCTACGTGGTCAAGCCGGTCGGCTACGAGAAAGGCAAGAAATATCCGGTTGCCTTCATCATCCATGGCGGACCGCAGGGCGCGATGACGAACGAGTTTCACTACCGCTGGAATCCACAGACCTACGCGGGCCAAGGCTTTGCTGTGGTAACAGTGAATTTCCACGGTTCCACCGGCTATGGCCAGGCGTTTACCGACGCGATCTCCGGCGATTGGGGCGACAAGCCGCTGGTGGATTTGCAGAAGGGCTGGGCCGCGGCGCTGGATAAGTATACATTTCTCGACGGTGGCCGCGCCTGCGCGCTCGGCGCCAGCTATGGCGGCTACATGGTGTACTGGATTGCCGGCAACTGGCCGCAGCCGTGGAAGTGCCTGGTCGATCACGACGGCGTGTTCGACAACCGCATGATGGGTTACGAAACCGAAGAGCTCTGGTTCGCCGAGTGGGAGAACAAGGGCACGCCGTGGGAGCATCCGGAAAACTACGAGAAATACAATCCGGTCAACTTCGTGAAGAACTGGCGTGTGCCGATGCTGGTGATCCACAGTGAAAAGGATTTCCGCATCCCGGTGGAGCAGGGCATCGGCGCGTTCACGGCGTTGCAGCGGCGTGGTATTCCGAGCCAATTCCTGACTTTCCCCGATGAAAATCACTGGGTTCTGAAGCCGCAGAACAGCGTGCTCTGGCACGACACCGTGAATGCGTGGTTGAAGAAGTGGACGGCGCCCTAGGGAAAGTATGATTGGCAAGTTGTAGATTGCTGAAAGTTACAGGCGCCATTCATGACCACGCTGGAGACAATTTCCGAACACCGCAGCTTCGGCGGCGTGCAGGGTTTCTACCGACACGTCTCGACGGCTTGCGCCGGGCCGATGCGCTTCGCGGTATACAAGCCGCCACAGGCCGAACACGTCGCGGTGCCTGTGTTGTACTACTTCTCCGGCCTGACCTGCACCGAGGAAAATTTTGTCATCAAGGCCGGCGCGCAGCGGGTGGCGTCGGAGTTGGGGCTGATGCTGGTCGTGCCAGATACGAGTCCACGCAATACCGGCATTCCGGGCGAGGCGGACGACAGCGAATTCGGCGCGGGCGCGGGTTTTTATCTCGACGCGACGCAGGCGCCGTGGTCGCAACATTTCAATATGTATACTTACGTCACGGTCGAACTGCCGGCGTTGATCGCCGCACATTTTCCCGCTGACATGACACGCGAAAGCGTGTTCGGGCATTCGATGGGCGGGCATGGCGCGCTGACCGTCGCGCTGAAGAGTCCGCATCGCTACAAGTCGGTGTCGGCCCTTGCGCCGATCTGCGCGCCGATGCGCGCCGCGTGGACGCAGAAAGCGTTTGCGCGCTATCTTGGCGACGATCGGGAAGCCTGGAAGAACTACGACGCCAGCGAGCTGGTGAAGCGCCAGCGTTTTCCGGGTACGATTCTCATCGACCAGGGCGAGGTCGACGAGTTCATGGGCGGATTACGACCGGATCTTTTTGCTCAGGCTTGCACTGAAGCCAGCCAGGCCTTGAACCTGCGCATGCAGCCGGGATACAACCACAGCTACTATTTCGTCAGTACATTTGTCGAAGACCATCTGCGCCATCACGCCAAAGCCTTGTTGAGATGACTGCGCTGTTGGGATGACCGGGGAGACGCTCCAATGAAAACGCGTGCCGCAGTGGCCTGGGAAGCTGGCAAGCCACTCGCCATCGAAGACGTGGAACTGGCCGGTCCAAAGGCCGGAGAAGTGCTGGTGCGCATCGTAGCGACCGGTGTCTGTCACACCGATGCGTTCACCTTGTCCGGCGCCGACCCTGAAGGATTGTTCCCGGCGATCCTGGGTCACGAAGGCGGCGGTATCGTCGAGGAAGTCGGCGCGGGCGTGACGTCGGTCAAGGCCGGCGATCACGTCATTCCGCTGTACACGCCGGAATGTGGAAAATGCAAATTCTGTACTTCCGGCAAGACCAACCTGTGCCAGGCGATCCGCGCCACCCAGGGCAAGGGCCTGATGCCGGACGGCACGTCGCGTTTCTCGATCAAGGGAAAGGCCGTACTCCACTACATGGGCACCAGCACGTTTTCCGAATACACCGTGCTGCCGGAAATCGCGCTCGCGAAGATCAATCCGAAAGCGCCGCTGGACAAAGTATGCCTTCTGGGCTGCGGCATCACCACCGGCATCGGCGCTGTGCTGAACACGGCGAAAGTCACGCCGGGGTCCAGCGTGGCGGTGTTCGGTCTCGGCGGCATCGGCCTGTCGGTAGTGCAAGGCGCGGTGATGGCGAAAGCCGGACGCATCATTGCGGTCGACACGAATCCGTCGAAGTGGGAAATGGCCAAGGCGCTGGGCGCCACCGATTTCGTCAATCCGCGCGAGTACGATCGTCCGCTGCAGCAGGTCATCGTCGACCTCACTGACGGCGGCGTCGACTATTCGTTCGAATGCATCGGCAACGTCAACCTGATGCGCTCGGCGCTGGAGTGCTGCCACAAGGGCTGGGGCGAATCGATCATCATCGGGGTCGCCGGCGCGGGCCAAGAAATATCCACTCGCCCATTCCAGCTTGTCACCGGCCGCGTCTGGCGCGGCTCCGCATTCGGCGGCGTGAAAGGGCGCTCGCAGCTTCCCGGCTACGTCGATCGTTATCTCGCCGGCGAAATCAAGATCGACGAGATGGTCAGCGCCGTGCTGCCACTGGAAAAAATCAACGAGGCGTTCGATCTGATGCACGAAGGCAAGGTGATCCGCTCGGTCATCAAATACTGAGTGGAGTTTCGTCCAGCTACTTCATGGTAATCGGGAGAAGTCACATGGTTTCCATTCATCCGTCAGTTGATAACGGTGTCAAAGCGGGCGCCAAGGATTTCGCTGGTGGCACCCTGGCGTGCCATTGCTCCAAAGATCCGGTCGAAGTCACGGTGAACTCGAACACCGCGCACAACCACGCCTGTGGCTGCACCAAGTGCTGGAAGCCGAAGGGCGCCGCATTTTCGGTGGTCGCGGTCGTATCGCGCGACAAGGTGAGCGTGACCAAGAACGCGAACAAGCTCAAGGTGGTCGATCCGTCCGCGACGATCCAGCGCTACGCCTGCACTGGCTGCGGTGTGCACATGTATGGACGCATCGAAAACACCAAGCACGCATTCCACGGCCTGGATTTCATCCACACCGAACTGTCGCCGCAAAACGGCTGGTCGGCGCCGGGTTTCGCCGCATTCGTTTCCTCGATCATCGAATCGGGTTTCGATCCGAACCAGATGGGCGAGGTGCGCAGCCGGCTGAAGCAGCTCGGGCTGGAGCCCTACGATTGCCTGAATCCGCCGTTGATGGATGCGTTGGCCACGCATGCGGCCAAGCAATCCGGTGCGCTGAAGGCGTAACGGCGTTTCAGCGTTTCGTTTCAGGGTTTCATGTTGATCGTGCAGCCAATGAATACGTTGCGGCCCGGCGCGGGTTCGTAGTAGCGTCCGTTGCTTTCGTTGACGATCACCGAGCCCGCATACTGGCGGTCGAATAGATTGTTCAGGCGCAGGAAGGTGGAAATTTTTGCGTCGCCGCGCTGGAAGATATAGCCGACACTCCCGCCGAGCAGGCCATAGCCGGATGCTGATTCGGTATTGAGATCGTTTGTCGGCGTGCTGCTTGCGGCGTTCGCTTCGACGGACGCATTCCAGCCGCTGCCCGTGCCGTAGCGCAGCGCCGCCGAGGCAAAGTCCTTGGGCACACCGGGAATGCGCGAGCCGGCGGGAACTGTGATGATGCACTGCGTGGGCGGTGGGCAGGGCAGGCCGAAGGCCGAGCGGAACATGGCATCCAGATGGGTGTAGGCCGCTTCGAAACGCCACGCCTCGCTCAATGGCAGCTCGAGCTTTGCCTCCGCGCCACGCCGGCGCGCGCGGTCGATGTTCTGGAACGTGGTGCGCCCGCCGCCGGACGTAAAGACCGCAAGCTCGTGACGGGTATTGGCCTGGAACAGCGCGACGTCGAACTCGCCACCGTTTTCGAACTTGAGTTTCGAGCCAACTTCGCCATTTCGACTGCGTGCCGGCACGAGATTGAAATTGATTCCGGCGCTGCCATCCGGGCGATAGCTGAGCTCGTTGAATGTCGGAGTCTCGAACGCATTGCCGTAGTCTGCATACAGATGCCAGCGCGCGCTGGCGCGGAAAAGCAATCCGGCGACGGGCGTCGTCGCGCCATACGCGGCGCGGCTGCTGTCATCCGCGCTGGTTGTAGTGACGTAGTGGTCGTCGACGGAAAAACGTACGTTGCTGTGACGAACGCCCACATTCAGCAGCCAGCGTTCGGCCAAGTCCCAATTGGCTTGCAGGTATTGATCGAAATTGTATACATCGTCCTGCTCGTCGCGGCGCAAATCGCCCTTCACACCGAGCTGGGAACCTGCGAAATTGTTGTAGCCGAAGCGATGTACATTCTGGCGGTCGTAGCTGGTGCCGGCGGTGACCTCGATCGCGCGCTCGCCAAGCAGCCCACGCCAGGTCCAGCGCGCGTCGACACCACCATAGTTGCCGTCCAGATCGATGACCCCGCCGGGACTGGTCGGTCGTGCCTGCACCGCCAGCGGAATTGCCTGGAATTGCTCGACGTCGCGCTGGCCGCCATAGCCAAGCACGCGAAAGCTCTGGTTCGCCCCAAGACTCTGTTCGTAGATCGCGCCGAGTTGTTGCTGATGCACGCTCTTGCGCGTGTCGAATTGCACCGCGACGGGCTGCGGCTGACGCGGAGCCGTTTCAAATTGCGCGCGGGTCAGGCCGAGCGGGTCGTCCGCATTAGGCACTGCCACAGTATTGGCAATCAGGGTCAGTTTGCGCTCGCTGTCTAAGTGGATATCGAACTTTGCGTTGCCGTTCTCGCGCTGCGCACGCCCGTGGCCGCGGTAGCCATCGGTATAAAATTGGGAAACATCCACATTGTATCCAAGTGCACCGGCGGCGCCGCGAACGCCGGCGCCGATGCGATAGGTGCCGTAGTCGCCTGCGGCAACGCGCGTCTGCACTTGCTGCGGGTCGGCGCCGCCCGCGGTGAAAATCTGGATCACGCCACCCGACGAATTGCCGTACAGCGCCGAGAACGGCCCACGCAGTACTTCGATGCGCTCGGCCGAATCCAGGGAAAAATTCGATACCTGACCCTGGCCGTCGGGCATCGTCGCGGGAATGCCGTCGGCGTACAGACGCACGCCGCGCACGCCAAAGGTGGAACGCGCGCCGAAGCCGCGGATCGAAAGCTGCTCGTCCTGCGCGTAGTTCTGCCGGTCGCGCGCGATCAGGCCAGGAACCCCGGAGAGGTACTCCGAAGGGTTGATACCCGGCGTATTTTCATCGCCAAGTGATACGGCATCGATCGCCGCCGGAATCTCGAATGCGGATTGCGCAGTGCGGGTGGCGGTGACGACGATCGGTGCGAGACTGGCCTGGTCAGTTGAGTCGGCAGAGGCGCTGCGGCAAAGGGCAAAGAGTGAGACAGCGATCAAACTACGCATTGTATAAATATCTCGATATTTGAAATAACGATGTGATCAAGCTGATGCAATCAGGGAATCTGAACGCCCCAGGGCAGGCCGCCGACCTCGATGTCCTTGAGCGGCGTCAGCGCGACCGTATCGATCACGCTGACACTGTCGGAGCGGCCATTGGCGACGTACAGTTTCTTGCCGTCGCGAGTCAGCCCCATATTCCAGGCGCGCTTGCCGACGGGAACAGTCGCGACAATCGCATCGCTTGCGGTATCGATAACGGACACGTTGCCGGCGCCGCCATTGGAGACGTATACGCGCCGCCCATCGGGACTCGCGATCGCGCCGGCAGGACGCAGCCCGGTCGCAATGGATTTGACCACCTTGTGCGTTGCCAGATCGATCACGTCGACGCCGCCGCTGGTTTCCTGCACCACGTAGGCGAGGCGACTATTCGGCAGGATCGCGATGCCGCGCGGATGTCCGGCGGTCGGCACCAGAGCGATGGACTTTCCGGCGGCCAGGTCGATGATGTCGACGTCGTTGGAATTCTCGTTGCTGGTCAGCAGCCAGCGTCCGTCGGCGCTGAATTCGGCGTGCTCCGGATTTTTTCCTTGCGTCGGGATGCTGCGTGCGACTTTTTGCGTAGCCACATCGATCAGGTTCACGATGTTGTCGTCTTCGCCGCACACGGCAATCTGTTTACCCGACGGCGACAGACTCGCGCCTTCCGGATTCTTGCCCACGGCGATGCGTGTCTGCACTTTTCCGCTGGCCAGATCCACCACCGCCACGGTGCTGCTCACCGAATCGACGACGAACAGGGTTTTCTCGGCGCGGTCCGCGATCGCGGCCTGCAGCTTGTCGCCGTGATCGCCGTGCACGACCAGGAGCTTATGGACCTCATCGGTTGTGGTATCGATCACCGCAACCGTGCCGTCGTGCTCGTTCGCGACGTAGGCATGGGGAGCTGCGTGCGCGCTCGTCGCAAGCAGTGCTGGCAAGACGCAAAGGTAGGAAAGAGGGCGCATCGGGTTTGTTTCCTGCGTGGGTGATGGGCGCTTGCGCCGTAGCGCTATTGTGCGTCAGCGGCGTCCGCGTAATCCGTCGTGGTCGTCACATCCCCGGCTCGCGTGGTGCCGCCGAGGCTGAAAAGCCAGGTGCCGAGAGCGGCAATGGCGACGTTCGCGATCAATGCAATCAGGCCGATGTAGACGGTGCCGACACCGGGCAGCGGGTACACCGGTTTGACGCCCTGCAGAGCGCACAATGTCGTACCCAAAACCATGCCGATAGCCCAACCGACGAGCAGGGCTTCGGAGCGGAACCAGCGCGTGAACAGGCCGAACACGACGGCGGGAAAGATTTGCAGAATCCAGATGCCGCCGAGCAATTGCAGATTGATCGCATATTCCATCGGCAGGAAGACAACGAACACGAGTGCACCGAACTTGACGACGAGCGAGGTGACCTTGGCGACGGTGGATTCCTGCCGTGGCGTCATCGCGCCGTTGACGTACGGCCGCCAGATATTGCGCGTGACCAGGTTCGCTGCACCGATCGACATGATCGCCGCCGGCACCAGTGCACCGAGCGCAATCGCGGCGAAACAGAAGCCGGCAAACCACTCTGGAAAACTGGCCAGGATCAGTGCCGGCACGACGGCGGTTCCTGATGCAGGAATATGCGCGGCGATCGCCATGTAACCCATCAACGCAATCAGGCACAGCGCGGCGCTGTAGGCCGGCAACAGGAATGCGTTGCGGCGGATGACGTTCGCGCTCGATGCGGCAAGCAGTCCCGTTGCCGAATGCGGATACAGGAAAAGTGCAAACGCCGAGCCGAGCGCAAGGGTCGCAAACGCTACTTGCTGCCCCGGCTGCAGCACGAGGCCGGTGGCGCCGCCTTTCGCCGTGAATGCTGCATCGGCAGCAGCGAACACCGCGCCGTAACCGCCGAGCCGGGCCGGGATCACGATCACGGCGGCGATCACGAACACGTAGATCATGATGTCCTTGACGAACGCGATCATCGCCGGTGCGCGCAGTCCGCTGGTATACGTGTACAGCGCGAGCACGACGAAGGCGACGACGAGTGCAATCTCCGCGCCCTGGTGCAGGCCGCCGAAGCCCATGGCCTGGAATACCACCTGCATGCCGACCAACTGCAAGGCGATGTACGGCATCGTCGCGAGCACGCTGGTCAAGGCGACCGCGAGCGCCAGCCAATGGCTGCCGTAGCGGCCTTCGATGAAATCCGCCGTGGTCAGCCAGCCGTGGCGACGGCACACATTCCACAAGCGCGGCAGCACGGCGAACATGAAAGGATAGGCGATGATCGTGTACGGCATCGCAAAGAAACCGTAGGCGCCTGCAGCAAACACCAGCGCGGGTACGGCGACCACGGTATAGGCGGTATACAAATCCCCGCCGATCAGGAACCAGCTGATGAGCGTGCCGAAGCGGCGGCCGCCGAGGCCCCATTCGTGCAGTTGATCAAGATCCGCCCGCTTCCAGCGCGCGGCGACAAAGCCGAGCACGGTCACCAGTGCAAAGAACACCGCGAACACGCCCCAGGTGATCCAGTGGATCGTCGTATCGTGCACCGGTGCGCTCACGTCCGCATACTCATGACTTCTGGCCGCCGCGGTAAACGAAGTAGGTGATCAGCGCGCTGAGCGGCAGCCACATCAGCTGGTACCAGTAGAAAAACGGAAAGCCCCACAGCATCGGCTCGCGCACGTTGTACAGCGGCACGCAAAGCAGGGCGAAGAATGGAATCAGCAAAAGAAGTCTGCGCATGCGATGAGCGGTCAAAGCCACTTGGCCCGGCGCAGCATGATGTATAGGACTATACAAATTGCGACGGTGACGGCGGCCAACACTGGATACGCATAGGGAGTACCCAGTTCCGGCATATCGTGGAAGTTCATGCCGTACCAGCTGGCGATCATCATCGGTGCGGTCAGCAAAAGAGCCCAGCCGGAGATTTTCTTGAACACATCATTTTGCGAAATCCCGACGAGGGCGAAGTTGACGTCCATTGCCGCCGTGAGCATCTCGCGCATGGTGTCCGCTGCTTCGTTGATGCGCGTGGCGTGATCGCCGACGTCGCGGAAATACGGCCGCACTTCATCGCGGATCAGACCCGGGTACAGGCGCACGAGCTGGCTCAGCACATCCTGCAATGGCGTCACCGCAAGGCGCATGCGCACGAGTTCTTTCTTCAGCTCGTACAAATGAATGATCGTGTTGCGATTGAAATCGCCGCCGAGAATCGCGTGTTCGAGTTCCTGCAGGCGGCTGCGAAAATTCTCGACGATGGGCATGTAGTTGTCGACGATGAAATCGAGCACCGAGTACAGCGCGTAGCTGGGCCCGAGCGCGAGCAGCATCGGCGAGGATTCGCAGCAGCGCCGCGCCTTGGCATAGGACAGCGACGCACCATGGCGCACGCTGACCAGGTAATTGCGGCCGAGAAACATGTGTGTCTCGCCGAATTCGATCTTGTCCTTCTCCATCTGCGCCGTGTGCACGGCGATAAACAGCGAATCGCCATACACCTCGATCTTGGTGCGCTGATGCGCGGCGTGGGCGTCCTCTACTGCGAGTTCGTGCAGGCCGAACTTCTCCTGCAGCTTGTCGAGCAAGGGCTCGTCCGGTTCGTGCAGTCCGACCCAGACGAAATGCTTCGGGTCCTGCAGCGCCTCGCCGATTTCCTCGATGCCGATATCACGCAGCTTGCGGCCATCATTGCCGTACAGCACGCAATTGACCAGGGTGGGCGGATTCGCGGTGGCGATGTCGGTCTGAGGCATGGCGGCACCGGTTCAGGACTCGCGCATCATGCCGGAGCGGCGAGTTGGCGGCAATGCGAATCCTACAGACTGCATCCCAGATTTATCATCGCTTGTGATTCCCAGCGTTGCCGGATCGTCGGCAACAGCGCCTGCGCCCGTGCCCGCTGCGCGGCGTCGAGCAGATGGTCCAAATCGAATAGTCTTTGCGCATTCAGCAGAACCCAGGTCGGTGAAGGCTGGTTGGTTTCCAGACAACCCGCAGTGGCAAGTTCCAGACCGTACATTGCCCATGCCCAGGCGTCAGCATTGCTACCTGACTTTACAAGCTCGTTGTGGAGTTCAGTCAATGCCAGCAGGCTGCCCAAACCAGCAGCGTGTTCCATCCATGTCGTGGCGATCACGGAATCCGGGACAACACTGCCGCAGCCGGATTTGAAACACTGGATGAGCGTCTCGGCAGCCAGTTCATCGGATTCTGCAAGCGACTCAAGGATGGCGAGACCTTCCGCGGATTCAGCGGGGTTCCTGGAGTTGATCAGGCGTTGGCCTAGTTCCCTGCGCGCCTCCGGCGTGCCCAGGCGATCGGCAAGGTCGCGCATCAACGGGATGGCATCTTTGTCGTCCGCCATCTGCTCCGCCTCGCCAAGTTGTGCCTGTGGATCGTCCGGGCGCATGAAACGATCGGTAGTCATTTGCACAAAATCCAGCATGCTGCGGACACCCGGGCAGCCATCTGTGCGTTGCGTGCGTCGCGCATTTTGCTGAGTATTGATTGCCGTGATGAAATCGATCCATTTCTGCGGCATATTTTTTGCGCGCTCGATGTCGTGTGATGGCTTGAGCCGCGACTCGCGCAGCTCGAGCAAGCGCGAGCATTCGGTCGCAAGCAAAGCGGCGGCGGCTGCCGCCTCAAAGTCGCCGTCGCGAGCGCGTTGCGTCAGCTTTGCCCAAGCCTGGGCTGGTGGCAACGCGGCTAGCTTGGCGACAACCACACCGAACTGGCGCACGCGCTTTGCAGCGATCGCAGCGTCCGCATGCTCCATCCAAACTGTCGCCGCCGAAGTCGGACTATCGGCAATGAGCCGCAGATCAGTCGTTCGCATATAGGGTGCCGAATGCACAGCTCGCTCTTTGGGTCGGTTCGCCTGCTGCGCTGTGTCGCTGGCGGAAACCGGCTTCGTGTCGACGTGGCGATACGACCGGTAACTCAGCGCCGCCGCAATTGCCAGAAGCAGCGGTATGGTCAGTGCGATCGCAAATATCCGCGCTTGTTTAGCCACGGTTGGTGCGGGTGGCATTGAGCACGATTGCCAGCACCACATGCAGCGGCAAAAGCAGCGCGATCCAGAAGCGATTGTCCTGCGCAAACGCCGGGAACACCTTGATGAAAAACGCCAGGCACGCGAGTGTGGCGATGGCGATGCCCAGCCGCCGCGCGAAAATGCTGGGGCGCCAGCGCGCGCGAAACGCGCCAAACCATGTCGGCAGCAACAGCAGGCAAAACGGATTCAGCAGCAGGATGTTTTCGTTGCGCCAGGCCGAAACATGTTCGGTGAGCGTCCACAGCACGATCAGGACCACGCCGCCGAGACCGAGCAAAAGTGCGCTGGCGCTGGCGATCGTCGCAAACGCGACGCGCGCCCACGCGCGGGTGCGCAGGCGCCACAGGCCCAGCATGGCGAGTGCGCTCGCGACGCCGATGGCGAGGGCTTGCCAGACCCAGGCCGGCGCAAATTCCGGCGGGTCGGCAAGGCGCGCAGCCGCGAGCTGGGTTTCTTTCGCGACCAGTGGCTGCAACTTGCCGTTCTCGTCGGCGACACGTACGTCGCGCAGATGGCGCATCAGTTCCATCGGGACGAAACTTTCATCCCAGTAGGTCAGGCGCTTGTCGGCAAACGGACCCAGACCCGCGTCCATGGCGACCATCAGTGCCGGTTCCGCGCGCATCAGGCGCAGGGTATCCATGCGATAGGTGAAGCCGCGCGAAGGGGCGATGGTCTGTGCCTTGATCGCGCCGTCGAGCGCGGCATCAAGCGCATCGCGCACGCGCGTGGAGCAGTTCGCGGTGAAGTATTCGTAGCGGTATTGGGTGTTTTCCGGGCGCGCGTTCCAGTAGAGAAACGTGGCGAGCCTGACGCGCTGAGCCGGGGTCAGGTTCAAATCCTGTTCGACGATCCAGCGGCCTTCTTCGCGGTACATCGGCAAATCGTCCGCCGGATCGCTGACCGCCATGCGGTAGGTCATGTATCCGCGCGCAAAATTCAGGAAAAAGTGTTCCTGATCGAAATCGAATATTCCATAATTATACAAATTTACAATGCCGCTCGCGCGGTCGCGGATCTGGATCGCGTTGTGACCGAAGCGTTCCCACACTTGCGTGCCCGGCCCGAAGGTGAGCAGGGACGCGTCGAGGTTTGTGCCCGCTGGCAGCGTGGTCGGCGGCTCCTGGGCAAGCGCAGGCATCACCACTGACAACGCGACGAATAGCAGCCACTTGCCGAGCCGCGTTGCGGCCTCAGGCATCATGCACGCGCACCGCGAACTGCAGTACGCGACGGTCGTCGGCCTTGGTGACGCGGAACTGGAAGCTACCAAGCACGGTTTCCTCGCCGGGTTCCGGCAGATGGCCGAACTCGGACGTGACCATGCCGCCGACGGTGTCGAACTCGTCGTCGGCGAATTCGCTACCGAGGCGTTCGTTGAAATCGGCGATCGGCGTGAGCGCGCTGACCAGGAATCCGCCGTCGGCTTCCGCCTGGATCAGTTTCTTGCGCGCGGGATCGTCTTCGTCATGCTCGTCGTCGATTTCGCCGACGATTTCCTCGAGCACGTCCTCAATCGTGACGAGTCCGGCGAGGCCGCCGTACTCATCGATAACCAGCGCCATGTGGTTGCGCGACAGGCGAAACTCCTTGAGCAGGATATTCAGGCGCTTGGATTCGGGTATCAACACCGGTGCACGCAGCAAGGCGCGAAGGCTGCACGGCGCGCTCGCGTCGACGAAGCACTTCAGCAGATCCTTCGCCAACAGGATGCCGATCATCTGGTCCGGATCGTCGCCGTGGACGGGGAAACGCGAGTGGCCCGACTCGATCACACGGCGCACGATCTCGGCCGTGGGCGCGTCGGCCGGCAGGGAAATGATCTGCGCACGTGGCAGCATGACGTCGGCGACGGTCAGGTCCGCCACCTCGATGGCGCCTTCCACCATCGACAGCGTGTCGTCGGAAAGCAGACCGTTGGCCTGAGCGCCTCGCAGTTCTTCGAGCAGTTCGGCGATGTTGCGCGGCTCGCCGGAAACCAATTGACTGATGCGCTCCAGCCAGGAACGTGTCGGAGGCTGGGGACTAGGGTGGTCCTCGTTCATTGCAATCGAGATAAAGCCCGCGGCGGGGCGAGCAGCCTATTCTAGCAAAATTTCGATGACGTTTTAATAAACATAGAAAATTCAATTAGATATGGCAGTATGGCCACGATCAGACGTAGGGATTGGCGATGCGTAATCCGGCGAGGATGCGTATTTCCAGGCCTTCCATCCGCTTGGCTTCGACCGCCGCCTCATGATCGTAGCCGATGAGGTGCAGCGCGCCGTGGATGGTCAGATGGGCGTAATGATCGCGCAGCGGTTTTCCCTGCTTCGCCGCCTCGCGAACGATGACAGGCGGACACATGACGAGATCGCCAAGCAGCCCGGTCTTGTCGCGGGGCGACGGCTCGTAGGGAAAACTCAGGACATTCGTCGCGTAGTCCTTGCCGCGATACTGCCGATTCATGCCACGTCCGGCGGCTTCATCGAAGAGAACAATATTGACCTGAGTCCGTCCCTTGCGGCGGCCGCCCAGCGCCGCATGCACCCAGCGCTCAAACGAGCGTGCAACTGGCACCCCTTTGCGACCCACGTTGTTCTGGACGCAAACCTGCAGCCGCAGCGATGCGGTCATGCCTTGGGTCCGCCCGGGTCGCGGTTGCCGGCGTCCGCCTTGGCGTCTTCGCGGCTTTCATACGCACGCACGATGCGCTGGACCAGGGGATGACGCACGACGTCCTTCGCGGTGAAGAACGTGAAGCTGATGCCTTCGACTTCGTGCAGCACTTCGATCGCGTCGCGCAGGCCCGATTTCACGTGCCGCGGCAAGTCGATCTGAGTTGCGTCGCCAGTGACCACGGCGACCGAACCGAAGCCGATGCGGGTCAGAAACATCTTCATCTGTTCGACTGTCGTGTTCTGCGCCTCGTCCAGTATCACGAACGAATCGTTGAGCGTGCGTCCGCGCATGTACGCGAGCGGCGCGATCTCGATCACACTGCGCTCGACGAGTTTGGTCACGCGATCGATGCCGAGCATCTCGTACAAGGCGTCGTAAAGCGGGCGCAGGTACGGATCTACCTTCTGCGTGAGATCGCCAGGAAGGAAGCCGAGCTTCTCGCCGGCCTCCACCGCCGGACGGACCAGAACCAGGCGCTGCACGCGGTTTTCGTTCAGCGCTTCCACCGCCATGGCGACGGCGAGATAGGTCTTGCCGGTGCCGGCTGGGCCGACACCGAAATTGATGTCGTGTGTGGCGATCGCGTGAAGGTAGCGCACCTGGTTCGGCCCGCGCCCGCGTACCGTGCCACGTTTGACCTTGATTGAAATCTCTTGCGCGCCTTCAGCGGCCTGAGCGTCCAGTGCATCGATCCCAGATTCGGAAAGGCGCAAGTTGATCTGCGCGCCGCTCAAGGTTTCGTTTTCGGTGGCATCGTACAGACCGTGCAACACGCGTTCGGCCAGTTTCACTGAATGCGGCGCGCCGCTGATGCGGAACAGATTTCCGCGACTGGCGATCTCGACGCCCAGACGCAATTCGACCTGGCGCAGATGCCCATCGAACGGCCCACACAGATTGGCGAGGCGTTCGCCGTCGTTCGGATCGAGCGCGATGTCGCGATGCGTGAGTGCAGTCATGCTCGGTCTTGTCGGCACTTAACTGGCAATCGCGAATACATCGGCGGTCGCGATGCGTCCGCGCAGCGAGTTCACCATCACTTCGGTAACGACGACGTCTACGAACTGGCCGATCATGCGCGGATTGCCGGGGAAATTGACGTTGCGCATATTCTCGGTCTTGCCAGTCAACTCGTTCGGGTCGCGCGCGCTCGGGCCCTCGACCAGCACGCTCTGTACGCTGCCAAGCATGGATTGCGAAATCTTCTTCGCATT
Organism: Lysobacterales bacterium; assembly: GCA_038244165.1. GTDB lineage: Bacteria > Pseudomonadota > Gammaproteobacteria > Xanthomonadales > Rhodanobacteraceae > Rudaea. Next base: position 84,331 of record JBBRTT010000008.1, on the reverse strand, counting down.
CGCGTTGAGCACCGCCTGCAGTCGACCGAGGCGTTGTTTCTTCACTGCCTCCGGCGTGTCGTCGGGCAGGTTCGCCGCTGGCGTACCCGGACGTTTGGAGAATACAAACGAGAAGCTCTGGTCGAAACCGACATCGTCGATGAGTTTCATTGTCTGTTCGAACTCCGCGTCGGTCTCGCCAGGAAAACCGACGATGAAATCCGACGAAACGGCAATGTTCGGACGGATCTTCCGCAGCTTGCGGATTTTCTGCTTGAACTCGAGCGCCGTGTAGCCGCGCTTCATCGCGGTCAGCACGCGATCAGAACCCGACTGTACCGGCAGATGCAGGAAATTGGCGAGCTTGGGAACGTTAGCGTACGCCTCGATCAGCGAGTCAGAAAATTCCAGCGGGTGCGACGTGGTGAAGCGAATGCGACCGATGCCGTCGAGTTGCGCGATGGCATGGATCAGCACCGCAAGATCTGCAACGGCCCCATCGTGCGTCGGCCCGCGATATGCATTGACATTCTGTCCCAGCAGGTTGACCTCGCGCACGCCTTGCTCGGCAAGCGAGGCTACTTCGGCAATGACATCATCAAACGGACGGCTGATTTCCTCGCCGCGCGTGTACGGCACGACGCAGTACGAGCAGTACTTCGAGCAGCCTTCCATGATCGACACGAATGCCGTAGGCCCTTCCTTGCGCGGTTCGGGCAGATGATCGAATTTTTCGATTTCCGGAAACGAAATGTCCACTTGTGGGCGTTGTGTAGAACGCCGCATTTCGATCATCGCCGGCAGACGATGCAGGGTCTGCGGACCAAAGACGAGATCGACATAGGGCGCGCGCTTGACGATGGCTGCGCCTTCCTGGCTGGCGACGCAGCCGCCGACGCCGATCACGAGTTGCGGATTGGCCTGCTTGAGTTCCTTCCAGCGCCCGAGCTGGCTGAAGACCTTTTCCTGGGCCTTTTCCCGGATCGAGCATGTGTTGATCAGGATGACGTCGGCCTGCTCGGCGTCAGCCGTCAGTTCCAGGCCATGGGATGCCGCGAGCACATCAGCCATTTTGGCCGAATCGTACTCATTCATCTGGCAACCGTGGGTCTTGATATAGAGCTTGCCGGGCATGGGCGGGGAACCAATCAACGTGACCGCGTATCTTAGCGGGACTGCCTGCCAAGCGGAACACGGTTGTCTGTTGTCCGTTTCGGGTCGTCGGGAAGAGCCAGGGCCGGGAAGCCCGCCAACAACTGAAAACCGACAATCAGGAACCGTTTTGCCGCGATGGCACTTGGCAAAACCCGAATCCTGTCAGAAACTTGGGCGTCCAACCTGTCTTGTATGATGAAGTTATCCTTGTCTCCCATGTCGGTTTGCCGTGCCTGGCTCGTGCCTGGACTGCTGCTGTGCGCCCTGTTGACGCCATTGCAGGCGCTTGCCGGTGCCGTGTACAAGTGCGACGGACCCAACGGACAGACCGCCTTCACCAACAAGCCCGGTACGTTTTCCCATTGCAAGCAAGTTTCGCACTATGCCGACCCGCCAGTGCTGCCCGCAAAGGCGGCAGCGCAGGGGCCGCACACCGAGTATCGCTCCGAACCCGGCGCGGAAAACGCACAAGCTGCAGCGCCGCCTGATTCGCCGCCGACTCCGACGAACAAGCAAACCGAAGTTCGCGCCGGTGCCGTATACAAAGTGGCAAAATCCAGCGGCATCACCGAATACACCAACGTGCGTCCGCGCGGCGGCGCATACCAGGTTTTGTTCACCTACATGGCAAGCTGCTACGCCTGCAACGTGCATTCGACGGTTGATTGGTCGTCGACAGTGCTGCGCCTGGACGCCTACCGTGACGAGATCGCCGCCGCTGCTGCGGAATCGGGCGTGGATCCGGCGCTGCTGCGCGCGATCATCCACGCCGAATCGGCGTTCAATCCGAATGCGGTGTCAGTCAAGGGGGCGCAAGGACTGATGCAGCTGATGCCGGGCACGGCATCGGATCTGGGTGTGAACAATCCGTTCGACGCCACCCAGAACATCCGCGGCGGCGCCCAATACTTGAGCGGGTTGCTCAAGCAATTCAACGGCGACGAGCGCCTGGCCGCGGCTGCATACGATGCCGGTCCGCAAAATGTGCAAAAGTATAACGGCGTGCCGCCGTTCGACGAGACTCGCGTTTACGTGGAACGCGTCGCGACGCTAAGACACCGCTATCACGAAGCCGTTCCGCCGCCAGTGGTCGCTGCGGTTCCGGCGGCGGCGCCCAGTTCCTGATTCGCACTCACTGCGCTGGCGCCAACAACGCGATTGCGGCCTTCGGCCTTGGCCCGATACAGGGCTTCGTCCGCACGCAGAAGCAGATCGGCGACATTGCTGTCCTGCGATGACATCTGCGCGACACCGATGCTGATCGTGGTGCGCAATCCCGCCGGCAAATCGCCAAGCGCCAGTGACTCGACCCGCGCGCGCAGGCGTTCGGCGACGTCCGCAGCCTGATCGAGCGTGTTGCCGGGCAGGACCACAAGGAACTCTTCACCGCCAATGCGGCCAAGAAGATCGGCATCGCGCAGCGCTTCGGCGCAGGTGCGCGCGACATGCTGCAGTACGCGGTCGCCCGCGGCATGGCCGAAATTGTCATTGAGTTGCTTGAAGTGGTCGATGTCGAGGGCCAGCACGGCGAGCGGTTCATGCTGGACCCTTGCCTGGCGCATCGCTCCGGCCATGAAGTGCTCTATGCCGCGGCGGTTCGCCACGCCGGTGAGCGCATCCAGGGACGCCATGCGTTTCCAGCCGCGCAATTTGCGCAACTGACGGATCACCAGCAGCGCGAACAGTCCAAGCAGGATAGCCAGAAGGCCCATGGCAGTCTGTTGCCATCCGCGCACGCGCTGCAACGCTTCGACTTGGTGGTCCTTGAGCGCCTGTTCGGTTTTCAGCCGCGTGTTTTCCATATTGCTGCGATCGGTGTCGAACTGCTCGCGCAGCATCTGCGCCTGCTGGTCGGCGCGCTGGCGCGTTACTTCCTCATGCAGGGCCAGATACCGCTTGTACTCAGCCAGCGCCTGCGCTGACTGCCCGCTGGCCTCCAGCGTTTGCGCCATGGCTTGATGCAATTGCTCTTGGTAGCGCTGATTGCCGCTGGCATCAAACGCGGATTCGGCACGACTGAACTCATCCATCGCCTTGCGATGTTGTCCGAGCCCGGCCAGAGCGCGGCCGCGTTCGTATGCCACAGTTCCTTTGTCCGCGTTGTCTCCTGCCGCAGCGAAATCTGTTTCCGCAGACTGCAAGGTGGCTTGTGCCTCCGGGTAGCGCTTTAGGTCCGTCAACACTGCGGCCAGGGCAAGTTTCGCCGAGCCAGTGTTCTGGTGGTCGCCAGTGGCCGCTGCAAGTTCAAGGGCGCGCTGCTGGGTGGCCAGCGCAGCGTCGAAGTGACCGGTTTCCTCGTCAACAAAGCCGAGCTGCAGCGTGCTGGTGAACAGCGACTCGTGGTCGCCCACTTGTTGTTCATGCTCGATGCTCTGATTCAGATACTCGCGAGCCTTGTCCGCATAGCCCAGGCGCCGGTAGGCAATGCCGATATCTTGCAGGGTCACGCTTGCAGCTTCAGGCAGCTCTTTCTCGACGAAGATCTTTTGTGCTTCGAGCAGATCCGCCAGTGCCTTGCCGTAGATGCCCAGATACGAATAGATGCCACCGCGCACTTCCAGTCCTGTAGCGAGCATGGGTTCGTCGTCGCTCTGGCGCGCCAGCTCAATGCCGCGATTGATGTCTTCCAATCCGTCGCGCGACGTGCTCAGGCTCGCTTGATAGCCGCTGCGGCAGTAGAAAAAACGAATCGCCGCTGGCGAGTCTTGTGCGTTGAGTGCTTCGTTGAGCTTGGCATCGGCGAAGGCGAACCCATCCTTTACCGCGTTGACGAAATTCAGGCCGCAGCGTTGGCTGTAGAGCAGGCGCTGCCGATGCGCGTCGCCAGGCGGCAACAGGTGTTGCAATTGAGCAAGGTATGTTTGCTGGCGTGGCCTGTCTAGTTCGCTGATGTCGCCCATTTCCATGCGCCGGAACAGGACATCGAATGAAACCGCCGAGGGAATGGGCTGTGCGTCGGGCACAGGAGGGGAATCGACCTGTGCCTCGGCGCGTAGATGAAAACCAATCGCCGAGCAAACAAGCAGGTGCAATAGCCGCTTGGCGCAATGCCAGTGCATATCCCCTCACCGTCACTGGACTGAGTGTAACCCAACGATAGTCTGCATCAAGCACTTGCGTGTTCGTTGCGCGGGCCAGGCATCCGGCCTCGCGGAAACTCTGAACCTGTTCAAAGTTTGCCTAACCGCCGGCCTGTCGCTGCGGCCGCTCCTGCAGGGTTGCCTCAAGCTTGAACGGCACTCCATCGCGCTGCCCGGAAAGCTCGACCTTGGTGCCGGGGGCTATGTTCGCTTCGCGATTGCGCAGGTCCAATTGATTGGTAATCGTCTCGCCGCCGAAACTCAGCAGAATATCCCCTGGACGCAAACCTGCGAGTGCCGCCGGGCCATCCTTGTAGATGCCGACAACGCACACGTTTTGTTCGGCGCACGGCACCGATGGAGACGATGGGTCGGCGTATTCGGCACCGAGCCAGCCGCGGATCACGCGGCCATGTGCGGCAATCTGATCGAGCACGGCTTTGGCCGTGCCGACGGGGATGGCGAAGCTGATGCCGATGTTGCCGCCGGAAGGCGAAAAAATGTCGGAGTTGACGCCGACCAGTTCGCCATAGGCGTTGACCAGGGCGCCGCCAGAATTTCCCTGATTGATCGCTGCGTCGGTTTGTATAAAATCTTCATAAGTGGACAAATGCGGAATTTGCCTTCCGAGTGCGCTGACGATACCCATTGTCACGGTGCGGTTCAGGCCGAAGGGATTGCCAATGGCGAGAACCACGTCGCCAACATTGAGCGGGGATTTGTCGGCGATGGCGATGCTGGGCAGGTTGACCGCATCGATTTTCAGCACCGCCAGATCGGTCTCTGCGTCCGTGCCAATCACGCGCGCATTGGTAACGCGGCCGTCGTAGAGCACAATCTTGATTTGCTCTGCGCCCTGGATCACATGGTTGTTGGTGACGACGTAACCGTCGGTACTGACGATCACGCCCGAGCCAAGGCTTTGCTGACGCTGCTTCATCGGCGGCCCGATGGCGATGCCGGGAAACATGCGCTGCAACACGGGATTGGAAGGTATCAGAACCTGACGCGTGTTGATGACCTTGTCTGCAGTGATGCTGACCACGGCTGGGGCGGCGCGCAAGACTGCGCTGGAATAGGAAACGGCAATATTGTCGCCGATGTGTTCGGATTCCGGCGCGAACGGTGCGGTCGCGTGATCGGGCGCGCTTTGGGTCACCGAAGCATGCTCATCGTGCGGGTCGACCCGTATCGCCGGCTGCGACCCCTCGGAAGCGAAAACATTGCGCACACGTTCGGCAAATGGCGGCGAGACGACACTGATAAGGAAGGCCGCAGCCAACCCGAGAATGGCGAATTGCAGGATGAAAACGCTGAATCGGTAAGCTCTCTTCATGTCCGGGCTGGTAATTTCGATGGCAGATGGATTCGGCAGCGTCAACCCGACGCAGCTGCGGAGAGACTTTCATTGTCTGCGGCGTTGGGCTTCGTTAAACTACCACGATTTTTGGGGGTTGCTGCACCTGCCCCCGGCCCGGCCCGGCCCATGGAAGTGCCGACGAATCGGCGGCTTCAATCGCCGATTCGACAAGCGTGGCGCGGCTCTGCCGCGGCCGCTTGTTTGACTGTGCGCACAGGAGTGCGCGCGAACAGCGGAGCTGGCCCCAGAGGGGTGAGCCGCAGGATGCGGCGAGTAAAACCGCGGCAGGATGCCCGGTTTTTCAATTGTCGAAATTTCTGCTGGATTGGTGGAGTGCCAGATGGCAAATGACGTTGTGGATCATGGACGCCGCAGGTTTCTGACGGCGACGACAGCGGTGGTCGGTGGCGCCGGTGCCCTGTGCGCGGCGATACCGTTTATCAAATCCTGGGAACCGAGCGCGCGTGCAATGAACGCCGGCGCTCCGGTGCTCGCTGACATCAGCAAGGTCGAGGCGGGTCAGCGATTGGCAATCGAATGGCGCGGCCAGCCAGTCTGGATCATCAATCGCACGAAGGCGTTGCTGGATACACTGCCGCTGGCAAATGATGGCCTGAAAGACCCGAAGTCCGAAGTCGACCAGCAACCCAAATTCGCACAGAACGCGGCGCGTTCGCTCAAGCCTGAGTGGTTTGTCGTTGTCGGAATCTGCACGCATCTGGGCTGCTCGCCGGCCTTTGTGCCAGACATCAAGCCTGAGCCGTTCGATCCGGAATGGAAGGGTGGTTTCTTCTGTCCCTGCCACAAGTCGCGCTACGACATTGCCGGCCGCGTTTTCAAGGGCGTGCCTGCTCCGGCAAACCTCGTCGTGCCGCCGTACAAGTTCATCGACGACAGGCACATCATGATTGGTGTGAACCCGGAAGGAGCCGCGTGATGGCCAAGGTATTGTCCTCCATCGGCAATTGGGTCAACGAACGCGCTCCGAACATGATGCCGATGTACCGCAAGCACATGACCGAGTACTACGCGCCGAAGAATTTCAACTTCTGGTACTACTTCGGTTCGCTTGCGATCGTGGTGCTGGTGAATCAGATTCTGACTGGCATTTTCCTCACCATGTTCTACAAGGCCGGTGCGGCGACCGCGTTCGACTCAGTCGAATACATCATGCGCGACGTCCAGTGGGGTTGGCTGATCCGCTACATGCATGAAGTCGGTGCGTCGATGTTCTTCATCGTCGTCTACCTGCACATGTTCCGCGGACTCATGTACGGCTCGTACAAGAAGCCGCGCGAACTGGTCTGGCTGCTCGGCATGCTGATCTTCCTGGTGCTGATGGCCGAAGGCTTCATGGGCTATGTGCTGCCGTGGGGCAACATGTCGTTCTGGGGTGCGAAGGTGATCATCTCGCTGTTTGGCGCCGTACCCTACATCGGCGACACCCTGGTGCAGTGGATCATGGGCGATTTCAATCCCGCCGATGCCACTTTGAACCGCTTCTTCGCCCTGCACGTCATCGCCTTGCCGCTGGTGCTGCTGCTTCTGGTCGTACTGCATATCGCGGCATTGCACGAGGTCGGCTCGAACAACCCGGACGGCGTGGAAATAAAGAAGAAGAAGGATGCGAACGGCATTCCGCTCGACGGCATTCCCTTTCACCCGTACTACACGGTCAAGGATCTATTCGGCGTCGGCTTCTTCCTCATCCTCTGCGCCTTCATCATCTTCTTCCAGCCGGCGCTGGGCGGATGGTTTCTGGAAAATGATAATTTTATACCCGCGAACAATTTGGTGACGCCAGCGGACATCAAGCCGGTGTGGTATTTCACACCGTTCTACGGGATTCTGCGCATGATTCCGAGCAAGGGCTTGGGCGTGCTCGCGCTGGCTGCGTCGATCGCGGTGTTGTTCCTGGTGCCGTGGCTGGATCGCGGCGCGGTGAAATCGATCCGCTACCGCGGCCGCGGCTACAAGATCGCATTGTTCTCTTTCGTCGTGGTGTTCGTGCTGCTCGGCGCAATCGGTGCCGGCAAGACGACGGAATGGATTCCGCAACTGTTCGGCGCAAAGGCGGACGTGACCTTTATCGAGAACCTGTTTGGACGCGCGCTGACGCTGGTCTATTTCGGCTTTTTCGCGTTCCTGTGGGCTTACACCTACTTTGGTCTGGAGAAGACCAAACCAGTGCCGGAACGGGTGACGACCCATGAGTAAGCCAGCCATGATCAAAGCGAGTTTCGCGCGTTTCACTGCGACTGCAGTACTGCTCGGCACCTGCCTGGTTGCTGGCAGCGCGGTTGCCGAAGAAGGCGAAGGCCTGGCTCTCGCAAACGTCCGCGTCGAGAGCACCGCATCGTTGCAGCGTGGCGCGCGCCTGTACTTCAACTATTGCTCGGGTTGCCACTCGATCAAGTACATGAGCTATTCGCGTCTGGCTGAGGATATGCACCTTTCGCCTGAGGAAGTGCTTTCCAGCTTCGCGTTTACCGGCGCCAAGATCGGCGACCAGGTGATCTCCAACATGCCGGCAGCCAATGCACAGGAATGGTTCGGCAAGGCCCCGCCGGATTTGTCGCTGGAGTCGCGGGCGAAAGGCCAGGACTGGATCTACAACTATCTGAAGTCCTTCTACATCGATCCGACCCGTCCGACTGGCTGGAACAACACAGTGTTTCCGAATGCGTCGATGCCGAACGTGTTGTGGGAACTGCAGGGCGTGCAACACGCGAAATTCGCTGCGGCCAAGCCGGGCGAGGATGCGCAGATCGAAAAACTCGATCTGGTCAGCAAGGGCAAATTGTCCAGCGCGCAATACGACGAAGCGGCCCGTGACCTGACCACGTTCCTGCAATATGTCGGCGAACCGGCAGCACTGAAACGCGAATCGATGGGCGCGTGGGTGGTCCTGTATCTGGCGGCGTTCACTTTCCTTGCCTGGCTGCTCAAGCACGAGTACTGGAAAGACGTGCACTAGCTTGTGCAATCGTCCCTGATTGCGAAGAAGATCAAGAAGCGGCCATCCGTGGCCGCACTATCAATGAGTGCCACTGGCTTCGATTGGCAATTCCGGGGCTAGGCGCTTTCGATCGAAAGGCGTACATTGACATGCGCGGGGTTGGTGTCTATCAACCCCGATCCTACGTAGGGGGCGTGAGGAACCAGCATGGCCTTGAGTCAACGATCACGCACCGTTCTCACGTTGTACTCCGCTAGCGATTGCGTTCAATGCCACCGCGTACGCCTGGTACTGGCGGCCAAGGGCGTTGTATACGATCTGGTGGTGGTGAATCCGCGCTCGCCGCCGGAGGACCTGCTCGACCTGAATCCGTACAATTCGGTGCCCACTCTGGTCGATCGCGACCTCGTGCTCTACGACACGGGTGTCATCTGTGAATACCTGGACGAACGCTATCCGCATCCGCCGCTGATGCCGGTGGACCCGCTTTCGCGAGCACGTCTGCGTCTGGCGATGATGCGCATCGAGCGCGATTGGCTGCCGTTTATTGCGCAGATACAGGCTGGTGGCCGCCCGGCTGAAACGGCACGCAAGCGCTTGCGCGAAGCCTTGCTGGCCAGCATTCCGCTGTTCAAGGCAGCGAAGTTTTTTCTCAATCCCGAACTGAGTCTGGCTGATTGCGCACTGTCGCCGCTGATCTGGCGCCTGCCCAGCTTCAACGTTGTCTTGCCGCGTGAAGCGCACGCGATCAATGAGTATGGCGATCGCATTTTCCGCAATCCCGGATTCACCCGCAGCCTGACCCCGGAAGAAAAGGCGCTGCGGCCGTAAGGCGCTGCGTTGCACTGATGACCGGCATCAGCATGTCCTCCAACCGCTCGTACCTGCTACGCGCAATGTATGACTGGATCAGCGACAACAGTTTGACGCCTTATATCCTTGTCGATGCCGCTGCCCCAGGGGTGGATGTGCCGCGAAGTGCAGTCAAGGACGGACGCGTCGTGCTCAATGTCGCGGCGCGCGCCGTGGCGCAGCTGGATCTGGGTAAGGACTTCGTGAGGTTCACCGCGCGTTTTTCCGGTGTCAGCCAGACAGTCGAAGTTGCGATGAGTGCAATCCTGGCGATTTATGCGCAGGAAAACGGCCAGGGCATGATGTTTCCCGCCGAAAATCAGCCGCCGCCGCAACCCGGACCTACCGCCGAAGTCGTCGCCGCGAAGAAAGGGCCGCACTTGCGCGTGGTGAAATGACGCGTGCTGAAGTGATATCTGTTGAATAGTGCGCCAAGTGTCGCGATGCCCGACGATCGAAAAACAAACCTCAGTGTCGCGTCGTTGAAGTCAGAGTGCGCGAGTGCAGGTCGATGACGTTGGAAACGTTTACAGCGGGCACATCGCCGATGTCGACTATGGGCATGCTGTGTGACATCAGCACCCCATCGAGCAGTTCCAGCGTACCCTGATGGCGATCAGCACCATCTATGCTTAACTCGAAGCGGTAACGCCGTAGCACGTGCAGCCAGCCATCGCCTCCGCGCGCAATGCCCAGACGCTGCAGCGCCACGGTCTGGTCCAGCAGTTGCACGCGTGCACGCGCGCACAATTCATGACTGATTGCGCGCGCCTGTTCCCGCGCCTTCAGCGCCGATTGCCAAAGGTAGAATCCGAGCAAAATCAGAATCAGCGGGAGCAGGGCTTCGAGCATCCAGGAAGTGTGCGGGTGGCCCGCCCTCAATACAACCCGTGCATGCAAGATTTGATGAGACTTGGCTCATGCACTGTGCCGGCCATCACACCCTGCCCCGGACTTGGTCACAGCATCCCGCGTACCGAATTCGCTACAATGCGGGATCAGCGGTCGTCCACGGCGCTAAAGGGGGCTGGTTCGTGATCGACATTCCCGGCTATTTGATCAAGCGCGAAATTGGCGCCGGCGGCATGGCCAGCGTGCATTTGGCGTTGCAGACCTCGCTGGATCGCGAAGTCGCGCTCAAGGTGATGTCGCCGGCCCTGGCTGCCGATCCGACGTTTTCAAAGCGCTTTCTGCAAGAGGCGCGCATGCTCGCCTCGCTGGCGCATCCGAACATCGTCGCCGTGTACGACGTCGGCGTCACTCCGGCGCAATTGCACTATTTCTCGATGCAGTACCTGCCGGGCGGAGATTTCGCTGCGCGCGTGGCGCGCGGAATCGACGAGCGCGAACTGACCCAGACGATCGCCGGCGTCGCCAAGGCGCTCGGCTACGCGCATCAGCGCGGCTACGTCCACCGCGACGTTGCGCCCGGCAATATCCTGTACGACGCCAACAGCAATCCGGTGCTGACGGATTTCGGCATCGCGCTGGCCGCGGCCAGCGGATCACGCATCACCAGCACAGGATTCTCGGTCGGCACCAGCCACTACATGAGCCCCGAGCAGGCGCGTGGCGGCGATGTCGACCTGCGCTCGGACATCTACAGCCTTGGCGTGTTGTGTTACTACGGCCTTGCCGGAAAGCCACCCTACGACGGTGCCGACGGTTTTGCCGTGGCCTATGCGCATGTGTTCGAACCGATTCCACGCCTGCCTGCCGAGCGCGCGCATTGGCAACACCTGATCGACCGTGCCCTGGCCAAGGATGCCAAGGATCGCTACGCCGACACCGAGGAATTCCTCGATGCGCTGGCTACCGTGGTGCCGCAGTACGCGACGCTGTTTCGCGACGAGTCCGCCGATGCGCCGCCCGCCGCGCTGAAGGCGCCCCCAGTTGCCGCAACGATGGTCAGCATCCCCGCGCCCCGGCCCACGGCCAATGGTAACGACGCGGCGACGCGCGCCCCGGGCCGTCTGCCCGTTGCCGACACGCCAACCAACCCCAGCCTGCAGCGGCCAATTGTCGTGGCGCCGGCGGCAGCAACCGGCCCCAACTGGATGCGCGCCTGGCCGTTGCTGATTGTCTTGCTTGGCCTGGGATTGATCGGATTTGCCTTGCTCGGGCGCAAGCACCCGGCCACGCCTGTTGCGCCTCAAGTCGAACAGCCCGCCGCGTCGAAGCCCGTTGCGGCCGCAGCCAGCGCACCCGTTGTGAACAATGCAATGCCGCCTGCTGCCGTGGCGACTGAAGCTGCCTCGGCGAACGAGACTGTGACGCCTGTACCGGCGCCAGCGGCCCCCATGGACAGCATCGATGCCGCTGAAGCTCAAGCTGGCGGCGACCCCAGCCTGGATCCGGCGGATCTGCCCACTGTGGTCGATCCGGTCGTTGATGCAATCCGGCTTGGTCGCATCGATCTGGCAGCGCAGCGTCTGACCACGCCACCGGCTGCGAACGCGCTTGATCACTTCACATTGGCGCTCAAGCTCGATCCGAAGAACAAGGCCGCAAAACAGGGCATTGTGGATATTGCGAAAAAGTATATCGAGTTTGCAGAGAAGAATCTGGCCGCTGGCGACACGCTGCAGTTCGGTCAGTTTCTTGATCGAGCCGCGGAGGTTGGCAAACCGCTAACGGACAACTCCGACGTAACCAAAGCGATCGCCGCGACGCGGGCAAAAGCGGTCGAACCGTTCATCGCGCAAGGCAAGTCCGCCGCCGCGGCGCGCGACAAGACCGCGGCAAAAGGCGCGTATGAGAAAGCTTTGCAGCTCGATCCAAACAATACCGTGGCGAGGGACGGCCTGAAATTTGCGGGGACTATCGGCGAACCCGGATTCGCGTTTCGCGACAAGCTGGCCGAAGGCGCACAGGGGCCGGAAATGGTGATCGTCGACGCGCGCGCAGCGATGGCTCGTCATGCCGTTACCCGTGGCGAATTCCGCCGCTTCTGGGCGGCTGCGGGCAGTGCCGCTTTTGCGGGACGCGAGTTCTCCTGTCGCGATCGCGAATCCATTTTTCGCTCGACCAAAAAGCGCACTTGGGAAAATCCCGATATCGAGCAGGACGATAATCATCCGGTAGTGTGTGTGGGCTGGCAGGAAGCCGCCGCATTCGCACAGTGGCTGGGCAAGCAGACCGGCAAGCATTACCGGTTGCCGAGTCCGGCAGAGTTCGATGCGGTCGCGCGGCGCGCGCCAGCCGCTGAATGCAAGGCCAATCTTGCCGATGCGTCGTACAAGCGCCAGTTCGACAGTCGTCAGGGGTCCGACTGTGACGATGGCTTTGCCGCAACTGCGCCGGTCGGCCATTTCCCCCTGGTTGACGGCATCCAGGATATCGACGGCAACGTGCGCGAATGGGTCGGCGCCTGCGCTGGCGGCGCGCTGGCAGAAGCCGGCAGCGGCTGCCGCGATTTCATCGTCAAGGGTCGCGGCTGGCTGTCGCTGGCGAAGGAATCGCCCACTGCCAGCGACACCTTCGGTGCCGACGTGGGATTGAACAGCGTTGGATTCCGCGTGGCGCGCGATCTGGAAAAATAGACACGGCAAGCGCAGAACCGCAGGCTCGCGATGCTTTTGAGCTGGCTTGTAGCTATATGTATACTCTTGCTGGTACTCCATCCAGCAGCATGGCAATAAGGCGAACCTGATGAAGTTGCTTTTTCCGAATGGCGAACACGAACCGATCGAACTTGCTGACGGCAGTGTCCTCGTCGGCTCCGGGCCGGATTGCACAATCATGCTCGCGGCTCCTGGCATCGCGGCGCGCCACTGCGAATTGCGCAGCAGGGGCGAGCACACGCTGGTGGTGCCGCTGGATGTGCATGCGGCGACAGTGCTCAACGGCAAGCAGATCGTCGGCGACACGCCGATCAAGCCCGGTGACCTGTTGTTGTTCTCCAAGGTCGGCTGCCGCGTCGTGGCGACGGAAAAAGTCGCTGCTGTGCCATTACCTCTGCGCAAGCCGGCGCCGAGTGGCAACGAAGACGACGGCCGCACGCGCGTGCGCATGGCCTTGCCCAAGTACATGCTTCGCGGCGTTTCCGGCCCGACCTTCGGCAAGACTTACGCGATGGTGGGAACGCTGATCGTCGGCCGCAACAGCGATTGCGGGATATGCATTCCGACCGACGAGATTTCGCGGCATCATGCCAAGCTGCAAGTCGTGCCCGACGGCGTCATGGTTGAAGACATGGGCTCGGCCAACGGCACCTTCGTCAACAACCAGCGCGTGCATGCCGGTACTCTGCTCAAGGCCGGAGACGAATTGCGCATGGACACAGTGCGTTTCTTGCTCATGTCGCCTGGTATGGATGCACCAGCCGCGACCGTGCGCACCGAGATACCGGCACCCGCCGCGCCGCAAAAATCCGGCAGCGCGCTATGGATCGTTGCCGGACTTGTTGTGCTTGGCGTCGTGGTGCTGGGCGTGCTGCGCTATCTCGGGAAAATATAAGCCGCGATCTGCTCGCTCAGGCGTCGAACGTGATGCGCATCGACAGGTCGACTGCGCGGATGTGTTTGGTCAAGGCGCCAATCGAAATATAGGCGACGCCGGTTGCAGCGAGCGCAGGCAGGGCGTCCAGACCCAGTCCGCCGGAAACTTCCAGCGGAACACGACCGGCCACTTCCGTCACCGCGCGGCGCACGTCGGCCAGCGAGAATTCATCCAACATTATGCGGTCTGCGCCGGCGGCCAGCGCGTCATGCAGCTCAGAGAAATTCTCGACCTCCACTTCCAGCAGCAAATGCGGATGGCGCAGGCGCGCTGCCTTTACCGCGTTCGTCAGCGATCCGGCCGCCGCGATGTGGTTTTCCTTGATCAGGATCGCGTCGAACAAGCCGATGCGATGATTGCTGCCGCCGCCGCAGCGTACGGCATATTTTTGCGCCAGTCGCAAGCCGGGAAGGGTTTTGCGAGTATCCAGGATGATCGCCTGCGTTCCGCGCACCGCCGCGACGTGCCGCGCGGTGATCGTCGCGGTAGCAGAGAGTGTTTGCAGGAAGTTCAATGCACAGCGTTCGGCGCCGACCAGGCCGCGAGCCAGTCCGTGCAAAGTACACAAAGTATCATTTGCCGCAACGTGTGCACCGTCGTCCGCATTCCATGCGATTTCCACATCAGGATCCAGCGCGCGGAAGCAGGCGTCGAACCAGGGACGTCCGGCCAGAACCGCGGCTTCGCGCGTGATCACGCTCGCGCTCGCGCGGGCTGAAGCCGGCAGCAGATCGGCAGTGACGTCGCCGCTGCCGATGTCTTCGGTCAGGGCTCGTTCTACGTCGAACTGCACCGATTCAGGGTCGGGTGGTACGGGGTGCGCAACAGGCATGGGCGAATTTTCCATTGCTCAAACGACAACCGCCGCAGGAGCGGCGGCGGTCGAGTATACAATGCAGAATACCGGGTTGTGTTCAGGCTGGCGCCGCTGGCGGCGCCCTCTCCGGCGTAGCGTGTGCCGCTTTCAGTCGTTCGACGATCGCATCCAGAGCGCGATCGAACAGCGGCACTTCCTCGAGTATCACCGCGCCGCCGCGGCGGATTTCCGCAGCGATTGCGAACATCGTCTTGTCCGAAACCTTCAATCCCTTGCGGTTCACGAACAGATACTTCGAACTGATTGGGCTGATCCAGGAAAGCTTGGCGCGTTCCTTGGCGCCGGTGTTGGGATCGCTGAACTCCACCCACGTGCCGACTTTCATTTCGCGCGCCTGCTTCAGGTGCTCGTCGTCATCGGCGAAGCCCGCTTCGGGCGGATGCTCCTGCGCTTCGGCGCGCAAGACGATTTCTTCTTCAACGGGGCTGTCCACTGCCGCCGCCGTCGCTGCCGCCTTGCTGACGATCTCGAGCATCGGCACGCCTTGCTCATCCACGGCCGCGCGTTGCCGCGACGCCTGCTCGCCGGCCAGAATGTTGCCGTAGAACGCATTCAGCTCGTGCATGAGCTGCTTGACGTCATTTTCGTGGTACGCCACGGTCGCCAAACCGTGCCGCAGGTTTTTTTCCAACGGTGGCAGCAAGCCTTTCAGCCGAGTGCGCTCCGCATCGGTGTTCTTTGCTTCCGCACTCCAGACGAATTCGTCGGCGAAGCGCAGCGCTTGCCGCCATTCATTGGAATCCTCGCCCTGGCGCAGCAAGGTGAGTACAAGGTAGTTGGCCCACGGCCGGGTCAATACATTGTGCACAATGTCCGGCAGATGCTTGCCTTCGACGCGCTTGAGGATCTCGCGCGCCGAGATGCGTCTTGCCGAATGCAGTTTTTCGCGTCCACGCGTGGCTTCGGCCGCGCGCTGCTCGGCAAGATCGGCGCGCTTCTTGTTCGATTCCAGAAAGATTTCGAAGTCGGTGCGGGTGCGGTCGAAAATGCCGAGATCGTCGTCAAAGTCCTTGAGCAGCGACTCGACTGTTTGCTTCACCTTGTCGTGCAGGCGATGATCGCGGTCGGACTCTTCCGACCAGCCCATGCACGCCTGCGCCATGGTATCGAGCAACTGGCGCGCGGGATGGGATTTTTGCGCGAACAAATGTTTGTCGAGCAACGCCACCTTGAGGAATGGAATCTGCAGGCGACCCAGCAATGCCTGCATCTGCGGCGGCAAATTGCGGTCTTGCAGGATGAACTCGAACAGCATGCCCACCAGGTCGATAGTGTCTTCGTCGGCACCGGCAACATGCGCCTTGCCTTCGCCATGCAGCTTGCTCGCCTGCTCCAGCAACTCCTGTTTGATTTGCTGCACCGCTTGCGCCGCATCGGCAACGGTCGACGCGTGCGACTGCGCCATCATCGCCTGGTTCTGCAGCAGGGTCAGTGCAGAGAGCAGGTCGGTCGGGGCAATCGCCGGAAGGGCCATACCCGGCATGTAGCCGCCCGATTGCTCGCCGGCGGCAATATGTGGCCGCCGACTGGCGAGCAGCGAACGCACGGTGTTGTAGATCTCGGCCTGCAATTGCGCCGCAGCCGGATCGTAACTTTGCGGATAGGCCTGGTAGCTGTTGTCGACCAGATCACCGGCCTGAGCGTCCGTACCCGGTCCCGCTTGGCCTGTCGCCGCAGGCATCGGCCGCATTCCGCGTCCGCCCGCGTTCGGAAGAATATGGCGAATCTGTGGCAGCACGCCGGCCTGCACGAGCTGCGCATTGATTTCGTCGTAGAGTGCATCCAGACCCGCCATCACATAGCGGTCGAACAGCTTGTAGACAATCAACTTGGCTTGAACATTCAGATCGAATTCGCGCATCGCCAGCCGGAATGCGTGGCATAGCGGGGCTGGTGCGAGCGGGTTGGTGGAGTCCTCGACTTTCGCGCCTCCGCGGATGACCGAAAGTCTCTGGTTCACCGCGAACAGCTGCCGCGACAGACGGTTTTCCGCCTTGGCCACGGTGCTCGCGATCGCAAGCGACTCTTCTAGTTCGGTATCTTCGACCAAGGACAAGTCGCCGCCGGAATGTCCACTGCCTTCGGCCTTGACCGGTTGCAGCTTGCCCGCTGCGAAATCGTTGAAGATCTTGCTCAACTGCTCCTGGAACATGCGCTCGACAAGCTGGCGCTTCTTGCGCACTTCGCGCATGCAGTCGAAGTATTGGGTCTGCACCGCATTGTTTTCGGCTTTCTCGGCCAGGTCGAACAGGGCGTCGTCGATATTCTCGAACAGCGTGGCGACCAGACCCTGGATGCGTTTGAGCGCGGTGCCGCGCACCGATTTGAGCAATTCGCCCATGCGATCGCCAGCACCGGACTGGTTCGCCTGGCGCTGCTGCAGATCGACGATCTTGTTGCTGTCGTTGGGGTTACTCATCGCCCTGTTCCGATGGCGCGCACTGCAGACCGGTTTTGCAACGCACCAGTGGCAATATAGTGGATGAATCGCAACAGAACGTGAACTGCGTCACAAAATGTATCGGGCCGGGCCAGCCGGAAAATCGCGCCGATGGGCGGCGTGTCGTCCGAATCTATGCCGGAAGCGCCTCCAGTTGGGTCGTGCCGATCGACTCATCGGCAAGCATGACAGGAATATCGTCCTGGATACGGTAAATGACCTTGCCGTCCGTGGTGATCAATCCGGCCTGCAGCGGCGCAGACACGGCAACGTTGCCGATGGTGCGTACGCCGCCGCCGCCGATTGCGCGATTCACCGCTTCGAGCTGTGCCCGGCTCAAAGGTTTGACCGGACTTTTCGTCACCGGGCAGCAAAGAATATCGAGCAGACGTTTGTCCATAGTGCAATTGAGGGTGCGATTGGCCGGCAGTTGCGCCTAGAATAATGCCTTTCCAGGGCATTGACCATGAAAACAGACAGCGCGCCGCGTGCGCAAATCGGCGTGGTGATGGGGTCGCGCTCGGATTGGGAGACCCTGCAGCACGCCGCGGAAGTACTCGATCAGCTCGGAATCGCGAACGAAGTGCTGGTGGTATCGGCCCACCGCACGCCGGATCTGCTGTTCGAGTACGCTGCTGGCGCGCAAGCCCGCGGCCTGCGCGCAATCATTGCGGGCGCCGGCGGCGCGGCACATCTGCCCGGCATGCTTGCCGCGAAAACGGCCGTGCCCGTGCTCGGAGTGCCCGTGCAATCGCACGCGCTCAGCGGCATGGACTCGCTGCTGTCGATCGTGCAGATGCCGGCGGGC
Source organism: Lysobacterales bacterium (assembly GCA_038244165.1). GTDB lineage: Bacteria > Pseudomonadota > Gammaproteobacteria > Xanthomonadales > Rhodanobacteraceae > Rudaea. Next base: position 66,321 of record JBBRTT010000008.1, on the reverse strand, counting down.
GTACCCGTGGCGACGTTTGCCATCGGCAAGGCCGGGGCGATCAATGCCGCATTGTTCGCAGCTGCGATGCTCGCTCCGCACGACGCCGCGATCGCGCGTGCGCTGAACGACTACCGCGCGGCGCAGACCGAACAGGTGCTGGCGAAATCCGATCCGCGCAGCGCATGAGTACGCTGGGGATTTTAGGCGGCGGTCAGTTGGCGCGCATGCTCGCCCTCGCGGGCGCGCCGCTGGGTGTGCGTTTTCTCATTGTGGATAATGCAGCAGACGCGTGCGCCGGCCAGGTCGCGCCGCTGCTGGCAGCAGATTGGCGCGATTTCGTCGCGCTGGAAAAATTCGCAACACAGATCGACGTGGCCACATTCGATTTCGAAAACGTCCCTGCGGATACCGCGCAGTGGTTGACCGAACATACGAAGGTTTCGCCGAACCCGCGCGCATTGGCCTTGGCCCAGGATCGGCTCGCGGAGAAAACCATGTTCCGCGAACTCGGGCTGGATACCCCGGCATTCGCTGTGGTCGACACCCGCGACGATCTGGGGCGGGCTGCCGACGTTGTCGGCTATCCATCGGTATTGAAGACGCGGCGCCTTGGCTACGATGGCAAGGGCCAGTACCGCTTGCGCAGCAGCGCCGATCTGGACGCCGCGTGGCAGGCGCTGGCCGGCGCACCCTCGATTCTCGAAGCCTGGGTTGCCTTCGATCGTGAGGTTTCGGTGATCGCAGTCCGCGGCGGCGATGGTGCATTTTCCACTTATCCACTTGTACAAAACTGGCACGCAGATGGAATCCTTTCCGCAAGCCTCGCGCCGGCACCGGATTCCTCGCAACTTGCGCAGGTGGCAGCCCGGCACGCGCGCGTCATTGCGGAACATCTGGATTATGTCGGCGTATTTGCGCTGGAGCTGTTCGTGCGCGACGGCAAGTTGCTCGGCAACGAGATGGCGCCGCGCGTGCACAATTCAGGGCACTGGAGCATCGAAGGCGCCGCATGCAGCCAGTTCGAGAATCATGTGCGTGCAGTGCTCGGCCTGCCCTTGGGCGATACCTCGGCATTGGGTATCAGCGTGATGCTGAACTGGATCGGGCAGTTGCCCGACGCACACGGAGTGCTGACGGAGCCGCGAGCGCACTGGCACGACTACGGAAAATCGCCGCGCGCGGGGCGCAAGGTCGGACATGCGACGTTGTGTGCCGACAACTCGCTGCAGATGCGCGAACGCTTGATGCGCGTCGCGCACGCACTTGGGCGCGAGGCGCAAGTCGCGCCGGTGCTGGCGGCGCTTTTGAATTTGCGCTGACGTCGGCCATTCGCTTCCAAGCAAGAGCTTCCACTCCTCCTGCGGAGGAGCGGGTAACTTCTTTCTTTACTCGTGTAAAGAAAGAGGTCACCAAGAAAGAAAGCACGTCGCGTGGCGCCCCAGAGTTTTTCGCCACGGAAGTCTGGAACGGCACGAACCCTGCCAGTCCAATACCTTGGCGCCAGAAAAGGCGCCGTCGTCAAGCAATTCCGGCAATACACAAAAGCGAGCTTTGAAAAGCCTTTGGCCTCCCTCGACGGACCACGTAATTGGGATCTGCGCAGCCTTTCCACGCCTTCGTGCGTCAAACCTAGGGCGCAAACCGACGTGTTTTCTTTTGGTGACTTTTCTTTGCACGAGCACTGCGCCGCAGGAGCGGCGCGAACAGCAAAGCTGGCTGCGAAGCAGCGTAGGGCGGGATGCCCGGAGTCAAGAAAAGTTACACGCTCGGCCGTAGGCCGAGTGGAAGCTCTGGTTCTAGAGAATTACCCGTTCGGCCACAGGCGAAATGGAAGCTACGAGAAAACACCATCCCTACCCAACCCTCCCCATGAAGGGGAGGGCTTCGCGCGATCAGCCGATCGTCGTTACGCCATCTGACTGGCAGCAAATTCCCAATTCACCAAGTTCCAGAATGCCTCGACGTATTTCGGTCGCGCATTGCGGTAGTCGATGTAGTAGGCATGTTCCCAGACATCGCAGGTCAACAGCGGGCGATCGCTGCCAGTGATGGGAGTCGCCGCGTTGCTGGTGCTGACCAGGCCCAGGCTGCCGTCGGCACGTTGCACCAGCCAGCCCCAGCCAGAACCGAACGTGCCGATCGTGATCTTGCTGAACTCTTCTTTGAACTGGGTGAATCCGCCAAAGGCTTTCTTGATCGCATCGGCGAGCTTTCCACCGGGTTCGCCACCGCCCTTCGGCGACAGGCTGTTCCAGTAGAACGTGTGATTCCAGATTTGCGCGGCGTTGTTGAACATGCCGCCTTGGGCTTTCTTGATGATCGCAACCAGATCCAGATTTTCGAACTCCGTCCCCTTGATCATGTTGTTGAGGTTGGTGACGTAGGTCTGATGATGTTTGCCGTAGTGGTAATCGATGGTCTCGGCGGAAATGTGCGGCGCAAGCGCGTCGCGCGCCCATGGCAGGGCAGGAAGTTCGATAGCCATGATGGTTCTCCTTGGGTTTGGCCGGGAAATACGTTGCGAACGCACAGTATAAGCGCGATTCCCGATGGGGCGGCTGGTACAATCGGCAACTTCACGCGCGCCATATCGCGCATTCATTCCTCAACAGGTAGTCATGGACACTCTCGAACGCATCAAGCAGACGCTGCAGTCCAATTCCATCGTGCTGTTCATGAAGGGCACGCCGCAATTTCCCATGTGCGGATTTTCCAGCCGTACCGCACAGGCGCTCAAGGCCACAGGCGCCGACTTTGCTTCGGTGAATGTGCTGGAAGATCCGGAAGTGCGCGCCAATCTGCCGCGTTATTCGAATTGGCCGACGTTTCCGCAATTGTTCATCAATGGCGAACTGATTGGCGGCTGCGACATTGCGCTGGAACTGTACGAAAGTGGCGAGCTGGAGCGCATGGTCAAGGAAGCGCGAAAGTCCTGATGGCCATGACGGGGGAGTTTGCGCGGCTGCCCGAAAGCTGGGCGGCGGCGCCTGACACGCTGAGTGGGCGCGTTGTGCTGGTGACCGGCGCAAGTGGTGGTCTTGGCCGCGAGGTTGCGTTCGCCGCGGCAACCGCAGGGGCTACCATTGTCCTGCTCGGGCGCAAGCCACGGTTTCTGGAAAAACTCTACGACGAAATCGTCGCGCTCGGTGCTGCCAAGCCCGCGATTTATCCGCTGGATCTGGCCGGGGCAACGCCGCGCGACTACATGGACATGGCCGCAGCGATCGAACGCGAATGCGGACGCCTCGACGGCATCGTCCACGCGGCAGCGCACTTCAATTCCCTGCAACCCGCGGCGGAGATTGCGCCGGAAGAATGGATGCGTGCCCTGCACGTGAATCTGAGCGCGCCATTCCTGCTGACCCAATCCTGCCTGCCTCTGTTGCGCCAGTCGGCCGATGCCAGCGTCGTGTTCGTGCTGGATGATCCGGTGCGCATAGGCAAGGCATTTTGGGGCGGCTATGGCGTGGCCAAGCATGCGCTGCCCGGACTTGCTTCGATCCTGCACGAGGAACTGGAGAATGGTCCGGTGCGTGTGCACGCGATGTTGCCGGCGCCGATGCGCACGGTATTGCGTCGCGCGGCATACTACGGCGAGAACACGCTGGCGTTGCCGCTGCCTGATCCGACTTCAGTCATTTATCTGCTGAGCGCAGGCGCCGCGCCGGCACGCGGCCGTATCCTGGACTTGCGAGCGGCGGCTGACTAGTTGCATTGTGGATTTGTGGAATCGTCACGCTGTGCGTGACGCCAGTATCTGATTGACCCGTACCTGATTGAGAAAGGGGGGCGCATCATGGAAAGCTCGATCAGCACGCTGTCTGCCGGGATCCTGCTGTTCCTGATCATGGATCCGCTCGGCAATGTGCCGCTGTTTCTCAGTCTGCTCAAGAACGTTGTGCCGGAACGCCGACGTCGCGTCATGCTGCGCGAGCTGATCATTGCCCTGGTTGTCCTGTTCGCATTCCTGTTTGGCGGCAGCTATGTGCTCAAGGCGCTGCAATTGCGTCCGGAATCGATCAGCATCGCCGGGGGCATCGTACTGTTCCTGATCGGTGTGAAGATGATCTTCCCGCCGCGCGAGGGCAACATGTTCGGTGGCGTACCGGGCGCCGAGCCGTTCATCGTGCCACTGGCGATTCCTGGCGTTGCCGGCCCGTCGGCGATGGCGGCCCTGATGTTGATGACGAACTCGGCGCCGGGTCGCACGGCAGACTGGAGCATCGCGTTGTTCTGCGCGTGGCTAGCCACAGCCCTGATCCTGTTGTCGTCGACCTACCTGTTCCGCTGGCTCGGCGCCAGCGTTCTCACGGCGCTGGAGCGGCTGATGGGCATGTTGCTTGTGGCCTTGTCCGTGCAGATGTTTCTCGACGGGGTGGCGGTTTACCTGCACGTCGGAGCAGGTTCCTGAACGAGCCCGCCGCAAGCGCGGCGCTGGGTTTAAGTTCTTGACCGGGTCGGGTGTTGCCCATTAAAACTGTCACAGTTTCCTGTTAAACTGCCGTTAAGCGATCCGGGTTTCGGCCAGCAGGCGTCTGGTGGGACACGAGACTGCAATAAGCGGGAATGAAACTTCGTCAGCCGATCTCTCCGCGGTAGGGGAACGGCGGCTGCATTTCTATTTGGGCTCAAGACCTAAGGGTATCGAACGATGAACAAGCGACTTGGAATCCATCTCGCGTTCTGGCTGATCGCAGCATTGCTGACGATGCCGAGCGCGTTCGCGCAGAACACAACTTCCGCCATCAGCGGACGCATTACGGATGCGGCGGGCAAGCCGGTTGCTGGTGCAACGGTAGAGGTCTTGCACGTACCCTCCGGTACGGTGAAATCAGCAACCACGGATGCAGACGGCCGCTATGCCGAACAGGCGCTGCGCGTCGGCGGACCGTTCAAGGTCATCGTGTCCAAATCCGGTCTTGAGACCACTGAGCGCAACGACGTCTACCTGCAGCTTGCCCAGGAAACCAGCCTGAATCTGGTCATGGGCGCGGCAGCCGCTACCGAATTGGGCGGCGTCACCGTCACTGCGACGGCGGCATCCCTGATTTTTCAGCCGGACAACAAGGGTCTGAGCACCAATATCTCTCACCGCGAGCTCGAAGCGGCGCCGAACCCGGATCGTTCGATCCAGGGCATCGCGCGCCTGGATCCGCGGATTTCGATCACCGACCGCGACGCGGGTGCCATTTCCGCGAACGGCAAGAATTTCCGCTACAACTGCATTACCGTTGACACGATCAATGCCGGCGACCCGTTCGGTCTGGAATCCAACGGTCTGGCCAGCGTTGGTACCCCGATCTCGCAGGACGTGATCGATTCGTACAATCTGTCGACGGCGAACTTCGATGTGGCCACGCGCGGTTGCGTCGGGGCGAACGTCAACGCCGTGACCAAGAGCGGTACCAATGACTTCCACGGCTCGGTCTATTACAGCTATCGCAACGCCGACAAGCTGATGGGCGATATCGCGCCGATCTCCGGCGGCGCCGAACTTCCCTACACTGGCTGGAACCGCGAATGGACCACGGGTTTCACCACCGGCGGACCGATCATCAAGGACACGCTGTTTTTCTTCCTCGCCGCCGAACAGAGCGAGCGCGTCGCGATTGGTGCCGTCTCTGGCCCGGTCGGCAGCAACAGCACCACGCAAGTTACCGGCATCACCCAGGATTTCGTCAATGGCGTGACTTCGTCAGCAACTGCACAGGGACTGGACGTCGGCGATCGTACCCTGTCAAACCTGGTCGACAAGCGCTACCTGGCGAAGATCGACTGGAACATCAATGAAAGCCAGCGCGCGGTATTCCGTTACAACGAGACCAAGGAAAACCAGCCTGTCCCCACGGGCAGCACGACCGCGGTCACGCTGAACAGCAACTGGTATTTCAAGAATCGCGACACCAAGAGCTACATCGTGCAGTTGTTCAGCGACTGGAATTCCACATTCTCCACCGAAGCAAACCTGTCCTACACGGACTATGAGCAGGCACGCGGTCCGCTGACTGGCGTCCATCAGCCGTCGGTCACCGTTTCGAATTCGCCCACGGCGTTTTCGCCGAGCGTCGTGGTCGGCACCGAGTTTTCCAGCCAGGTCAATGCGCTGCGCATCAAGTCGCTGTATTACTACTTCGCCGGCACCTGGCTGCTCGGCGATCACACCGTCAGGGCCGGTTTCAACGGACAGGAAGACAAAGTCTTCAACGCGTTCGTGCAGGGTTATGATGGCAGCTACACCTACCAGGGTCTGGCCAATTTCCAGGCCGGCAACTGGGAGGAATACACGATCAAGCAGCCAGCCCCGGGGTTTACGCTGGATACCGCGGCGGCACGCTTCAGGAAGGGCCAATACGGCGTGTTCCTGGAAGATAGCTGGCAGGCCACCGAGCGTTTGTCGGTGCAGTACGGCTTGCGCTACGACGTGCCGAAATTCCCGTCGGATCCGATTCTGAATCCGTGCTTTGCCTCCGCGCCCGGCACGCCGTTCACCGCGCCCGGCGTCTGTACTGCGACCAAGGGTGGTTTCGGCTATGCGAACAATTCGACGCCGAGCAGCGGTTCCATCCAGCCACGCGTTGGATTCAACTACAACTTCGACACCGAGCGCATGACCCAGCTGCGCGGTGGCATCGGCATGTTTACCTCGGATGTGCCGACTGTGTGGTATTCCAATTCCTACGGCGGCACCGGTATTCCCGTCGTCACCTACGACATCGTCAACGTCGCCAACTCTCCCGCAGGCACTCTGCTGTGCAGCACCAATGGCAGGACGTTCACGCCGGCAACGGGCGCGTCTTGCCCGGCCGGTCAAACCAGTTACATCAAGCAGGCGCCGGGTTACACCGGTAGCCCGGTCATTCCTAGCACCGGTACCCTGGTGCTCGGTTCGGGCGTGGCGAAAATGGGTGTCGACACGATCGATCCCGACTTCAACATGCCGACGACGACACAAGTTGCGCTGGCATTCGATCGCGAACTGCCGTGGTGGAACTTGATTGGTACGGTCGAGGGCAGCTATGTCAAGACCAACGACGACATCTTCTACAAGAACCTCAACCTCGGCGCGCCTACGGGCCATGGCCCGGATGGCCGCAATCTGTATTGGGGCACCTATAGCACCGCCGGTATCGCCAGTGGAACGGTGGCCAATGCCAATCCGTCGTTCGGCAACGTCACTGAGTTGTCGAACACGCACCAGGGCCAATCCAGCAGTCTGACCTTGCTGGTAAAGAAGCCGATGTCGGATGACTGGAGCGCGTCGATTGCGGCGGTGTTCCAGCACTCGACGGACGTGAATCCGGGTACATCCAGCGTCGCCAACTCCAACATCAATGGCAACGTCTGGGTCAATCCGAATACGGACAAGGCGGCAGTATCCAACTACAACGTGGCCCAAGCGCTGAAGATTTCCGCCACCTGGCAGCACAAATTCTTCGGCGACAACCAAACCAGCGTCAGCATGTTCGCCAATGGCCACTCCGGTGCGCCCTACAGCTGGATTGCGGGCAACGACTTGAACGGCGACACCTATTCGCGTGACCTGATCTACATTCCGAAGTCGGTCACCGATGTCGTCTGGGCGTCCACGGTCACTGAAACGCAGAAGCAGCAGTTCATGGACTACGTCAACTCTGATCCGTATCTGCGCAAGCATGAGGGCCAGATCGCCGGACGCAACGGTGCGAACACGGCCTGGCTCAACCAGATCGACATGAGCTTCAGCCAGCAGGTTCCGGGCATTTTCGGCGACGCCAAGGGCGAGTTCCGCTTCGACATCTTCAACTTCGGCAACCTGCTCAACAGCAAGTGGGGTGTTGAACGTCGCGGCCCGTTCCCGCTTACGCGCAACCTCGCCAACGTCACCGGTATCGACCCGGCCACCGGCAAATACATTTACGACATCAGCAACTCGGCATACAAGAACGCGCAGGGCAATTACCAGCCGCAATCTCTGGTCATCAACGAAGGGCAGACACCTGGCGTTCCGGTTCCGTCGCAGCGTTGGTCGATCATGTTGACGGCTCGCTTTTCGTTCTAACTACAGTTTTGGATGAATCCGGCCGGCGCTTGCGAGAGCGCCGGCTTTTTTTTTTGCTAAGCTTCGCGCATGGACAAGAAAACAAAAATCGCAAAATCCGGCGCCAGCGTCAGCGCCCGCATCTCCCCGGTTACCGGTATGGACGTACTTTCGCGCAACGAAGTGCGGCGCCTGCACGATGCCAGCCTGGGCGGCTTGCACGCACTGCTGCAACGTTGCGCACTGGCGGTGCTTACTTCAGGCAGCGAGAACGACGACGCGCTTGGCATATTCGAGCGCTATCGTGATTTCGACATTCAGGTGCTGCAGCAGGATCGCGGCGTAAAACTTGAGCTGACGAACGCGCCGGCCTCCGCATTCGTCGACGGCAAGATCATCCGCGGCATCCACGAGTTGTTGTTCGCCGTGGTGCGCGACATTGCCTATGTGGCCACCCAGATCGAGGCCGGCAGATTCCAGCTTGAGGATTCGCACGGCATTACCCACGCAGTGTTCGAAATACTGCGCAACGCGCGCGTGCTGCGGCCAAACGTCGAACCGAACCTGGCGGTTTGCTGGGGCGGACATTCGATTTCACGGCTGGAGTACGACTACACCAAAAAAGTCGGTTACGAGCTCGGCCTGCGCGGCTTCGACATATGTACCGGCTGTGGTCCCGGGGCGATGAAGGGGCCGATGAAAGGCGCAACCATCGGCCATGCCAAACAGCGGCTGCGTTCAAAGCGCTATATCGGCATCACCGAGCCGGGGATCATCGCGGCCGAATCGCCGAATGCCATCGTCAACAGCCTGGTGATCATGCCCGATATCGAAAAACGCCTTGAAGCGTTCGTGCGCATCGGTCACGGCATTATTGTGTTTCCCGGCGGCGTAGGTACTGCCGAAGAAATTCTCTATCTTCTCGGTATACTTTTGCACCCGGCAAATGCGGGCATTCCGTTTCCGCTGATTTTTTCCGGTCCGAGCGAATCGGCAGCGTATTTCGAGCAGATCGACGCGTTCCTGAAGCTCGCCCTGGGGGACGATGTCGCGCAGTTCTACCGCATCATCGTTGGCGACCCGCGCGAAACCGCGCGGCAGATGTCCGCCGGCCTGGAAAAAGTCCGCGCATATCGACTGGCGAACCAGGACGCGTTCTTCTTCAACTGGGCCCTCACCATCGAACTGGCGTTCCAGCAGCCGTTCCGGCCGACCCATGCGAACATGGCTGCGTTGAATCTGCGTCGCGAACAACCCAAACACCTGCTAGCTGCTGACTTGCGGCGTGCTTTTTCCGGCATCGTTGCCGGCAACGTGAAGGAAGATGGGTTGCGCGCCATCGCCACAAATGGCCCATTCCTGATCGATGGCGACCCGGCCATCATGCGCGCGCTGGACAAGATGCTGGCAAGTTTCGTTGCTCAGCAACGGATGAAACTGCCGGGCAGCACGTACGTTCCCTGCTACCGCGTGAGCACCTGAAGAGCCACGTCGCGTAGGCGTTGCGCACATTCAGGTCAGTCGCCCACCCCTTTGATCGGTGGGCTTGCGGTTGCGCCCAAACCGTGATTTTGCGGCATTCTTGGCATGGCCGATGCACGTAATTCGTACAATACATACCACTGCTATGCAGTGGAGAAGTGGAATTCAGGCGGGCAGGGGGAGCTCACTTGATCGTGACACGCAATGTGTTTTTCGCGGCTCTACTGGGTTTTGACATCGCGATCGCGATCGCGGGCGTGCCGAAGGATTTGCTGGCGTTGCGCAGCGAATCGGTCAACGATCCGCCCGCGGCGATCGCGGATGGGCGCCACCTGCTGGATTCGCACAAGCTCGACTCACGCCCGGCTGACGAGCGCGAAGTCCTGTACTGGCTTGGCAACGCGGCGCTGCGTCAGGCTGACGATGCCGTCCTGGTCGAGATGGCCCTGCGCCTGGACAGCCTGGGGACCGCGCACAGCGATCAACTGGCCCTGGCCTACGCCGGTTTCTTGCGTGCCGAGCGTCTATACCAGCAAGGCGAAACCGAGAAGGGCTGGGCCGAGACGATGCACGCCGCAAGTCGCATCCAAGACCAGGCCGATCCGTAAGTCCGCGCGATAGCGGCGCTGGAGTTGTGCGACGACTTCAACATGACCGGCAATACCCGCACTGGCATGCCTTATTGCGAACGATCCAGCAGTGCCTGGCGCGCGCTCGGCGACAAGTTCGATCTGGCACGCGCGTTGAACCTGGAAGCCCATGCACGCCGTGCGCTCGGTCAGTTCGAGCAGGCCGCCGCCTTGTTCAAGGAAGCGCGCGAAATTTTCTTGCGTAACGGCGACGTCAGTTTTGCGAGCACAGTCGGTGCCAATCTTGCGACGGCATACATCGATCTGGAAAGACCTGCCGAAGCGCTTGAACTTTTGCGCAATGCATTGGATGCAGAAACGCGCGGCGGACGTTTCGATAACGCATTGCGCTCGCGTCTGGACATTGCGCGAGCACTGGTCAAATTGAATCAACCGCAGCAGGCGCTGGCGGAAGTCACCGCAGCGATTGCCGACGCCCATGCGCACGGCTGGAAAGCGAAACTTGCCGACCTGCTGACGACGCAAGCAAAGCTCGCGCGCGACGGCGGCGACCTGCAGCTCGCACTATCGGCGCAGGATCAGATCATCGAACTTCAAACCAGCGCGAGCGGGCAGGCGCACTCCACGGCGATGGCCGAGCTCGAGGCACGCTATGCGGCGCGCGAGCGCGAACTGCGTATTGGCGAACTGGAACAGCAGAACCGCCGTCGCGAACTGGAATTGCGTGCGGCACGCGCAACGGCTGCGGAAGATGAACTGGACAGCCAGCGACAGCGATTGCGCCTGGCAATCGCGGCGCTCGCCGCGCTTGCGCTGGGCCTGAGCTCGGCGCTTTTATACCTGATGTGGCGTTCGCAGCAACGCAAGGCCGAGGCACTCCGCGCCGAGACCCTGCACGATTCGTTGACCGGCGTGGAGAATCGGCGCTCATTTCTGAGACGCATGGGCGTTGCCCTTACCAAGCCTAGCGCAGCGCCGCATTTGGACGTGCTGATGATTCTGGATCTGGATCATTTCAAGCAGATCAATGATCGCGGCGGTCACCTGTTTGGCGATCAGGTCCTGATCGCAGTCGTGGCGTGCCTGGAACGTACCCTTGCCGGCCGCGCTCATCTGGCACGCCTCGGTGGCGAAGAGTTCGGTGTGCTTGGCGTGGCGCTGGGTGTCAGCGACGGGCTTCGCCTAGCTGAGCAATTGCGTACCGCGGTCAGCCAATTGCCCTTCCGGCTCGGCGACGACGAAGTGCGCACCACGATCAGCATCGGTTTCGCCGTGCACGATAGCGAGCTGCACCGGCACGACCAAAGCAGCTGGCTCGGTGCGGCCGATATGGCGCTGTATTCGGCCAAGGCGCATGGCCGCAACCGAGTCGTCAGCGCGGCTGTCGCATAAGCACGCAAATTCCGCTAACGGATGAACCGCGAATGCGATTCTGTTCAGTCTGAGCGGTACGTTCAGCCTGGGCGCTCAAAATTTATTTCACGTTCATCGGCTTGGGGTAGGGTGAGTCGCAGAGTCGGCGGCAGCGTGCGAATGCCGGCTCTGCGACATGTTTCAATCCGACGCATGCGGACGATTCTTTGGAATCTTCCGGATCTCTACCAATTCTTGGCCGTTTACGCGGCTCGGAGTTGGCGAGACGCTAGACATCGTGGTGCACAATTGCGTGCAGCACGTCTCAATGGTCAGCAGCTTTTTGCGTGACTTTCACCCTCGCCTCAGGCGATCCAAGGAGGAACCCCATGAGTATCCATCGTAACCATATCTTCAAAAGCGCCGCCCTGGCGATCGCCATCGCCGCTGCCGCGCAGCCTGCGTTCTCGGAAGAGCACACTGTCTCCGTCGGTAATCATCATTTCACGTACTACCGCGATCACGACATTTATTTTGCTCCCGAGAGCAAGACCTATTACTGGATGAGCAACGGTACGTGGCAGTCCGGCCCCGCGTTGCCCACAGAAAACCAGAGCTACATCACTTCGGGTGGCGTAGACATTCAGCTCGATACGGCGGTCCCGTACACACGCCACGAGTACGTGGTGTCGCACTACAAGAACGTCAGCCCAACGACGCAGACTACCTCCACCGAGCGCACTGTTGCGGCCGACGGCTCCACCACAACCACCACGACGACCACCAAGCGCCACTACGTCTACTACGGCGATCACGACATCTATTTCGCGCCGGATACAAAGACCTACTACTGGCAGAGTAATGGTACCTGGCAGTCGGGCGTGACGTTGCCGGCGGAAGATCAGGTCTTTGTGAAGAAGGGCGGCGTCACGATCGAGCTCGATACGGATCGTCCGTACACGCAGCACGACTACGTGATCGCGCACTACAAGCACAAGCATGATCGCGACGACGATCGCTAGTATTGGGTAATTGAATTGTCGATTCATCGGGGCCCGCGAATGCGGGCCCCTTTTTTTGAGGTAAGGTGGTGACAACAACAAGTGCGCATGGGCTGCGGGAGTTTCCCCATCGCGTTTAATATGTAGCGGAGATCTGAAAATGGCCGTGCAACCTGAAACCCGAAACCTTGCGTTGTTCTGCGATTTTGAGAACGTCGCTCTCGGTGTGCGCGAAGCAAAATACGCACAATTCGACATCAACAAGGTGCTCGAACGCCTGCTCCTCAAGGGCAGCATCGTCGTCAAGAAAGCGTATTGCGACTGGGAGCGCTACAAGGATTTTCGCGCCGCCATGCACTACGCGTCGTTTGAGCTGATCGAGGTCCCGCACGTCAGCCAGTCGGGCAAGAACTCCGCGGACATCCGCATGGTCGTCGACGCGCTGGACCTGTGCTACACCAAGTCGCACGTCGACACCTTCGTCATCCTCAGTGGCGATTCAGATTTTTCGCCGCTGGTCAGCAAACTGCGCGAGAACAACAAGACCGTGATCGGTGTCGGCGTAAAGAACTCGACATCCAATCTGCTGATCGCAAACTGCGATGAGTTCATTTATTACGACGACCTGGTACGCGTGCAGAAACCGCAACCGGCGCCGAAGAAAAAAACCGAGGCAAAAGGCGCCGTGGCTGTCGCGGCGCCCACGCGCAAATCCGACACCAGCAAGAAGCAGGAAGCCTTCGACGTCGTGCGCGAAACCGTGGAAGCTCTGATTGCCGAGCGTGGCGAGGAAGAAAAACTCTGGGGGTCGATGGTCAAGCAGGCTTTGAAGCGTCGCAAACCCGGATTCAACGAAAGCTACTATGGATTCAAATCGTTCAACGGCCTGCTCGAGGAGGCGCAGACGCGTCGGCTGTTGGAACTGGAGCGTGATGACAAGTCCGGCGGATACCTGGTCAAGATGCCGACAGCGGAATAATTAGCCAGTACAGCGGCGATTGAGCGCCGCATCGATATGTCTGTCACACTGGGCGGACAATACGGTGCTTTTGGGGCGTTGAAATGATTACAACAGGTGAAAGTTCGCCTTTGGTGGGCGAAGGCAAGGCGCGTGCGGCCATCGATCTGGCACATTCGCAGTTCTGTAAAACCCGCGGTATCGAGCCTTCGCAAGATTCAATTGAGCGATTCGCCAATCACCGCACCGAGTACAACACACGAGCCTATGAAGGCAAGACGCGGCAACAGCTCGTCATGCTGTTGCGAGACAAACTTCCGGATTGACCGCACTGCGGGCTGAACGCAGCTGGTGTCAACGTTACGTCCACTCGCGCCACCTGGTGCAAACATATGTGTGCTGGCGTACCGACGCGAAAGCGCGGTCGGCGTACATCTGAGCTGGCAGGGAACGCACGCAAAAAACACATCGTCTCGCGATGTTCAATGGACTGTTTTGCAACGCGTGCTCTTTGCCATTCTCGCTCAATGGAGTACGTCAGATGCTGATTCGAACTGGATTTTTCTGCGCGGCGATGGGAATTGCCGCATTCGCCGCACCCACGTCAAGCAACGCGCGCGTCTATTTTGACGTCCGTGTCGCGCCGCCCGACGCGCGAGTCGAAGTGGTACCGGTAGAACGCTCCGGCTATTCCTGGGCGCCCGGTTATTACAACTACTCGGGCCATCGTCACGTCTGGGTTAACGGCCGCTACATCAGGCAGCGCCATGGACATCACTGGACAGCCGACCGCTGGGAACAGCGGGGCGATCGCTGGCACCATGAGCGTGGCCGCTGGGATCACGACTAAGTCTTATTTACCCAACTTGCGTGGGTTCGATCGCACGGCGATCGAACCCGCAACGCATCTGTCATGCAAGGGAATCCCGCAATGAGTCGCGATGTGATCAAGAGCCTATGGCCGCGTTTGTCCGGCAAGCTCAGGGCGAAGTGGGGAAGATTGACCTATGAGGATGTCAGCTGCCCAGAAGGCGATCGCGACTATCTGGTGGACGTGCTGCAAAAGCGCTATGCGATCACGAAAGACGTCGCGTCGCGCCAGGTCACGCAATTCGAGCGTCTGGTCACATGACTAGCTGATGCACGCTATTGCGTCCGAAAGGCGCGGTTGGAGAGCCAGCCGAAATCGCTGTATGCCGCATCCCAGTTAGCTTTGCCGACTTTGTTGCAGTGCTTTTGCAATCGCAAATGAAAACGTTTACATTCGCCCCCGTAAATTTGCGTTAATGCGCTTTGTGTTAACGCGTTGAAGCAGGCGGGGGATCGCATCATGGCGGTGACGATCAAGGATGTTGCACGCGAAGCTCGGGTTTCCGTGGCTTCCGTGTCGCGTGCGCTCAACGGTCATGACACCGTTACTGAAGACACGCGCCAGCGAATTGCCGGCGTCGCCACGCGCCTGCGTTACGTACCGCACAGCGGCGCACGCAGCCTGATTACCCGGCGCACTCAGACCATTGGCGCACTGCTGCCAGACCTGCATGGCGAATTCTTCTCCGAGTTGATCCGCGGTATCGACGTGGCGGCGCGTGCGCGCGGCCTGCACTTGCTGGTTTCCAGTTCGCATGGCGATGCCAGCGAGGCTGCGGCTGCGCTACGCGCGATGCAGGGACGCGTCGACGGCATGCTGGTGATGTCGCCGCATGTCGACGCGAGTTTTCTGCGCGATCAACTGCTGGCGGATTTGCCGATGGTGCTGATGAATACGCCGCTGGAAACCGAGCACTATTCAATCATGAATGTCGACAACTACGGTGGCGCGTTTGCGATGGTGCGCCACTTGATTGGATGCGGCCATCGGCGCATTGCGCTGATCGCCGGTCCCGAGCACAACTACGATGCGGCGGAACGGCTGCGCGGCTATTGCGCGGCAATGGCGCGATTCGCTCCAATGGTGTCGACGCAAGTGATGCAGGGCGACTTCACCGAGGAATCGGGCAACCGTGCCGGCCGCGAATTGCTTGCGCTCAAGGTGCGGCCGCAGGCGGTGTTCGCCGCGAACGACATCATGGCGGCCGGCTGCCTGTATGCGCTCAAGGAAGCCGACGTACGCGTACCGGAAGACATCGCCCTGACAGGCTTCGACGATATCCCGATTGCGCGTTTCGTCTCGCCGCCGCTGACCACCGTGCGCACGCGCATTACGGATCTCGGCCAGCGCGCGCTTGAACGTCTGGTGCAAACCCTGGAGGAACCCGCAACGACGCAGGTATCCGTGCAAACGCTTGAATGTGAAATTGTCATCCGCGCCTCATGTGGCGCAACGACAAGTACCGAGGCATGACCAGAAGAAGAACTACGATCGCCAAAATCATCACGGGAGGAGAACCATGAGAAAGCGACTGCTTTTGAGAAAAAAGCTGCTTGCATCGCTGATAACGGCCGCGGTTGCTGCAACCGCCGTACCGATGACCAGCTGGGCGCAGTCAGCCGACGCAACCTTGCGCGGCAAGGCGCCGGCCAATGGAGAGGTCACTGCGAAAAACGTCGCCACCGGCGCCGTTCGTCGTACCAAGTCGGCGGCAGATGGCAGCTACTCGCTGGTGGGCATGCCTCCGGGGACGTACCAGGTCGATGCCGGGCCCGGCACGGAAAAAACCGTCACCCTGACCGTAGCATCGACGGCCACGCTGGACCTGGCAGCAGAGGCTGCCGCGCCGGCGACGACGACGCTGGAAGGCGTTTCCGTCAATGCAACCACCTTGAGGGAAGTGAAGACGTCCGAAATCGGGACGAGCGTCTCGCTGCATCAGATCCAGACCGTTCCGCAGATTACGCGCAACTTCCTCGAGTTCGCCGATACCGTGCCGGGCATGGTGTTCAACGTTGATTCGAGCGGGCATACATCGCTGCGCGGCGGTGCGCAGAACAACGCCTCGGTTAACGTCTTCATCGATGGCGTCGGCCAGAAGAGTTACGTGAAGGAAGGCGGCGTCAGCGGCCAGTTCAACAGTCAGGGCAACCCGTTCCCGCAGCTGGCCATCGGCGAATACAAGGTCATCACCTCCAACTACAAGGCCGAATACGACCAGATCTCCAGCGCGGCGGTTACTGCGGGAACGAAGTCCGGCACCAACGATTTCCACGGCGAAGTATTCGGCACCTACACCGACACCGACTACCGCGATCAGACGCCGGCGGAAAAAAATGCCGGCAAGAAGACGCAATCGCAGGAAAAGGAATACGGATTCGCTCTTGGCGGACCGATCATCCAGGATGCGATGCACTTCTTCTTCAGCTATGAAGCCAAACGGTTCGATACGCCGACCACCGTGACGCCAGGGGTCACCGGCGTGACAGCGCTTTTGCCGGCCAGCGTGCAGGCTGAACTCGGCCCCGCGGATTTGCCGTTCAAGGAAGACTTGTACTTCGGCAAGATCGATTGGGAATTTTCCGACCGTGATCGCATCGAAGTCAGCTCCAAGGTGCGCAGGGAAAACCAGACCGACAACGTCGGCGGCCAGAAAGCTGCGTCCGCCGGCATCGATACCATCAACAACGACACGCGCATCGATGCACGTTGGCAGCACAGTGCCGATCGCTGGTTCAACGAAGTGTTGTTCACCTACGAAAAATCGTTCAACGATCCATCGTCATTCGGTTTGGGCAACGGCGCAAGTTACACGTTCGGTCCGCTTCAGGATCACGTGATCGTGAATACCGGCCCGGCGTCGCCATTGGCCACGCAACACAAGGGCCAGAAGGGCAATGGCATCGAGGACAACCTGACCTTCAGCGACCTGAACTGGATGGGTGACCACGTCGTCAAGATGGGCGCCAAGTTCAAGGAAGTGAAGCTGACCGCGCAGGATGCCGAGCTCAACAATCCGCAGTTCAGCTACAACGTGGACGAGACGGGCACGGCGACACAGCCGTGGAAGGTGTTCTTCCCAGCCGCGGCGCCGGGCCTGAGCCCGATCTCAGAGTCCAAGAACAAGCAATTTGGCACCTATATCCAGGACGATTGGGCGGTCAACGACAAGCTGACCTTGAATCTCGGCGTGCGCTGGGATTACGAACAATCACCGGCGTTCCTGGACTACGTCACTCCCACCAACGTCATCGCTGCGTTGAACGCCCCGAACCCGGATTCGAATGCGCCGGCCGGGCAAACGTACGCACAGG
Organism: Lysobacterales bacterium; assembly: GCA_038244165.1. Classification (GTDB taxonomy): domain Bacteria; phylum Pseudomonadota; class Gammaproteobacteria; order Xanthomonadales; family Rhodanobacteraceae; genus Rudaea. The sequence goes on along the minus strand of JBBRTT010000008.1, from coordinate 48,753 downwards.
CGCTTGCGCTCGGTGGCGTCAATATCAACGACTACATCAGCACCGGCCACAATCGCAAAGCGGCGAAAAATGAGTGGCAGCCGCGGCTTGGTTTTTCCTATGACATCAATGGCGATGAGGAACACGTCGTCTTTGGTGGTGCGGGGCGTGCGTTCGATCGCGACCTGTTCGACTACCTGCAGTTGGAGCAGACCAAGCAGGCATTGTCGGAGTTCACCTACTATTTTCAGGATTCGACGGGCCACTGCCGCAACAACGCAACGCCATGCATCGCGTTTGATCCGCGCTATCTGCAGGGCCTGGAAAACTTAAGTTCGCTGGTCGCGGCGAGCAATGTCGGCAAGGAAGTCGACTTGATCAACAACAACCTCAAGGCGCCGTACTCGGATCAGTTCAGCCTGGGCATGCGCAACAAGGTTGGCGACTGGAATACCAGCGCCGCCTACGCCCGCATCAACAGTCACGATGGTCTTGCATTCACGTTGGGCAACCGCTATCCGAACGGTGCGTTCTGGCAAAGTTGCGGCACCAATTGCAGCTCGCAGCCCTGGGGCAACGGCGTGCCTGGCTTCGGTGCGCTGATCATCGGCAACAACGGCATCGAGACCCGCACCAATCAGTTGCTGCTGTCGGCAGACAAGCCCTATACCAAGGATTCGGGCTGGTCCGCCACGCTGGCCTATACGTACACCGACGCGAAACAGAATCGCGACATCAACGAGCACTACTCGTTCGACGAAGCGACCATCCGTGACTATCCGTTTATCCTGTCCAATGCAGCGGCCAAGCATCGCTTCGTCGCGACCGGGTCCATCGACGGTCCGTGGGGAATCACCTACGCGGGCAAGTTGACTCTGGCCACGCCGATCCCGCGCAACGACATCACCTGTTATGGAGCGTTGCAAGCGACCGGAAGCTATTGCACGCCGATCGCAGGCACGCCATCCGGTGGCGGTCTGGTGAACGATCCGAATGCGATCGGACCGCAGAGGTTTGGCGTCGGCGGCAAGATTCTTGGTTACCGCGATATCGACTTCCAGGCGACCAAGAACTTTGACTTGACTCGTGGCATGAGCCTGTATGTGCGCCTGGATATCCTGAACATGTTCAACTACAAGAACTATTCGGACTACATCACCAACTACGGTGGGAACGGCGTGTTGAACAAGTTCCCGGTCAGCTACAACAGCATCGGCAACATCACCGGTGTGCCGCGTACGTTCAAGATATCGATGGGCTTCAGGTTCTGAACGACGCAACAATCGACAACGTTACGCGTTTGTAGTGCAACCAACAAAGCCCGCAGTGCGGGCTTTGTTTTGATCGCCGCGAGGATTTGCGTTCACGGCGAATCGGGGTATTTTCTTTGATCGCGCCTTGCATGAATCCGGATTTGCGTCGCATGACTGATCAACGCCTTAAAAATATCGTCATTGTGGGAGGCGGCACGGCCGGCTGGATGGCCGCGGCCGGGCTCGCGAAAGCACTGGGTCTGCAATATTCCATCCGCCTCATCGAGTCCGATGAAATCGGCATTGTCGGCGTCGGCGAGGCGACCGTTCCGCACCTGAAGATATTCAACAACATTCTGGAGATCGACGAGATCGAATTCGTCAAGCAGGTCCAGGGCACGTTCAAGCTCGGCATCCAGTTCAAGGATTGGGGCCGCATCGGCGACTCGTACATTCACGGCTTCGGCACCATCGGCCACGACCTGGGCTGGCTGCCGTTTCATCAGTACTGGCTCAAGGCATTCCAGGCCGGCAAGGCGACCGACATCGGTGCGTACTCGCTCAATTCGGTGGCCGCGCCGCTCGGCAAATTCATGGCGTCGGCCACGGACGTGCCGGCGACTTCGCCGCTGGCTAATATCGCCTACGCCTACCATTTCGACGCTGGGCTGTACGCACGCTATCTGCGCAGCTACGCCGAAGCGCGAGGTGTGCGCCGCACTGAAGGCAAGATCGTCAACACCTCGCTGCGGTCCGAAGACGGATTTGTCGATGCGATCATTCTGGACAGCGGCGAGAAAATCAGCGCCGATCTTTTCATCGACTGCTCGGGTTTTCGTGGCCTCTTGATCGAACAGGCCTTGCACACCGGTTACGAGGATTGGACGCACTGGCTGCCCTGCGATCGCGCGATGGCGGTGCCTTGCGAGAACGTGGGTCCGCCCACGCCGTATACGCGCTCGACTGCGCGCACCGCCGGCTGGCAATGGCGCATTCCCCTGCAGCATCGCACCGGCAACGGCTATGTGTATTCCAGCAACTATCTCAGCGACGACGAAGCCGCGGCGACGCTGCTGAAGAATCTGGATGGGCGCGCTCTGGCCGATCCGCGCCCGCTGCGCTTCACCACCGGCATGCGCAAGAAGTTCTGGAACAAGAATGTCGTTGCGATCGGCCTCGCCAGCGGCTTCATGGAGCCGCTGGAATCCACCAGCATCTATCTGATCCAGTCAGGCATCCTGCGCCTGATCAACCTGCTGCCGGAACGCGACCTCAGCGAAGTTGTGATCGATCGCTACAACGCGCAGGCGCGCTTTGAATTCGAGCGCATCCGCGATTTCCTGATTCTGCACTACCACGCGACCGAGCGCAGCGACTCGCCATTCTGGAATTACTGCCGCACGATGAGCATTCCGCAGCAGTTGCAGAACGTCATCGACCTGTTCCGCGACAGCGGCCGCTTCTACCGCGACGCCGAGGAAATGTTTGCAGTCACCAGCTGGGTGCAGGTGATGCTGGGTCAGCATATCCAACCGCAGCGGTACCATCCCATCGCCGATCAACTTCCCGAGGCGCAACTGGAGGAGTTTGTCGGCGGAGTGAAGAAGGTCATCGCGACTTGCGTCGATGCCATGCCGATGCATCAGCAATTCATCGACAGATATTGCAAGGCAGCCAAGCCGTAGTCTTCATGTTCGAATTTCTGATCGAGGGTTCAATGACATTCCATCGCCTTGTTCGCGCAGCCAGTACACAAATCATTCTCGCATTGCTGGTGCTGTTCCTCGGCACACAACAACTCGCGCATGCGCTTGCGCCAGCGGCATTTGCAACATTGCCCAAACAGCAACAGGCAACCCTGGACGAACTCGAAAAGCGCACATTCGAATTTTTCCGCGACAGCGCAAACACGACCAATGGCCTGATTCCCGACCACTGGCCGCAGCAACCTACCGGCGACTATTTTTCTTCGATTGCCGCCGTTGGTTTTGGCCTGACCGCGTATGGCATCGGCGTTGAACGCGGCTGGATGAAGCGTTCCGAGGCGGTCAAGCGCACGCTCGCCACGCTGAAATTTTTCCACGATGCACCGCAAGGCGACGCGGCAGACAGCACCGGCTATCACGGATTTTTCTATCACTTCCTCGAGATGGAAAATGGCCGTCGTTACCACGCCAAGAAATGGGTGGAATTGTCGACCATCGACACGACGCTGCTGCTCGGCGGCGTTCTGTTCAGCCAGTCCTACTTCGATGGCAATACGAAAGACGAAAATCAGATCCGCCAGCTTGCCGACGAAATCTACCGTCAGGTCGACTGGCAATGGGCATCGCCGCGGGCACCGCTCGTGGCCATGGGCTGGAGTCCGGAGTCGAACTTCATTCATGTCGATTGGCACGGCTACAACGAAGCGATCCTGTTGTATATCCTGGCACTTGGCTCGCCGACACATGCGATCGACGAATCGGCATGGAACGCCTGGTCGGAAACCTACGATGCAACCTGGGGCAGCTTCCAGGGACAGGACCATCTGGGTTTCGCGCCTTTGTTCGGACATCAGTACAGCCACGTCTGGATCGATTTTCGCGGCATCCAGGACGGCTACATGCGCGAGCACGGCATCGACTACTTCGAAAACAGCCGGCGCGCGGCGCTGGCGCAGCGCGAGTACGCGATCCACAACCCGATGCAATGGAAGGACTACAGCAGCGATATCTGGGGATTGACTGCATGCAACGGCCCGCGCGCCGACATGCGTTTCTTCGAGCTGGATCGCTACGCGAACGATCCCAAGACGTTCTACGGCTATATCGCGCGCGGTGCCGGCTTGAAAGGCACGATCGACGACGGCACCATTGCACCGACGGCAGCAGCATCATCGATTGCGTTCGTGCCGGAGATCGCCGTCGCTGCGATCGAGGAATTGAAGCACCACTACGGCGATCTGGTCTACACACGCTACGGTTTTATCGACGCGTTCAACCCCAGTTTTACTTTCACCGACCGGCCCCTGCGCACCGGGCGCATCGTGCCGGACGTCGGCTGGGTCGATAACCTGTATCTTGGCATCGACCAGGGGCCGATCGTGGCCATGCTCGAAAACTACCGCAGCGATTTCGTGTGGAAGGTGATGCGCAAGAATCCGTACATCCGCCAGGGGTTGAAGCGCGCCGGTTTCAGTGGCGGCTGGCTGGAAAAGCCGGCGGCAAAATAGTGAATTCGCTGCGATCTGCGCACGCGTTGTTTGCGACGGCATTGCTGGTCGGCCTTGTTGGGTGCGGTAAGCCCGAGGCGAATGTCACGACGCTCAAATTCTGGACCATTGGCCGCGAAGGCGAAGTTGTCAGTGAGCTGTTGCCCGAGTTCGAGCGCGCGCATCCGGGCGTGCATGTCCAGGTACAGCAGATCCCGCTCACCGCCGCGCACGAGAAATTGCTCACCGCGTTTGCCGGCGATGCATTGCCAGACCTGAGCCAGCTTGGCAACACCTGGATTCCGGAATTGGCGGCGCTCGGTGCGCTCGAGCCGTTGCAGCCGTACGTGGATGCATCGCAGATCGTGCGCGCCGATGACTATTTCGCCGGGATCTGGGACACGAATGTTGTCGACGGCCGCTTGTATGGCGTGCCGTGGTACGTGGACACGCGCCTGTTGTTCTACCGCAAGGACTTGCTCGCGCAGGCGGGGTTCGCCACCCCACCGCGCGACTGGGACGAATGGCGCCGCGCGATGGCAGCGATCAAGGCGAACGCAGGCAAGGACAAATACGCGGTGTTCCTGCCGTTGAACGAGTTCGAGCCGCTGTTGAATCTGGCGATTCAGCAATCCGATCCCTTGTTGCGCGACAACGGGACGCGCGGCAATTTCCAGAGTGCCGGCTTTCGGCGTGCGTTCGCTTTTTATATCGAAATGTTCCGACAGGACTGGGCGCCGAAACTGAGCAACACGCAATTGCCGAATATCTGGGACGAACTGGCGCACGGTTTTCTCTCGTTCTATATCAGCGGGCCGTGGAATATCGGCGAATTCAAGCGTCGCGAGCCGGACCTCACGGGGCGCTGGAGTACGGCGCCGTTGCCGGGCGTGAACGGGCCAGGCGGAGGAGCGGCAGGAGGATCGAGTTTTGCCATTTTCCATAGTTCCAAAAATAAACAATTATCCTGGGAGCTAGCCGAGCTCCTGTCCGGCGTGCCGCAGCAGCAGAAATTCTACGCATTGACCGGCGACCTGCCGGCCCGGCGCAGTGCCTGGAATGATCCGGCGCTGGCCAGCGACGAGTACGTGCGCGCGTTCCGCGAACAGCTCGAGCTGGTCAAGCCGACGCCGAAGGTGCCCGAGTGGGAGCGCATCGCCAACGAAATGCAGCTGATGGCCGATCGCGTAGTTCGCGGCGGCCAGCCGGTCGATGAAGCGCTGCGCAATCTGGATGTCGCGACCGACGCGATTCTCGCCAAGCGCCGCGCGCTGCTCGAACAGGCGGTGCCGCGGTGAAGCGCGAACGCGCCGCGTGGACATTCGTGGCGCCGGCGCTGAGCGTGATCGGCGTATTTTTCGCCTTGCCGGTGCTGGCAGCGTTCGTCTTGAGTCTCACCGATTTCGACTTGTATGCGCTGGCAAATCTGAAGAACCTGCGCTTTGTCGGCTTCGACAACTATCGCGACGTCCTGGCCGCATCGTTGTTCTGGAAAGCGCTGTTCAATACGCTGTATTTCGTCGCCGTCGGCGTGCCGCTGTCGCTCGCGGCTTCGCTCGGTGCAGCACTGCTGCTCAATTCGCCGCTGGCGCGATTCAAGGGATTGTTCCGCACTGCATTGTTTGCGCCGGTGGTGACGACGGTCGTTGCCGTTGCCGTGATTTGGCGCTACCTGTTCCACACGCGCTACGGTCTGATCAACTACGCGCTGGTGCATCTGGGCATTGCGCCGATCGACTGGCTCGGCGATCCGCACTGGTCTATGCCGGCAATAATTCTTTTCGCCGTGTGGAAAAATTTCGGCTACAACATGATCATCCTGCTCGCTGGCTTGCAAGGCATCCCGCCGGATCTGTACGAAGCCGCACGCGTCGACGGCGCATCGGCTTGGCAGCAGTTCCGTTTCATCACCCTGCCTTCGCTGCGGCCAGTGCTGCTGCTCGTTTCCGTCATCACCGTCGCCGGCTATTTCCAGCTGTTCGCTGAGCCCTACGTGATGACCCGCGGCGATCCGCTGCAAAGCACGGTGAGCGTGCTGTATTACATGTACGAGGAAGGCTTCAAGTGGTGGAGCCTGGGCCGCGCGTCGGCGATCGCGTTCCTGCTGTTCGCGCTGACCTTGGTGATCACCCGCGTGATGCTGTACCTGTCACGGCGCGGAGAGGCGCGATGAGTCCGCGTGCTGCAAAGGCGATCGTCAACGGCGTGCTGATTGGCGCAAGCCTTGTCGTATTGTTTCCGCTGTTGTGGATGCTGTCGGTGTCGTTCATGCAGCCGGGCGAGGCCAGCACGTTTCCACCGCCGCTGCTGCCGGCAAAGGCGACGCTGGCGAACTATCACGAACTGTTTGTGCGCGCAGGCATGGGCCGCTATCTGTTCAACAGTCTGTTGATCGCGACGGCGTTGACCCTGCTGTCGCTCGCATTCAACCTGAGCGCGGGTTACGCGTTCGCGAAGCTGCAATTCCGCGGCCGCGAGCGCATCTTCCAAGCGCTGCTCGGTGCCCTGGTCGTGCCCGCGCAGGTCACGATGATCCCCTTGTTCCTGCTGATGAAGTGGCTGCACCTGGTCAACAGCTACGGCGGCGTGATCGTGCCCGCGCTGGCATCGGTGTTCGGTATTTTCCTCGTGCGCCAGTACGCGCGCTCGATTCCGGATGAACTGCTGGAAGCCGCGCGGCTCGACGGCGCTGGCGAGTGGCACATCTTCTTGCGCATCGTGCTGCCATTGCTGAAGCCAATCGTCGTGACGCTTGCGATTTTCACGTTTCTCGGCAGCTGGAACGATTTCATGTGGCCCCTGATCGTGCTCAGCGACCAGGGCTGGCAAACCGCACCGGTCGCGCTCGCCGGGCTGGCGCGCGAGCACGTGCAAGACAACGAATTGATGATGGCCGGCTCCGTCGTGACCATCCTGCCGGTGCTGGTGCTGTTCCTCATCCTGCAGCGACATTACATCCAGGGACTCATGCTCGGCGGAGTCAAGGGGTGATTCGCTTGCATCTTCTGCTGCTGTTGGCGATGGGCGGCAGCAATGCGATCGCAGCGCAAACGGTGTTGGACAATTTCGACGATGTGACGCGCTGGCAAGTCCAGCACACGGATGACGTGACTGCGTCGCTGCAGGGAGTGGATGACAAAGGCGGCAAGGCGCTGCGTCTGGATTTCGAGTTTACCGACGGCAAGGGCAATCCCATCAACGGTTATGCCACCGCACGCCGCGCGCTCGCATTGGATTTGCCGCAAAACTACGAATTGAGTTTCCGTGTGCGCGGCGACGCGCCCGTAAACAATCTGCAATTCAAATTGATCGATGCGAGCGGCGAAAACGTCTGGTGGCTCAACCAGCCGGATTTCACCTTCCCACACGACTGGCAACAGATCCGCGTCAAGCAGCGTCAGTTGAGTTTTGCCTGGGGACCGACCACCGATCACACATTGCGGCACAGCGCATCGATCGAGTTCGTCGTCAGCTCCGGCCGCGAAGGCGGCAAGGGCTCGGTATACTTTGACCAATTGTCCATTCGTGAACTGCCAGCATCGGATGCGGCGCCGCCCGCACCGCGTCTGAGCGCGAGCTCGTCACTCGCCGCGGCGCAAGCCGCCATGGATGGCGATGCGCAAAGCGCCTGGCGCAGCGACCCGGCCAAAGGCTTGGAACAGCGCCTGGATATCGACCTGGGCAAGCCGCGTGAATTCGGCGGCCTCGTGCTGCAGTGGCGTGACGGCGAGGCGGCGAGCGACTACGACGTGCAATTTTCCGACGATGGCAAGCAGTGGCGCACGGTCCGGCGCGTTCACGGCGGCAATGGCGGCGACGACGCGCTGTTGCTGACCGAATCGGAAACGCGCTTTGTCCGCTTGGCGTTGCATGCCGGTCAGGCGAATGCCTATGCCTTGAACGAAATCCATATCAAGGATCTGGCCTGGGGCGCGTCGCCGAATGCGTTTTTTTCCGCGTTGGCGAAAGTCGCACCGCGCGGCAGCTACCCGCGCGGATTCAGCGAACAACCGTATTGGACGATCGTGGGCATCGATGGCGGCGCTGCCCCCGCACTGATGTCGGAGGACGGCGCGCTCGAACCCGTGAAAGGCGGTTTTTCGATCGAACCATTCGTGCTTGCCGACGGCAAGCTGGTTACCTGGGCGGATATTTCCCCGACGCAATCCTTGCTCGACGGCTATCTGCCTATTCCCCGTGTCCAGTGGAAATACGGAACCCTGGGCCTGTCCGTCGAGACCTTAGCCGAAGGCGACCATGATTCGTCGCGGTTGATCTCGCGCTATCGACTCAGCAATCTCGGTGCGGACCCGCAATCGGGGACACTTGCGCTAGCCTTCCGGCCGTTCCAGGTCAATCCACCCGCGCAGTTCCTGAATTCGCCGGGTGGCGTCAGTCCGATTCATGATCTGGCGTGGGATGGCCACACGGTTTCCGTCAATGGCCAGGCAAGCGTGCTGCCGCTGAACGCGCCCGACGAATTCATCGCAAGCGCATTCGATGCAGGCACAGTCGTCGAGCAGCTGCGAGCCGGGACCCGTCCTTTGCCCAAGGTCGTACACGACGATGCCGGCTATGCCTCCGGCGCGCTTTTATACAAATTCACCTTGCCGCCACATGGGCAGCAAGACATCGAGCTCATTGCGCCGATGAGCGGTGAGTCCGTAGCGCCAGCTCTTGCAGGCGCTGATCCATCCTCGTGGTTTGCGAAGCAGCGCGACACCGTTGCGGCCACATGGCGAGAAAAACTCAATCAAGTGCGCTTGAAACTACCGTCGCAAGCCCAGCGCATCGCTGATGCGTTGCGCACGGCGCAGGCGCATATCCTGATCACCCGCGATGGTGCTGCACTTCGGCCCGGCACGCGCTCGTATGCGCGCTCGTGGATACGCGATGGCGCGATGATCGCCGACGGCTTGCTGCGACTCGGCGATATCGACGCGGCCCGCGCCTACGTCGACTGGTACGCGCCGCATCAATTCGGGAATGGCAAGGTGCCGTGCTGCGTGGATCATCGCGGTTCGGATCCCGTGCCTGAGAACGACAGTCATGGCGAACTGATCCATGCAATCGTCCAGGTGTATCGCTACGGAGGCGACCGCGCGCAACTGGAAAAGCAGTGGCCACACGTGCAGGCGGCAATCGTCTACATGGATGGCTTGCGTGCGAGCGAAGACGGCAAGATCAACACGGCGTTCAAGGGACTGATGCCGGCATCGATCAGTCATGAAGGCTACTCGTCCAAACCGATGCATTCGTACTGGGACGATTTCTGGGCGCTGACCGGCTACAACGATGCGCTGGATATCGCGCAGGCGCTGGGCAAGTCCGAGGTGGCGAAGCCGACGCAGGCACGCGACGAATTCCATCGTGACCTCTCCGCCTCGATTGCGCTCGCGGTCAAGGCGCGCGGGATCGATTTCATTCCGGGAAGCGCGGAACTCGGCGACTTCGACGCGACCTCGACCACGATTGCACTTTCGCCCGGCGGACAGCAGGCATCGTTGCCGGCCGACTTGCTGCACAACACGTTCGAGCGCTACTGGCGGGAATTTGCCGCGCGCAGCGACGGCAGCAGGCCCTGGGTCGATTACACGCCGTACGAATGGCGCACAGTCGGCGCATTCGTGCGTCTGGGCTGGCGCGATCGCGCACTGGCGGCAGTGGACTTCTTCTTCGCCACCGGCGCGCGCCCTGCGGGTTGGAATCAGTGGGCGGAAGTCGTCGGCCGCGATCCGCGGCAGATTCGCTTTATCGGCGACATGCCGCACGGCTGGGTTGCTTCGGATTTCATCCGCTCGGCGCTCGACCTGTTCGCGTACGAACGCGACAGCGATCATGCGCTGGTGCTTGCCGGCGGCGTGCCGGCGAACTGGCTGGAAGGCGAGGGCGTGGCTATCACTGGCCTGCGTTCGGCATACGGCAAGCTCGGGTATACATTGAAACAAAATGGAAAATATCTGCTTCTGCATATCGCTGCTGGCGCCGCGCCGCCGGGCGGATTCGTGTTTGCGTGGCCGCGAAGCGACGCGCCAGGCGCGACGCGAATCAATGGGCATCGCGCGAAATGGCGGGCAGGAGAGCTACATATCGACAGCACGCCTGCGGAAATCGTGGTCGGGCTTGTTCAAGAAAAAGCGTCGCGTTAGCGGCTCAGACAGGAATCGTCGTATGCATCCTTTGCTCAGATGTTTTCTTGCAGCAGTTTTTTTCGCGCATCAAAGTGCTGCCGCCCCAGCGCAGATTGCAGATGCCGCTCCGATCATCGATGTCGGCACACTGCAGGGCGCGTCGTATCGCATCGACATCCCGGCGAAGTGGAATCACCAGCTGATTGTGTTCTTTCACGGCTATGCGCTTGAACCACTCACGTTCACGGCACAGGAGCGCTTGTCGCCGATGTTCGATCCGATGCTCGGCAAAGGCTACGCGTTGGTTCAGTCCGGTTACTCGGCCGGTGGTTGGGCGATCGAGCAGGCCGCCGCCGATAGCGAGCGCTTGCGCCGTTATTTTACCGACAAGCACGGTGCGCCGAAGCGAACCTTCGTCATGGGCATGTCGATGGGCGGTGCATTGACAGCCATGGCGATCGAATCGCAACCGGAAATCTACGCCGGCGCATTGTCGCTGTGCGGCGTGCTCGAACCGTCCGACCGCATGATCCAGCGCGATCTGGCGCTACGTGCTGCATTCGACTATTACTTTCCTGACGTGCTGGGCAAGCTCACGCCATCGCAGGACATAAGCGAACAGGCACTCGAGTCGAAGATTGCCGCGGCGTTGCAGGCCAAACCCTCAGCCGCGCAGGCGTTGCTGCGCTGGTACGGCGCGGCCGACGCACGCAACCTCGCGCCGGTGATCGCGTTTGCCGGCTACGAGATTGCGGAGCTGCAACGGCGTGCGCATGGCCTGCCGGTGGGCAATGCGCAGATGATCTACGTTGGTTCCGGCGACGACGCAGCGCTCAACGATGGCGTGCCGCGTTATCGCGCCGATGCCAAGGCCGCCGCCTATCTGGCGCGCTGGTATACGCCCACCGGCAAGTTGACGCGGCCGCTGCTGGAACTGCACGACACCGGCGATCCGCTGGTGCCCGCGTCCGGTGGCGCCGAATATGCCCTGGCGGTTCAGCGCGTCGGCCACAGTGACAACTTCGTGCAGCAATACGTCAATCGCGAAGGTCATTGCGCGTTCACGCCGAACGAGATCAGCCACGCCTTCGATGAAGTCGTGCATTGGGTCGACTCAGGAAAACCGCCGCCGTTTGGCAAGTTGAACGGATCGGACTGAATTGATCAGGCGCTCGCGTCGTTCAATATCGCACCATTGGTCGCAACCACTTTTGCGTAGTGATGGCCGCTGGCCTTGATCGTGCGCTGCTGCGTGGCAAAGTCGACGTGCACGATGCCGAAGCGTTTGGAAAAGCCGTGCGACCATTCCAGGTTGTCGAGCAGCGACCAGGCCATGTAGCCGCGTATATCGCAGCCCTGGGCGATCGCATCGGAAACGGCAGCGATGTGTTTCTTCTGGTAGTTCACCCGCAGCGGATCGTCGAGAACACCGCCTTCGGCCACCGGCGGATCGTAAAACGCGGCGCCGTTCTCGGTGATATAGACCGGCGGATTGCCGTAGCGTTGCTTGACCCATGTGAGGGTGTCGGTGAGCCCCTGCGGAAATACTTCCCAACCGGTTTCGGTGTAGGTCGCGTGCTGTTTGACAGAAGCAACCTTGAGTGGATAGTGCGGTGCGTGATGCCGGGTCACGTTGCGCGTGTAGTAGTTCACGCCGATGTAGTCGAGCGGCTGTTTGATCAGATCAAAATCCGCGGCCGGCCATTCGGGCCAGGCCTCGCCGAAGATCTCGCGCATCTCTTCGGGATATTTGCCAAAGTATACCGGGTCCAGGTATTGCCGATTCATGTAGGCATCGGCGCGCTTGACCGCGGCCAGATCCTCGGCGGATTGCGAGTGCGGATATTTGGGTTCCAGATTGACGACCAGGCCGATTAGATTTTTTCCGGTTGCCCGATAAGCCTGCACCGCCGCGCCGTGCGCGCGCAGCAGCTGATGGCTGGCGATCGGCGCCTCGAAGCGGTTGCGATGACCCGGAGCCAGCGCCCCGTGCAGATAGCCGCCATCGGTCACGACCCAGGGCTCGTTCAATGTCGCCCATTTTTTCACCCGGCCATCGAGCGCCTTGTACATTACATTCGCGTAATCCGCGAACCAGGCAGCGATATCCGGATTGAGCCAGCCGCCGCGGTCATCCAGTGCCGCCGGTAGATCCCAATGGAACAGGGTCGCCAGCGGCTCGATGCCGTTCTCCAGCAGCGCGTCGACCAGGCGATCATAAAAGCCGAGTCCCGCAGCATTGACCCGGCCCTTGCCCTCGGGCAGCACGCGGCTCCAGGAAATGCTGAAGCGGTAGGCCTTCAGGCCCAGCTGTTTCATCAGCGCGACGTCGGATTTCCATAGTTTGTAATGATCGCAGGCCACGTCGCCGTGGTCGTCGTTGTGCATCATGCCCGGGGTGTGCGCAAAGCGCTGCCAGATGCTCGGTCCGGCACCGTCGGCCAGCGGCGAGCCTTCGATTTGGTAGGCCGAGGTGGCGGCGCCCCAGAGAAAATCCGCCGGGAATTGGACCCGCTGTGCCATGATCCAGATCCTTGCTGCATGCGAAATGAAAACGATTACATGGCAGAATAACCCAAGCGCCGGGCGAATTACAGGCACTCGTCAGGTTTGCCGCATTGCGGCAAAAAGCGCGCAGAAAGACGGCACAATTCCACCAGGGCAGGCAGGCGCAGAGGACAGCCGGATGGCGCGGGTAAAACTCGAACAAGTGCGCAAAGTATACGAGAACGGCCACGTCGGCGTTGCCGGCGCGACATTCGAGGCGCACGCCGGCGAACTGCTCGTCCTGGTCGGTCCGTCCGGCTGCGGCAAGACCACGACGCTGCGCATGATCGCCGGGCTGGAAGCGATCACTTCCGGCACGCTGATGATCGGCGATCGAGTGGTCGACGACGTGGCGCCGAAGGACCGCGATATCGCGATGGTGTTCCAGAGCTATGCGCTGTATCCGCACATGACGGTCGCCGAGAATCTCGCGTTTGGCCTGAAGTTGCGTGGCGCGTCGCGGGACACGATTGCGCAGCGCGTGCGCGAGGCCGCCGACATGCTTGGCTTGCACGACATGCTGCAACGCCAGCCGCGCGCATTGAGCGGCGGCGAACGTCAACGCGTGGCTCTGGGCCGTGCCCTGGTGCGCCAGCCGCAGGTGTTCCTGCTGGACGAGCCGCTGTCGAATCTGGACGCCAAACTGCGCTTAGGGATGCGCGTGGAGATTGCGCGATTGCACCGGCGCATCGGCGCAACCATGATCTACGTCACCCACGACCAGATCGAAGCGATGACGCTGGGTCAGCGCATCGTCGTGTTCAACGCCGGGGAAATCCAGCAGATCGATACGCCGATGAATTTGTATGCCAAGCCCTGCAATTTGTTCGTGGCCGGGTTTCTTGGCAGTCCGGCGATGAATTTCCTGCGCGGCAAGCTGCGCCGTAACGCCGGACTGCAGAACGTCGGATTGCAGCTGGACTGCGGCGCGATGCTGTTGCCAGTCGGCGAGGATGCCAACAATGTGCTGTCAGCCTATGTCGATCGCGAAATCGTCATCGGCATCCGCCCGGAGGATTTGCGCCCGCTCGACGCGGCGGCCGCATCGCCGACCAGCCTGCGCGCCGAGCTCGAAGTCATCGAGCCGGTTGGCAACGAGATTTTCCTCAATCTGCGCTGCGGCGGCACCGAACTTTTCGTACGCACGCCACCGCAGGCGCTGCCGGAACGCGGCAGCATGGTCGCCCTCGGCTACGCGCCGGCGGCGCTACATTTTTTCGATGCGCAGACGCAGCAACGCATCGACATGTGAGACGCAGTGGGCGCAAGTTGTTCGACGTTGTGGCAAAGTATCGGCCAAACCACTAAGGAGCACGACATGACCAAACTCGACAAACCCATTCGCCGCGAGCTGACGATCAAGGACATCGCGTACACCCTGCTGATCGATCCGGACGGTTTGAAACTGACGGAAAAAGGCCGGCGCAAAGGTATCGAGCTGAAGTGGACAGACGTGGTTAGCGGCGATGCCGGCATGGCAGCCGCACTGCAGGCTTCCGTCGACGCGTAAGGCTTGCTCGCAGGACCGGCGTGGCGTTTCGCCGAGGCTCGGATCATTCGCGAATTGTTGCCCTGTTCAGCCAGATCGAGGCAGGCTTTGCCGTTCGCGTTGTTTACAGATGAACACGTCGTGTTGATCGTTTTGCGCGTTCTCACATTTGCCGTTGCCGTGGCCTTTGCGGTGCGCGCCCTGGCCGGGCCACCGTATGTGACGGACGACCCGGAGCCGACCGACTACCAGCACTACGAGATCTATCTTTTCTCCAGCGGCACGCATTCGAGCGATGGCGTGAGCGGTGCCTCCGGAATCGATTTCAACTACGGCGCCGGGCACGATCTGCAACTGACCGCCGCGCTGCCGTTCGCTTACGACGGGCCACGCCGCGGCGAACGCGGCACCGGCATCGGCAATATCGAACTGGCTGCCAAGTACCGTTTCGTCCACAAGGAGGATGCCGGCTGGGATATCGCCGTGTTTCCGCGCCTGTTCCTGCCCAGCTCATCGGCACGCGTCGGCGAGAAACATTTCTCCCTGTTGCTGCCCATCTGGCTGGGCAGGGACTGGGACAAATGGTCAACGTTTGGCGGCGGCGGTTGCCAGATCAATCGCGGCGGCGATTCGAAGGATTTCTGCATGGCAGGCTGGGCGCTGACGCGCCAGCTCACGCAGAATCTGCAGCTCGGTGCGGAGGTCGTTCATCAGACCGCCGACACCAAGGGCGGCGACTCCAGCACGCAAATGGGCGCCGGTTTGCGTTACGACTTGAACGATCGCTACCACGTGCTCGGCTATGTGGGGCCGTCGCTCCAGAATGCCGGCAATGACGACTATGCGTGGTACACGTCGTTCCTGTTCACGTTCTAGGCGCTCGCCGCCAGCTCACACACGCGCCTGGCGCAGATCGCGCAGGTCGCCAATCAAATCGGTCAGCACCTTGTCCTGTGCGGCCAGATGCTCCTGGATCTGGATCGCCTCATGCAGTACCGCCTCGGCATCGTTGTAGGTTTCCAGCGCGCGCTTGTCTGACGCGGCGCCATCGACTTTCTGGCCGACGATGATGATCGACAGCAGCACCAGTTGCAGGAATGTCTGCGCGATCCACGCAATAAGCGTCGCGGTGCCGCCGCGGAATGCTTCCGGAAGACTCACCAAGGCGAGCATCGCAAACAAATAGGCGCACCACATGGTGCCGACGGCGCCGGTGATCTGGCACGCGACCCATGTGTTGAAACGCTGCATTGCGTTGGCGTGCGGATGCATATCGGCGCGCGACACCGGTGTGCGGTGTTTGCGCAGCGCGATATGCGGATGTGGCACGTGGGTAAAAATCGAGCTCACCACGCCTGATTTTGCGTGCGCTTCACCCGGCTTCACCATGGCTCCACACGCATGGCACGCATTGGCAGACGAATTCAATTTCGCACCGCATTGCGGACAGGACGACATGATTTTCCCCAAGGATTTTTGTCGAAAAAAGACCGCGCCGCCATCGCCAAGCGCGCCGCATCGCGAAAGAATACAACCAAGCCCGCGGGCGCGAAAAGGCCCGCCTGAACCAGCAAATCCGCCTGGTTTCAGGCGGCTTCGCGCAAAAGGTGAGGCGCGCGCGCGCCAAGCGCAGCTAGCAGTGGAAGGTCATCCAGTGCCGTCGCGCCGGTCGCGTTTACGCGTGCGAGGATTTCGCTGGCGAGCACCTCCAGCATGGCCGCGTTGTCGCGGATGCGCTGCTCGACGCGGGCCTGGTCGAGCTTGTCGGTCAGTCCGCGGTTGAGTTCGATAAACCACGGCAACCGGTGCTGGTCGATCATTTGCGCAGGATTCGCGCCGATCGAAGTACCCGCTGCGCGCCGCAGCAACAATTGCATTTCGTGGTTGAGCGCTACGCACGCCGTGAGCGGTTCCTGCAAGCGCGTGAACAGGGTAATGTCGGTCAGGCGATGCTGGAAGAAAAACTGGCAGAGCACGCCCCAGTAGTAGGCGTAGTCCCAGGTTACTTTCAGCGGCATGAACTCGGCGTGGCCGAACATCGGATACTGGCCTTCGTACAACTCCAGCGTGTTGCGATAAAAGGAAAAGTATAATTGTTCATAAATCCGCGCCGCCGGCGCGAAGCGCTCACCGCGACTGTCGCGGCCGATGAGCGCGGTGATGTAGGTGTTGCTGATTGCGATGAAATCGCTGCCCGGCGAATAGAACGGATCCAGAAACAGTCCGGCGTCGCCGGTTAGCGCCCAGCGCTCGGGCGAGAACGCCTGCTTGCAGCCGTGCGAGAAATGGCGCAGGAAGGCAAAATCCTGCAGACGGTCACGGCGAACGTCCAATTCGCGATACAGACGTGGCTGATGGCGCGCGAACCACGTCATCGCCTTGTCGAAACTGTTGATGGTTTCCAAGGGATGCAGGGCCGGGTCGGCGACGATGCCGACGGAGTGCGAACCCGACGACAAAGGGATGAGCCAGGCCCAGTAGCCGGGGCCGCAAAGATGGTTGGTGGAACGCCAGCGCTCGCGTGGCGTGCAGCGCGCACACCAGGCCGGATCGTCCGACCAGTCGTCGATCGCAAGGCGGTCGCTGATGCGAAACCAGATCGCGTTTGCGTCGTGGGAATTTTTCTCGGCCAGATCGAGCTTGTTCTTCAGCAGCCCCGCGCGCCCGCTTGCATCGATCAGCCAACGCGTCGTAGCGGTATGCTCGCTATCGTCGCGCACATAGCGCACGCTGTGTTCCGCGTCGCCCTTGCCGCCAAGCTCGATGCCGCGCACCACCGCGCCATCGATGAACTGCGCGCCGAGTGCCACGGCGTGCTCGGCGAGATAATTTTCAAAGATGCCGCGGTCGAGCTGGTAGGTCGGGGTCGCGAAGACCCGGCTGACGCCGAGTTCCGTAGTGCGATCAAGATCGTCGCGACCGTCGCTGAAGAAAAAACGGAAGCCGAATTTGCTTACCTGGTGGTTGACCAGGTGCGTCTTCAGACCCAGCACCGTGTCAAAGTAGTGCGCGCCGATCTCGACCAGGGACTCGCCAACCTTGAAAGCGGCAGCGGGCACTGGATGACGATTGCGTTCCAGCACGCGCACCGTCAGCGTCGGCAACTCGCGGCGCAACTGGATCGCCAAGGCCAACCCGGCCAGGCCGCCGCCGAGGATCAGCACATCGCTGCGTGCGCCTTGCATTCCTGCCTCCGATCGTGAAAGCCGAGTCGCGAGTCTAACGCTTGCGCTCGTTCAATTGATAATTTCCACGTCTGGCATCCTAATGTGGCAGCTCGCGCTGGCGCCGGGATCAAGCTAGGATCGCGAGGCTTCGCGCGCGGCGCCTTTATCGCATCGGTCAAGCTGAGGAGTCATGGCAACAACCAAAACGCCAATGCGCTCGGTCTGGTTGTTCTACGTGATTGCGTGGTTTTCCATCAGCGCGATCAATCTCGCTGCCCTTGCCGCGAATGGCCTGCCGTGGGACCTCGGGCTGCGCAACACCCTAGCCTACCTTCTGCCGGACGCCCTGCTCGGATTAGCCGTACTGCAACTGCCACAGCGACTGCCATGGCCGGACGGCAACTGGCTGCCGTTGGGTTTCAAGCACGCTGGCTTGCTGCTGGTATTTGTCGCTCTGTCCAGCATCGGCTGGTTCGCGTTGGTACGCCTGGACGCTGTCGTCTTCGGCGACGCAACGGGTGGCGCGATCAACCTGCGCCTGCTGCCGTGGCGGATTGCGAACGACCTGCTGGTTTATGGCACCTGCGCCGGACTGGCCTATGCCCTGCAGAACGCCGCTTCGGCACGGGTTTTTGCAGCACAAGTCGCAAAAGCCGATACCTTGCGTGCACGCGCCCAGCTCGAGGTCATGCGCAACCAGCTCAATCCACACTTCGTTCTCAACACCTTGCACGCGCTGATCGGACTCGTCGGCCGCGACCCGGCGGTCGCCGAAGACGCGCTTGAGCGCCTGGGCGATCTGCTGCGCTACAGCTTGCGCATCCAGCGCGACGGTGTGGACGAAATGCCGCTGCGCAACGAGTGGTCGTTCGTGCAAAGCTTCATCGACATCGAGCGTTTGCGCCTCGGCGAACGTCTGCGCACAAGGTTTCACCTGCCGGAAGACACGCTGGATTGCATGGTGCCGACGTTTGCATTGCAGACCCTGGTCGAGAATGCGATCAAGCATGCCGTCGCGCCGCGCAGCGATGGTGGAACGATTGACGTGGATATCCACACGCTGGATGGCCGACTGCGGATCCAAGTAAGCGACGAGGGGCCGGGTGGCGCCGTGCAAACGGGGTCGGAAAACAATGGGGTGGGTTTGCGCTTGTTGCAGGAACGTCTCGTTGCGCTTTACGCCGGCAACGCGAGTCTTGATTTGCAAACGGTTGGAGCAGGGACGCACGCGGTACTCGATCTTCCCCTGCGACGCGTAGGAGAGCACGCGTGAGCGAGCGCCCGTTGCTGCTGCGAGCGCTCATTGTGGAAGACGAACCGCTGGCGCGTCAGAACCTGCGCGACTTCGTCGCGGGCATCGATTGGATGACACTCATCGGCGAGGCCGCCGACGGCAAGCAGGCGATCAAGTTGATCGACCAGTTGAAACCGGACCTGGTATTTCTGGATGTCTCGCTTCCGGAATGTTCCGGCATGCAGGTGATCGAACGCATTCGTCACCGGCCCGAAATCGTTTTCACTACCGCGCATGACGAATTTGCGCTCGCG
The DNA here is from genome assembly GCA_038244165.1 of Lysobacterales bacterium. Taxonomy (GTDB): domain Bacteria; phylum Pseudomonadota; class Gammaproteobacteria; order Xanthomonadales; family Rhodanobacteraceae; genus Rudaea. The sequence goes on along the minus strand of JBBRTT010000008.1, from coordinate 29,446 downwards.
GCGTTTGAAACCGGCGCGCTCGACTATCTGCTCAAGCCGTTTGGACGCAAGCGTTTTGGCCTGACCCTGGATCGGGTGCGCAAGCGTCTGCTGGACGACGGCATCGCGACGTCAGAGCGTGCACGTGAAGCGTTTGCACAGCCACTCAAGCGACTGTTCGCGCGAACCCGCGATGGCATCGTGCCGATCGAGACGAAGGCCATCGACTACCTCAACGCCAGCGGTGACTATGTCGAAGTCGTCTGCGGGAGTGAGCATCGCTTGCTGCATATGGGACTGACAGACTTGCTTGCGCGTCTTGATCCAGACGAGTTCCTGCAGATTCATCGCTCGCATGCGGTAAATCTCAACGCGATCGAGCGCCTCGTTGCCTACGACGCGCGCCGCTTCCTGGTCAGGCTGCGCTCCGGCAAGGAAATCCTGGCAAGTCGCGCCGCGTCGGAGTCACTGCGACGCCTGGTGCGCTGAACGCCCGCGACTGCGCTTGGGTAGTGTCCTGCCCGACCTCAGCATTGGCTCGTTCGGCGATGACAATGCCAACTCGACGATTGCTGCGTGCGCCCGTGCCGCCCGCATGAGAAAAGATTCCCTCGGCCAGTGGGTCGATGGGAGAAGGTCATGCGCCGGATAGTGTGGATCCTGCTCCTCATTGCTGTCCCGTGCTGGTCAGCGGCGCAATCTACCGCTGTGGAACGCACACTCGTCGCGGCGAAAGCACAGTTGATGTCTGCAGACTACCGCGCGGATCTGCCCAGGCTTGCGCGGGTGCGAGCGCAACTTGCGCCGTTGCGCGAGGATCCCCACTGGGGATATCTCGCCGACTACTGGACCGGCTTCGCCAGCTGGCGCATGGCGATCAACGGCGTGGCCAAGAACATGCGCAAACAAGATATCAAGGCGAATCTTGACGATGCAGTGGCGGATTTCGAAGCGGCTGCAAGACTGCGCGCGGATTTCGCCGACGCGGCTGCCGCTGCCGCCTCCGTGCATTCGTGGCTGGGCTATGCCTTCGCCGACGATCAAACGATCGCACGCGTTCACTACCAGCGTGCGACCGAGTTGCTGGAGCGCGCGTTGCAGTCGGCACCGGACAACCCGCGTGTACTCTGGGTGCAGGGCGGCTTCTATTTGTTCAAACCAGTCGAGTTCGGGGGCGACCCGGCGCACGCCGAAAAAATATACGAGCGCCAGGCGCAAGTGGCGCCGCCTCTTGATGCGAATTCGCCGCTGCCCGATTGGGGAAAACCCGAAGCATGGATGTCGCTGGCGTTTGCTCATCTCAACCAGACCGAACCAGACCTGATCTCCGCGCGCAAGGAAGCGCACGTGGCACTCGGCCTGCAACCGGATTGGCACTATGTCCGCGAAATTCTCATACCGCAAATCGACGCCGCCATCGTACGCAGGGCGTCACCTCGTGCTGAATTCCAACAACCTGTCCGGAGACAATGATGCCGCGCCTTTGTCACTTCGAGATTCACGCTTCCGAACCACAACGTCTGACTGCGTTCTACCAATCGCTGTTTGGCTGGAAGATTCAGCAGTGGGGCACGACGGAGTATTGGGTGATCGAAACCGCTGAAGCCGATTCGGCTGGCCAAGCCGGCGCGGTCAATGGCGGCATTCTGCGCCGCCGCGGTCCGCCGGCTGCAGAGGGCGCGCCGGTGAACTGCTTTGTCTGCACGCTCGAAGTCGCGTCCACCGACGACACGCTCGCCAAGGCGATTTCTCTCGGCGGTTCCGTCGCCGTTCCGAAGGCGCCGGTTCCGGGCATCGGGTGGCTTGCCTATGCGAAGGATCCAGACGGCAATATCTTCGGCATGTTGCAAGCGGACAAAAACGCCGCGTAACCGGGCCAAGCGCGCGAGGAGTGATCGGATGCGGGTCAGCTATGCAGTCGTTTTCGTCAGCGACATGCAGCGGTCAATTTCGTTCTACCGCGACGTGCTGGGCCTGCCGCTGAAATTCCAGACTTCGGGATGGACCGAGTTCGCCACCGAAGGTGCAACGTTGGCGTTGCACGAAGGCGAAGCCCTCTGCGAAAAAGGCGATCCTCGTCGCACGTTGGCCGGCACCTGTCATCCCGGCCTGGGTGTGCCGGATCTGAAAGCCTTCCACGAAAAAATGCTCGCGAACAAGGTGACTTGTGTTCGCGAGCCTGCAGAGACCTTCGGCACTTGGCTCGCGCAGTACGTCGATGCGGACGGACTGGTGATCTCGGTCAGTGAAGACCGACAGGAGCGCGGCGACTAGCCTTCGAAGCCGTCATAGAAAATCACATCGTTGAGGCCGAAATATGCCGTGTCCGCACGAAATGTGTAGACGGCGGAATTCGATCCGTTTGTGCCCAGACCGACGAGGGCAGTCTGCGTGCCGACAGGTGCAGTGACCGCGCCGCTGTTCACCGCGGTCCAGACGTTGGTGACCAGGGTGTTGGGACTGACAGTGGCATTGCCCAGGCCCAGCGGAGTGCCGGTGCAGTTTGCCCCGGTATAGAAGAGCGCGGCGATGCCCACTGTCGAAACCGTCGTTGTGCTGGCGCTCGTGCGCTTGATGTACGCGGAAAGACGGTAGACCTTGCCTGGCGTCGTGGGAACACATTGGTAGAGGCCCTGTCCGGACGGACCTGTAACCGAGGTGGTCATTTCCGCTGACGGTGCGCCTGTAAAACCGTCATTGGTAATAAACGTATTGCTCAGTGTCACCGGAACCGGAGTCCACGACGGAACCGGAGTGGTCGCAAAATTTCCGTCGCTGAGCAGGTTTTCGCCTGCATGTGCAGTGCCGGACGCCGCAACAATCAGTACTAAAATATTGCGCAAGAGCATGGTCACATATCCTTTGTTGAGCCAAAAAATGATCCGCAGAAATCTAGCCCACACCAATTAAGTGCAGGTACTTCAGACCGTTCAATGAACTCTGGCGAAGTCGCTACCAGACGCGAACTGCAGCAAAACAGATGTCGATCGCTGGTTACGCCGCGAGGGCAAGACCATGCTCACGAAGCTACAAAACGCGACTCCCCCTGAGGAGCGCCCACACACAGCATGAACGTTTTCCCTGACAAAAGGGAATTATTTTTCTGAACGAACCGCACGAGAGCTTTGACTAAGCGCGACGATCTGCGCATCCGCCCGGGTGAATGCCGCTAGAAGTCGCGCAACAAAATTGCTTCTAGTTTCGGCACGGAGTTACGACCGGGCATTCGCGACCGTGCGCTCGCTGTGAAACACCTCGATCATTTCACCCCGCGCCTGTTTCAGATGCGATCGAAGAAAAACAGCCAGTCTTGAATATCCAGGCGCAGCCTCTGTTCGGGATTTGCCGCCAATATCTGCTGCCAGCCGATGTACTCGTGCTGCTTCTGGGTGTGGTGCGCCAGTTTCTCCTGGCATTCGCTCAGGTTGCTGCGCAAGTCGTCGCGCACGGTCACTTGCGTGCTTTGCGCCCAGTCGCGTGATTTCGGACTCAGGTACGCCAGCGAGATTTTTTCGTCGATCTCGATTCCCTCGGAACGGATCTTGTCCATCACCTCGTGACGTTTGCTTTTCCACCACTCAAGGCGTTCGGCGTGGAACGAGATTTTCTTCTCCGCCGCCGCGGCCAGGTTGTTTGCCGAGTATTCGAATCGCCATTCTTCGCGACGCATGATGTGACCCCTTCAACACGGGCGGAAGTGCCCGGGCCACAGCCTTTCACACCCTTGTCGCAGAGTTTGCGACTGGCGCAAGCTCGAGCCGATTGTGATAAGAACAGCACCCATGACCCTTGCCCTCGGCCATCGCTTGTTCTTCGCCATACTTTTGTCTGCCATCGCAATGGCGGTGGTCGAACTGGAACTTGTTCGCTGGAAATTGTTCGAGGATACGCCGCGATCGCCAAAAAATATCGAAGTGGATCGGCTTGGCGATTTGGCCACCGCCGTGTCGACGCAGTACCGGCAACACCATGACTGGTCGTTTCTTCCTGCCGATTACCCTACACGCAAGGTCTGGCTTCGCGATGAGCTGACGCGCTTGCAGGCCGGCGCGAAAGGGGAGGGTGGCGTGGTGCCTTCACCAATCCTGGGATATCGAATCGGCTTGCTCGACAAGGACAAGCGCTATCTGGCAGGAGCGGTAGCGAATCGAGTCATGATTGCGTTTGCGTCCATCGATACGATCGAGCGATCCATCGCGGCTGATGACAAAGTGATCGGCTACCTCGTCGATGCCCGGCCGCAAAATCCCGCCGACGAACTGGCGGTTGCATTTCTGCTCGATCAACAGGGCAACCTTGCGTTCGTCGCTGCCATCAGTGTGCTGCTCAGTGCCTTGGTCGCGGCATTGTTGGCCGCGAATTTCCGCCGGCCGATCAACCAGCTTGTCGATGGCGTGCGCCAGCTTGAGGGTGCGCGCTTCGATGCGCGCCTTGCCATTCGCCGCAGCGATGAGCTCGGCAAGTTGGCCGACTCTTTCAATCATCTTGCTGCCAGGCTCCAAGACACGGAGAGATCGCGCCAGCACTGGGTGGCTGACACGTCGCACGAGTTGCGTACGCCATTGTCGGTGTTGCGCGGGCAGATGGAAGCATTGCAGGACGGAATCCGCCCGACGACGCCGGAAAACATGGCGATCATGCTGCGGCAAATTCATTCGTTGACCAAACTTGTCGATGAGCTCTACGAACTGGCAAGCGCCGACATTGGCCAGTTGGAGTACGACAAGACCTCATGCGATGTGTGGACTCTTGTCGATGAAACGCTGAAGAGTTTTTCGGAAAAATTTCAAACCGCCGGGCTCGCTGCAACGATCGGTGAACCGCCGGCACATTCGACGGTGCATTGCGACGTCGAGCGGATACGTCAGGTGCTGACGAATTTGTTCGAGAATTGCGCACGCTACACCGCTGCCGGTGGGCGCATCGATGTCAATGGAGCTGTCGTCGGCGATGAACTGCGCATCATGATCGACGATTCAGCACCGGGCGTTGCCGAGGCGTCTCTGGATCGCCTGGGTGAGCGATTCTTTCGTGTCGAATCGTCGCGCAATCGCCAATTCGGCGGCACGGGTCTTGGGTTGTCGTTAAGCAGACAGATTCTCCAGGCACATGCTGGCTGTCTGGAATTCGCCGCATCGCCCCTGGGCGGTCTGCGCGCCACCGTCGTGTTGAAACTGCAAGCCTCACAATGAGCGCAACGATTCTCATTGTCGAAGACGAAAGCGATCTGTCCGGCATCGTCGCCGACTACGTCACGGCGGCAGGCTACGCTGCCGAAGTCCTTGCTGACGGCCGCGAGGCGCTTGCCCGCATCCAGCGCAAGTCAGCGGATTTGATCGTGCTCGACATCATGCTGCCAGGCATGGACGGCGTGGCGCTGTGCAGGGCGGTGCGTGCCTTTTCGGATGTGCCCATCATCATGGTGACGGCGAAAGTCCAAGAGATCGATCGGCTACTTGGCCTGGAAATCGGTGCCGACGACTATTTGTGCAAGCCGTTCAGTCCCCGCGAATTGGTCGCGCGCATCAAGGCCATCCTGCGCCGGCGGCGCGAGCCAGACGTGGCTATGCCTGATGAGAGCGGACGGCTGATCCAGATCGACGAGGCGGCACGTAGCATCCGCATTCGATCGCAGCCGCTGGATCTGACGGCAACGGAATACAACTTGTTCGCTGCGCTGGCGAAGCGGCCCGGAACCATATTTTCGCGAGCACAATTGCTGGACGTGGCCAGTCGCGACAGCCTTGACGTCAACGACCGCGCGATCGACACCCACATCAAGAATCTGCGGCGCAAGCTTGCAGTGTTGATTCCGGATGTCGATGTCATCCATTCGGTCTACGGTCTGGGTTATCGCGTCGACGTGTAGCGCCACGCACAGCCCACACAATTTCCCCACATTCTCCCGTCACTCTGCGTGCGTCGGATGCCGACGTCGTCGAATTGGATGAGGAGGTTGTGATGGACGCAAACAGAAAGAAGAAGGTCATACGCATTGCCGCGGCAGGCACGATCGGCGCATTGGGCGTGCTCGGGTTTGCGCTGTTCAGCATGGCCATTCACGGCCCCTCCGGACCGCCGCAGAACGACATGAAGCTCGATCCGGCGTTGCGCAACGAAGTGATCGAAAGCATCGTCGTCAACCTGAAAAAGTCTTATGTCTTTCCGGAGAAAGCGGCCGCGCTCGAAAAGCAGTTGCGCGCGCAGATGCAGCGCGGCGACTACGATTCGGTGATCAGTGCAGAAAAATTTGCGGATATGTTGACCGACGCTTTGCAACGCCAGACCCAGGACAGGCACCTGGAAGTGCGTTATCTCGAGAAGACGATTCCCGAATCAACAGATCCGGATGGGTCGGCGGAGGACAAGGCGGCAGAACTGTTGCAACAGCAGCGCCTCAACTTCGGTTTCGAGAACGTCGGCCGTTTTCGCGGCGACATCGGCTACATCGATCTGCACGCGTTCGGGCGCCCGCAGCACGCGAGCGAGAAGATTGCCGCGGCGATGAGCCTGCTCAGCGACACCCACGCCCTGATTGTCGATTTGCGCAAATGCGGCGGCGGCGATCCGGAAACGGTGATGCTGTTCGCGAGCTATCTGTTCGACAAGCCCGCGCATCTGAATGACGTGTATTGGCGCGACGAAAATCGTACCGAAGAACGGTGGACGCAGGAAAATGTTCCGGGGAAAAAATACGGTGAGGCGCGCAAGATCTACCTGCTCACCAGCAGCGATACGTTTTCCGGATGCGAGGATTTCGCCTATGCGCTAAAAAACATCCGCCGCGCCATACTCGTCGGCGAAACCACTGGCGGCGGTGCGCATGCGGGCAATCCACATCGTCTGAACGCGCACTTCATGATGTTCGTGCCATCGGGCCTTGCGATCAATCCAATCACGCACACCGATTGGGAAGGCGTGGGCGTCGCGCCGGATATCAAGGTGTCAGCAAAGAACGCGCTCAATGTTGCGCAAGCTGCCGTGCTGAAAGATATGATCGCCGTTGAAACGGACCCGGACTGGAAAACGAGATTGGAGCACACGCTTGCCGAGTTGTGAGGCCTCTCTCGGCCATCCGACCGCCATGGATGGCGGAAATGCCGGAAATGCAGGAGCATTTTCCGGCCGGCCTTGAGGCATTGGGGCTCCTGCCCGGCGCCTCTCTCGGCCATCCGACCGCCATGGATGGCGGAAATGCCGGAAATGCAGGAGCATTTTCCGGCCGGCCTTCGAGGCATTGGGGCTCCTGCCCGGCGCCTGCCCGGCGCATGCATCTGTAGCCTCCAACCGCTATCATTGCCCGCTTCGCGCGCCTCCGGTCGCGCGATTTTCGTTTTTCCAACTTGGGATTCTCGATGCGTTTTGCGAATCTGGCGCGCTGCGCCTTCTGGACACTGCTGGCAGGCGCGCGTCTTGCCGTTGCCGACACCACGGTCTTCATCAACGAGATTCATTACGACAACGCGGGTGCCGATCTCAACGAAGGCATCGAGATTGCCGGCCCCGCGGGCACCAATCTGACCGGGTGGAAAGTCGTGCCGTACAACGGCAGCGGCGGTACGCAGTACACGCCAGCACCGACGCTTTCAGCCACCCTTGCCTCCACGTGCGGCAGCTACGGTGTGTTGTCCGTTCTCATCGCCGGTCTGCAGAACGGCAATCCGGACGGCATCGCCCTGGTCGACAACACCAGCCACGTCGTTCAGTTCCTTAGTTGGGGAGGCACCTTCGTCGCGACGGATGGTCCGGCTTCAGGCCTGACCAGCGTCGATATCGGCGTCAGCGAAAGCAGCTCAGGCCTTGCCACCAACTCTCTGCGCCTGACCGGCACCGGAACGCAGTACAGCGACTTCACCTGGCAGGCTGACGCCCCGGCCAGCTTCGGCACGTGCAATGCGGGACAAACCTTCGGTACGCCGCCGGATATAGCGCCGGCCGTCAGCACCACAGTACCCGCGAACAGCGCGATCGGCGTTGCGCTCAACACGTCGCTTGCGATCACGTTCTCCGAACCGGTGACCCTGACGGCCACGGCCGCGGATGTAATCTGCACGAACAGCGGCTCGCACAGCGTCAGTATCAGCGGTGCCAGCGTCAGTTACACGGTCGATCCCGCACCGGATTTTGCTTACGCAGAATCGTGCACGGTCACGATCGCCGCCGATCAGGTCACCGATCTGGATGGTACGCCCGATCACATGGCGCAGGATTACGTCTTCAGCTTTCAGACCAGCGCCGGCGATGTGGCGCCAACGGTTTCGAGCACGGCGCCCGCCAACGCGGCGACTGCGTTTTCCGGTGGCGCGAATCTGCAGATCACTTTTTCCGAACCGGTCACGCTCGATGCCGGCTGGTTCACGCTGGCGTGCGACAGCAGCGGCGCACACACCGCAGTGGTCAGCGGATCCGGCGCCATTTACACGCTCAATCCCGACAGCGATTTCAATGCGATCGAACATTGCACCTGGACGATCATCGCCAGCCTCGTGCACGACCTCGACGGCACGATCGACGCAATGGCGGCCGACGTCATCATCACCTTCGATACCTCTGCCGGTGCCAGCGACTACTACGCCGGGGTGGACACCAGCAGCGGCCCGGCACTGGAAGCGTGGCTGCACACCCGGATCAAGAATCACACCACATATCCGTACTCCGGTGGCACCACCAACACGTGGACGATCCTGAATTCGGCGGATGAAGATCCGGCCAATCCCGCCCATATCGTCGATGTTTACAAAAACGCCTCGTCGGTCAAAGGCGCCGCTAGCGTCAACCGCGAACACACCTGGCCCAATTCCTACGGCTTCAACGACATGACCACGAACGCTGGCCTGCCGTATCCGCCGTACACCGATTGCCACATGTTGTATCTGTCGGACCTGACCTACAACAGCGATCGTGGCAACAAGCCGTACGGAATGTGTTCGGGCTCCTGCACCGAGAAGACAACCGTGGTGACGAATGGTTTCGGCGGTAGCGGACATTCCAATTTCACCTCGACCACGCGCTGGCAGCCCTGGGATCACCGCAAGGGCGATGTCGCGCGCGCCGTGCTCTACATGGCCGTGCGCTACAACGGCGGCACCAATGCGCAAGGCCAGCCCGAACCGTACCTCTACGTCACCGACAACGCGTCACTGATCCAGGGCACGCCATCAGGCGTCCCCCAATCCGTCGCCTACATGGGTATGCAAGCCGAACTGTTGGACTGGAACGATCAAGACCCGCCGGACGTCGGCGAGCACCTGCGCAACGAGGTCGTGTATTCCTATCAACAAAATCGCAATCCGTTTATCGATCACCCGGAGTGGGCACGCTGTGTGTTCTTGAATACGGGTTGTCCAATTCAAAGCGATTTGATTTTCAAGGACGGGTTTGGGAACTGAGAGAAATATTTAGCTCGTCATTCCCGCGAAATCGGGAATGCAGTTCCTGTTGGCTCGTCATTTCCGTAAAGGCTGGGCTTGCTACAGCGGACCTGGTCATCCGCTTCCCGATTTGGATTTCCAAATGGAGAGCGCAACTGGATCCCCGCCTTCGCGGGGATGACGAGCAAGAGCAAAGGCGCGCTGAAGCTCGCGCGTCACCCGTTTCAACATTGTGTAAAAAGCTACAAGGTCGGCAATCTGTCATCGACACGGCAGCCGCGAGCCCGGATGATCGGGTGGGGGAAGCAGTAACTGAGATGCGCCGGTCGGTAGCCGGCAAACTTCTTGAAACTCTCGCCGCGGTGTCTCCTTCGTTCTTCGAAGCGATTGTTCTCGACGTCTTGCATCGAATGGGATACGGAGCCAGTCGCGAACATCTGCAGCGTGTTGGTGGTTCGGGGGATGGGGGTATTGACGGCATCATCTGGCTCGACAAACTTGGCCTGGAAAAAGTGTACGTTCAAGCTAAGCGGTGGCAACCTCCCGTCGGGAGACCAGAAGTTCAAGCGTTTTATGGCGCACTCGCAGGTCAACACGCGAACAAGGGCGTGTTCATCACTACATCTCGCTACACACCAGACGCTGTCGCGTTCGCAAGATCGGTTCAGGGCATCGTACTCGTGGATGGAGTACGTCTCGCAGAATTGATGATCGATCACGAAGTTGGCGTTTCAAGCAGAACCGTAAAGGTTCCAAAGATAGATAGTGACTACTTCGACGAAGACTCGACTTAAACGATTTCTGTCTCGCTGGATTGCGTCCCTGCAGTCTGGATTCCGGCACTCCCTGCCGGAATGACGGCACCGGCGCCGCGTCGTCGCTAGAATGGCGCTTCTTTCACTTACCTCGGCACAGTGATCACTGCCGATCATTGCACCCTTCCCGGGAGATTGTTTGCATGCTCACCACCACAGAAAAACGCGCCACCTTCCGCGCCCTCCACCAACAAGGCTGCTTCCTCCTGCCCAATCCCTGGGACGCCGGCAGCGCGCGGCTGCTTCAGCACATGGGCTTTTCCGCGCTCGCATCGACGAGCTCAGGCTACGCGTGGACCACGGGGCGCGCCGACAATACGGTGACGCGTGATGATGTGCTTGGGCATCTGCGGGCGATTTGCGCCGCGGTCGACGTGCCGGTCAATGCCGATTTCGAATCAGGTTTTGCCGGCGATACGGAAGGCCTCGGTGCGAATGTAAAGTTGGCTGTGCAGACGGGTGTGGCGGGGTTGTCGATTGAGGATCGCGATGTCGATGCGCTCGATCGGTTGTACGACGTGCGGCGCGCCGTCGAGCGCGTGATCGCCGCTCGCGATGCGATCAGGCAGACGCAACAGGATGTTCTGCTGGTCGCGCGCACGGAAGGGTTGTTGATCGATCCCAAGGACGTGAAGCTCGCCATCGACAAACTCGTCGCGTTCGCCGACGCCGGCGCCGACGTGCTGTATGCGCCCGGCGTGCGCGACAGCAACGACATTGCGACGATGGTGCGCGCGGTGGCGCCGAAGCCGCTCAATGTGCTGGTGATGAATCCGGCGACGACGATGGCGGAACTTGCCGACCTGGGCGTGCGCCGCATCAGCATCGGCGGTTCGTTGGCCAGGGTTGGGTGGGGCGCGGTGATGGCGGCTGCGGAGCAGATGAAAGATGGATCATTTCTGGGATTGGCCAAGGCTGCGTCGGGGCGGGTCTTGGAGGAGATGTTTCGCGAGTTTGAGGAGCGGTAATCCTGCGTCGACGCGGCGAAGACATTCACCTCTCCCGCTGGCGGGAGAGGGGTTAGATTCCGGCACGAACTGACCGAACGGGCCCGGGCCATTCCATCGAGACCCTAAATTTCCCTCGCCCCACGGCGCTGCAATCCGAACTGTGCAAGCCATTTCCCTAAGCGCAGTGCGGGCCGCAGCGTGTTTTCGCGGCAACTCGATTGTGTTGGCATCTCCGGTGCATTACCTGGTCAACAGAAGTCGCACCGGCGCGCCGCCGCGATTGCACGGGGAACCAGGATGACTACCATTCGTCGCATTAGGATCGATCACTTGCCGGACCACGAACTGGCGATACAGCTTTGGGAATTGGCCATGGCCGGCGACCGCGACACTGATGCGTTCATGCGTATCGATGCGGAGATTCACCGCAGAAAGTCGTCGCAGTACGCGTTGAGATTGGAAACGATCACACCGTCCGCGCCGAAGGCCCGCATGCCAGTTTTTCTGGCGTCATTCGCGACGAGTGTGCCGCAGGGCAGGAGCCCAAGTGCCTCGGAGGCCATGGATGGCCGAGAGAGGCCGCGGATCAACTAATGAGCGTGGGGATTGTCACCTCTCCCGCTGGCGGGAGAGGTCGACGCGCTTCGCGCGGCGGGCGAGGGTGGCATATCAGAAACGCGATCGCTCCTTCATGCGCCACCCTCACCCCAACCCTCTCCCGCCGGCGGGAGAAGGATTATTTGTTGCAAGTCGGAATTGTCCCTCCTCGCGCAACCGCGCGATCAACTCATCTTTCTCCATCCAGATCCCACTGATCCACGCCTGAAACCGCGCGCGAAATTCCGCGTCGTTCTCGTAATCGCCGCTGATGAATTCGTGTGGGATCGGCAATTGCCGGATGTGCACGCGGATTTCGGAAACGCGGTTGGCGAGCAGATCGATCAGGGTGGGTTGGCCGTGCGGGTAGACAATGGTCACGTCGATGATGGATTGCAGCATGTCGCCCATCGTCTCCAGCACGAAGGCGACGCCGCCGGCACGTGGGCGCAGCAGGTTTGCGAACGGCGATTCCTGCTTGGCATGTTTGGCCGGGGTGAAGCGCGTGCCTTCGACGAAATTCATCACCGACACAGGCGAGTGACGAAAACGTTCGCAGGCTTTGCGCGTGGCTTGTTTGTCCTTGCCACGCCACTCCGGATGCTGCTCAAGCGTCTCTTTGGAATAACGCTGCATGAACGGAAAATCCAGTGCCCACCAGGCCAGGCCAAGCACGGGTATCCACTTCAACTGTTGCTTGAGAAAAAATTTCAAAAAAGGTATTCGGCGATTGAACGTGTTCTGCAGCACCGGGATATCGACCCAGCTCTGATGATTGCTCAGCACCAGATACCAGCCGCGGCGATCCAGGCCCTCCAGTCCATCGACGCGCCAGCGTGTGCGCGTGAACCATTCGAACAACACGCCGTTCACTGCGATCCACTGCTCGGCAATCGCGACCAGCGCGCGCGATATCCACACGCGGAAACCTGGGATCGGCACCAGGGCTTTTATCGCGGCGAGGATCAGCAAGACCGTCGAATGCATCAGCACATTGAGACTGACGAGCAGTAGCGCTAGTGGCAGGCGGATGAAGAGGGGGAGGGAGGAGAGCATGGTCAGTGGTAGTCGTCTTCGCGCTGATGCCGCAACGCCAGGACGGTCACGGTTTTTTTGTCTTCTATCTCGAAGAGTGCGACATATCCGTGGGCCCCGAACGCGATCACCAATTCTCGCAGGAAGGCGTTGGTCGGTGTCGCCTTGCGACAACTGAACGGAGAAGTCTCGAGTAGGGTGATGGCATGTCGGATCGCATCCAGTGCGCGCGCGGCAATCGACCAGTCGCTGTCGTCGCGTTGCAGGATGAATTCGTAGAGTCTTTCCAGATCGGCCTGTGCTTCCTGCGTGAAGCGAACCCGGAAGGTCATCGGGTCTTGGCTTTGGCCAGACGCGATTCGAGATTTTTCAGTACAGCGCCCGAGGAAACGTAGGCACCGGACCGCTTGGCCTTGTCACGCGATGCAAGGCCGCGCGCGATGAACTCGTCTTGTGCCTTGCGCCGCTCGATGTTCACCCGGACCGACTGCTCGACGAAGCTTGAAAGGCTTTCGCCCTCGAGCAACACTTCTTCTGCTGCCTGACGCAGAGCAGGATCGACGCGTAGCGAGGGGAAGGTGGCGGATTTCATGGAGGACTCCATGTGCGTTGCAATTGCGATGCATTGTGGCGCAAGGAAAACGTGATTGCAACTGAAGGCGCTGGAGAAAAAAGCCCAGACATAGTCAAATGCTCGTCGCCAAATCTTCCACTCACCGAGCACGCCATGCCCTTCAACCCCGATCGCTACCAGTCCATGCTCTATCGTCGCTGCGGCCGTAGCGGCTTGCGCCTGCCGGCGATCAGCTTCGGATTGTGGCAGGGCACGGGCAGTTACATCGACGACGCAGCATCGCGTCAGATTGCGTACACCGCATTCGATCACGGCATCACGCATTTCGATCTTGCGAACAATTACGGCAACCCAGCCGGCGCCAGCGAGGAATTGTTCGGGCGTATTCTGCGCGGCATGCCGCGGCATGAATTGGTGGTGGCGACGAAAGCCGGCTACACGATGTGGGACGGGCCGTACGGTGAAGGCGGCAGCCGCAAGCATCTGATCGAAAGTTGCGAGCAATCGCTCAAGCGCCTCGGCCTGGATCACGTCGACATTTTCTACTCGCATCGCTTCGACGCCGATACGCCGCTGGAAGAAACCATGGGCGCGCTGGAAACCCTCGTGCGTCAGGGCAAGGCGATCTATGCGGGTATTTCCAATTATGCCGATCCGCATTTCACCAACGCGTTGAACGTGATGCGCGAACGCGCGTGGGTGCCGATCACGATCCACCAAGCGCGCTATTCGATGCTCGATCGCAATGCCGAAAGAGAGGTTCTTCCGACGGTCGGCCGCGAAGCGATCGGCGTGATTGGATTTTCCCCGTTGGCGCAAGGGCTGCTGACCGGCAAGTATTTGAATGGCATTCCCGCCGAATCGCGCATCGCCCTGGGTCAAGGCAACGGCGCGATGACCGCCGACGAAGTGACGCCGAAAAAAGTCGCCAAGCTCAAGGCGCTCAATGACGTTGCGAAACAGCGCGGCCAGAGCCTGGCGCAACTGGCACTCGCATGGCTGCTGAAAGACGAGCGCGTGACATCGGTGTTGATCGGTGCGAGCAAACCGGAACAGATTGGCGAGTGTGTTGCGTGCCTGGGGAATTTGAGTTTCGAGCTCGCAGAGTTGCAGGCGATCGAAAAGATTCTAGGCGGCACGTAGGCCGTCATTCCCGCGAGTATTCAGACATCCCGCGATGTATTCCGTCATCCCCGCCTTCGCGGGGATGACGAGCAAAGGCCAGGAGCCAGCAAAGGCCGTCACCCCACCCGCGACAACGAATCAAAATAATCCGCCGGCGATTTGCCGATCAGTTTCTTGAACTCGCGAATGAAATGCGCCTGGTCCGCGTAGCCAAGATCCAGCGCGATGGCCGGCCACTCGACGTCGGTTGCGGATGCAAGCCGTTGCGCCGCTTCCTGCAGGCGATAGCGCTGAATCATCCACTTCGGGCTGACCCCGACATATTCGCTGAATAGCCGTTGCAGCTTGCGCATGTTGACATCGAATGCGGTGACGATCTGTTCCACTTTCTTGATCTGGCGATCGTTCGCGATGCGTTCGGCAATGCGGCCCACGAGTCCGATCGCCTCGTCCCAGCGTGGTTGCAGGTCGTGCAGGAACGCTTCGATCACTGCGATCGCGGCCTGATGATCTGCATGAGCCAGCACGCGGCGATCCAGGTGCCGCGCTGCTTCACCAAATACTTCGTGCAGCGGAAATACTTTGTCGGTGAAGGCCGTGACCGGCTGCGCAACGAAGGGCCGCAGGCCGCCGGGAAGAAATTTCACGCCGAGCACGCGACTCTTGCCTTCGAGCATGCGGCTGAACCGCGCGGTGTGAACGCCGCCCACCTGGGCAACGCCGGGTTCCAGGATGATGTGCGCCGACGGATAGGGCAGCGTCTCGCGCAGCTCGGGCATGGGCAGGTCCCACTCGACGGTCCAGTAGTGCTCGACGTAGGGCGCGAATTCCGGCGAGGGCCAATAGCGCCAATACCCGCTCATCGGCTCGCTCGCCTTGAAGTTCAGGATGCCGTTGCGCTCGTCGCGTTTTTGTTCGTACTTCAAATTGTTTGGCATGTCGCGTTTGTTCAATCCGGCATCCGAACGTGTCGCTAGCATTGCACAGCGATTCACGACGAGGCTGACATGATCCATCGAACCCGAGGTAAAGTCATTGCCGGCATCTGCCTGGCGGCGGCATTCAGCATCTGCGCGAACGCGCACGACCCCCATTCAACGAAAAAGGAAGCGACGATGACCACGCAAGCGTGCGGACCGTTCGACGTAAAGATCGCTCCGCTGGACGTCTACAACAAGGATGAAGGCGCAGGCGTTGCCCGGATGTCGATCGACAAGCAGTTTCACGGGGACCTGGAAGCCACCAGCAAGGGCGAAATGCTCGCCACTGGAAGCGGTGGCAAGGGCTCATCAGGCGGTTATGTCGCGCTGGAGAGAGTGACGGGAACCTTGCATGGACACCGCGGCAGTTTCGTGCTTCAGCACAATGCGACGATGACGCGCGGCGTGCCTGACCTGAACCTCATCGTGGTGCCGGACTCGGGCAGCGGCGCCCTCGCGGGGCTCAGCGGCAAGATGAATATCATCATTGCCGACGGCAAGCATTCGTACGAGTTCGACTACAACTTGCCGACTCAAGACGCACAGTGATGCTGTAATACTTGATTGCCTTTCCAGGTCTGATGCGGAGGTCGCCCGCAAAGGTCGACTTCCGGCCGACTGGACCATTGATCTGTATGAGAATCCCGCTGGTTTTCCTCAGTGCCCTGCTGCTTGCCGACGGCGCCGCTGCGGCGACAAGGATTGTTTGCGTCAGCAGCACAAGCGATCTTGCCACTGCCTTGTCGACGCTGGCGACCTCGACCGGCAACAACGACGCGGATGACATCCGTATCCGCCTGGGCATGTACATAGCGCCGGCGGGCGGCTGGGTCGGCGCGGTCTCGAACAATCATGACCTGACCCTTGCCGGCGGCTATGTCGATGCGGCGTGCACGCAGCAGGCGATGGATTCCGCACTGACCATTCTCGACGGCAATCACGCATCGGGCGTGCTGACCATCAATGCCAACGCGATACCGAACAGCACGATCCACATCAGTGGCCTGACGTTCCAGAACGGCAGCGGCTCTTCGCCGTTCCAATCCAGCGCGGGCGGGCTCAAGGTCGGCGACCCCGGCCCGATTGCCGGCGGTATTGTCCTGATCGAGCGCAATATCTTTCGCAACAATGTTGGCGTCGCGGGCATCGGCGGCACACAAGCGGTCGGTGGCCTGCTCGCGGCTTCCGATGGTCCGTCGCTGATCGTGCGCGGCAATCTGTTTGTCGGCAACAGCGCGCCGAACGCCGCGGCTGCGTATCTGTACTCGGACAACGCCATCGACGTCACCAACAACACGTTTGTCGGCAACCAGTCCACGGATGCGACACAGCCTGAGCGCGTGATGATCGACTATTTCACGCCCACCGGAATGAAGCTGGACAACAATATTTTTTGGGACAACGCGATCGGCGCCGGCAGCGTCGACATCGATGTGAGCGGGCAATTCCGCCACACGGCACTGCGCAACAACGATATCCAGGCCCTGACCGGAACACCCGTATCGTCGACGGGCGCGCTCAACGTGACTCCGGGCTTTGTAGGCGCTGCGAACTTTCGACTCGCACCGGCCTCGCCGTTGATCGATGCCGGCGTCGGCAATCCGATTGGAGGATTGTCGGGCGTGGATCTGGATGGCGCGCAACGCGTGGATGGCGCGACGTTGGATCTCGGTGCCTACGAGAGCAACTATATTTTGGTCGACGGGTTCGAGTAAGCGACCTTCCATCGGCTCACCCGCAACGCTGGTAGGGGCGAGCAACTTCACGTAGCGATCCGGGAGTAGATTCCCGCCGTACAACCGCTTTCGCGGATGTAACGGGGGAATGTAGTGATAGCGCGTGTCTTGATCCTGGCAATGACTGCGCTGGCGGATGTGCCGTCGCCGGTGCTCGAAGGTGGCGGTGGCATCGACGCGGCGAATTTTCGCGATGAGATGACGCCGCAGATGCGCGCGCGAATCGACGCGCAAATCGAGCAGAACATCGCGCAATTGCAGGCCCAGGGCAGGATGCCGCCGGCGTTGCTGCAGGCGCTGCCGGTCGCTCCAGTATTGCTGGATTGGCCGCTGAAGCCGGCTGCGGGATACAACGATCCGGATTATCACGGCATCAGCAATTTCGTCGATCTTGATCCCACCTATCCCAACCATCTGCTCGACTACACCTGCGGCGCGCGCACCTATGACCAGGCCGGCGGATACAACCATGCCGGCATCGATATTTTTCTGTGGCCGTTTCCATGGATACTGATGGACCAGGGCGCAGTCCAGATTGTCGCGGCTGCGCCGGGCACGATCGTGGGCAAGGTCGACGGCAACGACGACCGCAGTTGTCCCAACAATTACTCCGCCGACTGGAATGCAGTGTACGTGCAGCATCTCGACGGCACCGTCGCCTGGTATGGGCACATGCGCAAGTTCTCGCAGACTGCCAAGGCGATCGGTGAGGGCGTCGCTGTCGGCGAGTACCTGGGTCAGGTCGGCAGTGCCGGATTTTCCACCGGACCGCACCTGCACTTCGAGCTGCATTCTTCCAACCTTGCCGGCTACTCGGTGCTCGAAGGCAATTCAGGCATGTGCAACAACGTGCCTTCGCGATACCTCAATCAACGTCCGTATTTCGATTCGAAGATCAATCGACTGGCGACGCATTCGGCGATTCCCAACCAGGATGCGGGTTGCCCGAATCCGACCGAGGAAACGCCGTACTTCAAGAGCGTTTTCACTGCAGGCGAGACGGTTTTCTTTGCGACGTATTACCACGATCAACAAGCTGGCCAGGTATCGAACATGCGCGTGCTGCGCCCGGACGCTTCGTTATTTCAATCCTGGAACCAATCGTTCGCCGGACCGCCGAGTTTTTATGCCGGTTCGTATTGGTACCATAGCTCGGTGTTGCCAGCGAACGCGCCGTCAGGTGCATGGAAGTTCGAAGCCACGTTTCAGGGCACGGTGACAACCAAGACGTTCTGGGTCGGCGACCTCATTTTTGCGAATGGGTTTCAGTGAGGTAGTGGCCGTCAGGCGAAGTCGCAACGTAGTGCTATGTACGCCGCCGCACGGACGGCGTTTGTACATCATGCAATAGTCCGACCGCGTGAAAGGAAAACGTCGACGACGCCACCACTCCGGGGCACTCGTTGATGTCTTATGAAGCCGGTCGGCGCGCTCCAGGACTTGTCTCCTGGCCGACCGGAATTTGTTGCCGTTTGATGGACCAATCCGGGATTAACCATGGCGCTTTATGTTTCGGGCCGCAAGAGTGCACCTTGTCCTTCCCAGTGGAAAACCCTCGATGAGCTGCGTGAATCGGCTTTGTCGCGCGGTTGTACGCCGGCGCAGTTCGCGTATTCCGTTGAAGTGATGGGAACCGAAACCCGCCACGTCGCGAACTATCTGCTGCGGCACGCGTTTGTGAGCCCTTTGCAGTTGAAGAGCACCGAGGCTGCATAGCGCCGGGACATCTGCAGAGGCGTTACCCTACCTCGGCGCACTTGCATGCGGAGTGTCGCAGGCGGAATGTCCGCATCCGCAGCCATCGCCGTGTTCGTGCTTTGTCGCGGCTGCCTTGCAATAGTTGCTGCAATGATCGCTACCTTCGCCGGCCTCGCACGCGCACCCTGGATGCGCACATTTTTTCTGTTCGCTCATGCTCGTTCTCCGTCCGTTGCTCGCTGCGTCAGCAGCAAAAAAGGCGCCGAACCGGGGAGGAGTCGGCGCCTTGCGTTTGTCACTGTTTATTGGCCATCCTGGCCGTGTTTGCTTCCTCACTACGCGGCGCTCACGCGCGGCTGCTGTTGGGTGATTTGCGATCCGTAGGGTCGCAGGACAAGGGATACCACGCGTTCAAATACCAGTCCGTGCGGTAGCAGACATTGCGACACCCGGGGTAATTGACTCTGCGCGGCGTCAGCGCATCGCCAAGTTCCTGATCGTGACGCTTGAATTGACGACGATGACGCCTCCCAGCATCGCCACCCGGCACGTGCTCGCCAGGGAATGGGCGAGCGCAACCGGTGGCAGCATGCGCGTGGTGCTCGTCGCAAAGGCCGAGATGATCGACCCGCAGAAGCTGGGAGTCATGGTCGCAAGAAACTTTGGCGCAATCGCCGATGCCTTCACGACGGAGGCCGAGGCGATTTCCTGGCTCCACGGCGGCCATTGAGGCGGCCCTGTCGATTCAACGCTGGGCTAAATAGACGACAAATTTCCCATCCACCCACTTGTGGAAGTAGAGCAGGCGACCGTCAGCCGATAGCGAAGGCGCCTCGACATATCCAGCGGCAGCAGTGACCAGCCCGGGTGCGCCGAATGGCAAGTTTGTAGCCGTTCGCCAGGTGCGATAGATCGCCGGCAAGGCGCCCGCTGTCGTCAATTCATAGCGGGTGAAAAAAAGCTCCAGGCCATCCACGGAAATGCTCGGCGCATAGTTGAATCCCGAGGCATTGACGGTTGCGAGAATGGTCGCGCTGGCCGCGCGGCGCACGAAAGTACTGCCGTGTCGATCGGCGACGACAAGACGGGCCGCGAGCAGATCGCCGCTTGAGGAGTACTGCCCGTCGTCGAACCAGAGCGTTTGTCCGTCGGCGCTGATCTCGGCATCGAAATTGACCGCGCCGGCCTGCAGCAGGGAGATTCCGGAAACCAACGCCACATTGCCGATCGCGCCGGCCGTAAACTGGCCGCTGTATATTGTCGAAAGCGTTGTGCCATAGCTGCGCGTCGAGACGAAATAAAAGTTGCCGAGTGCATCCAGACTGCTCACCGCATCCAGCACCTGGCTGTTCGCGTCCGCGACAGGCCCGAGAAAAGTAAATGTCCGATCGTCGACACGGGACGCATAAAAAATATCGGTATTGATCAATGGGTCGTTGCGGCTGTTGAAAAACAGGAACTGCCCATCCTTGGAAATAAAGGGTTCCATCGCATCGCCGGCGTACCCGCTGATGGTGACTGGCATCGGGTTGGAAAAAGCCGGCTCGCATGCCACCGGCGTTCGCAAGGACTGCGGCCTGCAAGCCGTCGCATCAGCCGCGAGTTGGGCGCGCGCCGTCGCCGCGCCGGCGAAACGGGAAAATCCATTCACGTTGCCGAGTGCCGCGGGATTCCAGTCGGGTCCGAATCCTTCAGCGATGAATGTTCGATAGCTGCCTGCCATGTCGCTGACGTAGATGCCGCCCTTCGGCGTGCCCTTATCGAAACAGAAGCGGAACAACAGCACGCGCGTGCCGTCAGGGGATCCCTTGGGCACGCCCTCGATGCAACTCGGTTCTGCGGGCAGGCTCAGATCCTGCTCAACTTTGCCGGGCGACCAGGCGTTGCTCGAGAATGCGTAGAGCTTGCGCTCGGTCGTCGGCGCGATTTGGCCTGCCGGTGGCACGGGAAATCCACGTGAGCTATAGATGCTTGCGCCGTCGGCACTGAATCCCGGGTCGGCATCGCCGCTCTGCTCCATGCCTGGCGGCGTGCAGTTCGGGCCGCCGTCGGACACTGGCGTGCGCTGCGTGCCGTCGGTGCGGACCTTGTCGATGCGGACTTTGTAGCAACCGTTCACTTGCTGCGCGACCGTGAACATGATCCAGCCCTGAGACGACCAGGCAATATCGCCCCAGCTCAAGTCGTCCACGGCGCCGCTCGCGCTCGCAACCTTACGCGGATTCGATCCGTCCGCGTCCGCGATCCAGATGGTGGAGTCGTGCACCGTCTCGGCAGGCACGAAAGCTGACGCCAGATAAGCGATGTGCGTGCCGTCCGGCGACCAGATTCCATCGATGTCGTGGCCGTCGTGCGTGATCATCGTCTCCTGGCCGCTCGCCAGATCGTAGATAGCGACATCAAACGCCGCATCCGCTGATCCATAACCGCCAACCGAAAATTTCGTGTAGACGATCTTCGACGCGTCGGGTGAAAAGTGCGGCAGGAATTTGAACGTGCCGTCATGGGTGAGTTGGCGAAACTGTGAACCGTCGAGGTTCATGATGGCGACTTCATAGGCGGCGTTGCCGGGACTCGGCACACCCTCGCCGCTGGTCGTTGGCATCATGAAGACCATCTGCGGTTGGTTGGTCGCGCACGCCTGGCCGGACATCGCGCCAAGGGCGAGGGCAAGAATGACTGGCGTCGGTCGATTCAAGCTCATGCTCGCTGCATTCCTAGCCTTGCGCATCAATAGGCGCCGTCGCGAGCAGAAGGTGCGGAGCGGGCGCGAAATCAAGTTTTATCGCCATGGCCTTGCATGCTTATCACGACCTTGCCCCTGGCGTGCCCCTTTTCAACGTAACCTATCGCTTCGGGGACTTCACTCAATGCGAAGCGTCGATCGATGACGGGCACGATTTTTCCCGTGGCAAGAAGTTCTTGCAGAACCAGCAGATCCTTCTTGTTGTTTTTCGCCATCACTGCGCCCAGCTTCTTGCGACCGAACAGCGACAGCAAAGGTGCCAGGAACAGCCCCTGGAGCATTTGCATCCCGCCACCGCCGGCCATGGCGTAGATTCCGCCCTCGGTCAGCACACGCCGGTAGTCGAAAATCGACCGATGCGCGTTCGCGGCGAGAATCAGATCGTAACGCGCCGCACCTTGGGTGAAATCTTCGCGCGTGTAGTCGATGACGTGATCGGCACCCATCGATCGCGCCATGTCCACATTGTGCGTGCTGCACACGGCCGTGACTTGCGCGCCGAACGCTTTGGCAATCATCACCGCGAACGTGCCCACGCCGCCGGACGCGCCATCGATCAAAACCTTTTGACCTTGCTGGATGCGACCGCGGTCGCGAAGGCCTTGCAGTGCTGTGAAGCCTGCGATAGGTACCGCTGCTGCGTGCTCGAAAGAAACGTTCGCAGGCTTCACCGCCAAGCGGTTTTCCGTGGCGCACGCATACTCGGCAAATGCGCCACGGCACGTGCCGAACACTTCGTCGCCCGGTTTGAACTCGGTGACGCCAGTGCCAACGGCTTCGACCAGGCCGGCCACATCAACCCCTGGCCGTGTGATCTTCGGTTTGCGCAACCCGCCGA
Organism: Lysobacterales bacterium; assembly: GCA_038244165.1. Lineage (GTDB taxonomy): Bacteria > Pseudomonadota > Gammaproteobacteria > Xanthomonadales > Rhodanobacteraceae > Rudaea. The sequence goes on along the minus strand of JBBRTT010000008.1, from coordinate 7,002 downwards.
TCATCAATCGCGCGAACACGGGTTTGCCTCTCACCATTCGCCAGTCAAGCGCATTGACGGACGCTGCGCGAATTCTTATCAAGACCTCGTTGTCCTTGGGCGCAGGTTTTTCAACATCGATGAGACGAAGAACTTCCGGCGGCCCGTATTCCGTGTAGACGATCGCTTTCATGCGTCTCCTTGAAGACCTCGATCGGGTCGTTCATGCAGGTGGTGAAAGCTGGCAACACGCCCAGCGTAACGCCATCTCGGGCGGGATGCCACGAAGCTGTCGGAGCAGGCTCATTTGCTGTGCAATACACCCAGCGTGCCTCACACGCGCCGGTACATTGCGCTATCGTTCGGCATAGGCGGATAGGGAGCAAACGCAATGCGTACAAGATCATCCCAAGCAATTGTCACGCTCTATGTTGTCATCGCTGCATTGTTACCTTCGTTCGCCGTCAGCGCCGAAGCACCCGCCACTCAAGCCCCTGTCGCTGATGATTCCGACGCCCGGCCGCCAGTAACCGAGGGCGACTTGCAGATCGTCAAGGGTGCACGCGAGCTGTTGAATTCGCCATCGAAGTGGAATCGCGCCGACAATCGAAAGTGTGCGCAAGACGCCAAGACGTTCAGTCTGTATTGCGCGCTGCAGGGAGCAACCATCGAGGTGGGAAAAAAATTCGAACACCGCGGCGCGGCTCTCCAGGAAATGCGCTTCGTCATCGACGAGATCGCGGCAACCCGGAAGTACGATCACCGCTTGATGGACTACAACAATGACCCGACGACATCGTTTGCCGATATCCAGGAAGTCTTGCGCATCACCGAAAGTCTTATTTCGCTGCGGCTCAAAGGCAATGCGCCGAACGGGGTGACACCAGCCAAGCCGTGAGGCGAACGACAGGCCGAGATGCCTGACGACGCTCCACATGGTCCCGGACTGCCGGCCGTGTCACGCCCTGCTAGACTGGGAGGCGATGTCGGCGATCGCTCCTGTCCTTCCGAATTCCGCGTTCGACACGTACGCGCCCGGCGGCCGTGCGCTCAAGCGCGCGCTGATCGCCGGCATCGGTCGCGTGCTGGCCAGTCGCGATACGTTGAACCGCATCAACGTGTTCCCGGTCGCCGACGGCGACACCGGCAGCAATCTCGCTTTCACCTTGAGCGCCGTACTCGAAGCGGTGCGTCCGCTCAAGCACGCACACGCGGGCAATGTGCTCGAGCGTGCGGCAGGCGAAGCGATCGACGGTGCGCGTGGCAACTCCGGCGCGATCCTCGCGCAGTTTCTGCAAGGCGCGAGCGAAGCGCTGAGCGGCGTGGGCCGACTGTCTGCAAAACACCTCGCAGCGGCGGCAAGCGAGGGCTCCACGCAGGCACGCGCGGCGGTGGCGCAACCGCGCGAAGGCACGATGCTCAGCGTCATGGCCGCGTTTGCCGACGCACTCGCGCGCACGCGCGACGCCGGCAAGATCGATCGGCGAGAAACTTTTGCGCACGCGCTCGCGGCGTCGCGCCAGGCGCTCGCCGACACGCCGCGCCAGCTCGCTGTGCTGCGCCGCGCGGGTGTGGTCGATGCTGGCGCGCAGGGCTTCGTCGAGTTGCTTGAGGGCATCCATGATTTCATGCTGCGTGGGCGCTCAGCATTGAGCGCTGCGATCGTCGCGGAAAATGCCGCGGCCGGTGTGCTGATCGGCGAGGAGTCGGACGCCGAGCACCGCTACTGCACCGAATGCGTGTTGTCGGCCGAGGCTATCGATCGCGACGCGGTGCGCGCGGCATTGGTTGCGCTACCGTCGTCGAGTCTGGTCATGGCCGGCACGCGCGAACGTCTGCGCGTGCACCTGCACATCGACGAGCCCGCACTGTTGTTCGACACGCTGTCGGCCTTCGGCAATGTCGTGGCGCGCAAGGCCGACGACATGCATGCGCAGCAGCGCGCGACGCGACGGGCGAGCGATGTCGCCGTGGTGGTGGATTCGGCTGCCGACATTGCGCCCGAAGCATTCGAGCGCCTGCCGCTGCACCTCGTGCCGGTGCGCGTCAATTTCGGCGCGAAGGATTATCTGGACAAGGTGTCGCTGTCGTCGCGCGAGTTCTACGCCGAGCTCAAGCGCAGTACGCAGCCGGTGCGCACTTCGCAACCGCCACCGGGGGATTTTCGCCGCCTGTTCGAGTTTTTGCTCAGTCATCACGCGCAAGTCGTGTACGTCGGTTTGTCGCGCGCGCTGTCCGGCACGCTGCAGTCCGCCGAGCTTGCCGCGCAGGAGACTGATCCGGCGCGCGTGCACGTTGTTGATACACGCAACGGTTCCGGTGGCCAGGGTCTCCTGGGTGTGCATGCTGCCGAACGCACACTGGCCGGCGCCGACGCGGCGACCATCGTCGAAGAACTGGCAACGCTCGCGGAAGCCACCCGCACGTTCGCCTATGTACGCGACCTCAGCAACGCCGTGCGCGGCGGACGCATTCCACGCTGGGCATTGCCGATAACACAGTGGTTGCGGCTGCTGCCGATCGTGCGTCTTGGCGGGGGCGACGGCCGTCTGCACGTCTGCGGCATCATGCGCGATCGCGGCGATCTGGCGGCGCGCTTTGTCGCCCGCTGCGTGCGCGGACTCGATCACAGCGGGCGCTGGCGTGCGCAGGTGCTCCATTGCGATGACGCTATCGCAGGTGAACGCGTGCGTGATGCGTTGCTGCGACAGTTGCCCGGTGTCGACGTTGCCGCGGTGCTCGATGCCGGCAGCGCGATCGGCGCACATGCTGGCGCGGGCGCTGTGGTGATCTCATTCATGCCGGATCTGCGACCGGCATGACGAGGCCATCATGCCAGTCCTGATGGGCGCCATCGCGCTGGCCTATCTGCTCGGCTCGCTGTCCGGCAGCCTGTTGATCGGGCGAGTGCGCGGAGTCGACATCCGTCGTCAGGGCAGCGGAAATGCCGGCGGCACCAATGCGTTCCGCACTCAGGGATGGCGCTTCGCGATCTGCGTAGTAATGATTGATGTCGGAAAAGGCGTCGCGGCGACGTGGCTCGGACTGCACGTCGCCGCCGCTGCGCCGGCACCCATCGACACGGCATACGCGCAAGCTGCGCTATGCGGCTTCGCCGCCGTGGTCGGTCATTGCTGGCCCGTGTTCTTCGGTTTTCGTGGCGGCAAGGGGGCTGCCACCGCGGCCGGCGTCGTGGTCGTGCTGGCGCCGGCGCTGGTGTTGCCATTGATGGCGGTGTGGGTGCTGGTGCTGATCGCGACTGGCTATGTCGGCCTGTCGACGATCGTCGCGGCCGGCGCTTTCGCGTTGCTCGCAGCGACAACTTCCTGGGTGCCGGACAATGCCGTGTCGACGCTGTCGATCTTCGCACTCGCCATCGCGCTGCTGGTCGCGTTCACCCACCGCAGCAACGTCGTGCGCCTGGTCCGCGGCGAGGAATACCGCTTCAACAACGCGCGTCTGCTGCATCGCCTGTTGCGTCGTGCATGAGCTTTGGTGGTCGCAAGGAAAGCGCAATCGATCAGTGGGGCAGCAGCTCGCGTTCGCGTTCAGCAGTTCGGTTCAGTCGAATCCGTTCGCAAAAATTTCATCGGAGGTAAAAGTAAGCACGCGGCCGCTGTTGGCGGATGCGCCCGCGCCGTCGTAGTCTTGCGCGCCGACAAACGCCGTACCTTGCGAGACGGCAATGGCACTGCCGGCAGATTGGCTGATCGAGGGGAAGTCCAGACTTTCCAGTTCGGCAGTGTCCACCCAGTCGAAGATGAAGTTGATTATTTTTTTGAAGCGAAAGACCGCAACCAGTCCGGTCGGACCCGAGCCGCCAAACACATTGACCGTGCGCCCCGGTGCGCCGGCAAAGATTCGGCCGCTGACTTGATCGTACGCCACCGTTGCACCGAACCCGTCGAATGCTGCGGCGGGTGAAAGGAAAATTTCGCTCTGCTGTATCCACCCGCCGGTACCGTTGGGCACAAACACGAATACCGAACCGGCCGCGGTAACCGGCGTGCCGGTTGCCTTGTTGCGACCCGGAGCACCAACGATCACGCGTCCCGGCCCCACCGCAACGGAGCGACCGAAGAACTCGTTTTGCGCCAGGTTGGGCGCCATCAGCTCGGCCACTTGCTGCCAACCGGCGCCGTCATGGCTTGCATTGGTGAATACGAAAACCGCGCCATTGGATGGCCCGGCAAATCCCGTGCTCCAGTTCGGCGCGCCGATGACGGCGAGATCCGGTTGACTTGCGTCGGGACTTCGATAGATCGCGATGCTGGCGCCGAAGTTGTCGCCGACTGAACCGTTGGTCTCTTTCAGCGGCGCATACCCGGCGATATTGGAGAAGGCGCCGTACTGAGCGCCGACATAACCCCCGGCAAAGACGGGCGAGCCGGGATGACTCTCCGTATACAGATCGCCCTCAACGGCAATCGCTGCACCGTAGTGCTCATTGGCAAATGAGCCACGACTTTCGCCGCTATTCTGCCAAGTACCATTTGACGCATTGTGGACAAAGGTAATTATCTCTCCAGCATTGGACAAGCTGCCGTTCGGCCGGTCTGGCGCACCGACATACAGGGTGTCGCCATGCAGCGTGATGCGCGCGCCGAAATGCGCGTTCGCCTTGGGCGCGAATTCGGCAAGAGTCGCTTCGCGTGTCCAGCCTGCTTGCCGCCGCCAGACTTCGACACTACCGGCCTGGGCGATACCACCGACTGTGGCACGGGGCTGACCGATGGCGACGACGTCGCCATCGGCCGAAATTGCCGCGCCATAGCCAGCAGTGGCTTCGGGTGTCATCGCCAGCAAGGAAGTGTCCTGAGTCCAGGCGTCGGATACGGCGCGGGCATCGGCACTGAGCAGTGTGCAGATCAGCAGTGCGCAAATAGCGGCGGGACGAGAAAATATACTGGGTATGAGATGTTTCCTGTGCGGGCCTGATCGAGGAAGTTGGCAGTACGCCGACGAGCACTCATCTGTTACGGACATAAATCGGCACCGCGGCGGATCATCCGATGCGTGGCGATACAAGTGAGCCTCGAACGCAGGCGCGTCAGTCGTCACAAAACCGCTCGAAGCGACTGACAAAGGGAACGCTGCAGTCAACGCCCGCGTCAAATCCGCCACCAGCGGCCGCTTGCGTGGTCCATTTAACGTCATCTCGCGCGGCTCATTAGTGATCGCAAGCGGACTCGAAGCCGCTATTGAACAAACGATCGTCCGGCGTGCCGCGCCACTCGTAGGCGCCGATATCGACGCCGGCGCCAAACGGGCGCGCAAAGCCGACGCCGCGTTGATCATTGGGCGGGAATTGTTCGCCGTTGCCATGATTGATCGCGGGGCTGTCGTGAGCCAGGGCGTGGGTGAAAGTCGGACCGCCGTTGTCGGCGAGCGGACCCAACTTCGGGCAGGTTGCAATTGTGTCTGCCGGCACAGTCAGCGTGGACGACGTGATCAGGTTGTTGAAACCTGCGATCGTTGTTCCGCTGAGACCATCGATATCGCTCGCACCACTTGCAGCAACGTTGTCGGCGACGATCGAGCTTTTTAGCGTCAGTGTGGCGCGCACATACAAGCCGCCGCGCGAATATGCGGATTGGTTGAACGCGATGGTGCTGTTGGTTAGCATCAGTGGAGCAACGCTGGACATGCCACCGATCGTCGCTAACGCGCTGTTTCCGGAAATGGTGCTGTTGACGAGCGAAACCGCGGTGCCTCCCAGCGATCGTGCCGCCCATCCTCCCGCGGCGTCGGCTCGATTCCCCGAGATCGTAGATTGCGTGACTTGCGCATTGCTGTACGTATACAGGCCGCCGCCACTGGCACGGTGATCGGGCGTACCGGCGCTGTTGCCGATGATGGTGCTGTAGGAAGTGAGCAAATTTCCGGCGACGAACGCGCCACCACCCCAGACTCGATGAAACACGGTCGCTGTGTCGCTTGGACCATTCGCAAGGTTGTGGGCGACGGTGCTGTGATTCAGGTACAGGTCGCCGCTGGTAAAGATACCTCCGCCGTAAGCGCTGGCGCTGCTGGTGGCGCGCGCGAGGCAGTACGAAACTGTTGAATCGGTCAAGACAATGTTGCCTGCGGAGCGCAGGCAGCCGCCGGTGGCGGCACCGCTGCTTGCCGCATATTTTCCGTGCGTGATCGTCAGGTCGGAGATGCTCAACGTGCCGGTGCCGGTGTGGCGAAACACGCGATGGATTTCGCCGCCGTCGATGGCCAGAAACGCGGCGCCGGGCCCGGTTATGGACAGGTCGTGCTGCGCGACAGGGATTTCGCCGCTGGTCAGCGTGATGGCGCTGCACTGTAACTGGCTGAGATCGACAGTGTCGCCACTCATCGTCGTTGGTGCGACGATCGTGTCGCGCAAGCTGCCGCTGCCGGAGTCCAGACAATTGGTTACCACACGCATTGTCGCCGCCGCATCGGTTGGCAGCGATGCGCCGGACGCGGCAAAGGCCAGGGTCAGACCGACGACCAGCGGCCGACGTGCGGGGACAAGCGAAGCGCCAGAATTGCTTTCGTTCACGGTTGATCCTCCACTGCTCGCATCTACAGACGTAAATCCGATCGGGAAGGGATCATTACGAAAAGGCGTTCATATCCGAACGCGTTCGGACTGCGGACAATGGCTGCGCCGATCAGGAGGATGACGGCACACGATCAATGTGCCTCGAAGGCATCCGCGAAGACGGTGTCTCCGATCAGCCGCATCACCTGAAATTCCTCATTGCCGGCGGCATCGACGATCGCGAAGCCAGCGACAACGATCTTGCCATCCGGCTGAATTGCGATGCCGGTCGCAGCAATCGCAGTACGCCAAAGTCGACGTTTGTGGGGGTCTGATATTTCGACGCGGCCACCAGCAGCTTGCCGTCCGGCTGCAAGGTGGGCTCGAAGAAGAAACCACCATAGGCATAAGCGCCACCGGGAAAAGTGGCAAAGCTCGCGCCAAAAAGACCGAACGACAAGTCCACATCGCCGTCGCGCTGCAGCGGCCGGGAAAATACCGGGACAATT